>CACZHK010000029.1 GCA_902780915.1 Pseudoselenomonas ruminantium | reverse complement strand
TTCCACAAGGATGCCAGCGGCACCCACATTTACCTGCCCGGGGTCATGAGCCGCAAGAAGCAGATTATCCCGCCCCTTTCTGAGGCAGTGAAGCGCATCAAGCAGTAAGAGCTAGAAATTGATATAGAAATCGGCTCACTCCCAGCAGACAGGGGGTGAGCCGATTTTCACCCTTTTAGAAGTATTTTGCAAGGCCAACAAATTAGGAGGATACATTGGATATTTTCAGCGGACTTAATCCGGCACAGAAACAGGCAGTGGAACATATGGAGGGGCCTCTCCTCATCATGGCAGGAGCCGGCTCAGGCAAGACCAAGGTGCTTACCTGCAAGGTGGCGAACCTTTTAGCCCATAAGGTGGCGCCTTACAGCATTCTGGCTATCACCTTCACCAACAAGGCAGCTACGGAAATGCGTGAGCGTGTGGACCGCATGATAGGTGAAGCGGCCAAGGATGTTTGGCTCAGTACCTTCCATTCTTTCTGCGCCCGTTTCCTGCGCCGTGAGATTGAAGCCACGGGGCTGTATAAGAAGAATTTCGTCATTTACGATACCTCTGACAGCCAGGCAGTCATCAAGAACGCTTTGAAAAAATTGAACCTGGATGATAAGCAGTATGCTCCTAATAGTGTGCTGAACGCCATTTCCAATGCCAAGAACCAGCTTTTAGGTCCCAAGGCCATGGCCCGGGATGCAGGCAGCTTTTTCGAGCAGAAGGTGGCAGAGGTCTATGAAATCTATGCACAGGAACTTAGGAACAACAATGCCCTGGACTTTGATGACCTGCTGATGGTGACGGTGCTCCTCCTGGAGCAGCATGAGGAAGTCCGCATCAAGTACCAACATCGCTTCAAGTACATATTGGTAGACGAGTATCAGGACACTAACGGCGCCCAGTACCAGCTGACCAAGATCCTGGCTGCAGCCCATCACAACCTCTGTGTGGTGGGTGACGCCGACCAGTCCATCTATGGCTGGCGTGGGGCTGATATCCGCAACATCATGGACTTTGAGAAGGACTATCCAGAGGCAAAGACCATCAAGCTGGAGCAGAACTATCGCTCCACCAAGAACATTTTGGCGGCTGCCAATGCGGTGATCGAGCATAATATCAACCGCAAGCCCAAGGAACTCTGGACAGAAAACGCCACGGGAGAAAAGCTCACCTGGTATCAGGGCATGGACGAGCGTGATGAGGCAAATTTCATCGTCACTACCATCCGCAAGCAGCAGACCATCTTCAATGCTTCCCTGGGGGATATGGCCATTCTCTACCGCACCAACGCCCAGTCCCGCGTGCTGGAGGAAACTTTTATGAGGAGCGGTATTGCCTACACCATGGTGGGGGGGCTGAAGTTCTACGACCGCAAGGAAATCAAGGACATTCTGGCTTACCTGAGGGTTATCTATAATCCGCTTGATACAGTCAGCCTCATGCGCATCATCAATGTGCCTAAACGGGGGCTGGGGGCATCCTCTATGGCCAAGCTGAATGAATATGCAGATGAAAATGGACTCACCCTCTTTGATGTGATTTCCAACCCTGATTTGCTGGGGACTATCCCGGGCATTACAGCCCGTGTAAAGAAGCCCTTGGAACTTTTCTCGTCCTTTATCTTCAAGTACATGGGCTTGCAATCCAATCTGAAGGTTTCCGACCTCATTGACAAGGTATTGAAGGAATCGGGCTATATCAAGGAACTGGAAGAAGAAAAGAAGCCGGAGAACGAGTCCCGGCTGGAAAACCTCAAGGAATTCATCGGCGTGGCCAAGGACTTTGAGAAGGATGAGGAAAATCCTACTTTGGAAGCCTTCCTTTCCCAGCTGGCCTTGGTCTCTGATATTGACAACGCAGACATAGAAGATGACAGGGTTACGCTTATGACCCTGCATTCTGCCAAGGGGCTGGAGTTCCCTATTGTCTTTATGGTAGGCATGGAGGAGGGACTTTTCCCGCACTCCCGCACCCTTATGGAGCCTGCGGAAATCGAGGAGGAGCGTCGCACCTGCTATGTGGGCATCACTCGTGCCCAGCGAAAGCTCTATCTCACCAATGCCCAACGACGCACGATTTATGGCAGGCAGAATGCCTATCCGCCTTCCCGCTTCCTCAAGGAGATTCCCGATGAGTATCTGGAAAAATTGGTGCCCAGGGGTAATGCCTACGGCTTTGCTAATGCTAACAATTACGGAGCCCAGCAACGTGCAGGCCTGATGACATTTCAGCCCAGTGCAAGACAGATGGGCAGCGGTGTGCAGCGCAACGGCCAGCCTCAGTCTGCCCTTCAGGCCATGAGTGCCCTGCGCAGCCGTAATATGGGAACTGCACAGCCATCAGGCAATACTGCTATCCGCCCCGATACCAGTGTAGAATGGAAAGTTGGGGATAAGGCCCGTCACGGCAAGTGGGGCATCGGTACCGTGGTTTCCGTCAAGGGAGAAGGGGAGGAAGTAGAGCTGAAGATTGCCTTCCCTGACCAAGGTGTCAAAGGGCTGATGCAGAAATACGCTCCCATTACCAAGGCGTAAGTTGACTGAACAGGAGGTGGCGGCATGCCAGAAGCCATACCAGCAGATATCAAGGGCGTCAAGGCAGAACTTGCCGACCTGCGGAAGAAGATTCGCTATCACAATAACCGCTACTACAATGAGGACAGTCCGGAAATAACGGACTATGAATATGACCAGCTGATGCTAAGGCTCAAGACTATCGAGGCGGCTTATCCTGAGCTTATCACGACCAATTCGCCCACCCAGATGGTGGGCGGCGAGGCACGCCGCAGTGCCGGGGTGCTGGTGAAGCACGATGTGCCCATGCTGTCCCTGCAGGATGTGTTTTCAAAAGAAGAAATCTACAGCTTTGTGGAGAATTTGCGGAGTGAACTGGAAAATCCCGAGTTTGTGGTGGAGGAGAAGATAGACGGACTTTCTCTGGCCCTTCGCTACGAAAAGGGGGAATTGGTCCGGGCTGTCACCCGTGGTGATGGCCTGGTGCAGGGGGAGGATGTAACTGCTAATGCCAGGGTTATCAAAGATGTGAAGCAGAAGCTGAAGGAACAGCTGCCCTACTTTGAAATACGCGGAGAAGTCTATATGGAAAAGGCTGCTTTTGAAGCAGTGAATGATAGGCAGGAACTCTTGGGCTTGAAGACCTTTGCCAATCCGCGGAATTGCGCTGCGGGAACCCTGCGGCAGCTGGATGCCCGCATTACCAAAGAGCGCAAGCTTTCCATGTTCGTCTTTAACCTGCAAAAGGCAGAAGGCAGGGATTTTGCTACTCATACTGAAGCCTATGACTTCATGAAGCAGCAGGGCATCAAAATCATCCACAGCTACAAGGTCTGCCATACAGCAGGAGAAGTGTGGTCTGCCATCCAGGCCATAGGCGAGAGCCGGGGTAGCCTGCCCTATGATATTGACGGAGCCGTGGTGAAGCTCAACAGCCTGGCTGACCGTGAGAAATTAGGAGCCACCTCCAAGGTGCCACGCTGGGCTATTGCCTACAAGTACCCCCCGGAGGAAAAGGAAACTGTGGTGCGCAGCATAGAGCTTTCCGTAGGCCGCACAGGCCGCATCACTCCCACCGCGGTCTTCGACCCTGTGCAGCTCTGCGGCACCAAAGTAGAGCGGGCCACCCTTCACAATCAGGACTTTATCGACAGCCTGGATGTGCGTATCGGTGATACGGTGAAGGTCTACAAATCAGGAGAAATCATCCCCAAGGTCAAAGAAGTGGTGAAAGAGAAGCGCCCTGCGGGGGCGGAGCCTTTCCTCATTGGCCATGAATGTCCTGTCTGCGGGGCAGAAGCGGTGCGGGAAGCGGATACGGCAGATATCAAGTGCCAGAACCCTTCCTGCCCTGCCCAGCTGGAAAACCATATCCTGAATTTTGTGGGCAGGAACGCCATGGATATCAAGGGCTTTGGCGAGGCGGCAGTCAAGGGCCTCATCGAGCAGGGGTATCTCAGGAATATTGCCGATATCTATCATTTGTTTGAACATCGTGAAGAGCTTATTGCCAAGGGCTTGATTGGCAAGGAAAAAAATACTGACAAGCTGCTGGCTGCTATTGAAGAAAGCAAGAAGAACGATCCTCAGCGGCTGGTGACAGGCCTGGGAATTTCCGGCATCGGCAGAGCAGCGGCCAAAGAATTGATGGCAGCCTTCGGCTCCCTTGCCAAACTCAGCGAAGCCAGGGAAGAAGAGCTTTTGGCAGTGCCGGATATGGGGGAAATCAGCGCCAAGGCCATCCTGGCTTTCTTTGGAGATGAAAAAAACCGGGCAGTCCTGAAGGAATTGGAGGCAGCCGGGGTAAACTTCGTGCAGGAGCAGCCAGCCCTGGCAGGGAATGAGCTTGCGGGCAAGACCTTCGTCATCACGGGAACCTTGCCCACCTTGGGCCGCAAGGAATGCGCCGAGCTTATCGAGGCGCACGGCGGCAAGGTTGCAGGTTCTGTGTCCAAGAAAACCAGTTATCTGGTGGCAGGCGAAGCCGCCGGCAGCAAACTCACCAAGGCCCAGGAACTGGGCATTGCAATCCTCACAGAGGAAGAACTGCGGAATATGCTGGCTTGAATTCGATTTTGTGGTAGAATATACATAAACAAACTTAAGACAGGAAGGCAGGTATAGATATGGTCAGTCAGGAAACAATGATGTTCAAGTTCGGCAATGATGAAAACAAGGCAGAGACGGTTATCCGCAATGCCTGTGCTGCCATGGAGGAGAAGGGGTACAATCCCATCAATCAGCTGGTAGGCTATCTTCTCTCCGGTGATCCGGCCTATGTGACCAGCCACAATGATGCCCGCAGCAAGATCCGCTCTCTGGAGAGAGACGAGCTGTTAGAGGAACTGGTCAGGGCTTATCTGGAGAAGAAGCAATGAAGCGGTATTTGGGCCTTGACATAGGTGACCGCACCATCGGTATTGCGGCCAGCGATCTTTTGGGTCTGACTGCTCAGGGGGTGGAGACTATCCGTCGCAAGGATATGGAGTCAGACATCAGACGATTGGGCGAGCTTATGGAGCAGTATGAAACCAAATCACTGGTTTCAGGCTATCCCAGGAATATGAACGGCACAGAAGGCGAGCGCTGCGAATTCGTGAAAGAATTCATGGCCGAGGTGCAGAAAACCTATCCCGATACGGAGGTCTTCTTCTGGGATGAGCGCCTTTCCACCGTGGCTGCTACCCGCTCCCTGCTGGAGGCGGATGTTTCCCGCAAGAAGCGCCGCAAGGTCATAGACAAGATGGCAGCGGTGTTCATCCTGCAGGGCTTCCTTGACAGTCCTCAGGCCAAGGGTTGACAAGCGGGTTTGGCTTACGATAAAATTATGGTTAGATTGAAATAGAGCAGGAGAGGTGATTATCATGTCCGATAAGGAAAAAGATATGCAGGATGAGGATGTCATGGTGGTCATGACAGACGAGGAAGGCAATGAATACTACTACCAGGAAGAAATGATCATTCCTGTAGGTGACCAGAAATATGCCTTGTTGGTTGGCATACATGAGGATGAGGATGACCATGGTCATGGTTGCGGTTGCGGCTGTGGTTGCGAAGATGATGAGGATGTGCTGATTGCCAAGATTGTCGTCAACGACGAAGGCGAGGAAGAATACATCGAGCCGACTGATGAGGAATTCGAGGCCGTGCAGAAGGCCTATGATGCTTTGGTCGAAGAATCCGAAAAGGAATAAAAAACAGTACAGTACAAGAGCTGCCATCCGATGGATGGCGGCTCTTTCATGTAAAGATAGGAGAGATGGGCATGGAACCTACACCGCCTGAAGAGGATAGTTTCTTTGGCAGGTTGAAGGGATATTTTTCTGAGGTTGAGGCGTGGCTGTCAGCCGGCAGTTCCGAACTGGGAAAGCTTGGTCAGTCCGGTGGCTTCAGGGAGAAATTGGAAGGGCTGGCCGATAGTCTCACCTGGAAGCGCTGGGTCATACTGGCGTCGGTGCTGCTGGTTTTGGTCATGGGTTCCCTGTATCTGGCCTTTGGTGTTTCGAGTGTCCCTAAGCCTTCCCATGATCCTGACCAGAAGATTTATATTACGGTGAAGCCTGGCATGGACGCAGATGCCATTGCCGGGCAACTGCTGGCCCATGGGGTCATTGACAGCAAATTTTCCTTCTGGTGGCAGGTGAAGACAGGAGGCTTGCAGGACAAGTTCAAGGCAGGCACTTATCTGCTGCATCCGGGCATGAAGACCGAAGATGCCATCGGCAAGCTCATTTCAGGAGAAACCACCTCTATCAAGTTCACCATTCCCGAAGGGTTTGGCATCAAGGAAATTGCGGAAAGATTGTCTGATGAAGGCCTGGTGGACAAGGAGAAATTCCTGAAGCTGGCCAAGGACTATGCTCCTTATGACTATGTGGAGAAGCATGATAATGTCCGCTATGCTGCCGAAGGATTCCTCTTCCCGGACACTTATGAGATTCAGTCCGATGTATCGGAAAAGGAGATCATGGCTATGATGGCCCGGGACTTTGACCAGCGGCTCACCAAGAAGCTTCGGGCCAGGGCAGAGGAAATGAATCTCTCCATCTACGATTTGGTGACTTTGGCCTCCCTGGTGGAGAAGGAAGCCCGCTATGAGGAGGACAGGCCTATCATTGCCCAGGTCTTCTTCAAGCGGCTGCGCATCGGCATGCCCCTGCAGTCAGATACTACTCTGCAGTACTTGCTGGACGCGCCCAAAGAAGATGTCAGCATAGCCGATACCAAGATGGAATCGCCTTACAATACCTATCAGAACTATGGCCTGCCACCAGGGCCCATTGCCAGCCCGGGCATGGCGGCCATTGAGGCAGTGCTCTACCCCGCAGACACGGACTATCTCTATTTCGTGGCTGACCGTCAGGGCCATAACCACTACTCCAATACATATGCGGAGCACCTGGCCATTGTGGATGAAGTGCGTTGAATTTTAAGGAAGACGAGATTTGGAAGAACTTTTGCGGGAAATGGAAGCCCATGCGGAAAAGGAACATGTGCCCATCATCAATGAGAGGGGCAGGCAGGCTTTCATCAGGATAATTGAGGAATGCAAGCCACGGCGGGTGTTGGAGATAGGCACGGCTATAGGCTACTCTGCCCTGCTTATGGCTGAGCATGGGGCAGAGGATATACATATCACCACTCTGGAGCTTTCCGAGGAGAGGGCAGCTTTGGCTAAGGATTTTTGGAAGAAATCCCCTTATTATGACTGCATGGAGCTTCATTTGGGAGATGCCGGGGATATCCTGGCAAGGCTGACCCCGCCTGCAGGGGGCTTCGATTTTGTCTTCATAGATGCTGCCAAGGGACAGTATGTGGATTATTTACACAAGGTGCAGCCTCTTCTCGCGAAAAAAGCGACAATTGTGGCTGACAACGTGCTTTTCCGGGGTTATGTGCTGGGGCAGGAGAAACCGCCCAGGCGGTATAAGACCATTGTGAAAAGATTGAGAGAATATCTGGAAATGGTGCAGCGTGCTCCGTTCAGGACAGAAATAATGTCGAATGGGGATGGACTAGCTGTCACCTATAAAGATGCATCACAATTGGAGGAAAGAATTTGATTTTGAAGAAACCGGAGCTTTTGGCCCCTGCCGGCAATATGGAAAAGATGAAGATGGCCTTGCTCTACGGAGCCGATGCCGTCTACCTGGGGGGCAAGTCATATGGCCTGCGGGCCCTGGGAGGGAACTTCACCCGTGAGGAGCTCAAGGAAGCCATGGACTTTGCCCATGGTCTGGGCAAGAAAGTCTACGTGACGGTGAATATCTTTCCCCATAATGCGGACTTGGACGGCCTGCCGGAATATCTGCGATACCTTGATGAAATCGGCACTGATGCTCTGCTGGTGGCAGACCTGGGGCTATTCCGCATGTGCCAGCAGGTTATTCCCGGGATGGAACTGCACATCAGCACCCAGGCCAACAATACCAATTGGGCCACCGTCAATGCCTGGCATGAGCTGGGAGCCAGGAGGGTGGTGCTGGCCAGGGAGATGAGCCTCAAGGAAATTGGCACCATCAGGGAAAAGACTAAGGCAGACTTGGAGATGTTCGTCCATGGAGCCATGTGCATTTCCTATTCAGGCAGGTGCCTGCTGAGCAATTACTTCACGGGGCGTGATGCCAATCGTGGGGCTTGTGCCCAGTCCTGCCGCTGGAAGTATGCGCTGGTAGAGGAAACCCGTCCTGGGAAGTTTTTCCCCATTGAGGAAGACGACCGGGGCAGTTACATCATGAACTCCAAGGATATGTGCCTGCTGCCGCATTTGAAAGATGTGATAGAGAGCGGCGTGGACAGCTTGAAGATAGAGGGGCGCATGAAGAGCGTCCACTATGCAGCCAGCGTCACCAAGGCATATCGCCTGGCCATAGATAGCTGCTTCGAGGATCCGGAGCATTTCGAGGTGAAGCAGGAATGGTTGGATGAATTGGAGAAAGTATCCCACAGGCCATATACCACAGGCTTTTATTATCATCAGCCCGATGCTGATGACCAGATTTATGGTACTTCCTCCTATATCCAGACCTCGGATTTTGTGGGACTGGTGCTCGCCTATGACGAGGCCACGGGTTACGCCACGGTGGAGCAGAGGAACAACATGAAACAGGGGCAAGAACTGGAAATATTCCAGCCCAAGGGAGAGGGCTTCCGTCAGGAACTATCAGATATGCTGGATGAGGAAGGGCAGCCAATTGATGTGGCACCTCACCCTCAGCAGATTGTCAGGATTCGCATGGCAAGGCCAGTTGAGCCATATACGATACTTAGAAGGGACGTTCAGGATTAAAAAGGAAAAGGGAGAGTGTTTGCAATGGAAGAAACTGTACGCTATTTTGCCAAGGCTTCAGGCAGGGTTCAGGGAGTGGGTTTCCGCATGTATGTGCGGGAAAACGCCAGCAGGCTGGGAATCCGGGGTTGGGTCATGAACTTGAGCGATGGCACCGTGGATATGGAAGTGCAGGGACCCGCTGACAAGGTGGACAAGCTCTTTGAAATCATCCAGAAGGGCAATTACTTCATCAAGGTGACGGAGTTCCATATGGAGAAGCAGAACCCTGTCCTGCCGCCGGAAAGCGGCTTCCAGATCCGCTACTGAGGAGGCAGAGCATATGGCAAACGTTCTGGTGCTCCACGGCCCCAACCTGAACCTTTTGGGCACCCGGGAGCCTGAGATTTACGGCTCTGCCACTCTGGCAGACATCAATGAGATGCTGAAGAAACGGGCAGAGGAAGCCGGGCTGGGCATAGAGTTCCTTCAGTCCAACCATGAGGGCGTGCTGGTGGATGCCGTGCAGGCAGCCAGGGGGAAATATGACTACATCATCTTCAATGCGGCGGCCTTCACCCATTACAGCATAGCCTTGCGGGATGCCATCGCTGCCGTGGAGGTGCCGGTGATAGAGGTGCATATTTCCAATATCCACCAGCGCGAAGAATTCCGTCACACTTCCGTGCTGGCTCCCGTGGCTTTGGGTCAGATCTGCGGCCTGGGGGTGGCCAGCTATATGGCTGCTTTGGAGGCCATCATCTTCAGGCTCAAAAGCAAAAGATAATACCATCATAAAGCCAATTATTAACGCCAGGCTGTGCAAGAGTTCTTGTTAGCCTGGCGTTTTCAGCACTCTCTATTTTGCTGTCAGAGCTGTTTCTATTTCTGTCAAAAGAGCCCGGGCGCTTTTTTCTGATACCAGGGCTTCCTTGTCATGTTCCTTGACTTCCTGCAGCAGGCGGTCAAAGTCTGTCTGATAGCTTTTGTTTCCCTCCAGCAGCTCAATGCCCAGCCTGTTGGCCTGAGAGATGCGCAGCAACTGCTCTAGCTGAGGGCGGCAGGTGGAGAGGATTTCAGGAGAAAGACCTTTCAGGAGCCTGTTGAGGGATTTTTCCAGGGAAGTGATTTCTGTGCAGAGTTTCTTCTTGGCAGCTTCCTTTTCTTTGCCGTCCTTGGCTGCCCAGTATGCATCTGCCAGCTGGCGCAGCTGAGCTCCGTCAGCCGGGCCGATTTCAGCCCAGCTCACCAGCATATGCTGGGAGTGGCCTGCAAAGGCTTCCATGTCTTTGGCAAGCTGGCCGTACTGTTCTTCCATAGCTCGCTGCCAGGCCTTTTCCGGCTTATAGCTGCGAGGAGAGCGGGCATAGGTGGCGCCGGTGGAGAGGCTCAGCTTTGAGAGTTGTGAATATTTCATGGGGTTGAAGAACAGGGCAGGCAGCTTCTTCTTGCGAGGGAGTTTTTCCACAGGTCCCAGAGCCAGCTTGGCTTCCAGGTAGTCGCTGACGGGATAGTTCCACCAGAGGCCGAGTTTCCTGTGGTAGAGGCGGCAGGCAGTGTCGTAGTCGTCGTCTGCTAGGCCGTCAGGCACTACCTTTTCGCCAGTATATAGCACCATGATGTCTTTGTGCAGGAGTGTGGAAAAATCTTTGGTATAAGGTTTGATGAGCCCTTTTTCCTCCATATCCTGCCGAAAGTATTCCGTAGGCACGGTGATGAGAGGAGCAAGGTCTTGGTGGCGCTCGATGAAGTTTGTCTCCAGCCAGTTCAAGAACTTTGCCTGGCCACGGGCATCCTTATTTTCTATGTCGTCAAAGAAAATGGCAAAATCCCGTACCCCCAGAGCGTACATGGCTTCCATCTTTTCTTTCATGGCGAGTTGGTCAGCTATGCCTGCCATGCCTTCAAAATGGATATCCAGACCTGGGGAGATGGCAAAGATAAATTTCACCTTATTTTTCTGAGCCTGCTGTATCAGGGAGCTCAGTTCCTCCAGCTTGTCCTCCGGGTATGGCTCCCGCCATTTTGCTCTGTGGTAAGGGTCATCTTTGGGAGCATAGATGTAAGCATTGAAATTTTTTTCTTTGCAGAAGCGCAGCATTTCAAGCCTGTCAGAATGTGACCAGGGCGTGCCGTAGAATCCTTCGACAATCCCACGCAGGGGAATCGCGGCCTCGGCAGGAGTGCCGGAGGCCAGTGGCAGGAGCAGGGAAGCAGCTATGGTGCCCATTGATGCCAGCTTGAGAATATTTTTCAGTTTGAATTCAGTCATGTTGTTCCCTCCCAAATACACTGTTCCATAATATGTATCTTCGCCATGAAAAGGTATTTTCCTACCTGAATGACTTTTGTTATCATTAGATGTGGCTATATGGGCAGGAAAATGGGCAGTGGTGTAGAATAAGTAACACGTACTTTCAAGCTCGTGTTTTAGGAAAAGTAAACGATGGCAGGCTTTTGGATATTCTGTCTAAGGTGTTTGAAGATCATCTGCTGATGGAGCTGCCATTGTGAAGGAGTTGCAATCATGGGAAGTTTTTTCAATAAATTTTTGCAGTGGCTTATGGGGGATAAGCGGGGGAATATCCTGGATAAGCTGGTGCGCATAGTGCTGGGGAGCAATTTGGTGGCGGTGCTCATCTTAGGAGGGATAGCCCTCTATGGCATGAATGTCTCCCTCCAAGAGGCACAGAGCATGGGGGAAAGCCTGGGTGAGAATTCATATGAGGAAGGTTCGAACCTCCTGATAAAGCAACGGCAGGAAGAGCTGCTGCATATAGCCCAGGATAACGCTTCCATCATCAATCGCAGTCTGGAGGATATTGCCCGCGATGTGCAAGTAGTGGCTTGGCAAGCTGAGAATATAGAAAAATACCCGCAAAGATATCTGCCCAAGGAAGTGCATATACCAGCTCCCGACAATTATCGTGGCCTGGATCTATATCTTCAGTATGGGCCTGAAGTTTCACCGGAGACCTTGGCTGAGCATATTTCCTTGTTGGCCAATATCGGTGACTGGCTGACCGGCATGGTGATGAACAACGATATGGCACAGTCGGTTTTCATTGCTTCCCGGGAGAACTTTGCCTTGTCCGTAGATGCTGAAAGAGTGCTGGCAGAGGACAAGTCAGACATTCCGCAGCCCCGTTATGACGCTTTGGCCAGTGACTGGTACAAGCGCGCTGCCAGTCAGGAGGGATTCGTTTTTACCCCGGTAAGGAAATTTGTCTTCAACAAGAGATTGGGCATGTTCTGTTCCGTACCTTACTATGACGATAATAAAAGCCTGGCCGGAGTGGCCTGCATGCAGATCTCTCTTGATGACCTGCAGCATATCCTGAAGGAAACAAACCTGCATGACGGAGGATTTTGTTTCGTGACGGACAAGCGGGGTTATGTCATCTTGTCCTCGCAAGGAGACTTTGGCGAGGCGGGCAACGGCAGGGAGCTTGAGGTAAATATCAAGAATGACCTGAGGGAGTCTGATAATCCAACGCTGGCCCTGACTATCAGGGAAATGGTGGCTGGGGACTGCGGCGTACGGCAAACCAAGGTGGATGGTAAAGACTACTACATTGCTTTTGCTCCCATTGAGAGCAGCGGCTGGAGTTTTGCGGCGGCCTTCGCTGCCGATGATGTCATTGCCCCTGCTTTGCAGAATAAGGCTGATATCAGCAAACTGACGGAGGAAAAGACTTCTTATCTGAAGGGGCAGATGCTGTCAACCATGCTCCTGATGGTATTTTCCATCATAGTTCTGCTGGTTGCCGTGGTCTATAGCGGCAGGAAGCTTTCCAGGCGGTTTGTGGCACCCATCAGCGAGTTGGCTGATGGCGTGCGGGAGATCAGCAGCGGCAATCTCGGCAAGAAAGTTGAAGTCCATACGGGAGATGAACTGGAGCATCTGGCAATCTGCTTCAATGCCATGACAGACGAGCTGCAGACCTATATGAAAAATCTTACGGAAATCACGGCAGAAAAGGAGCGCATTGCTACGGAGCTTTCCGTAGCCAGGAATATCCAGCTTGGGGCCTTGCCCCGTGACTTCCTGGCAGACAATGAAAGCATACAGCTTTTTGCGTCCATGTCCGCGGCTAAAGCAGTAGGCGGGGATTTCTATGATTTCTACATGCTGGATGAAAAGCATCTGGTGGTGACTTTGGCTGATGTGTCAGGCAAGGGAGTGCCTGCGGCGCTCTTTATGATGAGAGCAAAAACCACCTTGAAGAATCTCATGCTGACGGCAACAGCCCCTGATGATTTCGGCGCTGTCATGACCCTGGCCAATCGGGAGCTTTGCCAGGACAATGGAGAAATGCTGTTCGTCACGGTGTTCCTGGCCCAGCTGGATCTGGACACGGGCGAAGTTATCTATGTAAACGGTGGGCACAATGCGCCCTTGGTCAGAAAGGCAGGCAAATTCAGCTATGTGCGGGATGAGAAGAAACAACGCATCCTGGGCGTGATGGAGAATTTGAGCTATGAGGCTCATCGCCTGCAGCTTTCTCCCGGGGATATGCTTTTCCTCTACACGGATGGCGTGACAGAGGCTATGGACAAGGAGCAACACTTCTATTCGGAGGAACGCCTGCAGGAGACCTTGGACAGCATGCGCGAAGATGCTTCGGTGAAGGAAATCCTGACGGAAGTCAGGGGAGATATAGCTGCATTTGCAGACGGGGCTGAGCAGTCCGATGACATCACCATGCTGGGGCTGATGTTCTGTGGCAAGTGAAGAAGCTGCCGAAAAATATGATTGAGATGCAGTTGTTGCTCTCATGTTGGGTATAAGGATCAGCAGATAGGGAGGATGATTTGATTGAAATCATTGCCATTGCATGCAAGGAGAAGAGTTATCGGTGCCATGTTTATGGCGGGAGTGTTTTCCATTGGCCTGCCCTTTGACATGGCGCCGCTTCCGGGAAACTGTGCCGTGGCAGCAGCTGCTTCCGAGGTGTCGGGAGATACCATTGCCATCCGTGATGTGCGGGCAACGGCTGACTATTGGATCAACCGCAACTACGAGGGCGACAAGGTTTTGCTTGATCGGAATGAGATCCTGGCTTTGAACGCCAGCATGAGAGAAAAAAGTTCCAGCCTGACGGACTTGCTGAACTTCCCCGGGTCGGTTGCCCGGAGTGAGCTGCAGGAGATGATCCTTTCCGCCCAGCAGGATTTTCGGGAAATGGCAACACCTGAAGAGCATTATGATGCAAACGGGCAGCCCATCAGCCAGAATAGCTATGACGAAGCCAAAGCCAACTGCGGCCTTGCCAGCCTGGAAGAGAAAAATGAGGTTCGCTATGCCCTGACAACGGAGCGCACGAACCTTCGCCTCCTGCCGACAGCAAAGAACTACTTTGACGATCAGGATTTTCGCCATTATGATGATCTGCAGGGGACGGCTCTTGACCCGGCTGAGCCGCTGCTGGTTTTGTCAGAGAGCAGCGACGGAGCCTATGCCTTCGTCAAGTCACGGAATTATACAGGCTGGGTGAGCAAAGGCACCATGGCTTTTGCGGACCGCGCCCATTGGCAGCGTTATGTCCAGCCCGAGGATTTTCTGGTGGTGACAGCCAACAAGAAAACTGTGGCGGTCAAAGGCGGCTGGCAGGTCCTTTTCCAGATGGGCAGCGTCATTCCCCTGCGTCAGGCTAAGGTTCAGCCAGACGGCACCTGGGCGGCTATCATCCCAGTGGAAGTGAATGGGGTACTGCATGAAGCAGAGGTCAATATTCCCGCAGATGATACTGTACATAAGGGCTGGCTGCCTTGCACCCAAAACAATTTCATCCGACAGTCCTTGAAGTTCCTGGGAGATGTTTATGGTTGGGGCGGCATGGAAGACAGCGTGGATTGTTCTTCCTATGTGGGCGATATTTATCGCAGCATGGGGCTGGAAATCCCCAGGGATGCCGACCAGCAGGAACTGGCCATGCCCAAATCCTTGAATCTTTCCGGGCTTGCCAGAGAGCAGCGGTGGAAAGAGCTGAAAAAAGCTCCTGTGGGTGCGCTGTTCTTCAAGCCCGGCCATGTCATGATGTACCTGGGGGAGGATGATAAGGGCACACCACTGGTCATCCATTCGGCCAGCAGCTATTTTACCTTCCATGGAGGCACGGGCAGGAAGCATTACATCCGCCAGGTGCTGATATCTGACCTGCACTATCAGAATGGTCGCGGGGTGGAAACCATTGACGGCATGAGCAGCATTGGCTTCATAGGCAGGTAAAGAGCATGTGATTCACTGATAGCGCCCCCAGGGGCTGATGCACATTTGGTCATGTGCATCAGCCCCATATTTGCGTCTTTTTCTTCAAGGCATTATAATAAATCTCGTAATCTACTTACAAAAATGTGGAAAGAGGTAATATCTTATGACAGAGAACCGTCTGGCCGCTTTGCGTGCTATGCTTGAGGAGCAGGAACTTGATGGGGTAGTGGTGACGAAGTACGTGAATCTGCATTACTTCAGCGGATTCCGGGGGGACGATACCACTTTGGTCATCACCCGTGACAAGGCGGCTCTCATCACTGACAATCGCTATACGGAGCAGGCGGGCCTTCAGGCACCTCTTTATGAGATTGTAGAGCAGCAGGACGGGCTGCTGGCCAAGACTGCCGAGGTGGTGAAGTCCTTCGGCTGCAGGAAGCTGGCCTTTGAGGGCAATGCCCTTATCTATGATGACTACAAGAAGCTCACGGAACTTTTGGAAGGCGTGGAATTCAGCACTTCTTTGCATTTGGACAAGCTCAGGGAAATCAAAGATGCAGAGGAGATCTCTCATATCCGCAGAGCCTGTGCCATTGCCGATACGGCTTTTGCAGAAGCCTTGAAGTTTATTCGTCCCGGAGTCACAGAGATAGCCGTGGCTGCTCGTTTGGAAAATGCCATGCGTGAGAATGGCTCGGAGAAGCCCTCCTTCACCACCATCGTGGCTTCCGGCCTGCGTGGCAGCCTGCCCCATGGCACCGCCACGGACAAGGTGATTGAGGCAGGGGAGTTTGTCACCATGGACTTTGGCGCCATGTACCAGGGCTATTGCTCCGACATCACTCGCACTATTTGCGTGGGCGAAGCCACAGAGAGGCAGCGGTTCATTTACAATAAGGTCCTGGAGGCCCAGAAGATGGCTTTGACCCTTATCAAGCCTGGTGCTGCAGGCAAAGCTGTGGATCAGGCGGTGCGGGAGGCACTGGACAAGGACGACTTGGGCCAATACTTCGGCCACGGCCTGGGTCACAGCCTGGGACTGGAAATCCATGAATCTCCCCGCCTTTCCAAGAAGAGCACCTGCGAAGACTTGCGTCCCGGCATGCTGGTCACTGACGAACCCGGTGTCTATATTCCAGGCTGGGGCGGCCTGCGCATAGAGGATACGGTGCTGGTGACCGAGACTGGCAGTGAGGCGCTGACCCGTGCCAACAAGGAATTTATAGAAATACCGTTGAATTAACGGGAAAAATATTTTATAATAAATAATATCACTGTAGCAAATCGCTGAAATTTGGAGGGCGTAAGTTAATGATTAACAGTACTGATTTCCGCACGGGCCTGACCATCGAGATCGATGGCGGTGTCTGGCAGATTGTAGATTTCCAGCATGTGAAGCCGGGCAAGGGCGCAGCCTTCGTTCGTACCAAGATCAAGAATGTTGAGACCGGTGCCGTGGTTGAGCGCACTTTCAACCCCAACGAGAAGATGCCTGCGGCTCACCTGGAGAACCGCAACATGCAGTTCCTCTATGAGTCCGATGGCATGTATACCTTCATGGATATGGAGACTTATGAGCAGTCCGAGCTCAACAAGGAGCAGCTGGGCGATGCTCTCAACTACCTCATGGAGAACATGGAGGTTTCCCTCCAGTCCTTCAAGGGCCGCATCATCGGCATCACCCTGCCCAATTCCGTCAACCTGAAGGTTGTGGAGTGCGAGCCCAGCGTCAAGGGCAACACAGCCACCGGCGCTACCAAGATGGCCAAGGTTGAGACTGGCTATGAGGTTCGTGTGCCTCTGTTCGTCAACGAGGGCGATACCCTCCGCATCGATACCCGTACGGGCAACTACATCGAGCGCGCTTAAAGAAATCAGCTGCCGTATCATCAGGGCATGGTACGGCAGTTTTTATGTATGCTCGCGTTCGGAGAATTTTACCAGGACGAGCTTGGTTGCGGACGCTGCATATACGGATCCGTAAATATTTGTCTGCGCTTCGCCTGTCAAATATTAACGGCCTCCAGTATAAGTTATGGAGTTTCTTGCAAGTAGTTTCATGCCATAGAAGGAAATTTTGACAGCTTTATAGAATAAGTAAGAAGTAAGTATATTTATGCAATGACAAAGCTAATCTTAAAAGGCTCAAGGAGGTTTTCAGCATGGCAAATGAAAAGGAAATTGTACGGAAAGATAATTCTCTGGGTTCCATTCGCATAGCTGACGAAGTGGTCAGCATCATTGCGGGGCTGGCTGCCACCGAGGTAGATGGCATTGCCGGCATGAGTGGCGGCATTGCCGGTGGCATTGCCGAGATGCTGGGTCGCAGGAACTTTGCCAAAGGCGTGAAGGTTGAGGTGGGCGAGAAGGAAGCAGCTGTTGACCTCTACATCATCGTGAAGTATGGCGTGCGCATACCTGATGTGGCTCTGGCTGCCCAGGAGAACGTGAAGCAGGCCATCGAGACCATGACGGGCCTTTCCGTGGTGGAAGTGAATATCCACGTCCAGGGCGTAGGCTTCCCTGAAGATGAGAACAAGCCTGAGGAAGTGCGGGTCAGATAATCAGCCCGAGGCTATAGCATACTTAGGAGAGGCCTGATAGATGGGGATAATAAATCGCTTTTTCTTATTTCTTTTCGCGCTTTTTCTGGTCTTGCTCTCTTTGGGCGTGCTGGCTGTCTGCCTGCAGATTGTACCTGAGCACTATTGGCTCAATGAGCTTCGCTTTGCTCTGGGACGCCAGGAAACTATCGTGGCTTCGGCAGCAGCTTTTTTCCTTAGCATGCATCTGGTGCTGCTCTCCCTCAGCCGTCAGGCTCCCAAGGCGGTTTCTCAGGGAGAACTGGTGATGGTGGAAAGCTCTGCCGGTCAGGTGGGGGTGGCCCTTGATGCCGTGCGCGGCTTGGTGGACAAACTGGTGCGCGATGTGCGGGGGGTCCGTGATGCCAAGGTGAAGGTAAAGTCTATGCCCAAGGGGGAGGGGGAGCCACTGTCAATATCCCTGGCTCTGATCATTGGCCAGGAGACCAATGTGGCAGAGGTGTCCGCCGCTGCTTCCCGGCTGGTCAGCGGCCAGCTGGAGAAGATCCTGGGGTATAGCCAGGTGCCGGTAGAAGTGCTGATTACTGACATCACCAATGCTGCCCCTGACAGGAAGCATAGGGTAGTCTAAGGCTGGTGAGGCACATGAAAGCAAAGATAATCGAGGAGCTTCTGAGACTGTGGGAAGAGCACAGGGGAGCCTGCCTGGGACTTACGGCCGGTGCTGTGATAGCCATAGCCATGTTGATTTTTGGCTTCTGGCAGACCATGTTTGTGATTTTCATGGCTCTGGCTGGTTTGTGGCTGGGCAATGAGTATGACAGCAAGGCTGATGCCTGGCTGGATCTGAAGGAGACTCTGGCTCGCTTCCTGCCCGTGAGATACCAGCGGTTCAGGGGCACGAACTATACAGATTACGGTTTTAGGAAAGAAAGGTAACGAATTAAGATATGAGTCGTAGACAAGCAAGGGAAGTTGCCCTGCAGGCGCTTTTCCAGCTGGATTTCAACAGCCATGAGGAGGAAGAGCAGCGGGGCGCTTATGAAACCCTGGCCATTGATGCAGCTTTAGGCGAAGCGGAGGGGGAAACCCTCACGAAGAAGGATCGCCAGTACATCGAAACTGTTGTGACCGGCACCAGAAGCCAGCTGGGAGCCATTGACGAAATGATCAGCGCCCATGCCAAGGGGTGGAAGCTGGGCCGCATGGCGGCGGTGGACCGCAATCTGGCGCGCCTGGCTGTGTTCGAGATGTGCTTCGCAGAGGAAAAGCTTGCTCCCGGCATCGCTATCAACGAGGCAGTTGAACTGGCGAAAAAATATGGTACAGATGAATCGGGACGCTACATCAATGGTATCCTGAATGCTCTTGTGAAAAAGCAGGCGGATTGAGTGTAGACTCCGGGAGGCCAGACCGCGTCATGCAGCCTGGCCTCTCTTTGTTGTGGAAACCCGGGAAATCAAGTCCGCATTGCGCAGCTTTTTTCGCAGGGAGTTTTTAGCTGCAGGGGGGATAGTGATGGCAGTACACAGCGTCAGCGAGATAAACAAGTATATCAAGAATCTTATTGCCGGAGAGAGGCCCCTGCAAAACATGCTGGTGCGGGGGGAGATTTCCAACTTCAAGCAGTATCCCTCCGGTCACTGCTATTTCACCATGAAGGACAAGACTTCAGCTCTGAAATGCGTCATGTTCCGCAGCTACGCTCAGCATTTGCGCTTCCTGCCGACTAATGGTCTCCAGGTCATCGCCGGTGGCAGTCTCGCTGTCTATGAGCGGGACGGAGTCTATCAGCTCTACGCCGAATCGCTGGTGCCGGAGGGCACAGGAGATTTGGCCCTGGCCTTTGAACAGCTGAAGGAAAAGCTTTCAGCTGAGGGGCTTTTTGATGAGGCTCATAAGAAGCCTTTGCCCAGATTTCCCAGGAGAATCGGTGTCGTTACTTCCCTGGCCGGGGCAGTGCTCAGGGATATCTACCATGTTTCTTCCCGCCGCTGGCCTCTGGTGCAGCTGGTGCTCTATCCTGTGCAGGTGCAGGGAGAGGGGGCGGCGGAGCAGATAGCGGAGGCCATAGACTTCTTCAATCGCAGCTGCTCCGTGGACACGCTGATCGTGGGCCGTGGTGGTGGCTCCATGGAGGATCTGCAGGCCTTCAACGAGGAACGCGTGGTGAGGGCTGTCTTTGCCTCCGAAATTCCCGTCATTTCAGCCGTGGGCCATGAGACAGACTTCACTCTGATAGATTTTGTCAGCGACAAGCGGGCAGCCACCCCCTCGCAGGCTGCAGAACTGGCGGTGCCGGACCGGGCAGAATTGCAGCGTTATGTGCATTTGCTCGACGGGAAGCTGAAGAAGGCAGCGGAAAACTCTCTGTCAGAACGTCGGGAGAAACTATGGCACCTCATGCAGCATCCTGCCCTGAAGGAGCCGCAGAGGCTTCTGGCTGCCAGACGGCAAAGGCTGGATATGGCTGTGCTGAAATTGCAGCAGAATGCCAGATCTTCGCTGACTAAAAAGCAGCACGGCCTGGAGGTGGCTGTGAAGAAGCTGGAGATGCTGAGTCCCGTGCAGGTGCTCAGGCGCGGTTATGGCCTGGTAGAGCAGGAGGGCCATGTCCTCACCAGCGTCAAAGAAGCCGAAGTGGGCAGCAGCATCAGGGTCACTTTGAAAGATGGTTCACTCAGTGCCAGGGTTGAAAACCTCACTGGGCAGAAAGGATGATAAATATGCCAAGGAAAAAAGAACTGCCCTTTGAGGAATCTCTCTCCCGCCTGGAAGAAATCGTGGCTTCCATGGAACAGGGGGATATGAGCCTGAAGGACTTGATGGCGGCATACTCCGAGGGGGTCACCCTCTCACAGTCCTGCCTGAAAGCCCTGGACAGGGCAGAGAAGGCGATGGACCTGATGGTGCAGGAAAATGGCGGGAAAACATCAGAAGAAGAATTGGTCATAGAGGAGAAATGAAATGCTCAAGGAAATCTGGCAGGAACGTCTGCAATTGGTTGAAGCACAGCTGGAGAAGGAACTGAAGGCCAATCCTTCCCTTGACCCCAAGCTGGGTGAAGCTATGGAATACAGCCTGATGGCAGGGGGCAAGAGAATGCGCCCCATGCTGCTGATGGCGGCTGCGGATGCTGTGGGAGGCAGGGGCACGGATTTTCTCACGGCGGCCTGCGCCATGGAAATGATCCATACCTACTCGCTCATCCATGATGATCTGCCCGCCATGGACAATGATGACTACCGCCGGGGCAAGCTCACCAACCACAAGGTCTATGGAGACGGCATGGCTGTGCTGGCAGGTGATGCCCTGCTGACCCTGGCCTTTGAAGTGGTGCTGCGCCAGCAGGCAGACCCAGCTGTGAAGCTGGCAGTGGCGAAGGAATTTGCCATCGCTGCCGGACAGAGCGGCATGGTGGGTGGCCAGGCCATGGATTTGGAGGCAGAGGGACAGAAGATAGACATGGAAACCCTCAAACAGCTCCATATGGGCAAGACGGGAGCGCTCTTCCATGCGGCTATCCGCAGCGGTGCCATGCTGGCAGGAGCTTCCGAAGAGGAGCTGGCAGCCCTTACCACCTATGCAGACAAGTTTGGTCTGGCTTTCCAGATAACGGACGATATTTTGGATGTGACCGGGGACGAAGCACTCATCGGCAAGCCTGTAGGCAGCGATGAGCGCAACGACAAGTCCACCTATGTGACCCTGACCTCACTGGAGGAGGCCCGGAAACTGGCAGAGGAGACGGTGGCAGAGGCTGTGGCAGCTCTGGCACCTTTGGGAGAGAAGGCAGGTTTCCTGCGGGAACTGGTGGAATATCTGCTGAAAAGAAACAAATGACAGGAAGTGCTTTTATGTATCCACTGCTTGATAAGCTCAGCCAGCCGGAGGACATCAGGAAATATTCCCTCTTCGAGCTGGAAAGCCTGGCCAAGGAGATACGCCAGCTCATCATTGAGACCGTGGCGCAGAACGGCGGGCACCTGGCCCCCAGCCTGGGCACGGTGGAATTGACTCTGGCTCTTTACAGTGTCTTCAGGTTCCCACAAGACAAGCTCATCTGGGATGTGGGGCACCAGGCGTATACTCACAAGATTCTCACAGGCAGGAAAGATAAATTTTCCACCCTGCGCAAGAAAGGCGGCATCACCGGCTTCCCCAACAGGTTTGAGTCACCCTATGATGCTTTCGGTGTGGGCCACGCCAGCACCTCCATTTCCGCTGCTCTGGGCATGGCTGTTTCACGGGATCTGAGCGGCCGCAGCAACAAGGTCATTGCGGTGATCGGCGATGGCGCCCTCACGGGCGGCGAGGCTTTTGAGGCTTTGAACCATGCGGGAGAGCTGGGCAAAGACCTCATTGTCATTCTGAATGACAATGAAATGTCCATCGACAAGAACGTGGGAGCTATGAGTGAATATCTCTCCCGCATCCGTTTGGCTCCCCAGTACAAGCAGGCTAAGCATGATGTGGAAGAGATTCTCTCCAGCATCCCCCGCATTGGCAGCAGGGTGCTGAAGACTGCCAGTCAGATCAAGGACAGCATACGCTCGGTGCTGGTGCCAGGAGCCCTCTTCGAGGAAATGGGCTTCAGCTATCTGGGGCCGCTTGACGGCCATAACATCAGCCTCCTGCAAGAGGTGCTGAGCAATGTGCGGGAAATGAAAGGGCCGGTTCTCCTTCATGTGCATACCATGAAGGGCAAAGGCTACAGCCCGGCGGAAGACAATCCGGGCAAATTCCACGGCGTGGGCAGGTTTGACCAGGCCACCGGCGAAGTGGTGAAGAAAGCAGGGGCAGTTCCTTCTTATACTGCTGTTTTCAGCAAGGCACTGCTCGACCTGGCTGAAAAGCGCCCGGAACTGGTGGCTATCACTGCGGCCATGCCTTCCGGCACGGGACTGGATGCCTTCAAGGAAAAATATCCCCGCAGATTCCTGGATGTAGGCATAGCCGAGGAACATGCTGTGACCATGGCGGCGGGGCTGGCTGCCGATGGCAAGCACCCGGTAGTGGCCATTTATTCCACCTTTGCCCAGCGGGCCTATGATCAGCTGATCCATGATGTGTGCCTGCAGAATCTGCCCGTGACTCTCTGTCTGGACAGAGCCGGCCTGGTGGGGGAGGATGGGCCTACCCATCACGGTGTTTTTGACCTTTCTTACCTGCGCCAGATGCCCAATATGACGGTTTTTGTTCCCAGGGATGAAAACGAGCTGCGGCAGATGCTGGGCAAGGCTGTCACCATGGACACACCTACGGCGGTGCGCTATCCTCGTGGGGCAGGCCTCGGTGCAGAGATGCGGGAGGACTTTGCGGATCTGGACATAGGCAAGGCGGAAGTCTTGGCCGAAGGTGGTGAGATTGCCTTCCTGGCTGTGGGCACCATGAACGAGACAGCAGCCAAGGCTGCCGAAATCCTGGCGGAGCAGGGCATAGAAGCCACGCTGGTCAATATGCGCTTTGTCAAGCCCCTTGACGAGGAGCTTCTGCTGCAGTTGGGAGCAGGCAAGAAACTGCTGGTGACTCTGGAGGAAAACGTGCTGGCAGGGGGCTTCGGCTCTGCTGTGGCGGAGTTCCTGCTGGACAGGGCGCTGCCTGCAGGACTGCTGCGCTTCGGACTGCCGGATGCGTTTGTGGAGCAAGGCAGCCGCCCGGAGCTCTTAGAGCTGGTGGGGCTGACCCCTGAAGCTGTAGCTTCAAAGGTCTTGGCAAGGTTACAGACTATTTCAAAGTAAGCAAGGAAAAGGAAATGCCAAAGGAAAGATTAGATATATTGTTGGTGGAAAAGGGACTGGCGGGCAGCCGGGAGCGGGCTAAGCGCATGATCATGGCCGGTGAGGTGCTGGTGGACGGACAGAAGGTTGACAAGGCCGGCACTGCCGTGAAAAGGGAAGCCGAGATAAGGCTGCTGGGGAATGACATTCCCTATGTGAGCCGGGGCGGACTCAAGCTGGCCAAGGCCATGGAAACCTTCGGCCTTTCTCTGGCGGGCAAGACCGCCGCCGATATTGGTGCCTCAACCGGCGGCTTTACAGACTGCATGCTGCAGAATGGGGCCGTGAAGGTCTACGCCATTGATGTGGGCTACGGCCAGCTGGCCTGGAAGCTCAGGACAGATGAGCGTGTGGTGAACATGGAGCGCACCAATATCCGCAATGTGACGGTGGAAATGCTGGAGGGGCCCATAGACTTTGCCTCTATTGACGTGGCCTTTATTTCTCTCACCAAGGTGCTGCCTGTGGCCTATGAACTGCTGAAGGACGAGGGGGAGATTGCCGCCCTCATCAAGCCTCAGTTTGAAGCGGGCAAGGAGAAGGTAGGCAAGAAAGGCGTGGTGCGCGACCCTGCCGTGCATCTGGAGGTTGTGGAAAATATCGTGGCCTTCAGCAGGGATTTGGGCTTTGCGGTACGTGGCCTGACCTTTTCTCCTGTGAAGGGTCCCGAGGGAAATATCGAGTATCTGGTCTGGCTATGCAAGGACGGGGCTGAGGGAAATGAGATAGAAGCCAGCCTGCCAGGAGAAATAGTGCGTGAGGCCCACGCCGTTCTTGATAAATGACAGAATAACTCAGGGGAGGGATAGGAGCCATTGATGAGGATAGCCGTCTTTCCGAATGTAGATAAACCAGCCTCCGGTGAGGTGCTGAAGAGGATCATTGGCTTTTACAGTGACAAGGAGGTAAAGCTCATGCTTCCTCTGGACGAATCGAGATTTTTCGGTCTGGAGGAATATGGGGTGGCAGAGATTGAGCAGCAGAGCGCAGATATAGCCCTGAGCCTGGGGGGGGACGGCACTCTGCTGGGAGTATGCAGGAGATATGGCAGTAACCCGGTGCCGGTCTGCGGCATCAATCTGGGCACCCTGGGCTTTATGGCAGATATTGAGCTGGGGGAACTGGAGCCTATGCTCCAGAGAATCCTTGAGCGGAATTACCGCATTGAGCACAGGCTGCTCTTGTCAGGCCATGTCAGCAGCGAGGGGGAAAGCCGTTTCCTGGGACACGCCATCAATGATGTGGTGATCACCAAGGGGGGCGTGGCCCGCATGCTGCATCTGGGGCTGGCCATCAACAATGTGCATCTGATGGACTACAAGGCTGATGGTATCATCGTTTCCTCTCCCACAGGTTCTACGGCCTATTCCCTGTCGGCTGGAGGCCCCATCATGAGTCCACGCATACCCGCCTTGCTTTTGACTCCCATCTGTGCCCATACTTTCAATATGCGTCCTTTGGTCATCGGGGAGGATGACGTGGTGCATATCAAGATAGCGGCGGTGCACCAGGACATTCTGGTGACCTTTGACGGGCAGGAGAGTTTCCGCTTGCTGCCCGGGGATGAGGTCATGGTACGCAAATCAAAGATACAGGCCAGCATAGTGAAGTTCCAGGACAAGGATTATTACCAGATCCTCAGAACCAAGCTGTGGAAGGAAAGCTGAACCTGCAAGAGGTGAGACAAGATGAAGAGCAAGCGACATGCCATAATCAAGGACATTATCGAGACGCAGGAGGTGGAGACGCAGGAAGAACTGGCCGAAGCCCTGCGCAGCAGGGATATAAAGGTTACCCAGGCGACGGTTTCCAGGGACATCAAGGAAATGATGCTCTTCAAGGTGCCCACGGAAAGCGGCCGATATCGCTATGCGGCTCCGCAACAGGAAAATGTGGTCTTCACCAAGAACCGCCTGGCCAGGCTCTTCAAGGATAATGTAACAGGGGTGGATTCCAGCGAGAATCTCATTGTGGTGAAGACTCTGCCCGGCAGTGCCAGCCTTGTGGCGGCGGGGCTTGACCAATCCCAATGGCCCGAGGTCATCGGCACCATTGCAGGAGATGACAACATACTGGTGGTGGTAAAGCCCAAGGCTGCCGTACTTCGGGTGGTGAAAAGGCTTAGCCAGTATTTCTGAGAATTTTTGACAAGAGCAAGAAATGCTAAAGGAGATATGCAGGGCATGCTGAAGACTTTGACAGTTTGGAACTTCGCTTTGCTGGAGCATGTGCAGGTGGAATTCGGTGCAGGCCTCAATATCCTCACAGGTGAGACGGGGGCGGGCAAGTCCATTCTCATAGATGCCTTGGGGGGGATCCTGGGCCAGCGCCTGTCCGGGGATATGATACGCACGGGGTGTGACTGGCTGCGGATTGAGGCGTTGTTTTCTTTTGAGGAAGTTCCCGCCGAACTTTTGGATTTTCTGGAAAGCCAGGCCATTGATGCCGGGGAGGGGCAGGTCATCGTCACCCGCCAGCTGACCAAAGGTGGCAGGGGCATGGTGCTGGTGAATGGCTGCCATGTGACTTTGACGGTGCTGAAACAATTAGGCACTTTGCTGGTGGATATCCACGGCCAGAATGAAAATCTGGCTTTGCTCAAGGAGACCAGCCAGTTCAGCCTGGTGGACAGTTTTCTGCCTGAGGTGCAGGCCGCTCTCAAAGATTATCGGCATATTTACGATGAGTGGCACGCTTGTCAGCAGAAGTGCAAGGAAAAGGAGCAGGCAGCCCGGGAAAATGCCCAGCGGCTGGATATGCTCCGCTGGCAGGACAAGGAAATCAGCGAAGCCCAGCTCAAAGAGGGCGAGGATGAGGAACTGGAGGCGGAAATCCGCAAGCTTTCCCATGCTGAGAAAATTGCTACCCATGCCGAAGAAGCCTATGGCCTCTTCGAGGGTGGCGGCAAGTCCGGGCTGGGGATAATGGCAGCTATCTCCATGGTGAAAAAGCATTTGGCCGATATCAGCCGCTATGATGACAGCTTGGCCAACGCCCAGGGCATTGTGGAGGAAGCGGAGATTTCCCTGCAGGAGGCTGCCTATGAGCTGCGGGATTACGGTGAGTCCCTCGACTACAGCCCAGCCCGCCTTGACAAGCTGCAGTCCCGCATGGACCATATCGACAAGCTCTGCCGCAAATACGGTGCCACTGTGGCTGAGGTGCTCGAGCATCAGCAGAAGGTGCAGCAGGAGCTGGCCGATATCGAGAACTACGATGATGATATGGCGGCTCTGAAGGAGCAGCTGGCTAAACTGCATGGGGAAATGGAGCAGAAGGCGGCAGTCCTGACCGGATTGCGCCAGCAATCTGCCGGAGAGCTTTCCAAAGCCATAGGGGAGCAGCTCTTGTCTCTGGGCATGCCCAAGGCAGTCTTCCGCATTGAGATAGGGGCAGCAGGCAAGTTCACACCCTCCGGGGCGGACACGGTTGCCATGTTCTTCTCTGCTAATCCCGGTGAGGCAGAGAAGCCCTTGCAGAAGGTGGCTTCGGGCGGCGAGCTCTCTCGCATTGCCCTGGCCATCAAGGCTGTGGCGGCTTCTCGTGACCGGGCTATAGGCAGCATGGTCTTTGATGAGATTGACACTGGCATTGGCGGGCGCACTGCTCAGATGGTGGCGGAGCGCATTGCCCTGGTGGCAAATTTCAAGCAGGTGCTCTGCATCACACACCTGCCACAGATTGCCTGCATGGCGGATCAGCACCTCTATATAGCCAAGAGTTCCGTGGGACAGTCCACGGTCACCCAGGTGCGTCCCTTGTCGGAGCATGAGCGGGTCAGGGAAATTGCCCGCATGGCCTCAGGGGCTGATCTTACCACGGCTTCTCTTGACAATGCCAGGGAGATGGTCAGCCATGCCCGCATGAAGAAGCAGCAGTTTGCTCATATAGCCTAAGTGTAAAGCAGGAGGAAAATGGAAATGGATGAAGCATTGATTGAGACAGGCATAGGCTCTGAAAAGATATTCGACGGTACTCTCTTGCATGTGCGCAGAGATACGGTGAGATTGCCCAATGGCAATACTGCTACCAGGGAATGGATCAAGCATCCGGGTGCCTCTTCTGTGATTCCCCTGCTTGAAGACGGCTCTATTATCCTGGTGAAGCAGTACCGCTATCCTGTGGGCAAGATCACGCTGGAAGTTCCCGCAGGCAAGCTGGATGCACCGGATGAAGATCCACTGGTCTGTGCCGAACGCGAGCTTTCCGAGGAAACGGGCTACACGGCAGAAAAGATGGAAAAGCTCACCACCATTGCCACCACTGTGGGATTTTCCAATGAGTACATCCATCTTTACCTAGCCACAGGGCTTCATGCCGGAGAGCAGCACACTGATGATGATGAATTCATCAATGTGGTGAAAGTGCCTCTCAAGGAGGCGGTGGCTATGGTCAATGATGGCAGGATCATTGATGCCAAGTCTGTGGTTTCCATACTGATGGCAGATGCAAGACAGGGCTGAGGCCAATGTTTTCGCTGTGACAAAAGAAAATTTTTCTAAAAGGTTGCCTGGCAGGCAACCTTTTTTAGTGGGATGATGTATATAATTATGCAAAGGATCAGATAGTATGATCAAAAAGCAAAACAAGCGGAGAAAGCGGAATCCTCTTCGTGTGCTGCCAAGCAATCTCAAGCCCAGGGGGGCGTGTAGAAAAATTACGTCGATTTAGCAGGAATAAAGGCAAACACGTAGAAATGATATAAAAACAGGAGGGATAAATATAAACCTAAAGGAAGGTTTCCAGGCACAGCCTGGCATCGCAGCCGCTTGAGCAGGGACAGGCAGCAGAAGGAATCCGGTTCAGATGCAGATGAACTATGAAGCTGCATGAAAAAGTAGCTGATGGCTATTGCTAAAGAAGAGATATGGAAAGGTCAGGGAATCCTGAGGGCAGAAGCCCCAAATCCCCGCCAGGACGTCTCATCTTGCCGTGCTATCGCCATCGCGCCCTGCGTCATGTCCCTATTTCGACAGACACCAGTTCAAAAAAACGCTTCGCCAGCTGGAAATGTTCCCTTAAGGGGAACGACATACAACGATTATAACCTAACCTCCCGAAAACTTATACACACGTTAGGAAAATCTCTTTCTAACCCCTAGATTTTGTTGTTTTATATCCTCTTATGCCTTGAATTATCGTGTGA
>CACZHK010000028.1 GCA_902780915.1 Pseudoselenomonas ruminantium | reverse complement strand
AACAGAAGGAAAATATTAATATTGAATTCGTTGGCCCAAATGAAAAATGGAATTATATCATCAGACCAAATAGATAATTAATTTCGTGACAGTTCCTAACTCATGCAACAGCCACCTTGGCCTATCTTATTTACCAGATAAGCAACTTCCTGAAATGATAAGACGTACACTTACACATAACATGGCCAAGGACAGAAGGATGAGTATTGTCTTAGAACGGGTTTTGCGAGAAATCCTCGCGCCTATTTGGGCACCTATAGCAGCTCCGATGCTGATGCAGATAGCCGGCAGCCAAACCACATGATCCAACAGTACATGGGTGACAGTTCCTGCCAAAGCCGAAACAGCCAGGATGAAGCAGGACGTGGCTGTGGCGATATGCACAGGAAAGTCCAGCACGTACACCATCATTGGCACATGAATGATGCCGCCCCCTACACCAAAGATGCTGGAAAGGAACCCCACTCCCATGCTAGCAGCTATGCCGATACAACGATTGTATTGGAATCCTTCAGGTATTTCTAGCAAGTTCTCATGCTTGGCTCGGGTGGCATTCCAGTACATAAGCATAGCCATGCAGCCTATGAAGATGCCATAGTAGAGATTCAGCATGCCCACAGTGAATTTGTCCACTATCCACGAACCAAGAAAAGCTCCCGGCAAGGTAGCGATGGCAAAGGGAATGGCTGAATGGAAAAAAACACGCTTTTGCCTGATATAGGCCCAAGCCCCTGACATAGCATTGGCCAGCACAATGAACAGCGATGTTCCCGTTATTTGAGCTGCTGTGGAAAAATAAGGGTATATGCCTCCCTCGGACATAAAAAATATAAATACCGGTACACATATCAGTCCACCACCGATGCCCACCAGGGACCCAAAGATGCCCACACCTGTGCCCAACAATAAAAATAAAAGGATTTCCAATCAAAGACCACCCTTCGTCCTCCATTATGCTAAAACAAAGATAAAAATGCACAGTTTTATGCCATTACGTAAAACTGTGCATCATCGCATTTGCTTGAATCTTATTTTTTTATCAGCTTTTCCAGTTCCCGCCGCACCTCTTCTATATCTACGTGAGTATTATAGCAGGGGCCGTTAGGACGTATATTCAGCACTCCTACTGCTGGCAAGGGATATACATCCTGTATGCCGCTCATGAGATCACGCTCACAAGCAATGGCCAGCACTGCTTTGGGGCGGGTATCCTTGACTACCTGCCGGGCCAAAGTCCCTCCCGTGGCCACAAAGAAGTGAAATCCCATTTCCTCGGAGAGAGTTACCAGCGAGCCGATATCACAGCTGCCGCAACGCTTGCAGTTACCTGGATCACGGGTAATCTTATGGGGGCAAGTGGCCAGTTGCAGGCAGTGCGGTGTTATAACCAGCAAACGTTCTGCAGGAACCTTGATATTCATGCGGTCAAACATGAGGTTGCTGACAGTTATGAAAGAACCCTCCAGCTGCCTCTTGCTGATGCCAAACAAGCTACCGATCCGTACAGCAAGGGGAAAGAGCAGGTTGATCAGACTGTAAGTCTGCTTCTTGAAAAGAGGCAGATATGGCAACCCCAGCACTGCAAAGACAATAGTAGCTACCCCCCAAAGCCCCAGCAGGATAGCAAGAGAAAAAAGGCCACCCACCAAAGCCGGCAAAGGCTCCCAAATCTGGGCAAGCCCTGGTGAGGCTATGTACCAGCCAAGAGCCAGCAGACCTGTACAAAAGAGTATAGCCAGCAACAGAAAGCCCACAAAAAGGCGTTTTTTTGCTCTAGTCTGCAGTAAGGGAACTTTTTTATTTTCTTCAAGGATCTGATTTGCCATAATTCCTCCGAAGAATCTTTCCTACATCAAGCGAAGCAGCTTCCTGCCGCCAGACTATTACCACGCAGGTAATCCTGAGCCTGCATTTTCTTTTTGCCAGGAGCCTGCAGTTCAGTGATGGCCAGCACTCGCCCGTCACCTGCCGCCACCTTCAGCCCCTGGTTGCTGTCCGCTGCAAGAATTGCGCCTGCGGCTGTGCTTACAGGGGCAGTTTCCCCTGTAAGCACCGTGCGCCAAATCTTGAACTTCTGCCCCTCATAGCTGGTATATGCCCCAGGCCATGAGTTCAGTCCTCGTACCAGATTGTGGATCTGCTGGGCACTTTTCTGCCAGTCAATATGTCCAGTTTCCTTAGTCAGCATAGGGGCATAATTGGACTCGCCCTCCTGGGGCACTCTCTTCAATGTACCGGCACACAGTTCCTCGATAGTCTTCATAAGTACTTGTGCCCCCATCTCCATCAGACTGTCATGAACCTCTTCCAATGTCATATCAGGGCCGATGGGAAGTTCCTCTTTCAGCAGCATATCCCCGGTGTCAAGACCGGCATCCATCATCATGGTTGTGATGCCAGTTTTTGTTTCGCCGTTGATCACACACCACTGCATGGGAGCTGCACCACGATAACGGGGAAGCAGTGAGCCATGAACATTTATGCAGCCATACGGGGGAATATCCAATATTTCTTGAGAAAGAATCTGGCCAAAGGCCACCACTACCACCAAATCTGGTTTCAACCCTCTAAGTTCTGCAGTTGCCTCTTCCGTCTTGATTTTGACAGGCTGATGGACAGGCAGTCTATGTTCCTCTGCCCAAGCCTTAACAGGTGAAGGCAGCAGCTTCTGCCCTCTGCCCCTGGGCTTGTCAGGCTGGGTGTAGACCCCGATAACCTCACAATTATCAGCTGCCTGCAGGGCCGCCAGGCAAGGCACGGCAAACTCAGGCGTACCCATGAAAACTACCCGGAGTTTTTCCATTGTCATTCCCCTTTGCGAATACTGGTAGCGATATCGATAAAGAGCTGTCCTTCCAGATGATCGAGTTCATGCTGGATACAGCGAGCCAAAAGACCAGTAGCCGTGAGGTGCTGCTTCTTGCCCCGACGATTCAGGAACTCCACCTTGACCTTGGCATAGCGTTCTACTTCACCATAGATGCCCGGCACAGACAAGCAGCCCTCAGAGCCTGTCATGGAACCTTCCTTGTAAGTGATGACAGGATTGATTAGTTCGATGAGACCGTGGTCGTCCTGGCAATCAATGACTACCATTCTGATGGGCAGCCCAACCTGTGGTGCTGCCAACCCTACCCCATCGTTCTGGTACATAGTCTCAGCCATAGCATCAAGAGTCAGCTTCAGATTCTTGTCTATCTTCTCTATAGTTTCACAGTGCTGTTTCAGTACCGGATCCCCGGCTTTTCTTATTTCCAATGGTGCCATACATTTCTCCTTGTTATTTTTTCAATTCACCAGCCATAATCATGATGGCCAGCACGGTCTCTGCCGCCTTCTGAAGGGATTGCAGTGGCAGGTACTCGAATCTGCCATGGAAGTTGGTGCCCCCAGTGAAAAGATTCGGGCAAGGTAATCCCATAAAGGACAGCCTTGCGCCATCTGTACCGCCGCGAATAGGCTTGACTATAGGCCTCACATCGACGCTTGCCATTGCCTTTTCTGCCAGTTCCACCACATACATGGCCTCTTCCATTTTTTCCTTCATGTTGAGGTACATATCCTTGCAATCCACCGTAACGGTGCCTTCGCCATACTTTTTGTTCAGCATGGCTGCAAGCTCATCGAGATAAGCCTTGCGGCGGGCGAATTTGTTCTTGTCATGGTCGCGGATAAGCATCATCATAGTGACCATTTCTACATCGCCGCTAACCTTGTGGACATGGTAGAAACCCTCGTATCCTTCAGTATACTCAGGCCGCTCCCCGGCGGGCAGCATCTGCTGCCATTCACAGGCTATGGTATTGGCATTGATCATCTTGCCCTTGGCATCGCCAGTATGAACACTGCGCCCCTTGAAGGTGATGGTGGCATTGGCAGCATTGAAATTCTCATACTCCAGGCTGCCCAGTTCATCACCATCAACGGTGTAGGCAAAGTCTGCCCCAAACGCCTTGACATCAAAACGGTCGGCGCTATGACCCGTCTCCTCGTCTGGAGTAAAGCCCAGGCGTATCTTGCCATGTTTCACTTCCTGATGCTTTAGAAGAAACTCCGCTGCACTGACAATGGCGGTGACCCCTGCCTTGTCATCTGCCCCCAGCAGGGTAGTGCCGTCCGTGGTCATTAGGGACTGCCCCTTATACTTCAGTAGGCTGGGGAAATTCTTAGGCGAAAGCCTGATATCTTGATCTTTATTCAGAATAATATCTTCCCCATCGTAATTCTCCACTATCTGTGGCCTGATATTGGCCCCTGAAGCATCGGGGCTGGTGTCCATATGAGAGATGAAACCTACCACAGGCGCACCCTCGCAGCCATTGGCAGGCAGGGTAGCCATGATATAGCCGTGATTATCAAGGGTGACCTCCTCCAGTCCCAGGCTCTTCAGTTCCTCTGCCAAGTGTTTAGCCAATACCAGCTGTCCCGGCGTACTAGGGCAAACCTGGCCGTTTTCCTCACTGGACTGGGTATCGAAACTCACATAATCCTTGAAACGATTGACTAATATATCCATACTGATTTCCATGGTGAACACCTCTGTATTTTTATCGAATGACGATATGTTATTGTAACACTATAGCCTGATTTTTACCAGTGGAAGAAATCTTACTAAAAGAAAATCCGCCCCCAAAAAGAGGCGGAATGACAGCAATCGTAAAAAATTTCCAAGTTACACTATTCCTTCATCCGTTCTCTGATGACCACTTTTTCCGCACCGTCTACAGTTTCAAGCTGCACACTGACCACTTCTTGGGAGGAGGTGGGCACGTTCTTGCCCACAAAGTCAGCTCGGATGGGCAGTTCCCGATGCCCACGGTCAATGAGTACCGCCAGCTGAATAGTTGTGGGACGTCCCATGTCTATGACTGCATCGAGCGCCGCCCTGATGGTGCGGCCCGTGTAGAGCACATCGTCCACCAGCACCACGATCTTGCCGGAAATATCCACGGGCAATTCCGTGGTGCGCACCACTGGCTGATAGGCCAGCGTTGAGAGGTCATCGCGGTAAAGGGTGATGTCCAGAACGCCCACGGGAGGTCGTTCTCCCTCTATCTTTTCGATAGCGTCTGCCAGCCGCTCGGCAATGGGCACGCCACGGGTGCGGATGCCCACCAGCACAATGTTTTCCACGCCCTTGTTCTTCTCTACGATCTCGTGGGAGATTCTCACCAGGGAGCGCCTGATGGCTTCCCCATCCATAAGCACTGCCTTTTCCGTAAACTGTGGCATGATATTCCCTCCTGCTCCATTTCCCTGCCTGCCAACTGCTCAGCTTATTTTCTGCGGTTCCTAAGAGTCGCCAGGATTTTTTCCATATCCTCAGGCAGGGGTGCCTTGAAAGTCATCTCCTCCCCTGTGGCGGGGTGCTTCAGGGTAAGCTGCCTCGAATGTAGTGCCTGCCCCTTGATGCCGAATGGTGTCTTGCCTCTGCCATACTTGGGATCATTCACTAAAGGATGGCCAATGCTGGTCATATGCACCCTGATCTGATGGGTGCGGCCTGTCTCTAGCCTGCACTCCACCAAGGTATAATCCCCGAAGCGCTCCAGCACTTTGAAGTGGGTCACCGCAGGCTTGCCGTTTTCCTGCACGATGGCCATGCGCTTCCTGTCCGTTGGATGACGGCCTATATCCCCTTTGATGATGCCTGCCTCTTCTTTGATATTGCCATGCACCACCGCCAGATAGCTACGGTGGGCAGTCTTCATGCCAATTTGCTTCGCCAGGTTCAGATGAGCCTTGTCGTTCTTGGCCGCCACCATGACCCCGGAAGTATCCTTGTCCAAACGATGGACAATGCCCGGACGGATCTCCCCGTTGATGCCCGACAAGTCATGGCAGTGGAAAAGCAGGGCGTTCACCAAGGTGCCGCTATTCACTCCTGCCGCGGGATGCACCACCATCCCCCTGGACTTGTTCACCACGATGATGTCCTCATCTTCATAGAGGATATCCAGAGGGATGTTTTCTGGCTTCACCTCGATAGTGGCTGCCTCTGGCAGCCTGAAACTCACAGAAGCCCCCGCCTTGAGCTTGAAATTTGCCTTGCGCGCCCTGCCGTCCACCAGCACCTCCCCGGAGGCAATGATTTTCTGCACATGAGCGCGGGAAAGCTCCGGCTGCTGCCTCACCAGGAAGACATCCAGCCTCTCCCCGTCCATATCCGCAACAAAGATAGTTTCCATCAGCTTTCCTCGTCCTCATTGAGCTTGAACAGAATGGCATAGACCATGCTGATCACCCCCACTACAATGGCGATATCCGCCAGATTGAATACCGGCCAGATGCGGAAATCAAGAAAATCCACCACCAGCCCCATCTTGATGCGGTCTATGAGGTTGCCTATGGCTCCTGCCACCATGGCTACGCAGCCATAGTGCAGGAAGCCACATTCGCGCCTCAGGCGGGGATAGTACCAGATAAAAGCCAGGCTGATGACTGCCGCAGCCAGAATGAAGAACCATGTCTGGTTTTCCAACAGGCCAAAGGCCGCCCCTGGATTCAGCACATAGGTGATGTGAAAAATCCCCGTCATCACAGGAATGGATTCTCCCGGCAGGCAGCTTACCTGTATCAAGCCCTTCACCAGCTGGTCAAGCACCAACACTCCGAAAAACAAAAACGCCGCCGCCACTTAAGCTCAAGCCTCCTGCGTCTGAGCCGGTTCATGCTCTGCAGGAGCATTTTCCTGGGCAGCAGTCTGGCCTAGGGACTCGCGCTCCTGGAGCGTGACCTCCACGGAAAGCTCTTCGCGGGCCTTCTCCTCTGCCTCGGGGTTGGGCAGTTCGCTGATGGTCTGATTCAGCACGGCCAGTTCGGACTCCATGGTGAGTTTCACCTTGCGCAGAAACTGGTTCTTTTCCCGCACCAGGCGGTCATACTCGGCCACGATAGCACGAACTTTATTGGAAGCCTCATCCAGCTTTTTCTTGGCCTCCATCTCCGCTTCCTGGCGCATGTTCTCGCATTCCTTGGCAGCGTTGTCCTTCATGTCTGCCGCAGTTTGACGGGCATTATCCGTCACTTCCTGAGAAGTCTTCTGGGCCAGCAGCAGTGTGTCGTTGATGCTCTTCTCCCTCTCCTGGTAACTGTCTGCATCTTTCTGCAGGCGTGCTACCTCTTCCTTGAGCTTGTCATTCTCACGGAAAAGCTTCTCATAGTCGTTGACTACCCTATCAAGGAACTCATCGATTTCATCTTCATTATAGCCACGAAAGCTGTGCTTGAATTCCTTGTTGTGTATGTCCATTGGTGTAAGCAAGTTCATTATCCCCTATCATATTCATTATCAGAAGTAACGTTTCAACGTCAAGGCTGTGCGTCCCTTCTTGGTGGTACCACGGATTTCAGCAACTTCCAGCCGTCCTCTCCCCCGCATGGAGAGCATATCTCCCTCCTTGACAGTCTGTGAAGCGTTCTTTACGGGTTGCCAGTTGAGCTTTAGCTTGTCAGCTGCGATATCCGAAGCCGCCCGGCTGCGGGAAAAGCCAAAGCCTGCGGCGGCAATGGCATCTACTCTGAGAGAAGCCACGGTAGCGCTTATTTCCTTGCACCGCTCCTCCTTGGGGGCAATGGAGGAAAGTTCCACTTGGGCACACTCCACTCCCACTGGGCCAATCTGCCTGAGCTCCTGCAGCAAGAAGTCAGCCAGTTTGCTGTCGCAGACAATCTTCACGCTGTCGCTAGCCACCAGCAGGTCGCCGAACCTGTCTCGCTCAATGCCGAGGGACATCAAGGCTCCCAACACATCACGATGGGAAAGGCGTGCAAACTGGCCGTTCCACCTGGCTTCCACGCAATCCAGGTCAAAGCCTCCTGGCGTGCCCGGGAAATCAGCATGGACAAAGACCGCCCTGGCGCGCTCTGCGCCTTGGTAGCCGCCCTCAAAATCCACTTTGAGCTCAGAGTAGTTGGCTGCCACCGTCTCGGCTATTTCCTGGCCGAATGGATCGAGAAAGCCGCTGAGACGGAATTTCTGGCTACGCAGCACCTGCTCGGCCAAATCCACCAGCTTGACAGCAGCTTCCTCGCCCTCCGTGCCTCTGTAAAAGCGTATGAGTTTTTCTTTCTGTTCCGTATTCTTTGCCATATCTTCAACCTGTTCTTCTTACTTCCTGCCCAGAGCACGGGACCTTTCCGCAGCCGCCAGCACAGCCTCGATGAGGGCGCTTCTGAGACCAGCCTTTTCCAGCGTCCGCACCCCTTCGATGGTGGTGCCAGCCGGGCTGGTGACCTGATCACGCAGGACGTCCGGGTGGCTGCCAGTCTTCAGCACCATCTGGGCTGCGCCAAGCATGGTCTGAGCCGCCAATTTAATGGCATCGGACCGCTTGAGTCCTGCGGCCACGCCGCCGTCAGCCAGAGCATCAATCACCAGGAAGCCATAAGCCGGGCCGCTGCCAGAAAGTCCCGTCACCGCGTCCAGCTGTTCTTCCTTCACCTGAATGGCCTCACCGCCGGAGGCGAAAATCTCCCGCACGGCAGCAGCTGCTTCCTCATCCACCAGGGCATTGACGGCCATGGCAGACATCCCCGCCCCCACAGCCAGCGGCGTATTGGGCATCACCCGCACCAGAGGCCGCTGGCCCAAGGCTCCCTCCAAAGAGTCCAGCGTCAGGCCTGCCACGATGGAAATCAGCACCGTTTCCCTGGCCAGGCCGTCCTTGATTTCCGCCAGAGCCTTAGCAGCCACCTGGGGCTTCACTGCCAGGATAAGGAAATCCACCCTGGGCAGGAAATCTGCCTCCACCTTGGCATTAACGCCATAGCGATCCGCCAGTTCCTCGCAGCGGGCAGCCTTGTGGTCGGAAATGAAGATATTCCCGGCAGGCAGCACCTTGCCCCCTATCAGTCCGGCGGTGATGGCCTCTGCCATGGCACCGCCGCCGATAAAACCAAGCTTCACATCAGCCAGCATCGTCATCGCCCCTTACTTCTTCAGCCAGGGCATCTCTGCCGAAACCTTCTTCTCTTCCTCGGTATAGCTCACATTCACGTTACTGGGAGCACAGAGGAAGACATTGTGGCCCACCTTCTTGATCTCGCCGTTGAGGGCATAGGTGGTACCGCTGATAAAGTCGATAATGCGCTTGGCCGCCTCGCCCTCGGTGTGCTCGAAATTGATAACCACGGGCTTCTTCTCACGGAGGTTGTTGGCCACCTGCTGGGCATCGTCAAAGGACTTGGGCTCGATGACCACTACCTTCACCTTGTAGGCTGCTGCCGCACTCTCTCGGGCGGAAGCGGCGCTGTGGAAGTCCACCACATTGTTGCTGCCTTCATTATGCTGATCCATTCTATTTCCCTCATCCTGCTTCATGAAGCTGGGCTTCTTCTCTTCTTCTTCGAAGTACTCCTCCAACTCTTCCTTCTCGTCCTCCGGGTCCATGAGTCCCATTTTCCCACAGACTTTATCAAAGATATTCATATTTTTCACTCCCCTAATACTGGCGTGGCCCGAAGATGGCTGTGCCCACCCGGACTATGTTGGCCCCTTCTTCCACGGCAATTTCATAATCATGGGACATACCCATGGACAGGTAATCCACCTTGGCCCTCTGCCAGGACCTCTCCTGCACCTGGCGGTAAAGGCCGTACATCTCCCGGAAGAGAGGGCGGCAAAGTTCCACTTCTTCATAGTTGGGAGCCATGCACATGAGCCCCCGTATGCGCAGATGCCCGAAGCTGTCCACCTGACGGAAGACCTCCATGAGCTCTTCCTTCTCCAGCCCGGACTTGCTTTCCTCCTTAGCTAGGTTTACCTGCAGGAGGATATCCTGCACCTTGCCCTGCTTCTCTGCTTCCTTCTCCAAAACCTCAGCCAGATGGATGCTGTCCACAGAATGTATGAGATCAAAGTATTTCACCGCCTGCTTGGCCTTGTTGGTCTGCAAGTGGCCGATGAGGTGCCAGTTGACCTGCCTGTCCAGTTGCTCAAACTTGCCCTTGGCCTCCTGAATGCGGTTCTCGCCCACCTCATGGGCCCCGGCATCGATGGCCTCTCGCATAGCGGCCACGTCATGGTTCTTGGTGACAGCGATAAGCGTCACAGGCTCCTCTTGGGGAACTCGCGTCCTTCTGGCTCTGGCCGCCTCGATGGATTCCAAGACCTTCTGATAATTTTCCCTTATCATGCAAGTCCACCTCAGTATTTTTTCAAGGCCATAACCGCAGCCAGTCGCCCCGTGTCTCCCCCGTCAGCACGGTAAGAGAAATACCACTTGTGCTCACAGCTGGTGCAGGCATTGGCACACTCAATATTGGCAGGAGCTATGCCCGCCTCTTCCAGTTGCAGCTGGTTGGCAGTCCAGAGATCAGCATGAAGCCCGTCCTCTCTCTGAGAGAGAATCTGCTCATGATAGTCCGGGAAAGCCTCACGGAACTTCTCCGCCACTTCCTCGCCCACGGTGAAGCAGTCCGGGCCAATGGAAGGGCCGATGCCCACCAAAAGCTTGCCAGGCTCCGTGCCGAATTCCGCTGCCATGGCCTGCACCGTCTTTTCCCCAATGCGGCCCACGGTGCCCTTCCACCCCGCATGGGCCACGCCAATGGCGCCATTCTCGGGGTCAAAGAACAGCAGGGGCACGCAATCGGCAAAGCAAAGCAACAAAGGCACGCCCAAGGCGTTGGTGATCAAGGCATCAGTCTCGGATATTGCCGTGCCGTAATCCAAGGCTCCCCTGCCCCTGTCCTCCCAGTTCACACGTAGGACCTGGGTGCCATGCACCTGCTGGGGGCTGCATACATCTTCTGCTTTGAGTTCCAAAGCATGCAGGAAACGCCTGCGGTTTTCAATGACTCTTTCTGGATTGTCACCCACATGAAGCCCCATGTTGAGGGCGCTGTAGGGATTGGCGCTCAGGCCACCAAGACGGGCGGAAATTCCATGCTCCAGCACATCACTGGGAAAGTGGGTGAATCTTCCCCGCCATAGGTTGCTATTCATATGTTCCAGGACAAAGCTCATAACAGCACATCCTTTTGACTATACTAAGATTATTAAGGCTATATTCAGCATACACCGCAACGGTGGCAGTTGTCAAAGCAGGGAATTGTTGTTTTCAGTTCTTCAGCCCACTTCAGTTCCTGATAAAGGTATTTTCTGGTAAAGCCCATGTCCAGCCGTTCCCAGGGAAAGATTTCCTCTTCCCCACGCTCACGGTAGAGTTCGTCCTCGGCCCTGATTCCCAAATCCTTCAGGGCTTTCTTGAAGGACTTGCTGCCCCCCGCCTCGCAGGCCCTCAGAAGCGCCTCTCCTACGTGCCGTCCCCCCCGGGCCAGCACGCCCTGCACATAGGCTTCCTTGGGAGATTCAACATTGACCACGATTTGCTTCCTGCCCCGCAAGGATTTTTCCAGATGCTTCAGCTTCTGCTCCACCACTTTCCTGTCGGCCATAGGCACCCACTGGAAAGGGGTGAAGGGTTTGGGAATAAAAGGATTGACGCTTAGGGTAAGGGTGCCCTTGCTGCCCTGCTCCTCCATATAGTCCTTGACCCGTTGGGCCAGTTCTATTATGGCTTCAATATCTTCCTCCTGCTCAAAGGGCAGCCCTACCATGATGTAGAGTTTGAAATTCTTGATGCCGGCCTTCAGCCCCAGCCGCACAGTTTTGAAGACATGCTCCTCCTCAATCCCCTTGTTGATGACCGCCCTCATGCGGGTGCTGCCCGCCTCTGGGGCAATGGTCAGTGTCTTGAGGCCACTCCTGGCTAATGATTCCACCAGTTCCTCCGTAACTGAATCTGCCCGGAAAGAAGCCACGGACATGGACAAGCCCTCGCCCAGGATATCCCGGCAGAGCTCGTCAATCTCCGGGTAGTCTGAAATAGCGGCCCCCATGAGACCGAGGCGCTTCCTGTACTTCAGCGCCTCCTGCACTTCCCCGTTGATGACCTCCAACGAACGGTTGCGGGGCCTTCTGAAGCAGTAGCCCGCCATGCAGAAGCGGCAATGACGCCCACAGCCCCGAGCCGTCTCAATGAGGTAGAAGTTGAACTCCGTATTGTCAGTAACCACCACCGTATGGGCAGGATATGCATCCAAATCCTTCACCCATTGGCGAGAAACCTTCGCCGGAGCACCTGGCAGGGACTCGATGGCCAGGAGCCTGCCCATCTCGTCGTACTTGTGCTCATAGAGAGATGGCACATAGACACCGGGCACCTGCGAAAGTTTCGCCAGCGTGTCCCTGCGGCCAAGCCCCTTGACCCTGGCCTCGTGGTAAGCATCCATCAGCCCCGGCATGATGACCTCGCCCTCGCCAATGACAAAGGCATCCACCACCTGTGACAGGGGCTCAGGGTTGAAGGTGGCGCAGGGGCCGCCTGCAATCACCAGCGGATCCTGTTCCCCTCGCTCCTCAGAGCGCAGCCTGACCTTTCCCAACTCCAAGATCTTCACTAGATTGAAGTAATCCATCTCGAAAGAGAGCACAAAGCCTATCAGCTCGAACTCCAGCAGGGGCAACTGTGACTCCACGCTCATAATGGGGGTTCTAGTGTTCTCATACTGCTGGATTTTCTTGCGCTCCGGCAGGAAGACGCGCTCACAGGCAGTATCTGTCCGCTTGTTCAGCAGCTCATAGATGATATGCAGTCCCAGATTGGACATACCCACAAAATAGGAATTGGGATAGACCAGGGCAAACTTCGTCCTGGTGCCAGGAGGATAGCGGTAGTATCCCTGTTCCTCTGCCAGCAGTTGCTGCAATTCCTTTTTCAATGCCCAATCCAAATTTTCTGACCTCGCTTGCTTATTTTAATCCTGCCCATGATACCTGATATCCAGGGGGCGGTTTTTTCGCTCCTGGAGCCCCTTGAGTTCCTCAAGAAAATTAGTGATATCCGCAAAACGTCTATAAACAGAAGCAAAGCGGATATAGGCCACCTCGTCAAAATCCTTCAGCCGCTCCATGATCATCTCGCCAATCTTCTTGGAAGGCACCTCCTGCACCATGGTATTGCGGATATCCCGTTCCACGTCGCTTACAAAATTGAGAATGCGCTCCATGGAAATATCCCGCTTGTCGCAGGAACGGATAATGCCGTTCAGCATCTTGTCCCGGTCAAAAGGCTCCCGGCGCCCGTCATGCTTCACTACCATCAAAGGCACCTTCTCCACCACCTCATATGTGGTGAAGCGCTTATGACAGCCATTGCATTCCCGGCGACAATATGGACATTTCATCTGTGCACCTTCTTTTTCCTTGTATTGCTGCTGTTATGCTTGTTATGCTTGCTTGGTTCCTTGCCTTGCCCTTCTGCCCTGGCCCCCTGCTTGCGAGGGCGCACCAGGCAGTGCCTGTCATAGCCAATGAGATCTTCCCTGTGAGCAGCCTTCAGAGCCTTGCAGACAAGTTCATAGTTCCCTGGCAGCCAATACTGCATTAGAGCCCGCTGCATCTGCTTTTCCTCATAGCTCTTGGCTGTGTAGATTTTCTCACCCGTTAGCGGGTGAATGCCCGTGTAATACATGCAGGTGGAAAGAGTCCCCGGTGTCGGTATGAAGTCCTGCACCTGCTGGGGGTGGTAGCCCATCTCGTGCAGGAACTCTGCCAGTTCCACAGCGTCCTTGAGGGTTGCACCAGGATGGCTGGACATGAAATATGGCACCAGATACTGCTTTTTTCCCAGCTTCTTGTTGACAGCTTCAAACCTCCGCACAAAGTCCACATAAACCTTTTTATTGGACTTGCCCATGACCCAGGTTACCCTGTCTGTGATGTGCTCAGGAGCAATCTTGAGCTGTCCGCTGACATGGTATTTGCAAAGCTCCTCCAAAAACTCCCTGCCGTCCTTCGCCTTCATGATGTAGTCAAAGCGCAGGCCGGAACGCACAAAGACCTTCTTGACCCCCGGCAAGGCCCTGAGCTTACGCAGCAGTTCCAGATAATCACCATGGTCTGCCTCCAGATTCCTGCAAGGCACCGGGGAAAGGCAATCCTTCCCCCGGCAAGTGCCGCGCTGCATCTGCTTCTGGCAGGATGGTTGGCGGAAATTAGCGGTAGGACCGCCTACATCGTGGATATAGCCCTTGAACCCTGGCAGCTTGGTGAGGATTTCCGCTTCCCTCAGGATTGACTCCTGGCTGCGCCGCTGAATAACCCTGCCCTCATGGGAGATAATGGCACAGAAGTTGCAACCGCCGAAGCACCCCCGCTGGCTTACCAGGCTGAACTGCACTTCCTTTATTGCGGGCACGCCTCCCGCATTATCGTAGATGGGATGCCAGGTACGACGGTAAGGCAGGTCATAAATCTCATCCATTTCCGCTTCCGTCAGAGGCGGCGAGGGCGGGTTCTGCACCACGCAGATATCCCCATTCTGCTGGGCCATTTTCCTGCCCCTCAGGGCATCCTGCTCCAAATATTCCAGTTTATAGGCTTCGGCAAATTTCTTCTTGTCCTCTGCCACTTCCTCAAAAGAGGCCAGTGGCAGGTAATCCCAGATATAGTCAAAGTCCGGCACCTTATAGCAGGTTCCCGGCACATCCTGGATATTGCCTATCTCCACTCCCTGCTGCAGATCTGCCGCAATAGCAAGGAGAGCCTTTTCTCCCATGCCATAGACCAAAAGATCTGCGCCGGACTCCGCCAGCATGGAGGGCCGCACTGCCTCAGACCAGTAATCGTAATGGGCAAACCGCCTGAGACTGGCCTCAATGCCCCCGATGACGATGGGCACCTCGGGATATATTTCCCGAAGCTTGTGGCAGTATACGGCCGTAGCCCTCAAGGGCCTGTGACCCGCCTTCCCCCCAGGAGAATAGGCATCCTGGCGGCGCTTCTTCTTGGCGGCGGTAAATTGGTTCAGCAGGGAATCCATGTTACCCGCAGAAACAAGAAAAGCCAGCCGTGGTTTCCCCAGGGCCATAAAGTCCCTGGGAGAATGCCAGTCCGGCTGGGGAATAATACCGACTTTATAGCCGTGCTTTTCCAGCAGGCGGCAGAGAATGGCAGGCCCAAAGCTGGGGTGATCCACATAAGCATCCCCGGACACAAACACAAAGTCCGGCTGCTCCCATCCTCGCCTTTCCATATCTTCTTGGCAAATCGGCAAAAAATCCTGCATTTATTTATCCTTGTCCTTACTTTATATTCCCTTTGTCTGCGTCCTTCTTCTCTCCTGCAGGAGTAAAGACCTTCTCAACTACCTGGCCAATCTCTCCCACTTTGCCCATGTCCTGGCCGTTGACGGAAAGAGCCACCGCACCGGCATTGCCCGCCGTGATGCTGACGGTCTCTTTGGCCTTCCAGCTCATGGTCTTACCCTTCTCCATGGTGCCCTCGTAAAGGGTCTTGCCATCGGCAATGACCTGGGTCCAGCAACGATCATCGAACTTTGCCACGACCTCCACATCATCACGCTTGGCAGGTACTGCCGCAACCTTGGGTTGCTCCGCCTTGGGAGCTTCCTTCTTGACAGCAGTTTCCTGCTTCACCTGCTGGGGAACCTTGGCCACCTGACCATCATCACCACTGGCAAAGAGGAAATACGCCCCTCCTAGCACCAACAGGCAGATCACAGCTATCAGCAACTTGTTCTGGCGGTTGGCCGACTCCTCAAGACTAACCTTGAAGTCGCTGCCCATCTCAAAGGAATCTCCCTTGGCTGTGCTTTCCTCAGCAACTTGCTGCTCCTCTTGCCTCAATACCTCCGGGTGCCTTTCCTGGTTGAACTCTTGTACAAAAGCATCGGCATCCAACTTCAAAAAGGTGGCATAATTGCGGATAAACCCCTTGGTGTAGACTTCTCCTGGCAGGCTTTCATACTCGCCCTTCTCTATGCACTCAATGTAAAGAGCACGAATGCTTGTGCCCTGCTCTATATCCTTGATGGTAAGATTCTGTCTTTCACGCTCATCGCGCAGCTTATCCCCTAACATTCCTGAAAACCCTCCCATAATCATACGGTGCCGGAGCCTCCCGACTGCCTCATTCCATTATACATGATTACTTATGTCATGACAAACTTTACGACAAAAATTTAACTCTGCCTCAAGCACTGAATTATTCCTTTTGATTGTCGCCATGACAAAGGTCGTATAGGGTAATGCTGTTCAGCACGTTGTTGATACTGTCTGCTACCTTTCCCCAGACCCCACGGGTGACGCATCTGCCAGCCTTGCGGCAGGGCTGGTTCTCAGATTCCGGAGTTTCCAGCAGGCAATCCACCAGAGTAATGGGACCTTCCACATTGGTGATGATTTCGCCTATGGTGATATCCGCAGGCTTTTTTGCTAACAAGTACCCCCCCTGGGCTCCGCGCACGCTCTGGACAATCCCTGCTTTCCGCAGGGGTACCATAAGCTGCTCCAAATAGTTTTCCGATAATCCCTGACTTTGGGCAATGCTCTTCAAGGACACTACCCCTTTCCCGTAGCGCATGGCCAGCTCATATAGGGCCGTTACGCTATATCTGCTCTTTGTCGATAACTTCATCTTGCACCTCTATCGAATCTGCATTGCCATCTTGCCACATGCAGTCAGATTTCTTCATAAATATATCAGAAAAGTCCTGGCATGTCAAAATTTAGTACGCTAAGAAGGGCAAATTTAGTACGCTAAGAAGGGCACAGCCTCTCTCGCAGAAGCTGCGCCCCTCTTGGCGTCCCCTTTGCAAATAAAGGGAAAATTACATATCTTCGTGCACCTCGGTGAAGTAGATAACCGTCACTGTATCTTCAGGCAGTATGCGCCGCTTGTAGATGCGCTCAAAGTCTGCTATCAATTCTTCTCTAGAATTTATTTCCGGATTCTGATGTCCTAAGTCGTTGGAGGTCAGCGTTCCCATAGTCTTGACCCTTACCTTGTCAAGGTAAGCCGGGTAGAGTTTATGCTTGGACTCACCTTTCTTGCCCACGGTAATCCAGACTACGGCTCCCTCGGGATAGAGATTGCTGACATCCCCAAGGCGAACGGTGCAGGTCTTGGTGCGCTCCATGAGCATCTTCTTGTGCTTGGAGGCCTGGAAGTTAAGTGCCATCATGATTATGCAGCTCCATTCTAAATACAGTACTGTAATGTTCTTCCTTGCAGCTATAGTTATTCCCAAGACTATATACCTGTCCACTGCCCCTCCTTGGTCAGCTCACATGTATACTTGTTACACTCTATTTTACACCACAAATCCCTCCACGTGAAGCTATTTGTCACCATTTATTCCTTCTACAGACAATTTATGGTAAAATTAACAAATATCACATATAGATGGGAGACTTTATTACATGCAAGCAAATAACCCTGCCACTGCCAAAAAGAAGCCTCGGCTGCCGGCCATCGAGTATATCCGGGGCATTTCCATGATGGGAGTCATCGGTATCCATGTGGGCTCGCAGTACATAGGCAATCCTGTGTCCAATGTCCACCTTACCGCTCTCTTTGAGATTTTCACCCGTTTCAGCGTGCCAATCTTTTTCTTTATCTCTGCCTTCGGGCTGTTCTACAACCTGGACATGAAAAACTGGAGCTACAGCCAGTTCCTCAAGAAGCGTTGGAAAACCGTGCTCATCCCCTATCTGGTCTGGTCGGTCTTTTACCTGCTGCACGACAGCTGGCTCTACGGTTCTGGTCTTCCCAGCCCCCTGTACTTCTGCGGCATTCTCTTCTTTGGTGTGGCAAAATACCAGCTTTACTTCCTGGTGTTGCTGCTCTGGTTCTACCTGCTGATGCCCGTCTGGGTCAAAATGGTAAAGAAGCTGGACATGCTCTGGCTGATTTTCCTGCTGGGGCTGCAGGTGATGTTTGACTACTGGTCCAGTTTCTCCGAGCCTCTGAATCTCTTTGTCTACAGCCTGCCGGACGATTCCCTGCTGAAGCCCTTTTTCATGTACCGGCTGAACTACTGGGTCATGCACTACATCTTCATCTTCGTGCTAGGCGGCTGGCTTGCAGTACACATAAATGAGTTCCATTCCTTTATGAAAAAAAGACGAACTCTGGTTACCTGTGGCTTCTTTCTGAGCATGTTGGCTCTCTTGGGCTACTATTACTACCTCATCGACGCCAAAGGCTATACACAGCTTGAAGCCATCAACACCGCCCATCAGCTCTGCCCGGCGGGCATTGCCTATACCATCTGCGCTTCCCTCTTCTTCTTCACCATCTTCACCTACAACAATTACCCCGAGTGGCTGAAGAACCTCCTTCACCTCCTTGGAAAGCATTCCTACTTTGCCTATCTGGTGCATCCCTTCTTCATCGGCTACCTGGCCCTGGCCCTGCAGAAAAGCGGGCACCTCATGACGGCAGGCATTGCCCTGGGCTTCTACTGCATCGTCCTGCTGCTTTCTGTCACTTCTGCGGCCATCATGCGCAAGGTGGGAGAAGTTCTTCCCTTTATAAACGCATTGACCATCGGCGTTTATAAAAAAACTTCAAAAAAGTAATCTTGCAATAAAAAGGTACTGCCGCATTGACAGTACCTTTTTTTCTATGCAATTTTACCATTTATTTCAGCGCTGCAATTTTCTTCAAGGTTTCCAGGATCAACTTCACCTGAGGTTCCACGGTAGCAAGCTCCAGCCTTTCCTTGGGACTGTGGATATCCGTGGTGGTGACACCAATGGAAACCATGTCCAGCTGCGGGTTCTTGCGGAAGTGCCAACCGCACTCAAGGCCAGCATGGATGGTTTCCACCTTCATAGGCTGACCATTCTGAGCCTCGAAAGTCTCAGCCATGATCTTGGCCAGACGGCTGTCCTTGTTTTCCTTCCAGCCAGGAGACTGTGTGCCAATATGAACAGTGAAGCCCGTGAGTTCTGCCATCTGCTGGGCAAAACGGCAGAACTCATCTATCTTCTGATCCACAGCGGAACGAGGGAAATACTGCACAGCCACATCCTCATCGTCCATTTCCACCACGCCCAGGTTAGCAGAAGTTTCCACCAGGCCAGGAATCACCGTTGACATGGCAAAGACACCCGTATGCAGGATGGTGAGCAAGCTCAGCAGGCGCTTGGCATCCCCTGCCGTCAGCACCCCGGCAGGCAGTTCCGTCTTGACCACCTGGAACTTCGCCTTGGGGTCAACAGAACCATAAATCTTGTTGAAACGCCCCAGCTCGGCAAAAAGGACTTCATTTATCTCTGCTTCTGGCAGATCCGTGACAATCACCGCAGCAGCGCTGTCAGGAATGGCATTGCGAGCCTTGCCGCCCCCAAAGTCCGCCACTTCCACCAAGCCCTTTTCCTGCAGTGCCTGAAGGGCCAGCGCCAAAGTGCGGATGGCATTGCCCCTGCCATCGCCGATACGCTCGCCGGAGTGGCCGCCCAGCAGGCCATTGACAGAAATCTTCCAGGCTGCTTTCCCTTGGGGAGCCGTCCGTTTGAGCTTGCGGGAGAAATCCAGATTCACGCTGCCGGCACAGCCCACGGTGAGCTCATCCCAATTCTCAGAGTCGCAGTTGATGAGGAAGCTGGCATCCGCCAGATACCTGTCCTCAAGGTTGACTGCACCAGTCATGCCCCGCTCCTCGTCCACAGTCACGATAAGGCGCAGAGGGCCGTGATCCTTGGCATTCTTCAGCACATAAATGCCCTCTGCAACCCCGATGCCGTCATCAGCCCCCAGGCTGGTGCCCTCAGCAGACAGGTATTTGTCATCGCGCACCAGCTTGATAGAATTCTTCTGGGGATCATAGCTGTAGCCTTCCTCAGCCACACAGACCATGTCCATATGGCCTTGGATAATAGTCAGAGGTGCCTTTTCATAGCCCCGGGAAGCGGGAACATCGGCAATGATATTGTACACCTGGTCCTGCCGGACAGAGAAGCCCGCCTCCGTGAGATATTTTTTCAGAAAGTCACTGACTGCCTGCTCGTGGCCGGACTGGCGGGGAATATCCGCCAGATTTTTGAACTCATCGAGCACGCTTTCAAGGATTTCACTTTTCTTAGCCATCTTAGAACCTCCCAAAATAAAAGAGGCAGCCTGCATGAGACTGCCTGACTAAAAACAAATAACAAAATCAATAGGGCAGCGCCACGGACATAGCTTCGTCCACATCCACCCCTTTAGGAACGTACAGCACAATCTGGGCTGAAATGCGCTTGGCACAGCCGTCCAGCACGTAACATACACCATTAACGAAATCACAGATGCGACGCTGTTCCTCTGCCTCAACTCGCTCATAATTCACCACAGCCGCCTTGCCTGCCTTCAAATCATCTGCAATGGCTGTAACTTGATCGAAGTTGACAGGCGCATAAATGCGCACGTTGAGATTCTGTTTTTTTGTGGTATGCACCGTAAACTTGGGCTTCTCCTCGTGGCTACGGGCTGCTGCTTTTTCATAACGGCTCATCCTGGCTGCACTCTCCTCACTGTAGGCAGGTGCGCCGTTTACCACCTTGCGGGCAGGCTGCTGCACAGGCTGCTGGATTTTCTCCTCAGCTTTGACCTGCACTTCCTCCTGCACTTCTTCATCAATGTAAGTTTCCTCCGGGGGCATCAAGATGTTCACCAGTCCGTCAAACTTTTCTTTTAAGCTAGCCACTGCACTCATCGCTATCTCGTCCTTCCAGCATTTATTCTTTCATAACGTTCATATATGATTCCAACAGATTCTCTAAGCCTAATTATAAATCCACCTATAAATCTTCCTACATGATATCATAGTTATTCATAAAAAGCAAAAAAAATCCTGCTAAAAATTACTTTTCAACAGGATTTTTTCAGATTTACTTTTTTAAAGCTTACTTGCGAGCATTCTTAGCAGCACGGCCACGGATGGTGCGGTCGAGTATGGCCTTGCGCAGGCGCACATGCTCAGGGGTGACCTCCACCAGCTCGTCCTTGTTGATGTACTCCAGAGCCTGCTCCAAAGAAAGGATGCGGGGCGGCACCAGACGGATAGCTTCATCAGAGGACGAAGTACGCATGTTGGAAACATTCTTCTTCTTGCAAGGGTTGATGTCGATATCCATCTCACGGGAGTTCTCGCCTACGATCATGCCCTCGTAGACATTCTCGCCCGGGGAGATGAACATGGTACCACGATCCTGCAGGGTGAAGATACCATAACCGGTAGTCTCGCCCTGTTCAAAAGCCACCAGGGAGCCGCGGGTACGTCCCGGGATATCACCTTTGTAGGGTGCATAGCCATGGAATACATGATTCATGATGCCGTTGCCCTTGGTGCTGGTGAGCAGCTCGGAGCGAAAACCAATCAGGCCGCGGGCAGGGATGGTGAACTCAAGGCGCATATAGCCTGCCGTTTCGCTCATGTTGGAGAGCTCAGCCTTGCGGGTGCCCAGAGCCTCCATGACGGTGCCCATGTACTCCTGGGGAACCTCGACGGTGAGGTTCTCGATAGGCTCGCAAAGCTGGCCATTGATGGTCTTGTACACAACCTCCGGCTTGCCTACCTGCAGTTCATAACCCTCACGGCGCATCTGCTCGATGAGGATGGAGAGATGGAGCTCACCACGGCCAGAAACCTTGAAGACATCGGCAGAGTCAGTCTCCTCCACGCGCATGGCCACGTTGGTCTCCACTTCCTTGAAGAGGCGGTCACGCAGATGACGGGAGGTGACAAACTGTCCCTCACGGCCAGCAAAGGGGCTGGTATTGACACCAAAGGTCATGGAAAGGGTCGGCTCGTCAATGTTGATGGTGGGCAGAGCCTCGGGGTTCTCTGCATCAGCCACGGTGTAGCCGATGCTCACATCCCCCAGGCCGGTGAGGGCCACAATCTCGCCCATGCCGGCTTCCTCAGTCTCCACGCGCTGGAGGCCCTGATAGGTGAATACCTTGCCAATCTTGGCCTTGTACTCCTGATCGCCATTGGTAATGACCACATTCTGATTCACACGGGCCTTGCCACGGATGATACGGCCGATGGCCACACGCCCCACAAAGGCATCAGCCTCAAGAGTGGTGATCATCATCTGCAAGGGAGCGTCAGCATTGCCCTGAGGGCAGGGAATCTCCTTGATGATGGTTTCCATCAGCGGCTCAAGATTGTCGTTGTCATCGTCCATGTTGTACTTGGCGATACCATCACGGGCAGTAGCATAGATGACGGGGAAATCCAGCTGCTCATCATCAGCATCCAGTTCCATGAAGAGTTCCAGCACTTCGTCATAGACATCATCCACACGCTGGTTGGGCTTGTCAATCTTGTTGATGACCACAATGGGCTTCAGCCCCTGCTCCAATGCCTTGCGGAGCACATACTTGGTCTGGGGCATGGGACCCTCGAAAGCATCTACCAGCAGGAGCACTCCGTCCACCATGTTCAGGACACGCTCCACCTCGCCGCCGAAATCAGCATGGCCTGGGGTATCAACAATGTTGATCTTGATGTCATTGTACATGACAGCAGTGTTCTTGGACAGGATGGTAATGCCACGCTCACGCTCGATATCGCCGGAGTCCATGACACGCTCCTCCACCTTCTCATTGGAGCGGAAAACATGGCTCTGCTTCAGCATGGCATCGACCAGGGTAGTCTTGCCGTGGTCGACGTGGGCGATGATGGCAATGTTCCTGAGTTTTTCATTCGTGCTCATTCTTGTAAATATGCCTCCTATAAATAGCGGGTTGAATCCCTCTCGTTTGCGAACAATAATACAAGTCTACCCTATGGCGTTTTTCATGTCAATAACCAATTCACATATTATTGCTTGTGTGCTAGTATATTAATATACCAATATGAAATCTTCAAGGAGGTTATCCTTTTGCGCATTCTCATAGGCAATGATGACGGGGTTGAAGCTGAGGGACTGGAGGCCTTGGCCAAGACTCTGCATAAAGATCATGAAGTAATCATCTCTGCCCCCCTGCATCAGCAGAGCGGCATGTCCCACGCCCTGACCATCGGGGATAGCATGGAACTGGTGAAAAGCACACGTCTGAAAGAACTCTATGGCATAGAAGCCTGGGGCGTGGCAGGCACTCCCGTAGACGGGATTAAACTCTACCTGGAAGAACTGGGCAAGGACAAACGGATAGATGCAGTCCTGTCAGGCATCAACTATGGGGCTAACCTTGCCACCGACATCCTCTATTCCGGCACCGTGGGCGCTGCCAGGGAGGGCTACCTTCACGATATACCCTCCTTTGCCATCTCCCTCGATGCCCACAGCGAGATAACAGCTGATGAAGCCGCTGCCATCTTCAAGACATATTTGGAAAAGACCATGTCAGAGGCCACTCACCCCTTCCTCTACAATATCAATTTCCCCAAATCCTTTCAGGGGCGCAAGCCGGAATTTCTCTTCAGCCGCCAGGGACGGAGGGATTATCTGAACGCTTTCATCCGCGAAGAGCGCGAGGGGCGCATCTTCTATTCCGTAGCAGGAGAAATCTACGACACTGACAAAAGCGAGGCCACGGACATCTACGCCACAGAACAAGGCTTTATTTCCGTAACTCCCCTGATTACCGACCTGACAGATTACCAGTTGCTGGACGAAAGACTTTCCATCTGAAACCTGAATGCAAATAGTAAAAGGCTTGCCTCCCATTTTAGGAAGCAAGCCCTTTTCGTGTGTAATTTCAGCCAAACAGTGAAACCTGATCGCTTTCACTCATTCCTGACAGGCAGCCATGCTCACGCAGGATTTCGATATTGGTCTTGGAAATGCCGGAACGTCGGCGCAGATTTTCTATGGAAGTAAAGCTGCCTTTCTTTCTGGCTTCTACAATGCCCTGGGCAGCCTTGAGTCCCATGCCTGCCAAAGAAGCCAAGGGCGGCAGCAATGAGTCCCCCTCGATGATGAACTTCTCAGCATCACTGCGGTAGATATCCACCCGTTGGCAGTCAAACCCCCGCAGGTAAAGTTCCCAGGCCAGCTGCAACACAATCAAGGTGGCATTCTGCTTGACATCCAGTTTCTGTTCCTTGGCAATAGTCTCCAGTTCATTGATTTTCTGCTTCACAAAGTCCTTGCCCCTTGAAATCACATTGGCATCGAACTCATCCGCCCGAATAGAGAAATAAGCTGCATAGTAGGCCAACGGATAATGCACCTTGCAGAAAGCTATGCGATAAGCCATCATGACATATGCCGTAGCATGGGCTCTTGGGAAAAGATACTTGATCTTCTGGCAGGACTCGATGTACCACTCGGGGATGCCTCCTGCCCTGAGCTTCTCCACCACATCCTCGGCTATGCCCTTGCCCTTGCGCACCTTCTCCATAGTCTTGAATGACAAGAGCGGCTCAATGCCGTTATGAATCAGGTACATCATGATATCGTCGCGGGCCGAGATGGCATTCTTCAAGGTGCACTGGCCGCTGCGGATAAGATCCTGGGCATTGCCCAGCCACACGTCAGTGCCATGGGAGAAGCCGGAAATACGCACCAGGTCAGAGAAGCAGTCCGGGTGGGTATCGTCAATCATCTGCCGGGTGAAGGGCGTGCGGAACTCGGGAATGCCAAAGGTGCCGGATGTGGCTCCCAGTTCCTCTGGTGTAAGTCCCAAAGCATCCGTGCAGTTGAACAGGGACATGGTGGCGGGGTCATCGAAGGGAATGGTCTTGGGGTCGCGATTAGTGAGATCCTCCAGCATCTTTATCACCGTGGGATCATCGTGTCCCAGGATATCCAGCTTGACCAGGCGGCTGCTGATAGAGTGGTAGTCGAAGTGGGTGGTGATGATGCCGCAGTTCATATCGTTGGCAGGGTGCTGTATGGGCGTGAAGAAATGCACGTCCATATTGCGGGGCACAACCATGATGCCTGCCGGGTGCTGGCCTGTGGTGCTCTTGACTCCCATGCAGCCCTTGGCCAGGCGATCGATATAGGCAATATGCTTGCGCTCCCCCTTCTCCTCGAAGAACTTCTTCACATAACCGAAAGCGGTCTTGTCAGCCACCGTCTGAATAGAACCTGCCTTGTAGACATTGTCCTTGCCGAAGAGGATTTCCGTATATTTGTGGGCCACAGGCTGATAGACGCCTGAGAAGTTCAAGTCAATATCAGGCACCTTGTCCCCATCAAAGCCCAAGAACACCGCGAAGGGAATATCATGGCCGTCCTTCAAGAGCCTCGTACCGCATACCGGACATACCTTATCCGGCAAATCGTAACCGCACCCCACGGAGCCGTCATTGATGAAATGGCTGTACTGGCAGTGCGGGCAACGGTAGTGCGGTGGCAGAGGGTTGACCTCCGTAATGCCCGTCATGGTGGCGATGAAAGAAGAACCAACAGAGCCACGGGAACCCACCAGGTAACCATCATCATTGGACTTCTTGACCAGGCGCTGGGCGATGAGGTACAGCACGGAGAAACCATGGCCGATGATAGGCTTGAGTTCCTGCTGGAGACGGGCCTCCACGATTTCCGGCAGATTCTCCCCGTACATATTTTTCGCCTTGTTATAGGACATGGAGCGAATCTCTTCGTCCGCTCCGGGAATCATGGGCGAGTAGAGATCATCAGGGATGGGCTTGAACTTTTCTATCATCTCGCTGATTTTGCGGGGATTTTCCACCACTGCTGCATAGGCCTCTTCCTCTCCCAAATAAGAGAACTCCGCCAACATTTCCTCCGTGGTGCGCAAATACAGGGGTGGCTGCATCTCCGCATCGTCAAACCCTTTGCCCTTCATAAGAATGGCACGATAGAGGGAATCCTCTGGGTTGAGGAAATGAACATCGCAGGTGGCAACCAGCAGTTTCCCTGCCCTTTTCGCTAATTCTGCCACCTTTAGGTTGATTTTCCGCAAATCATCATCTGTGTTCACAGCGGCGAATTCGTCCTTGCGCTTCAAGAAGTCATTATTGTGAATGGGCTGTATTTCCAGATAATCGTAGAACTCCACAATTTCCATGAGCTCATCATCATTGTTGCCTGCCACAATGGCCCGAATCAGCTCCCCTGCCTCGCAAGCCGAACCTATGAGGAGCCCCTCGCGATATTCTTGGATAATGGCCTTGGGAAGCCTGGGCTGGCGGTGAAAGTATTTGAGATGGGACAGGGAAACCAACTGATAGAGATTGCGGAGGCCATTGGGATTCTTGGCCAGCAGGATAATGTGATTGGCCCGCTTCTGCTCGAAGTCGTTGCCCACCAGATAGCCCTCCATGCCATAGATGACCTTGATGTCCAGCTTGTTTTCCTTCACGGTCTTGGCGGCATCCGGGAAAGCCTGCACCACACCGTGATCGGTTACGGCAATGGCGGGCCAGCCCCAGGAAGCAGCAGTCTTGATTAGGTCTTTCACAGATACCACCGCATCCATGCTGCTCATGGTGGTATGGGCATGGAGCTCCACCCGCTTCACCTCGGCATGATCCTCGCGCTTGGCCTTGTCTTTCTTGGCCAGGCTGTCTACAAAGAGGGCATATTCGTTCATAAAGGTATCAAAGCGGACAGAGCCTCTGACACGCACTTCCATGCCTTCCTTCAGAGAAGAAACAATCTGGTCGAAATCTTCTTCACTATTGCCTCTCCTGGTCGTGAAGAACTTCTTGCAGGCAATGCCGTTAGTATTGTCAGCCAGGGCAAAGGTCAGCATCTTGTTGCCAGTCTTGAACTCCATGGCCTTGAGGGACAGCAGAGTACCTTCGAGGATGACATTCTTGGTCTCGCCTTCCATCTCAGCAATAGTGACAGCCTCGCCCATAACCCCGCGGCCAAAGATGAGCTTGCCTGCCCCCTGGATAACCACAGGCTTCTGCCTGTCTGCCCTAGGCGCAGGCCTTGCAGTTGCCTCTTCCTTCTCCTTATTTTCCTGAGGAGCACTGGCAGCAACTACCTTGACAGGCTGAATGTAGGCGGGAGCAGCTTCATGCACCTCCTGGCGCTCATTTCTCACCGCCTGCACATAGTCAGGGGTATTGAAGGCGCAGTCCACCTCAATATCCGGCAGCACCTCATCGCTGGCATTGAAGATGACGTGGCAGGAAAATCCCAGCAACTTCTTGATTGCCTTGCCCATCATCTGTGACACCGCGTGAGCCCGCATGATTTCTCCCGCCAGCTCACCGGGCACATCCAACACAACTTTGCTGCCGTCTACGCTGTGCCTGGAGCGCTTCAGCAGCTGGAACACCGTGGCATTGCCGTCGGCGGACATATTGATGAGTTTGCCCCAGACCTTATTCAGCTCATCCTCCAGGTTCACCACATCTTGATAGAAAACGACCTCCCGCAGTTGGCACTTCCCCGCAATATGACTGGAAGCCTCCTGCAGCAAATCCTCAGGTATAAGGCTCTGGGAGATAAGGACTATCTCCCAGCTGCTCCCCGACACCTCGACATGCTGTATGGAACTATTTTTGAAAAGTTCCCTCTGCTCAGGCTCAAGCCTCATTCCCTGAACCAAATCCCAGAACAGATTCTCCTGTTTGGGTACAATCCTATACTTATGCATGCAGGGTGCCTTCCTTTCCGAAAAAAACTATGCACCTATTTTATCTTATAGGCATGTACATGGCAACCAGGAAAATAAGCAACCAAAAAGAGCCGCCTCACAAAAAGACGGCCCTAGGCTGCAAAACCAGCTCGTTCTTAAAAACCTGGCTTATTTCACCATATCATGCTCAATCATATATTCAGCTATCTGCAGGGCATTCAAGGCAGCACCCTTGCGGATCTGATCGCCGCAGACCCAGAAATTCAGGCCGTTCTCCACAGACTCGTCATAGCGCAGGCGACCCACTTCCACATCGTTCTTGCCAGAAGTCTCCAACGGCATGGGATAGACCTGTTCTGCCGTATTGTCACGCAGGATGACCCCGGGGAACTTATCGATGGCCTCCCTGGCGGCTTCCAGAGTGACCTTCTTGTCAAATTCCACCGTGATGGACTCAGCATGGCTGCGATAGACAGGAATGCGGACTGTAGTAGCCGTCACAGGCATCTGAGGCTCATGAAGGATCTTGCGGGTCTCGTTGACCATCTTCATTTCTTCTTTGGTGTAACCATTCTCCAGGAACACGTCCACCTGCGGGATAGCGTTGAAGGCCAGCTGATAATGCTTGGGCAGTTTGCCCACGGGGAAAATCTTAGGCTCCGTAGCCTCGCCCCTGGCCAGTTGCTGGGATTCAACCTCCAGTTCCTCCATGCCTTCCTTGCCAGCGCCGGAGGCTGCCTGATAGGTGGAGATGATCAGACGCTTCACATGGCCGATATCATGGAGCGGCTTCAGCGCCATCAAGAGGATGGCCGTGGTGCAGTTGGGGTTGGCGATAATGCCCTTATGCTTGCCTATATCCTCAGGATTCACCTCGGGCACCACCAGCGGCACCTCAGGATCCATGCGGAAGGCGCTGGAATTGTCGATAACTACAGCCCCGGCCTTCACCGCAGCAGGAGCAAACTCTTGGCTGGCAGCGCCACCTGCAAAGAGGGCAATGTCCACATCCTTGAAGGAATCTGCCGTGGCCTCTTCCACAGTGTAATCCTTGCCCATGAAATTAATCACCTTGCCAGCAGAACGCTTGGAAGCCAGCATCTTGAGGTCTGCAAAAGGAAAGTCACGCTCCTCGATGAGGTTCAAAAACTCCTTGCCCACGGCACCGGTTGCGCCTAAGATTGCCACATTGTATTTCTTCATGCTGTAATCCTCTCCTATTGTGTCAGAAAAATCCCTGCTTAAAGCAATTTGTCAAGGCCGATGGTAAGTCCCTTAAGGTTCCTGACCTTCTTGGCAGCCAATGCCACCCCTGGCATGAAAGACTCACGGCTGGTGGTGTCATGGCGGATAGATAAAGTCTGCCCCAATCCGCCAAAGATGACCTCCTGGCTGGCAACATATCCCGGCAAACGCACGCTATGGATGTGCATGCCCTCCTGGTCTGCGCCTCTAACTCCTTCGTAGCCTTCTTTTTCCTTCTCATCGGGATTGCCCTGCACATGAGCCTTCCGCACCTCGGCAATCATATTGGCCGTCTGCACCGCCGTACCGGAAGGAGCGTCAAGTTTCTTGTCATGGTGCAACTCGATGATTTCCACCTCAGGCATATACTTGGCCGCCTGGGCAGAAAGAACCATGAGGAGCACTGCCCCAATAGCAAAATTCGGAGCAATGAAAGCGGGAGTATCCTCCTTCTCCGCTGCCTGCCTGATTTCCTCCTGCTGAGCCTGGCTAAGTCCCGTGGTGCCCACCACCGGGGACACATGATTTTTCAGCGCCGTCATGACATTGCCGAACACCACATCAGGACGAGTGAAATCAATCATCACCTCAGCTCTGGATTCCTTCAATGCCGCCTCAAGGTCAGTGCTCACCGCCACGCCACACTTGCCAGCGCCGACCACTTCCCCCATATCCTGATGGGCCTTGATATCCACAGCTCCTACCAATTCCATTTCCTCATCAGCCAGAACAGTCTTGACCACCATCTGGCCCATGCGCCCACAGGCACCATTCACTAAAACTTTGAGCAAAATCAACCGCCTCCACCTGTTTATCAAAAAACATAATAGTTACCGAATCATCCAGCAATATCGTAGTAATTGGGGCTTATTTTTGAATATTTGCCTCTTCACAATAAACATATTACCATGATTTTATCCATCAGGCAACAAATTTCCCCTATAAACCAGACAATAATGTTAACTTGTGCCATTCACAGCTGGTAACAGGCTTATCCTCGCAAGTCCTGGCCAAGTTCATTTGATCAACACGCCCAAATCACGAATTTCCTGATAGAGCTTGGGCAAATTTAGCCGTGATAAGCTGCGGCCTGGTGATTGCCGAACCAACGATAGGAGCATAGGCTCCCACTTCCATCACCTTCTTGATATCCTCAGGCACATTTATACGCCCCTCAGCAAAAACTGGCAAATCTAATTCCTGAGATAACTTCTTGACCAGTTCCACGTCAGGGCCTGTCAGCTGAGGCGAATATGGCGTATAGCCTGAAAGGGTTGTAGATATGGCATCAGCACCAACTCTGGCTGCCTCTATGCCTTCTTCATAAGTGGAAATATCTGCCAAAACAAGCCTCCCCGCCTCATGAATGCGCTCCACCAGTGTTTCAATCTTCTCACTCCCCGGCCTTTTCCTGTCGGTCATATCCAGAGCTACCATTTCACAATCGGTAGTGAGCAGTTCTTCTACTTCAGCCATAGTGGGCGTGATATAAATAGGAGAATCATCGTAATTACGCTTTACCAGGCCTATGACAGGCAGGCCCGTAGTCTTCTTGATTTCATTGATATCAATGCTGCTCTGGGCTCTAATGGCCACAGCCCCACCTTCCTGGGCCGCCTTTGCCATGCGCCCCATAATAAAGGGACTATGCAAGGGCTCATCAGGCAGGGCCTGACACGATACAATCAGCTTTCCCTTAACATCCTGCAAGAATCCCATATTATTCACCTATTCCTTCCTCAATATATGCACACCACGAATACGGGAGGGCAACCGCTCTGCCGCACCTTGCTCACTAGCAGCCTAGGGCGTGTTGGTTAATTCACTAAGCCCATCTTCACGTATCTTGACTGTCCCTGCTGCGTTGACAAATCCTCAACATAGCACCGCCCTAAAGGACTATCTTCGCGTCGCTATGCCCCCGGTTTGTCGCCTTGCAATGGACAGCCAATCTACGCAAATCTGGGCCAGGTTCATTTAATCAACACGCCCTAAAAACCACTCGACATGATTGCCTTCAGAGAGTAAACTAAAAGAGCAAGCTTTTACCTGGCAATCTGCACAACCGTAGCCGCAGCCGCAGCGATCAGGTCGGCAGGCTTCAAGATAAGCTGCTCGCCCCGCTTGCCGGCGCTGATGGCGATGCTGTCCTGGGCCATGGCACGCTCGTCAAGATAGACGGGATAGTCCTTCTTGGCTCCCAAGGGCGAGCAGCCGCCCCGGATATAGCCGGTGAGGGCAAAGACTTCTTTCAAATGCACCATTTCCGCCCGCTTATTGCCCGAAGCTGCGGCCAGGGCTTTCAAATCAAGTTCCAGGTCTCCCTGGATAACGGCCATGACTATGCCGTTCTTATCCCCACGAGCCACCAATGTCTTGTAGACCCGCTCGATGGGCATGCCCACGGAAGATGCCACATGGACAGCGGAGAGGTCCGACTCATCCACCTCATATTCCTTCAGCTCGTATGCTATGCCCAGCTTGTCCAAAATGCGGGCAGCGTTGGTTTTCTGCTGCTTTTTCTTTGACATTTTTTCACCATATCTTTCTAAATGTACGCAACTAATTTTATACTTCCTGATATAATTATAATGCTGTGATTTTAGTTTTGCTATAGGCAAAATCTTCATATATCTTAAGGAGTGTTGTTTGTGCTTAAAATCGCCATGGCTCAGATGGAGGTCATTCCCGGACATCCTGATCTGAATGCCGAAAAAATTCTGCAGTTGATGGCAGAAGCCCGTGAGCAGGGCACCGACCTCATCATCTTCCCGGAAATGTCCATTCCCGGCTACCTTTTGGGCGACACCTGGGAGCAGAGCTCCTTCCTTGCCGACTGCGAAAACTATGGCAAAGATATCATCGCCGCCACCGCTGGCACAGAACTTACGGTTATCTTTGGCAATATCGCCGTGGACTGGGAAAAGAAGAACAATGACGGCCGCGTGCGCAAGTACAACGCCCTCTTTGTCGCCCAGAACGGCAAACTTGTCCAACCCGACTGCATGCCCTATCCCTTTGTCATCAAGACCCTCATGCCCAACTACCGGGAGTTTGACGATACCCGCCATTTCTTCAGCCTGCAGAAGTTGGCTCGTGAGCTTGGAACTACGCCAGGCAAGCTGCTCTCACCTGTGCGAGTAAAATTGCAGGGGAAAAGCTATCGCATTGGCTGCCTGCTCTGCGAAGACGGCTGGAGCGACAACTACGAGCTCACGCCGCTGGACGAGCTCACCAATGGTGAGCAGGTTGACTTTTTGGTGAACATCTCCGCCTCCCCCTGCACCTTGGGCAAAAACCACCGCCGCAACGTCGTCTTTGGAGCTCAGGCTGCCGACCACCAAGCTCCCCTGTTCTATGTCAACGTAGTGGGCCTTCAGAACAACGGAAAGACCATCTACACCTTCGATGGCAGCAGCACTGCTTACAACACTACAGGCAAAGTAGTAGCTGTTACCCCTGCCTATGAAGAAAAGCTTGTCATCCTCGACTATGAAAACCTCTCCTCAATGCCGGCACTCGAAGAGGAAACGCTTTCGGACATTGCTCAGATACATCGGTCACTGAAATATGGCATCAGCCGCTTCCTTAAAAGTATCTACATGGAACGAGTGGTCATAGGCATCTCCGGAGGCATTGATTCCGCCGTAGCTGCTGCCCTCTACACGGAAATCCTGGGGCCAGACAAAGTACTCCTGGTAAACATGCCCAGTGTCTACAACTCAGAGACCACCAAAAGTCTCTCTGCCCAGCTGGCCAAAAACCTTGGCTGCCACTACATGGTGGTGCCTATCCAACACTCCGTGGATCACACCATCGAGCAGCTTGAGAGCACGCCCATGGAATTCATAGCTGAGAGCACTGAAAGGCACTTGAATGTTTCCTCCTTCGTGGCCGAAAACATTCAGGCCCGTGATCGCAGCGCCCGGGTGCTGGCAGGCGCCGCCGCAGCTTTCGGGGGAGGCTTTACCTGCAACGCCAACAAGGCGGAGACCACCGTGGGCTACTCCACCCTTTACGGCGACCAGTCCGGCTTCCTGGCAGCTCTGGCCGATCTCTGGAAGCATCAGGTCTACGCCCTGGCTTATTACCTCAACCAAGAAGTTTTCCACAAAGAAGCCGTGCCCCAAGGCATCATCGATATAGTGCCCAGCGCCGAACTTTCTAACGCCCAGAACGTTGACGAGGGCAAGGGCGATCCCCTCAAGTACCCCTACCACGACTATCTCTTCCGCGCTTTCGTAGAACGCTGGCAGAAAGCCGCTCCTGAGGATATTCTCACCTGGTACAGCGAAGGACGTTTGGAGGAAGAATTAGGCTGCGAAAAAGGCCTGGTTGCCAAATATTTCCACACTCCGGCTGAATTCATCTCTGACCTGGAACGCTGGTGGAACCTCTTCACAGGCATGGCCATAGCCAAGCGCATCCAAGCTCCTCCGATTTTGGCAGTGAGCCGCAGGGCCTATGGCTTTGACCACCGGGAAGCACAGAACGGTCCCTACTACACCCGCAAATACCGGGAACTTAAAAAGCAGCTGCTGGCAAAATAAGGACGAAACCGCCTAAGGCCATGTGCCTTAGGCGGTTTTGATATGCCCCTCACACTAGCACATCCATCACGTTCAACACCGGCATGATAATAGCCATGACCACGAACAGCAATATCGCCCCCAAAACCAGCGTCAGGGCAGGCTCGACCAATACCAGCAGCCGCTCGCTTTCCAGAGCAGCCTGTTCCTGGCAGATATCTGCCGACTCAAACAGCATCTCCTCCAAACGCCCCACCTGCTCCCCTGCGGCCAAGAGTTCCCTGACTTGCCAGGGAACTCGGATGCAAAGGTTCAGCGAGACAGTCAAAGGCTGTCCCTGCTCTACCCTGCTGTGTATTCTGCTCAGGCAATCTCGCAAATACATATTATCTGGCACTGATGCCACCATCTGCAAAGCCTCGGAAAGCTGTATGCCGCTTTTCAAAAGCACACCCAAAGTCCCCAATATTTGCAACCATTCCGAGTGCATGGCCAGGCTGCCAAGGGATGGCATGGCCAGCAAAACTTTGTCCAGCCAAAAGCGGCAGCGTGGTTCCTTATAAACAGTCATTACACCCAAGAACATAACTACCAGCACTCCAAAGAGCAAAATCTTGCCCCTAGGCCTCCCCAAAAAATCTGCTGCTTCTAATAGGACAGCAGTAGCCCAGGGAATCTCCCCCTGGATATTGCCCAGCAAGTTTGCAAAAGCAGGCAAGATAAAAGCCGCTACCACAAACATGGATAGCACCATCATATTCAAAAGTATAACAGGATAAATCAAAGCAGATTTCAGCTTTTCCCTGGACTTGAGATTATTTTTCAGATGCAGGGAAAGCTGCCGGAGTATTTCTACCAAAGAACCGCTTTTTTCTCCTGCCTTCACGCAAGTACGTACTGTCTGCGAAAAGACCTCAGGATAACGTCCCATGGCCTCATGCAGTTGCCGGCCACTGGTCACATCCTGTTCCATCTGCTTCTTCAAATTCTGATAGGCTGCCTTTTCCCCATATTTTTCCATGGCACAAAGAGCCTGCTGCAAAGGCAGGCCCGCCTGCATCAGCGAAGCCAGCTGACTAAGGAACAGAGCCTCTTCCTTCCTGCCCAGGTCTCCGGATAATCCAGGAATATTTATTTCTTTGAACAAGATACCCTTCAATCTCTCCCGCCAGGAAAGCTTCGGCACCACCTCTTCCAGTCCTACCACCCATAGACCTTTTTCTCTTATCCGCAAAGCTGCCTCATGGATATCAGATGCCTGCAGTTCCCCCACAAATAGCTCACCATGCTTAGAGCGAGCCCGATAATGGAAACATCCCACTTTATCCCTCTTCCTTTAAGAAATCTCATCTATGATAGCGCTGCCATATCTCACGGTCAATGTATCCTGACTGAAACAAATTGTCCAAGGCTCTGTCCTTAGTCTGCATGCCATCCTGCTGATGGCTGAGCATGACCGCACTTAGCTGGGTATATTTCCCTTGCCTGATGATATTTCTCACGGCAGGATCTCTCAGCAAAACTTCGCTGGCATTCACCCTGCCGCCGTCCACCCTGGGCAGCAAACTCTGGGAAACAATCCCTGTCAGTACATCTGCAAACTGAGCCCGCACTACCTCCTGCTCCGATAAGGGAAAAAGGCCCTCTACTCTAAGCGCAGTTTCCTCGGCAGAAGGTGTATGCAAAGTTGCCAGCACCAGTATGCCAGTCTCTGCTGCCATAATGGCAGTCCTCATGGTCTGAACATCGCGAATCTCCCCCACCAAGATAACATCTGGCACTTCTCGCAAGGCACCTCGCAGGGCTTGGGAAAATTCAACAAAATCCCTGCCCATTTCTCTCTGACTGAAAAAACATTTTTTCGGCTCAAAGACATACTCTATAGGATCCTCCAAGGTGACGATATGATACGATTTCTCCCGGTTCAGCTCCTCGATGAAGGCCGCCAGGGTCGACGTCTTGCCGCTTCCAGTTCTGCCCGTCACCAATATCAGCCCATGATCCACTTCCTTCAATTTCTGCCATGCCCTAGGTGCCCCCAGCTCTGCCAGGCTCGGAATCCTCTCCGGCAGCAGGCGGATGGCCAGAGCAGGAAAGCCCCGTTGATAATAGGCATTGACACGGAACCGCCGCCCGGCATAGGTCCAGGACAGGTCAATATCCTTGTCCCTTGCCAGCCGTTCTCGCTGGGAATCGTTCAGAATGACCGAGCAGAAATCTGACATGAAACACTCCGTCAGCAAGTCAGTATACATGGCGCTCAGCACTCCTTGGTACCGCATATGCGGCCTTTGCCCTACTGTCATGTGTATATCTGAGGCCTCGATTTCTATGGCAGTGCCTATAAGGCTCCGCCAATTTACACTGCTGCACATATCCCATCACCTCGAAGTACCTGAATATTCACATTGAATTGTGAATATTGCAGCCATTAGCTACAGCGTGAAAAACTGCTCCCTTATTGATTTTTTTGCAGAAAGTGCTTAAGAGCACCCGTGAAGCCTGCTGCTGTACCTAATTGTGCAAAAGCAAGGCGCGTGTTCTTGAGTAGGGCATCTGGCAGCAGCTCTGCCAAATGCTTATTCATTCGCGGCTCAAAGAAGTCCCTCCGGGCCATCACTGCTCCACCCATGATCAGCACTTCCGGATTCACGATGCAGCAGATCTCCGCCAGACCATAGGCAAGCTTTTTCGTCATTTCTTCCAATGCAGCTAACGCTTTTCCATCACCAGCTGCCACATGCTCAAAGACTTCCTCTCCCGTGGACAAACCTGTTCCTTGCAGCAGAGCCGTCATGCTTGCCAGTTTTTCCAAAGAACCTTCTGCGAAGGGCAGAAAACCAATCTCTCCTGCCGCAGCTGCAGCACCATGAACCAGATGTCCATCCAGCACCAAGGCTCCGCCTATGCCTGTCCCTACAAAGACGCAAAAGGCACTTTTGGCCCCCTTGCCCGCTCCCAGCCAGCTTTCGCCCAGACCGGCAGCATTCACATCATTTTCCACTGCGCAAGGCAACCTGGTCAACGCCTCAATTTCTTCCCGCAGTTTCATGCCGCTGTAACCGGGGAAATTGGGACCTGCGAAAATGACCTCACCTTTTTCCGCATCAATTAGCCCGGGGGAACAGACAGCAATCCCATTGGCCTCTCCGCACTCTTTTTGCAAATCCAACACAATCGCCGCTATTTTCCTGGGAATGTCCCTGCTGCCATCTTCCGCAACTCTTGTCGGAACCTTCCCCTGAGCCAGAATCCGCCCCGTTTCTGTCATCATAGCATATTTGATAGCTGTGCCGCCAATATCTATGCATGCATATTGCATCCTAAACTCCTCCTGCCCTTGCTAAAATCCCCTGAAAGCCCTTGTTATAAAGGCTTTCAGGGGATTTTTCTTGCTGATATGCTATCAGGTTTTTTTCTTGCCCCTGAGGATATCGTAAAGGTCAAGCATATCCTGCACCCTATCGCACTCATGAGCGGTCAAGTAACGATCATCATTTGACTCACCAGGCATAGGCATGAAAATCTTGCCTACACCAGACATGCCCATGTAGCGCAGAGCATCCTCATCATTCTTATCCACAACTTGATTGAAGAACTGAATAATGCCATCACCATCCGGCAGTTCCTTTACCTCGGACCTGGCCTTGATGGAAAACTCCTTGTCATCTGACAGCTGCAGATCAACACCAGTGAAGTTCACCTGATTCTGGCCTATATGGCAGACAAAGACCCAAAGCTGGGCATCAGTACCGCCATTATGCACCACATAAGGCTGCACGAAGATGCCTGACTCCGTAGGGCGGTCATAGTAATACACAGTGCCGCCACTGTCCAAGTGCCGTTCCTCCATTTGCATGGTCAGGCCTCTTAGTACTTCATCAGGCTTGTCATCCTTGATGCCAGACTTCAATGTCTTGGCCTCCTGCTCTGCCCAGTGAGCTTTTCTCTCCGCTATTTCCTGCTGCTCCTTGGCTTCTATGGCCGCCAGTTTCTCCTGCAATTCTTTTTCCTGCCGTTCCGCCACGATAGCCTTGGTTTCCTGATAATGCTGAATGGCCACTATGCCCAGAGGCGTAGCAATGCCTACAATGAGTACCAGTATGGCAATCATCTTGAATTTTCCCATAAGGGTAAACACCTCCCCTGACGGTGCTGCTTCTGATATAGGAAATATTCGACTGATGATGCCGGATTCCTGCTTTTGCCAATCGTCTTTCGCTATTGCACAGAGCAAAGAATCTCAAAGCACCCGTTTCAATTCGGAAAGAGTTGTCTTACCCTCCAGCGCCTTTTCTATGCCGTCCTGCCAAAGAGTGCGCAAGCCTTCTTTTTCTGCCAGCGCCTGCAGCCTGTCCCTGTCCATGCCCTGAAGGATTGCTTCACGCACAGCAGGGCTGATGACCAGCACTTCCTGCAGAGCCAGGCGGCCGCTATAGCCAGTGCCGTGGCAACGAGGGCAGCCTGAATTTCTTTTGAGCCGCATTCCCTTCTGCCATCTGTTTCCCAAAATCTGGGCCTCTACAGAACTTCCTGTTATTTCATATTCTTCCTGGCAGTAAGGACAGGTCTTTCTCACCAGCCTCTGAGCGACTGCTCCTGTAAGCGTAGCTGCTATCATATAAGGAGGAATGTTCATTTCTCTCAGGCGGAAAATCACCCCCACAGCATTTTCTGTATGCAAAGTGGTCATGATAAGATGACCCGTAAGGGCAATGCGTACGATATAGGAAGCCACCTCACCATCACGTATTTCTCCCACCATAACCGCCGTGATATCCTGGCGCAACATAGCTTTAAGCCCTGCCATATAGGTGAGGCCAGTCTTGGGATTTATCTCCACCTGGTTAATGCCTGGCACTATTCTTTCCACAGGATTTTCCAGCGTCACCAGATTGCTCTCCGGTTTGTTCAAAAATTGCAATGCAGCATATAGAGATGTGCTTTTGCCCGAATTAACTGGTCCAGAAATCAATACTAATCCCGACGGTTTTTCTATGATGCTCTTAAAAAGATTCTTGTTTCCTTCAGTGAAGCCCAGCTCATCAATATCAAGCATTCCTTCTTCTACGTTCATAAAACGAAGCACCATCAATTCCCCATGAATGGCTGGCAACACGGAAACACGTATGTCTATCTGCTGCCCCCCGCTCATAAACTCAATGTGCCCATCCTGAGGGCACTGATGCTTGGCCGTATCCATGCCAGCCATGACCTTCAAGCGTGCAATAAGGACATTTTCTACACCCTTGGGTATGGTGTTTTTCTCCAGCTGCAATATACCATCTATTCTATACCGCACTCTCAAAAAATCTGCTTGTGGTTCCAAATGAAGGTCACTGGCATGCCTGTCAATGGAGCGTTCCAAAAGCACATCTGCTAGCTTCACAACAGGCGAGCCAGTTCCTTCTCTTGCCTCCAGTCCCATACGCGCCTCAATTGCCGCCCTGCTGATAAGGATTTGGAAAGCTTCTTCATCTATTGGCATTTTGCCACCTCTCAGTTTTCCTGTCACGTTAATACGGCGCACAGCCGAAGCTATGCGCCGTTTTGCATATCTTACAAAATCTTAGTCCCTGGCAGCCGCTTCGGCGATAACCTTTTCTGCCGTCTTCTCAGGCACAGGCTCATAATGAGAGAATTCCAGGCTGTATGAACCACGTCCCTGGGTCAGAGAGCGGAGATCCGTAGCAAACTTGAAGAGCTCTGCCACAGGAATCCTGGCCTGAATTTCGCTCATGTCCTTGCCCTTGCTGTCTACCCCCATGATCTGAGCCCTCTTGGAGTTCAGTTTGCCCATGACATCACCCATGTAATACTCGGGAGCCGTCACAGTAATCTTGTCAATGGGTTCCAGCAGAATGGGGCTGGCTTCCATAACACCTTTCCTGATGGCCAGAGCCGCCGCAGTCTTGAAAGCTGCCTCGGAAGAATCCACAGCATGATAGGATCCATCATAGAGATTTACCTTCACATCCACCACGGGATAGCCTGCCAGCACACCTCCTGCCAGAGTCTCCTCCGTGCCCTTTTCCACCGCAGGGATATACTGACGGGGCACGCTGCCACCGAAGATGGACTCCGTGAAGGCATTGCCCTCACCGGCAGCCTGCGGGCTGATTTCCAGCCAAACATCACCATACTGGCCATGGCCGCCGCTCTGCTTCTTATGCTTGCCCTGAACCTTCACACTCTTGCGGATAGTCTCACGATAAGCCACCCGTGGCTGGGTGAGTTTCAACTTTACACCAAACTTGCGTTCAAGCTTCTCTGCCAGAATCTCCAAATGCACCTCGCCAATCCCCCGCAGGAGAGTTTCGCGGGTTTCCTTGTTCTTGCAGACAATGAGGGTAGCATCTTCCTCCTGCTGCTTGGCCAGAGCTGAGAAGACCTTGTCCTCCTCACCCTTCTTGGAAGCGGAGGCTGCCATTTCCAGCATGGCCTCTGGATAAGAAATTGCCTCGTATTGGATGAGATCAGACTTATCACAGAGAGTATCGCCTGTCTTGACATCCTGCAGCTTGGAAGTCACTACGATATCACCTGCCGCAGCCTGAGCCAGGTTGAACTGTTGCTTGCCCTGCATGGTGAACAGAGTACCGATGCGCTCTGGCTCATCCTTGTTCACATGGTAGTAAGTGGCATCGCCCTTCATATCCCCTGACAGAATGCGTATAAAGCTCTGCCGGCCCACAAAGGGATCCACGATGGTCTTGAATACCTGGGCGGAGAAGGGATCCTCAGTTTTCCTCTCCTTGATTTCACCATCAGCGGGACTGGTACCGATGGAAACCTTGAAGTACGGCGTGGGCAGGTACTCCACAATGCCATTCATCAAGTTCTTGACGCCTACATTCTGCTTGGCAGAACCGCAGAACACGGGGAAAATCTTCCCGGCCTGGATGCCCTCGATCAAAGCAGCAGCTACCTCAACCTCTGTGATTTCCGTCCCTTCGATGTATTTCTCCATAAGCTCATTGTTGAACTCAGCCACAGCCTCAATCAGCTGCTGACGAGCTTCCTCAACTTCGCCCTTGATGTATTCCGGCAGTTCTGCCACGATATACTCATGCTCATTGCGATTTGGCACAATCTTCATGTGCAGGGTCAGAAGATCTGCCACCCCCTGGAAAGCAGCCTCCTTGCCGATAGGCACCTGCACAGGCACTACCCCATCACCGAAGCGCACCCGAAGCTCATCCACCACGCCCTTGAAGTCGGCATGCTCCCTGTCCATCTTGTTCACGAAGAAAGCTCTGGGCAATTCAGCTTCCTCAGCATACTGCCAAAGTTTTTCTGTCTCCACCTCAATGCCGGACGTGGCAGAAATCAGAATCAAAGCACTGTCAGCAGCTGCCAGTGCCCCTTTCACATCTCCGACAAAATCAGGATAGCCCGGAGTTTCCAGGAAGTTCAGCTTGAACTCTCCCCATTCGCAAGCCACCAGCTTGGTGCTGATGGTCATGCCCCGCTTGCTTTCCTCAGGTTCATAATCCAGGAAACTGGTGCCCTCCTCGACACTGCCCAGTCTTTTCACGGCCCCGGTATCAAAGAGACAGGCATCCAGCAAGCTGGTCTTGCCTGTCTTACCGTGGCCTACCACGGCAACATTCCTTATGTTCGTGCTCTTGTACATTTTCATCGAATCTTCCTCCTTACTAAGCCCTGAGTCCAGGTATGATTCTCCGATATGTTGCATATTTCCTTATTCTCTGACAACAGCCCGGATTCCTCCTGTTATTTTGCAACTAGTAAAAAAATCTCCTAGACCTGCAAATTTTGTCCACCCAAAAAGACAGCCTTGCAAGCATCAAGCCTGCAAGGCTGTCCCAAAAAATTGAAAAATAAAAATTATTTGTTTTTCTTCTCAAAGACCCAGCAATAAGCGGCAAAATCCGTATCTATCTTCTCCACCGCCAAGCCGCTGTACATCAGCTCATCGCCGTAGAAGCTGCGTCCCTTCAGCTGCAGGGCTGCCTCACCGCCAAAATCCATGGAGGTACGCTTGGCAGGCAGGTACTCCGTAAGTTCATACTCGGCCTCCGGGTCAAGCTCCGCCAGCTTCAGCAGACGGATGGGGGCAGCAGGCTCGGCCAGCGTCTTGAAGTACATGAGCACCACCTGGCTGCCGTCCCGGCTGATGAACTGCCAGGCGGTCTCATTCTTCGTGCCCTCGAAGGGAGTCAGCAGACGCCGGAAGGAGCCAAGCTGCAGGGTAGGACGGATTTTCTTGTAAAGCTCTATCTGCGCCTTTACCTCCTGCCGCTCTTCCTCCGTGAATTTGGTGATATCCAGCTCGTAGCCAAAATCTCCCATCATGGCGCAGAGCCCGCGCATCTGCAGGCTGGTGACACGCCCCACCTGATGGTTGGGCACCACAGATACATGTGCCCCCATGGTGATGGGCGGGAATACCAGGCTGGTGCCGCTCTGGATGGAAAGGCGCTGAACAGCATCCGTATCATCGCTGGTCCAGGTCTGGGGCATGTAGTAAAGCATGCCCGCATCAAAGCGCCCGCCGCCCCCGGAGCAGCTTTCAAAAAGCACCTCCGGGAAAGCCTGGGTAAGGCGCTCCAGCACCTCATAGAGCCCCAGCACAAAGCGGGTGCGCACTTCACCCTGACGCTCCGAGGGAAGCTTTCCTGAAAAAGCATCGGTGATATGGCGGTTGAAATCCCACTTCACATAGTCAATGGGGTTCTCTCCCAGGATTTTGCCCACAGACTCCACCAGGTAATCCCTTACCTCCTGCCTTGACAGATCCAGCACCAGCTGATGGCGACTGTAGGTATGGGGATAGGCCGGAGCCTGCAGGGCCCAGTCCGGATGGGCACGATAAAGGTCGGAATCCTCGCTCACCATCTCCGGCTCGAACCACAGGCCGAACTTCAGCCCCCGCTTGTGGGCAGACTCTGCCACCCCCTTGAGGCCCTTCTTCAACTTGGACATGTTGACCTGCCAATCCCCCAGAGAGGAATTATCATCCTTGCGCTTGCCGAACCAGCCATCATCGAGAACCAGCAGTTCTATGCCCAGTTCTTTGGCCGTCTCTGCCAGCTTGTCCATCTTCTCATCGTCAAAGTCGAAATAAGTGGCCTCCCAGTTGTTCACCAGAATTGGCCGCAGGGCATCCCGGTGCTTGCCCCGGACAATGTGATGACGCGCCTGGCTCATGCCATTGAGGCCCTCGCTGCTGTAGGCCAGCCACGCCTCCGGGGTCTGGAAGCTCTCTTTCGGCTCCAGATGCCAGCAGAAGCCCTGGGGATTGATGCCCCCCACCACGCGGGTGGTGCCAAACTGCTCCACCTCGGTCTTGAAGGAGAACTCGCCGCTCCACACCAGGCTGAAGCCATATACCTCGCCGCTGTTTTCCCCAGCGTCTTTCCTGGCCAGAGCCAGGAAGGGCGACTGCTGATGGGAGCTGGCACCACGACGGCTGCTGTTTTCCTGTATCCCCCGCATAAGGCGCACCCGCTCCAGGCTGCGCTCTGCCGCATGGCCTCCGTAAAGGGAAAGGCGGTCAAAGTCATGGTCAGAGAAATCCAGGGCAAAGCTGGCAGCCCCGGTAAGGTCAAGGGCTTCGCCACCGATATTGGTCAGTTTGGCATTGCGTGCTACGATAGGCAGTTCGGCAAAAATCGTATAGCTGAGCTCTGCCGCCAGTTTCCCTGCCAAATCTTTCAGCTTGATAACCAGCGTCTCTGCCTCATGGTCTTCAGCATAGGCGGCAGGAAGCCCCGCAAGAGACGGCTTGCCCTTCTTTATCTCATAGCATTCATAGCGCAGTTCCGTAGTGGTAGTGCCATCGGCGAGGCGCACCTCATAGGCAGGAGTGCGGTAGTCCAGGTGGCCGTAGGCAGGATATTCCTGAGGCAGCACATCCAGTGAGAATGTGCGCTCATTCTCATAATCCCCCGGCTGCGGGGAGAAAGCTCTGTCAATGGCCTGAAAAGCCCTGCCGTCCCTGAATTCACGGATAGCCTTGCCCCAGTAGCGGTGCAAGAGGTACTTGCCCCTCACCACCTGCATGACATAGCTCATGGAGCTGTTTTTCAAATGGAAAAGGCCTGTTTTTTCATCAAAAGTTATCATCGTGGCAACTCCTTTCAGATCCCCTGCATCCAGAACTCAAAGTGCTTGTCCTCATTCTTGGGGCGATACTCCTCCAGCACGGGAGCTCCCCAGGTATCATCGCCCCCTACGCCGCACTGGCCCAGAGAAGCCCTGAGATAAGTGTGGTGTGCCTGGGGCAGCTCGTAGCTGTGACGGGCATTTTCCAGCTCATGGGCAGTATAGGGCAGAGCCGAAGCCTCAAAGGGCTTATCTCCATAGATTTTCAGCCCCCTGCCCCTGTTGTCCAACACCTCGAACCAGCGAATGCCGCCGTGGTTGCCGCACTCCTGGGGCATGAGATAAGGCTCCACCTGCTCAGCCACCGTCTGCTCGTAAATGCCCAGGTGCGCCCCCTGCTGACGGTCGCAGTAGTTATCCAGCGGGCCGAAACCGTAGAAGCGCAGCTTATCATAGTCAGCAGGCAAAGCGAGGATAAGGGCAAAGTCAGGCATTTCCGGCAGCCCCTCTGCGCACTGGTAGTCCATCGCTACCTTGACCGCGCCGCCTGCCTTGACTGAGTAGGTGACGGTGCAGGAAGATGCAGGCTGGGTGGCCAGCTCATAAGTGAAGCGCAGGCTCACTTCCTCTGCCTCATACTCCTTCTGTCCCAGCTGGCCGAACCAGTTGAATTCCTGCCAGCTGTCACCTATCATCATTTCCTTCTTCACACAGCGCTGGTAGAGGCTGGCCAGCTTCCACTGAGTTGACGGGAGCGCGCCAGAAATTGGGCTGGGGCATGCGGTCAAGGAGTTCCACACCGTTCACCTTGTAGGAAGTCATATTGCCCTGGCCGCTGGAGAAAAGGATCTCAAAGCCCTCTCCCTGCACGCCCAGCGTGATGTCTCCCCGCACCACTTTGACATTTTTCCCACCTTCCAAAGGAAGATGGGGCACATAGCGGGCAGGCAGGGTTGCAGGTGCCTTGCCAGCTTCTGCCTGCTGCTGCCAAACGCCCTGGCCGAAAGCAAGCTCAAAGCCAGCCTTTGCCCAGGCTGTGTCCTCCTTCAGGCAAAGGGAAGCCGTCAGCACATATTCCCCGGCACCGAAATTCGGCAGCTCAGGCTCTACCTTTCCCTTCTCTCCCGGCAGAATGGAGGGAGCAGCCATTTTCTTTGTCCAAACCTCTTTGCCCTCCAGCAACAGCGAGAAACGCAGGTCAAAAGACTTGGTATCCGTGAAGAGGGACTTGTTTTCTATGGTTACGCCCTCCTGACCGGGCAGCAGCGTGAAGTTTTGGTAGTTGAACTTCACTTCCTGCAGCTTGGTGGTAGGACGGCGGTCGGCAAAGAGAATGCCGTCACCGCTGAAATCGTAGTCCGTGGGACGGTCCCCAAAATCCCCGCCATAGCCCAGGGCGTCCTTGCCATAGCGATCCTTGTGCCACAGGGCCTGATCCACGAAATCCCAGATAAAGCCCCCCTGATACAAGGGCTCAGTATCCGTAAGCTCCGTGTACTTGTGCATGCCGCCATTGCTGTTGCCCATAGAATGGGTGTACTCGCAGCAAAGGAAGGGCTTGTCACGATGCTCAGCGAGGAATTTCTCGATGTCTGCCACCTTGGGATACATCTGGCTTTCCATATCGCTGGTGCCGTTGTAGCGGCGGTCCCAGAAAATGCTCTCGTAGTGTACCAGCCGGGAAGGGTCACGATGGCGGAAATACTCGCTCATCTCATAGACATCCCTGCCGCCGCAGGACTCGTTGCCACATGACCAGATGATGATGCTGGCATGGTTCTTGTCACGCTCCAGCATGGACTTGGCCCTGTCCAGGATGATTTCCAGCCATTCCTCATGGTCATTGGGCAGAGTATACTCATCTTGCGCCAATTGCCCATTTTTCTGCCAGGTACCATGAGTCTCAAGATTTGTCTCATCAATGACATAGAGACCGTAGCGGTCACAGAGCTTGTAGATGTAACTGGAATTGGGATAGTGTGAGCAGCGCAGGGCGTTGATATTATGCTGCTTCATCACGATGATATCCTGCTCAAAGGAAGCCTGCTCCATGGCCCTGCCCCGATAGCAGTCGAATTCATGGCGGTTGGTGCCCTTGAAGACAATGCGCTTGCCGTTGATCTTCATCAGCTTGTCCACAGGGTCGAGCTTGAACTCCCTGATGCCGATTTCCTGAGGCACCACTTCCTGCAGGTTCCCTTCACCGTCATAGACATAGAGGACGGCCTTGTAGAGATACGGCGCCTCAGCGCTCCAAAGCCTGGCACCTGCCACAAAGAACTTCAGTTCAGCCTCCTCACTGCCGGACAGTTCCTGTTTCTCCTCGGTTACAAGTTCACCATCGGGAGCAAAAAGCTTCACCTGCAAGGACTTGGCTGCTGCCGTATTCCACTTCACCTTGAGCCCGATTTCCCCATCCTGATAATCATGGACAGGCACAGCCTTCACCTCAAGGTCCTCGATATGGACTGTAGGCTTGGTGTAGAGCAGCACTTCCCGGAAAATGCCGGAGAAACGCCAGAAATCCTGGTCCTCGATCCAGCTGCCGGAGGTGAAGCGATAGACCTGCAGAGCCAGCTTGTTTTCCCCCTGCACCAGATAGGGAGTCAGGTCAAAGTCTGCGGGAGTGAAGCTGTCCTCGCTGTAGCCCACATAGTGTCCGTTCAGCCACACAGCCACCCCGGATTCCGTGCCCTGCAGGGAAATGTAAGCGTTTTCCCAATTGGCCGGCAAAGAGAAATACTTGACATAGGAACCCACAGGATTTTCCCGCTCCGGAATCTCCCCGGGCCTTACCACCTCATGGCCATCCCAGGGATAAGTCTGATTGGTGTACTGGGGACGGCCATAGCCCTCCAGCTGCCAATGAGCCGGCACCCTGATGGTATCCCAGGCACGGCAATCATAGCTCTCTGCCTCGAAGCCCACAGGACGCAAGGCTGGATTCTTGGCATGATGGAAGTACCAAAGGCCATCAAGGCTGCGAACAAAGGCCGATTCGCCCCCGGCCATCTCCACCTCATTGCGGAAAAATTCGTGATCGCTATGAGCAGCCAGGCGATTTTCTTGGAAAAATGCCGGGTCAGCCAGTTTCTCCAAAGTGAAATTAGCAGTAGCCATGCTCCATACCTCCAAATACGCAATTACTGTAAACGTTTTCTTTATACAAACCATATTCTACAGTAAGAAACAATAAAAAGCAAGTATTTTACAAGAAATTTTGCTCTGGTTGTTTTTAATGCAAATTCTGCCTCACCATATTTTTTTGCCACAAACAAGGAAATTCTTCCAACTTTGTCGTATACTTATAAGTGAAGTTTATGGCAAAGCGAGGTGACTTTAATGACCGCACAGGAAATTGAAAAGCTGGTGCAGGACAAGCTCAATGAGGCCTACAAGGCCAATGAGCACCCCAAGAAGTTCTTCCTCACGGAGAACGGCCGCGGTGTCGTGGACGGCGGTGACTTGTACAATGCCCTGCTCGAGGATGTCATGCGCGTAGTGCAGCAGGCTACCACCGAAATCCTCAAGGAAGCCCTCAAGAAATGATTCATAACTGCATCTGAAAAGCCCGGCGGGAGTCTTCTCCTCTGCCGGGCTTTTCTTCATACATTTCATTTCATTTTTATTGAGGTCTCAGCTTCGTAGCTGAAATTATTTTGCTTCGAGAGCGTTCCAGGCATCCTCGGCGCGCTGCACATAGAGGTCGCGGACAGCCTTATTCTCGCCAATGCCATGGATGTAGGCATCAACCTTGTAGCCCTTGGACTCCAGAATGGACTTGTGGGAATCTTCCTCGGCACCAGCCATGTCATTGTTGGCATGGTCGCCTGCCACCATCATCATGGGCATGAGGGTCACATGCTTGATGCCGTTCTGCTTCAGCTTGGGCAGCACGGTGTCAAGGCTGGGCCAGCCTTCCACGGTATAGACGAAGACATTCTTGTAGCCCATCTCGTCCAGCTTGGCCTGGATGACGGAGTAGTAAGCGTTGGAAATCTGCGGGGTGCCATGAGCCATGATGAGGATGGCATCTTCCTTGCCCTGCTTGGGGAACTGGGTAGCCATAGCCTTGATGGTCTCAGCCACATCATCAGCCTGCTCCTCCTGTCCCTGCCAGTACATGAGAGAGGTGCCGCAGGTCATCTTCTTGAAATTCTTCTTGTAGTGATGGAATACGCCGGTGTTGTAGCTGTATTCCATGCCGGGAATCACATCCAGGCTCACCAGAGCCACGCGGGTATAGCCCTCAGCCTTCAGCTGGTCCAAAGCCTGCTCCGGAGTGGGATAGGTAATGCCTTCATTGGCCTTCACGCGGTCGATGATGATATGGGAAGTGAAGGCCGTGACCACCTTCACGCCGGGATGCTTGGCCTGAATGGCGGCCACTGTAGCATCGATGGTCTTCTCACGGGTATCCTTGAAGGTGGTGCCGAAGCTCATGACCACAATGGCATCCTTATCAGCCAAGTTCTTGAGTTCCGGATTCTCATAGGAAAGCACGCCAATCTGAGAAGCCGCCGTCAAAGCGGGAGTGGCCGTCTTGACCTCAGGATTCAGCTGATAGGCAGCCTCCACATTTGGCTGTGCCATACCAAAAGCAGCAGAGCAAGCCAAGGAAGCTACCAGCATTTTCTGCCAATTCTTCATAAAAAATCCCTCCATAAAAAATTGAAATGAAATATATGCAATAAGGCCTGCCCCGCTAAGAGCAAGCCTTACACATCAAATTTACGATGCCATATGATAGCGAGACTCATTCAATCCTGCAAGCCATCATCCATGACGCCTCTCAGGCGCCTGTTGATAGAGGAAAGCCCTCGATACACGGTGCTGATATCCAGGTCATCTCCCCGGTTCTCCATATACTTCTCCAGCTTGCGTTTTACCCGCTGCAAGGCATTATCTATGGACTTCACATGGCGGTGAAGATCCTCGGCAATCTCCTGATAGGACTTGCCATCCAGATAGCTCATGAGCACACGCCATTCAAGGTCTGACAGGATTTCTTCCATCTTCTTCTCTATATCCAGGAATTCCTCCCGACTGATGACCAGTTCCTCCGGGTCAGATACCTTGGCCCCTGAAAGCACATCCAGGAGAGTCCTGTCGGAATCTTCATCGTAGATGGGCTTATTGAGGGAGATATAGGAATTCAAAGGTATGTGTTTCTGCCTGGTAGCCGTCTTTATGGCAGTGATGATCTGCCGCGTCACGCAGAGCTCCGCAAAAGCGCGGAAGGAAGACAGCTTGTCATTGCGGAAGTCGCGGATGGCCTTGTAAAAGCCAATCATGCCCTCCTGGATGATATCTTCCCGGTCTGCGCCTATAAGGAAATAGGAACGAGCCTTGGCCCGCACGAAATTGCGGTACTTGTTGATAAGATAGTCAAGTGCCGACTTATTGTTGTTATCCTTGATCTCCAGCAGGACTTCCTCATCCGTAAGATCCGAGAATTCGCTGTAGGCATCTTCCAGTGAGTTCTGTATAGTCGATTCTGCTTCCATCGATTGTTCCCCTTTGCCTCAGGTGCCTTGCGCATCCCTTGCTATATCTATTGCCGGATAAACTCTTTTACCCCTTATAAAGGAAATTATACCTGTTTACCAAGTTTCAGTCAAGTTTACAAAGTCACCCAAAGTCTCTTTCCTACTTTTTGCCAGCCGCTGTCTCATAGATTCATACATGAGAATGGAACCTGCCACCGAGGCATTGAGAGAGTTGATGCGTCCCACCATGGGCATCCTGACGACAAAATCGCAGGCCTCCTTGGTAAGGCGCCCCATGCCCCGGCCCTCACTGCCCACCACCAGCACCAGAGCGCCGGTAAGATCAGCCTCGTTATAGGCCTGGGCACCGTCCATATCAGCCCCTGCCACCCAGAAGCCCTTTTCCTTCAGGGATTTCAAAGTCTGGGAAATATTGCCAATGCGCACTACAGGCACATACTCAATGGCACCTGCAGAGGTCTTGGCCACGGTGGCATTGAGAGGCACGCTGCGGTGCTTGGGAATCAATACACCATGGACACCGGTGGCATCAGCCGTGCGCAACAAGGCCCCCAGATTGTGAGGATCCTCCAGTTCGTCCAGTAGCAACAGGAAGGGAGGCTCCCCTTTTTCCTCTGCTGCCCGCAAAACATCATCCAGCTCTGCATACTCCACGGGAGCCACATAGGCCAGCACTCCCTGATGGCGGTGCCCCGCTGCTATGGCCTCTATCTTGCTGCGCTCCACGAACTGGCAGATAATTTTCCGCTCCTTGGCCAGGTTCATGATTTCAGAGGCAAAGGTCTCCTTATCCCCTTCGGCCAGAAGGATCTTATTGATGCCGCGGCCCGCCTTCAAGGCTTCTGTCACCGCATTGCGGCCCACCAGCACATCATCGGGCAAGTCCTGTGGTTCCAGCCGTAGCTTCACAGGCTTTTGCACCGGTCTTTCCCTGCGTGACCTGTCGTTCTTGGCAGGAGAGAATTTTCTCTCCCCGCTCTTGGCAGCCCTGCGGTTGCCGTCTCTCTTTTTATCCTGCTCTTTCATAGTGCTGTCTCAGTCCTCACGCAGTTTCATCATCTCAGCGAATTTGCCGCAGGCCAGTTCCCCCTCCGGGCAGCGGCCCGTGTTCACGCAGGAAGCTCCGGCATTGTGGAACAGGGTAGGCGCTACCTTCTTCACCTCAGCCAGCATCTTGTAGGCCATATCCCGGATTTCCCACTGGGCACGGTTGCAGCAGCGCAGATTGAAGAAATGCAGCAGGGTACGGGCGTTCATGGTCACCAGGATCTTGGTCTCGGCGGCGTTGGCCAGCACATAGCGGGCATCTTCCTTGGGAATGCCCATTTCCACCAGATCGTCATAGGCACTGCGTATCTCAACAAGCAATTTGTCAAAGCGTTCTTTGGCCGCAGGATTTGCCTCGATAGTAGGCGGCGTGATGTACTGAAAGCCATGGGCCGCCACATAGCGCTGGGACTGCTGGTCGTAGGAGGCAATGCGGTGGCGTACCAGCTGATGGGTCAGCACCCGGCTGACCCCCTCGATGCCAAAGGTGAAGGAAACATGCTCAATAGTAGAAGCATGGCCTAGCGCCACCATCTTCTTCACCATTTTCTGCACCTGTTCCTCTGAAAGCCGTTCGCTGAGCTCCTCGGCTCCTGTTGCCGAGTAGCAGAGACGGGCGGCCATAGCCACCACCCGCTCAGGCTCCGGGGTGTACTCCAGTAGTTTTACTTTGATCATCTATCCAAAAATCTCCTGTCAATCTTTCTTTTCCTGAATCTCCTGCATCATGGCCCGGGAGATGATTTTGAAGGCCGCCTCAGCGATTTCATACAGGCGCTCATGCTGCTCTGTAAGATAAAGGCTGCCTAGCAGGGCCTCAAAGCCCGTACTAGCGTGGTACTCCGCCACGCTGGCACTGCGGGGAGCATGGCTCTTGGCATTGCGGCCCCGGCGATAAATGCCTTTTTCCTCCTCCGTGAGCATTTCCTCTATGCCCTGGTAAGCCCTGCACTGCCACACGGCAGAAACAATCTGGGCACTGAAGGAGTGGAGGGCCTGCACCTTGCCCTGCTCATAGGAGAGCAGACGAGTGCGGACGAAAAGGTGGAAATAGGCATCCCCCACATAGGCCAGCACCAGAGGATTAAGCTGCTTCACGTCTACAGCTTCATACTTCTGTCTGACGCCCCCTGCCCCATCGGGCTGGAACATCATATCCACCAGCATCTTGAAATGATCGAACTTCATGCCTTCTTCCACCGCACTCCGTTCTTGGTATCTTCCAGAA
>CACZHK010000027.1 GCA_902780915.1 Pseudoselenomonas ruminantium | reverse complement strand
ATACGAATAGGCTTTGCTATGGCACAGTGCATACGACGCTTTGCCGGGGACAACGGGTGCCCCACTGTGGCAATAAGCGTATGCGGTCCTATCATCACATTATCTCCGATTCGTACTTCTCTATTGTCGAGGATAGTCACATTATAATTGGCAAAGAAATTGTTCCCGACATGAATGTTTCCCCCATTGTCGCAATGAAAGGTGGGAAGAACCACCGGGCTTTTTCCCGCACTTCCGAAAAGTTCCCGAATTGCAGCCTCCCTTGCCGCCGTTTCTGTCATGTCTATGCCGTTGAGCTTCTGGCACCCCTTGACAGCACGGAACTTTCGTCCGCGCACTTCCCGCTCCGTGAAATCGTATTCAAGCCCCGCATCCAGTTTTTCCGCTTCTGTCACAAAAATCCCTCCTAATCCATCGATTACAGTAAAAACTTATCGAGCAAAAGCCTTCATCTCTCCTTTCGCTCATAGAGAAGATACGGCTTGCTTTTTTCGATAAATGATGCTACATCGCGGCGCCACATGGAACGTATTTCTCGGGCGCTCTTACCGGCGCGAATGGCCTCACGGACATAGGGAATGCCATGCTCCGGAGTGTGTAGAGAACCGTCACATGCTCCCCATTCCTCAGGAGCAATTCCAGAAGGTGTTCGCCTTTCACCATGGCTGAATGATTGGCAAAGAGAGCAATACGCTTGCCATCCAGCAAAGGCATGTATTCATCCGTGCGCTCATACCCAAGAACGATGGCTTCTGCCGCCGCAGCCGGAGAGCAATGAGCGAATATGAGGATCGCTGCTGCGAGAAACACCAGCAGCATGCCTCGGCAGTCTATATTTTTCTTTTTCATCAATGTCTGCCACTCCATTTCGCCGCATACGCGGTGCGTTGCCCATCCATAATATCGGCGAGCAGAGCGTTCATACTCCCAAGAACCTCACCCCCAACATGGTGATGTCATCGGACTGCTCCGCCTCCCCAACGTGGGCTGCCATGTCCTCACGCACACAGGCCAGGATTTCCTTCACATTCTTTTCCTTGCAAGCGTTCAGCGTTTCGCAAAGCCGCCTTTCCGAATACTGTTTCCCTTGGGCATCCATCGCCTCCGTCACCCCGTCCGTGTATAGGAAGAGCATATCCCCCGGCGCCAGGGTCAAACGGTGCTCGAGGTAGATCTCATCCTCCACCACCCCCAGCATGCTGCTCTTTTGCTCCATGCGCAGATAGGTAAACTCTCCCCCATGGCACAGGAGGGGCGGATTGTGGCCGGCGTTCACGTAGGCAAGCTCCCCCGTTTCAAGATCCAGCACCCCGAAGAACACCGTCACGAACATCATCTCATCATTGTCCTCGCAAAGCTGCCTGTTAGCCAGGTTCATGACAGCGTCATAACCCATTGCCCCGACACCTGTCAGGGCAATGTTTTTGAGGATGGTCTTGCTGCACATCATGAACAGGGCCGCAGGTATGCCCTTGTCGGACACATCGGCAATGGTAACGGCCAGATGCTGTTCGTCCAGCAGGTAGAAGTCATAAAAATCCCCGCCCACTATCTTGGCAGCCTCCATGGTGGCGAAAAGCTCAAAGCGGTTGCTGTCCGAAGCTTGGGGAAACACCCTCGGCAGCAACCCTTCCTGAATTTCCTGCGCCAGGGAAAGCTCCGTCGCGATGCTCTGCTTTTCCGCCGCAGCTGCGGAAACAGCTGCCATGTATTCCTTGAGGTCTGCCGTCATGCGGTTGACGGAGTCCGAAAACGCCTCGATCTCGTCCCCCGTCCGAATCTCAAGCCTATGGTCGAGATTGCCCTCTGCTATGGTTTTGACGCCATCCGTCAGCGCAAGGACGGGCCTTGAAAATCGCTTGGCCTCCATCCTGCTGAGCAGTGCCAGGATTGCCAGAATCACGGGCAGCAGCAGCGCCATTTCCCACAGCTTGTCCCGGAAAAAGGCATCCATTGCCGAGGCAAAGGCTTCCTTCTGCGCCTCCACCCTGCTTCGTGCCTCCCTTGCCGCAGATGCGGTCTGTGCCTCCTTGACCATCGTGACAAATTTCCAGCCTACAGAAGGAAGCGGCACAGAAGCAAGATAATAGTTTTCTCCGTTCAGGCTTGTCTTGACTGCCTGGCTCTTGCTGCTGAGCACGCTGCGTGCCGCTGCCGCAAGCATGGCTTCCCGGTCTTGGGGGGAAGCCTGTCTGCCGGAGAGGGAGGAAAGCATCACATCGCCTTTGCCATTGACGGCAAAACTGATGCCGGATCCACCCCTGGTGCTATTCACGATGATCTCGTACATGGACTGGACGCTGAGGCTGATGGTCGCTACTCCGGCAAATCCCTCTCCATCGCGATAAGGCACGGAAATCGAAAGGAACGGCAAGCCTCTGTTCTTGTCCACAAAGACATCGCTGATGGCAAGCTTGCCCGTTCCGGCAGCGTCCCGATACCAGGGAGCATTTTTCGGAACGTAACCTGCAAGAAATTCCGGGCTGAATTCCACATATTCCCGGTACCTGGGCGAGATATTGACGGTGATATAATATCCCTTTTCCGAAGCAACGGCAAACCATCCTTCACCTCCCGCCGCCGCATAAAATTTTGCCGTGTTCTCCAAAACATCGGCAATGCCGGAGGCGATGCCGATTTCGCCCCGAAGCGCGTCTTCCGCCTCCGGGCTACGAATCTCCGGCGAGTAGTAGATGCACGCTTCTCCTGGCATGACCGGCTGGGTTCCCGCACGTTTCAGCTCCCTTGGCCTGTACTGTCCCGCAGCGGACAGGAGCCGCTCCATTTCCATGGCGATATGCTGCGTATCTGTCCCAAAAGTACGAAGCTCGGAATCCATGATCTGCGCCTTGCCCTGAGCGAAAAGGAGCAGCTGCTGCTTGGCAAAATAGGCATCCATGCCCGCTATGGTGGTTTCGACGGCAGTTCCCATATCCCTGCCGTTTTGTACCGCTTTTTGATTGGCATCGTACAGGCTCCAAAGGAAAACAGCGCTCAAGGCAAGGAAAGAGAGAAGCCCTGCCGATAACAAATACAGCAAAAAGCGGCGATAGATATTCATCTTCTTCAGCACTGATTGATCCACTCCCACTCAACCCAGGAAACGGATGGCCAGCATCGTGAGGTCATCCCGCTGCCCGGCGCCTCCCACATGACGGTCGATATCTGCCTGCACAGAAGCAAGCAGCTTTTCCATGCTGATATCCGCCGTACCTGTGCGGCACAGGGTTTCCTGCAGACGTTTTTTTGTATAGGGGCTTCCATCCGCGCCCATGGCCCCGGCTACTCCCTCCGTGCAGAGAAACAGCAGGTCGCCCGGGTGCAGCCTCAGCCGTTTTTCCGCATATTCCGCCTCTTCGAAGATGCCTACAACGTATTTCTTTCCCTCATCCCGGAGCGGCTGCCATTCGGTATTTCCTGCCGATGCGCACCCAAGGAAGGGCGGAGTGTGGCCTCCATTCACGCAGATGAGCTCCCCCGTCGCCAGGTTCAGCACAGCGAAGAAAACGGTCATGAACATCGTGTAATCGTTGTTCTCGCAAATCTGGCAGTTCACCCGGCTCATGACCTTCGCCCAATCAGCTTTGCCCGGGCCGCGTTCCATCGCTGCCGCCAGGGCATCGTTTTTCAGCATGGCCTTTGCCGCCACCATGAACAGGGCCGCCGGAACGCCCTTTCCGGATACCCCCGCCACCGTCAGCGCCATGTGCTCATCATCTATCATATAAAAGTCGTAAAAATTCCCGCCCACTTCTTCGGCAGCCTTCATGATGACCGCAAGGTCATAGTGGGGATTGCCCGAGAACTTTGGGAAGATCTTTGGCAGCATGCTTTCCTGGATGCCCTGCGCCAGAGAAAGCTCCGTGGCGACCCGCTGCTTCTCCGCCGTGACCGTCTCCAGGTTTGCCGCATGTTCCTTGAGCTTTGCCGCCATGCCATGGATGGCATCCGCAAGCATCTCGATTTCATCGCCGGTCTTTATATCTATCTTCTTGTCAAAGTTTCCCTTGGCAATCTCCCCTACGCCCTCTGCCAATGCCAAAAAAGGCTCCGCGAAATGCCGGGCTGCAAGGCGGCTTTTATAGACAAACAGGGCGCACATGACCATGAGAACAGGGATGATTTTCAAAAGGTTCGCTATGAACAGCGAGCGCATGGATTCGTCGAAGCCCTCCGCCCGTGCCGACAGCTCGCTTTCCATGTCCGTCACCGGCTCCAGCACCTCCGACTTTTTCAGCATGGTGCCAAGACTCCAGCCTTCGGAGGATATGGGGGCATAGGCAAGATAATATTCCTCACCATCGAGTTCCACCAGGGCCGTGCCGCTTGCCCCCTTTGCCATGTCCGCTGCCGCTCGTGCCAGGCCCTCGTCCGATGCCTTGCAAAGATTCCGCCGGCCATCGCCGACAGCCAGCGCTCCCTCCTTCTCCGAGGAGAACAAGATTTCCCCTTTGGAAGTGAGGGCAAAATTGATGTTCGACCGGCCAAGGGTGGTATCTGAAACAATGTCATACAGCGCATCCAGACTTATGTCAATCCCAGCAACCCCAGCCAGGCCATTTGCATCGTAATACGGGGCGGAGCAGGTGATTTCCGGGAAGCCACCCACCGCCATGTACACATCGGTGAACCCCGGTGCTCTGGTCTCGACAACGCGCTGATACCACGGGCGCTGCCTGGGATTGTAATCATCGCCGTATGTGACCAAAGGAGCATATTCTTCACCCTCCGCCAGCATCATCATGCCAATGAAATGGCCATATTTCGAGGCATAATATATGGATGTCTGGTAGCCAGCATAAAAATACCCCATCTCTTCCAATGTATCGACGCCATTGGCAGAGAGGAGGACGGCTTCTCTGGCTTCCTCGCTGCCGCAATCCTCCCTGACTGCGGGGGTGACAAGAAGGTATGCCCGGCCGGAGGCCATAAGTTCTGGGGTATACATGGGGAGCTGCCTTGGCTTATGCCTCTCCGGATGGGTCAGGATGCTTGTCATGGCATCGGCCATGTACTGGGTGTCCTCACGGAGAACCTCCAGAGCCAGTTCCACCTGCTGCGCCTTATCGGCTGCAGTCTTTTCGAGCATCTCCCGCGTTCGACTCATCGCCATGTCCTCTGCAAAGGCCAGGGAGGCTTCCGAAAGATGTGCACCGTCCTCTTGCGTATTCTCCCACATCGCCCAAAAACCGCGAAGGAAAAGCAAGCCGATGAAAAAAAATGCCAGGAATACCACGGCCAGAAACATGAGCAGCATACGTCTGTCAATATTCATTTTCCCTGTTTTCATCAATGTCAGCCACTCCATTTCGCCACATGCACGGACAGGCCGCCCCGCCTTCATGATGGACTTTCGGCGATTTTGAGCCAAAGGGACAGGACATTGGCCTTTTTCCCTTGAAAGTCACGGTAGTCGTACTCCATCCTATCAAAGTATTTCCGCACGAAGTAAATGCCGAAGCCCCCTTCCTCCATCTCCTCCACGGGCAGGCCCTCTTCATGCCGCATATCCTTGGCTAGGGGATTGAAGGGATGGCCGTGGTCGGCGAAATCCAGCCGGAAAAAATCGCCTTCCAGCCCGGCTCTGATCCAGATAGGGCCGTGCCCCTCATAGGCATAATCTACGATATTGCCCAGCATTTCCTCGACGCCCAGCGTCAGCCTGGTTTCCTGGGTCTTGGGGATTCCGGCTTTTTGGGCAGCAGACATGATGTCCTCCAGCATGCTGACGTACATTTCATCAGTTGCCTCATATTGCTTCCAGTCACCGCTCGGCCGCATTTCATCGTCCCCTTCACAAATCGTCCCGGGTATCGCGCATATGCAAAAGCGTTGCCATATTGCTGTCCTCCAGCACGCTTTTCACATCCCCCGCTGCCCCCACTGCCGTAAACTCCTTGCCTTCCTTCTTCGCCTTTTTGAGCAGCCTCAAGAACACCCGGATGCCGGCGCTGGACAAATAGTCCACACCGCTCAGGTCAATGGCTGTCCGCGCCTCCCTGGACACGACTTCCTCCCCCTTTTGATAAAACCCGTCGGCAGTAAGGCGATTCACCTGTCCCTGCACGCCCAGGATGAACCATCCGTTTGCCAATTTTTCTTCTTTGTAGGCAACTTCATTTCCCATAGCAATCAAACTCCTTCACAGTTCCTTAGGAACAGTTCTTCTGCAGATTCACAAGCCATTGCCTTCTCAATCTGCTCCTTTGTCAGTTCGTTTTTGTTGATGTTTGCCATTTTGAAAGCCTCTTTCACTGCTTTGATAAGCATCTTTTCTCAGCCACCTGGCAACTTCTGGACGCTGCTGCTGCAAATATGCTTTCGCTTCAACAATGCGTCCCTCCCTATAGTTCAGCTTGAAATAGGCTATGTCGGTGTAAATTGCTGGTGAATCCGTCGGCTTTAGACGTATCCAGCGCCGAAGAGCAGTTCCTTTTTCCGGCAGGCACAGTCCTGCATCCTCGAATTGCTTGATTACCTTATCCACCAAAATCGGCTGATGCCACTCCGGCACAATCTCCAGACCAAGCTTGGGCATAACGCCGCTTGCGTCAATGTCCAGATTAACACCAATCCAGTTGCTGCCAACCCACGCAGCGGCAGCACTCTTTAAGGACTCTGTTTTCCCAGGCCAGGCAAAGGCCTTCAGACCCTCCATCACCGCATCCAAATTGGGGAAGAATACGACGATGCGCATGATATCAAATTTCCCCCGGCCTGTCATCGTACCCATTTGTTTTATCCTTGCACCTGCGGGCAAAACTGCCGTTATTCTGTCCAAATGTGGGCGAAGTTTTGCCGAACGCTTAGCCCCAAGAAATTTTGGCAGTACCTTGTCCCAAAACAAGGCATAGTCATCGCCGTCCACATGGTGGCTGACATTGGCAAAAATACAGGGCACGATTTGGGTATTTCTTTCATAGGCACGCCTGTATTCTGCATAATCAACTTCATACCAAAGTTTGTTCAGCGGCGGCATGGAATCTTCGTCGATATCCATTATGTAATCGACATAGCGCTCCTGCTCTCCCAAGCGAACCTCAAGCCCTGCGCCATAGGTAATAAGTTCCCCGTATTGACCTTCAATTGCCGACAGAGCCGCGACACATTCTGCGTCCATAATCTCCGGCATGGGATGCTTCCTTAAGTGTTCCAAGTATTCTTTGACACAAAGTTCCTGCTCTTTTTTAGTTTCCATGGGTATTCCTTTCAGTTTTTTTGTGGTCACATAGAAGAACTCTCATGAAAATGATTCCGGCCAAAAGTTTGCAACTGTTGGCTGCCCTCTGGCCGGAATCTTAGCTTCACATCATCCAGCTTCCCTTGTCTTCTACGCGTCCTTATCAGCAGCCAGTTTTGGCATAGCACTGGCTACCCACAAAACTGCCGCCCGCCACATCTTTCAACTTGTCACCGTCCAGTTCAAAGTCCTCCATCTCTGCAAAATACGCTTTGGCCTCGTCTTCGGTAAGCTCATAGCCCTCTTCCTTGGCCACTTTCATCAGTTCCTCAACGCTGCTGCATGCCATTGCTTTCTGGATCTGCGCCTCGGTGAGTTTGCTTTTGTCGATGTTTCCCATGCTAAATACCTCCCATTAAAAATGATAGAGTTGAGACATTTTATATGGCAAATGACATATATATTATTGTCATTTACTATATCTGTGGTAAAAGGCCTGCCTTTTTTACGATGGCAAAGACATCGGGAATACTCTTGGAATTCATAATCATATACCGTTCCTTCCTTGTCAAGTGCGCCAGCGGCTCTGCCAAAGACAATGACAGCTCCGCCTCGCCTCGCTCTTGCCACATTTTCCCTGCTATATGCGAGGCTGCAAAGGCAAATGCTTGCTTGTGATCGCCGCAATACTCGCGGAAATAGTCGCCATAGACATCTTTGGCTCGTGCGGCGCAGCCGCCTTTGCAAAAGAAATTATACGGACAAATACGGCAGGCAGGTATCCTGTCCGAGGTTCTGAGTCGCCACTTTGCTTTGGCAAAGTTCCACAAAACGCGCCCTTGCGTCTCATCCACGCGGCCAACCGCCATATCATCATCACCAACTGATTCCCAGCACGGGAAGAGCAGCCCGTAAGGGTCAACCAAAAGCGCGCCGCGTTCTGCGTTACAAATGGCAGTGGAAAAATCCACATAGGTATCTTTTTGAAACAGCTTGCGGATATACCGCGCCACTATACCATAAAGACAAGAATGCTCCATGACATACTCAGCACTGCGACCGCTTTCCAGCAGTTCCCTGGCGACGCCTCCCTCGCCGAGGAAGGAATTTCTGTCAGGTGTTACCGTTGCCTTGAAATAGTGGACAAATTCCCCCCGCTGGTTCTGCCCCATGCGGCGTTCATTCTCTTTTGCCAGGAAACCGCGACGCTTCAGGTCATCAGTCAATTCATCTATGCTGGAAAGATTTTCCTTGGAAATGTTGATGCGCATATTTACGCCAATGCCATGTTCCAAGGCCATATCCACATTGTTCAATATCCGTTCGTAGGTATCTTTGCCCTCTTTGTGCCGTCGAAGCCTGTCATTTGTCTTTCCGACACCGTCAAGAGGAACCTGTACGAACACGAAGGGAAATTCCTTGATGATGGGAATGAATGAAGCCAAATCATAACCGTTGGTCAGAACCTCTATCTTCATTTCCCGCTGGGCGCAGTTTTCGGCGATTTCCCTCACGGTAGCAAGATTTTCCTTCATGAGCGGTTCACCACCGTATAGCGTGCAGTTGCCAAGGCCGTAGCCTCTGGATCGGTAATCATCCAAAGCAGCAAAGATCGCCTGAATCATTTCATGGCTCATGACCTTTGCAAGCCACGTTTCGCCCCTTGCCAAACGCTTTCGCTCGAAACAATAGGGGCAACGGAAATTGCAATCATAGGTCGGCATGATGATAAGGTCAATGCGGCTCTTCTGTATGATCCGCCGGTCAATATGTGCCAGAAGCTCCAGATCCGCAATTTCTTCCTCCAGTGATTTGGTTGTGATATGACCACGTCTTGCCAGCTGCTCCCATAGGGAAGAATCCACCTGCGAAAACTTTCCCTTTATAAGAAAATCCGCGCAACGCTTCGGCACGATGTCAAATGCGCCGTAAAGGCCATTCACCAAAAGTGCCCTGTCATCGATTTCCTTTTCGTCCGCACCAATCAGAGGCAGAATCATCTCATAATTGCTGAGTCTCATTTGTTTTCTCCCTGTTTCTCGCGCCAAAATTCTCCCCAGGACTGTTCGTTTTTTTGCGATACTCCCCATGCGGCATTCAACCATCATCCTTACCGAATCTAACTGCCCTCAGGTTAAGGTATACTTTGGCATCCAGAGCCAATGCACCTGTCCCTTGGAATCGCACTTTAACAAAGCCGAGATTTCCCGAGAGTATATATCGGCATTTATTCCCATCATCGGAATGAAGCAGAGCCAAAACTTGGAATACAGTATTTCCCAGTTTTTTCCACCTGGCATCCGAAACGCCGTAACTCTCCAAGAGCAACATAAGCTCCTGCAAGTCTCCATGCTCAAGGGAAGCACGCAGCGCATCCCGCCCCATGTTTCCCGTGCAAAGACTGATTCCCAGTACATCCCCCACGGAACCGTCATCCAGCAAATCAAGTTGGACATCCACCGGCCACGGAAAAGCAAACAACTCACGGAGCTTGTCTATCATCATGGGGGAAAGCCAGGCAGTAAACCCCAAGGCTTTCAAGTCATCGGCCAAAAAGCGCGGATTGCCTGCGTAACGCCTCTTTGCAAAATCAGTCAGGCCGCTTCCAATGCGCAACGGTTTCCCTTTCCGCCTCATATGCACCCCCGTGTACCAAGGATGCCAGCCGGAGGGAAGAGACTTTGTCAGCGCATGAAACCTTCTGCCTGCCCCCTCATCTCCCGTCTCACGGAAAAAACCATCGAAATCCGGCGTATCATCTGACATCTTGAGATAGACCATTGGAGAAGCCTCTTTATCTTCCCGCAGATCATACACCACATCCAGCCCATCGCCGCACGAAGGTTCGCCAGCATACCAGGCAAAGAGGGAACCGCGATTACCATACAAATTTTCTTCATAAGTGCCACGCCGAATATCTTCGGCATCATGGATGATGTGCAGGTCAAATCCAGCCTCCCCGTCGAGGGGGATTTCCAAAAAAATCTGGCTGAACCCATGACCGCAAAGTTTTTCGTGAAGCAAGGCCCTCTGTTCACCCAGTGACCCGAACACCGATTTCATCGTTACTTCATTTGCCGCACGATCCATGAGAGCGTCAAATACTGTCTCCGCCGGTAACATTTGACCACCGCCTTCTACAAACTCTATTTCAACTCAGGCTCTGACGAATTATTCATATTCTTCGAAATACAGTATGATTGCGCAAAAAGGTAACCCTTGGCAAGATAGGCCCGCCCTTCCCTGAAGCGCACCTTGACAGTATTCAGCCGCACCGTATCACCTACGGCACGCCACCGCCCGTTTTCACGCACCATGCGAAGGACACCGTAACAGGCTCTGCCCATCTCGTGCCATCGGGAATCTGCCAGCCCCCAGCTTTCCAGACACCTCATGATTTGCCCGGCCTTGCCTTTCATCATGAATTCCTCGGAGTTACGTGGATCGGCACCGCCAACTCCCATGTCAAGCGTAACGCCCAATGCATCAGCAAAGGTACCATCGGGACAAAGGTCAAACTGCAAATCCCACACACCGCCGTTTTGGATGAGATAGGAAAACTTGTCCTTTTCTTCCGACAAAAGGTTATGTCCTCCGTATAGCTCGATTTCCTCAGCCAATCCGAGGGGATGTGTGGAATAATACGCCTGACTTTCCCTCGGCAGGAAAAAGCCAAGCCTCACCGGCCCGCCGACCCGCCCTGCCATGCACCCCGCATAATAAGGACGCCATCTCGGCGGCGCAGCAGCAAAAGCACCCATTACCTGGGGAATACAATCCGCTTTTCCAAGCCGTTTCAGCATCAAAGGAACATAATCTACATTAGCACGCGAGGGGGGCGGTACAAGATAAATGCCGGGAAGTCCAATGTTGTCAACGGAGGTCTCACGGGAAAGATCGAAGGAGAAGCCACATCCATACCCCATAAGGCCTTCATCGCCGGCGCAGTCATCGAAAAAGTTCTGCAAGCCAAAGCCATCCCCTTCCGCGAATTTAACGGTGGAAGGAAATGCGTCACAGGTATATTGAAGCAACAGATCCATGCAGGGCGTGCCCGACAGGGGAAACTCGAAGTAGAAGCCCGCCGCCTCCCTTGCATCTTTTATGGCACCGCACCGCAGGACAGCGCATGCTTTTTCAAGAGTTTCCTCCCCAAAAAGCCTTGCCTCGCGCCCCTCTGCCGCCGCTTTTTGATAAATGCGGCGAAAATCCTGCACGATATCCGGCAAGGATAAAATGTTGCCCATTCGATAGCCCCCTCTGCCATAAATTTCCATGCGAAGCAACGGCTTGTACTACGCAATTCCATTTCATAGCAATAGACAAGTCTTGCGGAGCACTGCAAAAGCACTCCGCAAAACGATGCAACTGCCAAGACCGCAGCCGTCGGTGTCAGCAATCATCCAAAGCAACAAAGACGACCCAGATCGAGACGCTATACCATTATCGGAAAACGTCAGCAACCAAACCATTCATCCGAATCGGACAGGCACAGCCCCTGGCCATTGTGACAGCTAAAACCGCCGGCCGCAACTTTGAGCTGCTCATCGGAGAGATCGATCTCAAGGTTTTCCAGTTCCTCAAGTTTATTTTTTGCCTGTTCCTCCGTCATTTCCAACCCCTGCTCCTTGGCGAGAGCCATGAGCTCTTCCGGCGTTTCGCAAGCGGCGGCTTTCTTCAAAAGCTCCCGCCGCTGCTCATCTGAAAGAGATTTCCAATCAAATTTGTTTGCCATATCATGTTTCTCCTCTCTTTTTTCATTTTCCTATCAGGGATAGAACCAAGCGCAACTACCACCGGCAACCGCTTCCATCTGGTCGTCGGAGAGGTCAAGCTCAAGGTTCTCCATCTCAGCGAGGTACTTCTTTGCTTGCTCCGGCGTCATCTCTATGCCGTTTTTCTTGGCAAGATCCAAGAGTTCCTCCGGCGTCTCGCAGGCCACAGCCTGTTGAAGCTGCTCCTTCGAGAATTTACGGGGATCGAACTGGTTATCCATTTGTCATCCTCCTTTTAGGACACAATAAAATAATATGGTTGGGACATTTCCAAAAATGGTTTGCGATGTCCCATTTATTTTACAGCCTGTTCCGTTACAAATTGTCGGCCAGACTGGTAAAACCGAAATCATAAATCCCACGACGTGGCGATAAGATAGCCCTTGGCGAGAGATGCGCCGTTTCTGTTAAAGCGCACCTTGATAGCACTTAGCTGCACCACATCCGCCACCAGGCGTCGATTGTCCCCATCCTGGGCAATGCGCTCCACTCCGTAGCAAGCCTGTCCCATGAGACGCCAGCGATCGTCTGACACACCCCAACGGGAAAAAAGCTCCATAATCCTCGTTACCCTGTCACCGGCCATGGTCTCATCGGCTCGCCGCACATCGGCATAATTGAATCCAAGGGAAGGCGAAACAGCGATATTGTCGTCGAAGCTGCCATCGGGAAGCAGGTCAAGCTGTATCTCCATTTCCGCCCCCGCCTCGATCGCATCGGCCAGCAAAGAAAGCTGTTCCTGAAGAACCTCCGTAAGCCCCCCGGGATAAAAGACGTTAAAATCCCGGGCCAGCAAGGAACTGTCCCTTGCGTACCCGCGTACACATTCAGGATTGGCTACAAACCCCAAGCGCAGGGGGGCGTCCGTTCTTGTGTGCATGAAACCGGCATAGTAAATTTGCCACCCCGAGGGTACTTTCCCCAGAACCGTTGCCGTTTGTTCTTTCCGTTCAAGAGCATTCAACTTATCCATCATGGCGAGAACATACGAGATATTTCCTTTCCTGTTGGGCGGCAACAAATAGACGTTGGGTATGTGCCTGTCAGCGGAGAGATCGAAGGTAAAGTACAACTGGTAATCCTTCAGGGTTTCATCCGCGGCGCAAGCATTGACGAAAGATGCCAGCCCGAAACCATCACCGACTTCAAACTTTACCGGAGCTTCCATTTTTCCGCACTGGAGGTTCACGAAAATATCCATGTAGGGTTTGCCCGTCAGAGGAAACTCCAGGCAGAAACTCGTCCGTGGCATGTGGCGCAAGGAGCTTTTTTTGACAACCTCGTTTGCTGCTGCAATGTACTTTTGACCGAAAAGTGCTTCGTCTCGACCATTCGCTGCCGCCCGTCTCATCAACCTTTGAAAATTGCGGGAAAGCCTCGTCTCTCCTAAGATACCGCAATCGTCTCGCATACATCTGCCCCTTTCATCTATGGTCTGTTTTGTCGTTTTTCCTGCCAAATGCGATAACGATGGAGAACGTAGCCATCGGGATCCGCTTTTACGGGCAAGCAGGTACGCCTGCCCGTCAGCCGTTTGTGGGGGCAGCCGCCCTTGCAAATCGGGAAAACCTTGCACTCCATGCAGTCCTTGTCGTTTTCGGGGAAAAGAGTCTCGAAATACTCGTCCCATGCGCCCGGATTTCCATCCGGCTCCTGAAGAATGTCAAAATCGCGTACATTCCCGAAAGCCTTTGCACCCCTGCCTATCGCTTCCCAGCATTTATACAGATCGCCGTTCTCATCTATGCCGATCCCGGTCAAATTCTGGGCCATGCAGACGGTGTAGGGGTAGTAAGCATCGGTATCGACATGGGCGGGCAAATCTTCCCAGCCCTCAACCATCCGGCGAAATTCACTCGTATTAAAGGATGCCTCCTGCATCTCGTGGGACATGCCTGCATATCCATCCATCATAGCCGAATAAACACGGACGGGAAACCCTGCTTTCTTGGCGAGTAGGTTCACCTTCTCCTTCAACGCCCCAAAATGCTCGGCGTTTTCCCGATGCAAATTGCAACGAAGCATCACTTTGATCTTTTTTGTATGCAGATTCTCCAAGTTCTCCATGATACGTGCAAAACTGGAGCCGCCGTTTTTTTCTCGTCGCAGGTGGTCATTGGTTTCCGGTGTCGGCCCGTCCAGAGTAATCTGCATCTCAATCACATTCACTCGTTCCAGCATGGCGACAATCTCCGGCGTCAGGAACCATCCGTTGGTGATCAGCCGCGCGTGGTACCCGCAATTTCTTTTGTCTGCCAGTGCCATGAGCTTTTCGGACAGGCTCTCGATGATGTCCGGGCAAAGAAGCGGCTCGCCGCCGAACCATGAAACACCAATGTCCTGACAAGGCAGACGCACCAGAAAACGATCGGCGAACTTTACCACGGCATCTTCCGTTTCCTTGCTCATGCGGCCGCCCCGCTGTTCCTCGAAGCAATAGGGACAGGCAAAATTGCAAGCCATCGTCGGGCAAACAGTCAGCCCCAGCACACGCCCCCAACCACTGGCCATATATGCCTGGGTACGCATGTGCCGCAACTCATCATAAGATACCAGGAAGCCCCCCCGCCGAAATTTCTTGACCTTACTGCTATTTTCATCTAAATCGGCAGCAACCTCAAACAAATCTTTCTGCAAGGGAGTCAAACGTGCAAAAGCCCCCGTTCGGAAATTCAACAGTGCATAGGCATCCTCATCGGGTATTTTTACCATGTGGTTATAGCGGGAATATTTCAGCATATATTTGGATACCCTCCTAACATGTTCCCCTGGGTACATGCAACTAAGTTTTTTTCACGGTGAAAATATTTCCTGCCGCCGCCAGGCGTGTCAGCTCTTCCTCCGAAAGTTCCCTGTCCTCATCAATGATTTTCAAAGGCTCCTGCTGACGCCGGGCTGCCTTTTCCTGCAGCCTTTGCCACAGACGCTCCTTCAGGTCGTGATTTTCGGCGGCGAAGTCAGTTTCCCGAAAGATCCTGTCCATTTCGACTTCATATTCGTCCACAACCTCCCCTCCCTTCGCCACGCCTTAATAATTGATCTCTTACTTACATAGACAAGATTGCTGCCTCGAAAGTGTCGCTTACATCACGCGGCATTCCCCCACCCATCCCCTTATTCATGTAATCGAGATGATTGAAAACATCTTTCCCGTTACTGCTCACCAGGCCAGCTCGTCTTCCCGGCCAAGCTCCCGCAGCTGCTTCCGCTCCACGCACTCCGCTGTGAAGCGCAATGCCTTTACCTTTTTCTCAATCTTTTGCAGCCAGCCGCCGCAAAAGATTGCACAGCTTGATTCGTCGGGAGCAAGGATATCTCCGGGGTGCACCATGATGCCCGCCGCACGGCAGCCACCAAGGCACAGACGGCGGTAGACGCAATCCCTGCATTTTTCGTTATGCTCCAAAACTGCGGTGGCGCAGGTGTCGAGCAGTTCCATATAGGCAGAATCCTTCAGGCATTCCCGGACACCGATTTCCTGAATCTTGGGATACCTTTGCTGGAACTCGTCCATGTTGGAAAGGGGCATGCAGGTCAAGGCCCGTCCCTCAGCGGAAATATACATAGTTGTACGCGCATGAGAGCACAGGCACACCTTCTCTGGCTCTTTGCATACATGGATGACAGGCAGATGGAACACATCCGGCTTCCGCCCGTCCGCGAGGAAGAAACCGCCCAGATGCACCTCCATCTCCGGCAAATCGCGGTAGAAGTCGTCGAGATAGCCCAAATAGACAGCGAAGGTCTCCGCCATGGCAAGGCCGTGTTTTTCGGCATAGCCGCCTTCGTGCCATGCCCCCGTATCGGCTACGGGATTGACCTTGAGACCCCGGCAACCCACGGAGGCCAGATAGTTGACACTTTCCCTCAGGCTGTGGGCATTTTCTTTCCACAGGCACATTTCTGCGCCGGTGGGAAAGCCCCGGTCACGGCACAGCTCGAAGGCACGGCGAACAGCCTTCTCTGCCCCATTGAGCCCCCGCAGCCAGTCATGATACCCCACGCCGTCAAAGCTCATGTTAAACTCAGGGTGCAGGCCCCGCTCCTCGAAGCCGTTCAGCAGGCGATTGTTTACGAGGAGACCATTGGAATAGATCTGGGTAATGCCAATCCCCCGCGCCGTCAGCCCATCGATGATCTCCCAGAAGTCCGGCCGCACCAATGCCTCGCCGCCGGTGATGGAGCAAGAAAGCACACCGCTCTCGCCGAGGCCCCCCACAATCTTCATAATGTCCTCATGGGACAGCTCGCCGTAACGCCCCTCCGCCGCCGAGAGATAACAGTGCCGGCACTTGCAGTTGCATCGTCCCGTGATTGACCAGTGGGCAGACTGCATAAAACGATTGGGGTAACGGCGGTACTTCTGCCGCTCTGCGATGCCTTCGCCGGAGGCACAGGGCGCAACGATACCCTGTGCCTCCAGCTTCTTGACGCTGTCCCGGATGCTTTGCGGGACAAGGGGGAGCGCAAGGTCAATCCGCCCATTGCACAAATCCAGCGCAGCGAAGGTCCCTTTGTCCACGAAAGATGCCCTATGCGCCTCGGTATCCACGATGGCGTAAGGCAGCTTTTCCCACCCCCGCAGGTTGTATTTGTTCTTTAATTTGTAGTACATTTTTCCCTCCCTGGGAGGTATTGTTAAGGCACGCCACCACAATTGGCAGCGCGCCCGATCTTCTAACTAGGTGATTCGTTTTTTAAGTACGTCTTTCTCCAATGATTTTGCAGGTACAGCCTAAGATATCGGTGTAATATTAGCCGTTGCCATATAAAACCCACCCGCGACCCGTGTCAGCTCTTCATCGGACAGGTCCACATCTCCCTTGGGCTGGAAATCCTCCGGTTTCAAGTCAAAGCCGTACTCCTTCGCAATGGCGGCAGCCTTCTCTGCGGCAGTCTCCTTGTCGGTCAGTGCGGCAAGCTTCGCCTTCAATTCCTCGTTCTTTTCAGCTTCTTCCAAAAATTTCTTTACGTTCTCATTCATTTTGTTGTCCTCCTTTGGATTTTAAACATATAGCATAACTTGGGCGTATTAACTATACTGCTTAGAACCGCCCTTTGCCACGCCCTGATAATTGGTCTCTTGCTTATATAGACAAGATAGACACTTCAAAAATGCCACACCATGAAAATTTTTTTATAAGGCCATTGTTCCAGTTTTGCCGTAGGCAAAACTTCCTCTTGGCCTTTCAACGAGGCGGGAGATATTAACTCGCCGCCTGTTAGTAATTTGCCGCCCCCACTTATGGAAGTGGGGGACATCTTGTACTCGTTATTTTCCCTCATCAATCCGTCGGCATTTGGCCAGCAAACGGCTGAACTTGTGACTTACGGCGTTTGGACTTGTCCCCAGGAGCCGCCCGATTTCCTCATTGGTCAGGCAGAGGCCATAGCGCAGGGAGAGAAGCTCCCGCTCCTCTGCCGTCAGTTTTTCGAGAATACGGCAAGTACGGAGGGAGGAAGGGCTCTCCAATGATTTGGCAGGTACAGCCTAAGATATCGGTGTACTATTGGCCAATGCCAGCGGCGACGCAGCCACATTTCCGCCAGTGGCGTCCCATAGCGCTAATAATACCACACTCCCCTCCACCCGCGACTCGTGTCAGCTCTTCATCGGACAGGTCCACATCTCCCTTGGGCTGGAAATCCTCCGGCTTCAAGTCAAAGCCGTACTCCTTCGCAATGGCGGCAGCTTTCTCTGCGGCAGTCTCCTTGTCGGTCAGTGCGGCAAGCTTCGCCTTCAATTCCTCGTTCTTTTCAGCTTCTTCCAAAAATTTCTTTACATTCTCATTCATTTTGTTGTCCTCCTTTGGAATTTAAACATATAGCATAACTTGGGCGTATTAACTATACTGCTTAGAACCACCCTTTGCCACGCCCTGATAATTGGTCTCTTGCTTATATAGACAAGATAGACACTTCAAAAATGCCACTCCATGAAAATTTTTTATTTTCCCTCATCAATCCGGCGGCATTTGGCCAGCAAACGGCTGAACTTGTGACTTACGGCGTTGGGGCTTGTCCCCAGGAGCCGCCCGATTTCCTCATTGGTCAGGCAGAGGCCGTAGCGCAGGGAGAGAAGCTCCCGCTCCTCTGCCGTCAGTTTTTCGAGAATACGGCAAGTACGGAGGGAGGAAGGGCTCTCCAGGGTTCCCTGCTCCTGTACGCTGTCCTTGTCCGGCCTCTCCGGCAACTCCCAGGCGCTGACCTCGTGGCGGCATCGGGCCTGCAGGCGGTAATTCACCGCCATATTCCGGGCCATGGCAAAGAGCCAGGGGGCTTCCTTCCCCTCTGCCGGCCCGTGACACTCAAGATTTTCCATAGCCGCCAGAAACACACTGCCAGCCACATCCTCGGCGATCTCGCGGTGAAGGAACTGGCCGTAAAGGTAGTTATATATTCGCTTGTAATACTTGCTGTAGATATTTGCAAAATCAGTCATTGCAGCTGTTCCTTCCTGTTCTCAGGCCACCTGCCGCTTCACGAAGGAAGCAAAGAGCCCGCCTTTTTCCACCAGCTCCTGGAAACTGCCAGTTTCGGCAATGCGGCCTTTGTCCAAAACGATAATCCTGTCTGCATGACGGATGGTGGACAGACGGTGAGCCACGATGATGCGGGTGGCATGGAGCTTGTCCAGGCTCTTGGTCACAATGGCCTGGGTGCGGTTATCCAGGGCACTGGTAGCCTCGTCGCAGACGATGATGGAAGGCTTCAAAGCCAGAGCCCTGGCAATCAGGATGCGCTGGCGCTGCCCACCGGAAATATTGGTACTGCCTTCGCTGACGATGGTGTTCATCTGCATGGGCATCTGGCGGATATCTTCGGCAATGCCTGCCGCCTCTGCCGCCTCCCAGGCATCATCCAGAGTAAGGTTATTAGTGCCGATAATGTTGTGCAGGATGTCGCCGCTCATGAGCTGCCCGTTCTGCAGTACCACTCCCATCTGGGAGCGCACCGAGGGCAGGGAAAGCTCCGAAAGGTCCTGGCCGTCATAGTAGACGGCTCCCTGCCGGGGCATCTCAAAGCCCAGCAGCAAGCGAATCAGGGTGGACTTGCCGCAGCCGGATTTTCCCACAATGGCCACCTGCTCTCCTGCAGCGATGCGAAAACTCACATCATCCAGCACCCTGCTCTCCGGCACGTAGCCGAAAGTAAGATTCCTCACCTCGATGGCCCCGGAAAGCACGCCGGCTTCCTGCCTCTCCTCGGAGGTCTCAGGCATCTCCTCCAAGATGGGCAGGAGATTATCCAAGTAGGGCTTGATGACAGACATGCCTTCCAAAATGGGCATAATAGCCACCAGAGAAGTGTTGAAAGCGGTGAAGGCAGACTGAAAGGCGATGAAAGTGGCTGCCGTCATGGGCTTGGCACCCAGGCCCAACGCCTGGGCAGCAGCCCCGCCGCCACTCTGGGAAGTGGCAAGCTCCAGCAGGCCATTATAATAAAGGATAAGTGTCAGCAGCATGGGCTGCATGGCCGCTATGACTGTGCTGATATTCTTCAAGCGGCGCGCCCGGATATTATGGCTAAGTTCAATGGCAAACTGCTGTCCCCAGAGGTGGTAGGCCTGTTCCTCTGAACCCTTGGTGCGGAACTTGGCCAGGCCTGCGAAGATTTGGGCCAGAATGCCGGAGGTCTTGTTGCTGGCCGTGGTCATATCCCGCTGGGCCCTGGTCAGCCGGTAGAGCAGGAAAATTGAAATGGCCAGGTAGGCCAGCCAGACCAAAAGGGCCATGCCCGTGAGCTTCATGCTGTAATAGCACATCAGCCCCAGGCTCCAGAAGGAGCAGACGAAGGAAAGCAGCGCCCCCACGGACTCGCTGGTAAGGAGCATGACAGACCTGTCCAGTCCCTGCATTCTCTCCGCCAGCTCTCCCGACTGGAAGCGGCGGAAAAAGCCCGGCGGCAGCTTCAATAGCCGCCCAAAAAGGGCCGCCTGCCCCCGCAGATTCCCCATAGCTGTCAGGCGCAGCACAGCCAGGGAGCGCACTGTAGTTAGCGCCGCTGTGGTAAAGCCCGCCACCAGCACCACCTGGGTCACCGTGGCCAGCCCCTTGCGGTCCAGGATGGGAATGAGGTCCTGGAACATGGTCTCCGTGACTATGGGCGTGAGCAGGGGGATAAGCCCCATAAAGAGCCCTGCCAAAATGACGGCCTTCCAGTCCGTCTGCCAGGTATGGCGCGCCATAAAGCGCAGGAAGTCCAGCCGTCCCATTTTCCTGTCCGGCAGTCCCGGATAGACCAGGAAAGCATCTCCTGAAACACTATGGGCCATTTCGGAGGTTAGGGTCACACCCTCCATATTTTCCCTGGTCACCAGCTTGTAGCTGGAAGGTGATTCGGGCAGCAGGGCTGCCAGCTGTTTCTTCTCGCCGAAATACCCCAGCATGGCCCCGCAATCCCAGCCTTCCCAACCCTTTTCCAGCCTTATCAGGCGCATCTCCATGCCGCCCTTGGCCACCAGACGGCGCAGCACCCCCAAAGCATCCAGCTTTTCTGCCGTCTCCTTGTTCAGGGCAATGTCTTCCTCGGGCATGCCCAGATGATGGGCCACGGCCCGCACCAGAAAGACGGCCTCTTCCAGTTTGGCGCTGCCCTGGCCACTGCCGGACACCGAGACCAAGTCCTCCCCCAAGAGATTGGCCACGGTCTCGTCCAGCAAGCGGCGCTTATGTCTCCTGCGGGCCATCAGGCGGCGAGCCAGCCTTTCATCCTGGGCAGCAAAGCGAACCCCTGCCAGCATGGCAAAAATACCCTGGTTTTCTTCAAACTCCTCCAGCAGATTTTCTGTCTGCTGCCCCGCCTGCCTCAGTACCGAGCCATCAACCCAGGTCCTCAGGATTTCGTCCCCCCGGTCGGCCATCAGGCGCAGCCAGGGCAGGCAGATAAGCTCCTGGAACCAGTGGTGCATCAAAGGCACCAATGTTCCTGCCTGCTCTTCCGTCAGGGATAGCTCCTCCAACGTTGCATCCTCCAGGGCATACACCTCTATGTTAATATCCCCGAATTCATCGGCAGAATGGAACGCCGCTTCCCCCGGCTCCAGCTCCATCAGGAAGAGACGGTGGCCCCCCTCCTCCATCAGGGCATAAGCCTCTACCCTGCCCTGCTTCACCAGAAGAGCCCTGCCCGCCTCCATGAGCTTCGTGCGCTGACCTGCTAAAAGTTTCATCTATACCCTCAACTCCTCAAGGCTCTTTGGTTAGTCCAGAGACTCTGTATCTTCCTCTGCCTCACGCTCTTCCACCAAACGGCGGTAAGGACCATCCTCTGCTATAAGCTCCCGGTGAGTGCCCCGCTGCACGATTTTGCCATACTCCAGCACGATGATCTCATCAGCCTCCCGAATGGTGGAAAGGCGGTGGGCCACCAGCAGGCAGGCGCAGCCTCTGCGGCGGATATTCTTCAGAATGACCTGCTCCGTCAATGGGTCGATGGCACTGGTGGCCTCGTCCAGAATCAACAGGGAGGGATTCCCCGCCAGGGCCCGGGCGATTTCCATCCTCTGCCGCTGGCCGCCGGAGAAGTTCAGCCCTCCCTCGGCCACCTGGGCCTCATAGCCCCCGTTCAGCTTCAGGATGTCCTCATGTATGCATGCATCCTGGGCTGCTCTCATGATGTCCTCCTTGGGCAGAGACTTGTCGAAAAAGGAAATGTTCTCTGCCACGGTCCCCGTCATCTGGAACACATCCTGATCTACGATGGCCATGGAGCTGACAATGGCTTCCCGGGGAATCTCGCTCCGCCTTTTGCCATCCAGCAGCACCTCTCCCGACCATTCCTCATAGAGCCCTGCCACCACCTTAGCCAGGGTGGACTTGCCGCTGCCGGAAGAACCCACCACCGCCGCCCACTGCCCGGGGGCCAGGGTAAGGTCAAAATGCTCCAGCAGGGGCGGTTCCAGAGGATTGTAGCCAAAGCTCAGGTCCTTCAGCTCCAGCTGTCCTGTCAGACGTAGGCTCCCTTCTTCCATGGGGACCGGCTTTTCAGGATAGTTCAGCCTGTCAATCCCATAGCGCCACACATCATCCAGGCGACGCATCTGCATTTCTGTGGTTTGCAGCATATTGCCGAAAGCCAGCAGCTTGTTCATAGGTTCCTGAAACTTGGGCAGTAGATTGGAAACCGCCATATACATACCGGCAGTCATGACCCCTTCCATAACAGAGAAGCCCCCCACGGCCATGACCATGGCGCTGGTAAGCCCCGACAGCAGAGTGGGCAGCAGCTTCACCTTCAGGGACCAGAACTGCATTTTCTGCATGGCCATGAGGCCTTTGGCCTGATAGCCTGCCCATTTGGCAAAGAAGTCCCCCTCTGTGCCGCTGGCCTTGATGCTCTCAATCATCATCAGTCCCGACATGAGGGTGCCGTACTCCTTGCCCTTTTCCTGCTGCATGTGCATCATGATGTCTGTCATATTGCGCCGCATATAGAAAAAGACAAAGACATTCACGGCGCTGATAGAAACGCCGATCAAGGTAAGAGGCACGCTGTAGGAGAGCAGGAGCAACAGGTAGAAAATGGCAATCAGGCAGTCCAGCAGGGAGGTTGCCGCCTGGTCGGAGAGCACATCTGCGTTGCTCTCGTTGAACTGGATGCGGGAGGCAATCTCCCCGGCAAACCGCTGCTGAAAAAAAGTGATGGGCAGCCGCAGGACATGCCAGAAGAAGGCGGAGGAATCCGCCAGGGTCAGCTTCTTCTGCCAGCCCAGCAGGACAGAGGCCCGCATGGCAGTCATGATGCCGTTCAGAAGAATCGCCCCGCCCATGGCCAGCAGCAGGTACTGGGTCCAGTCCGGATGCTTCATGGAAAAAATATCGTCAATGAAAATCTGGTTAAAGGCAGGTTCCGCCAGTCCCGGCAACACCATGCAGAGGCCAAGAATCAACAGAAAGAGCATCGCCCACTTGTCCTGCATGAGCTTTGAGGCCACAGCCTTGGCAATGCTGTAAGGGTGTCCCTCCCGCTTGAAATCAGGGCCGGGGGCAATCTGCAGATACACCCCAGTGTATGAGGAAATAAAATCCTGCCATGGCACACTTCGCTTGCCCAGGGCCGGATCATTCAAAAAGACAGTATCTCCCTTGAAGCCTTCCATGACCACAAAATGGTTGAACTCCCAGAAAAGAATCAGGGGAAAATCCTGCTTCAGAAGGCCTTTGGCCCTTCCTGCCTTACCCTTGGCCTCACAGCCCAGCCTGCGGGCTGCCTTCAATATATTGGCGGCATTGCTGCCGTCCCGGGTAACCCCGCACTCCTGGCGCAAGCGCTCCAGAGGCAGCCATTTGCCGTAATAGGCCAGCACCATGGCAAGCGATGCCGCACCGCACTCCACCGCCTCCATCTGGAGCACTGTGGGGGTCTTGGCTCGGCGGCCCTGGGGAAAGTATTTATTTTTCAAAGTCTCCCATGCTTTTATCCCCATGCTACCTGCTCCTTAGCCACTGGCTGATCTTGTAAAATACCTTCTCGATGGGCATCTGCCGCTCGATGACTACTGCCCCAGTGCAGTAGCTGCCCGGGGTGATGGGCGTATGTTTCCCCACCACGGAAGTCCAGAGATAGCCGGATTCCGAGGAGGCATCCTTCACCAGGCTGAATTTCACCTCCACTGCTGCCCCGCCGTCTTTGGATAGCACATACTGGGCCAGCTGGGCATTGCCCAGGCCCTTTTCGATGCCGGCGGAGGAAATGGGATACTGGGAGACGCTCTCCACTACCCCCAGGAGGCTGCCGGTCTGGCTCACGTCCACCCCATTGGGAGCCAGCTGGATAGTCATGCCCGGCACCACCCGCTTGCCCTTGTCCACGGGAATATAGAAAATTCCTGAAAGGTCTTTGCGCTCCTCGGTCAGGCGTACCGTACAGATAGGAGCCCCTGCTGAGAGAATCTGTCCCTCAGAGGCCATGACCTCGTCCACGATACCATCATATTCGCAGTAGATGTCCTCGTTGGCTGTCTGTTGCTGCCTTTTGGCATCATACTGGTAGACCCGGGATTGCACATCCCGGTCGTTGGCCGCCAGCTCCGTGCCGTACTGGGCCATGCGGGTATCTGCCGACTGCTCCGGCTGTTCCATATGGGCTATAAGCTGGCCCTCATGCACATGGCTGCCGGTTTTCACATAAATGTCCGTAATGCGGCCTGAGGCAGCATGGGAAACACTCCTGACCCCGGAGACGTCCATGATGAGGCCCATGCCCTCGGCCTTTTCTGTAAAGGAGCCGTAGATAGACCAGAGGACGATAGAGAAGCAGAGTATGCAGACGGCTGCCAGCCCCATCCAGCCCATAGGCCCTGTAATATGAACCATGGTGTCCAGCTTCTCCGGGGAGCGCAGCTTGTCCAGGGCTGCCTGGCTGAAGAAACTGCCTGCTGCCTGATTTTTTTCTTTATCTGACATCCTGCTCCCCCCTCAGCTTTACTTCTGCCTTTAGCCCATCCTGCAAATTCTCTGTGCCAAAAACAATGACAATCTCCCCAGGCTCCAGCCCGCCAAGTATCTCGACATAATCCCCATCATCCCTGCCGGTGACAACAGCTCTGTGCTCAAGCTTTCCATCCCGGTAGACAAAAACAGCCTGCCTGGTCTTGTCCGTAAGGGCGGAGAGGGGCACACAAAGAGCCTCTGCCCCCTGGGCCAGCTTCAAATAGGCCGTGCCGTAAGTCTGGGGCGTCAGTAGTCCCAAGGGATTATCTATCCGCCAGAGCAGGGTGCGGGCTGCGCCCGGCACCTCTAAGGGCGGGGCAATCTCCGTCAGCACACCATGAAAGACCTGCTCTGCTCCCATGTCTCCGTGAGCCCCATCCAGATTCTTGAACTCTCTGCCGGGGAAGATAAACTCTGCCTCCTGTCCCACTTGCAACCTTTGGGCCTTGTCATCACTGACTTGATGGGAAAAATAAAGCTCGTTATAATCCCCCACAAGCGCCAGAGATGTGCCACTGGGTACGTAGGTTCCAGGCTGCCGGTAAATAATGCGCACTGTCCCATCGATAGGTGCACGGACCTCGCAGCGTGCCTGGCTTACAAGCAGCATATCCCGCTTGGCTACCGCCGCCTGCAAATTTGCCTGGGCCGCCACATAGGCAGCCTTGGCTTCATCGAACTGCTGGCTGGAGGCAGCATCTATCTGCAACAGCTTGCTATAGCGGTCATAATTGTTGGTGGCACGGGCCAGTTCAGCATTGGCGCTCATGATGCTCGCCTCAGCCTCCTGGATGGAAAGAGCGATGTTATCATTTTCCAGCCTGAAAAGCAGATCACCCTTGCGAACATAGCTGTTGACAGAAGCATAAGCCTCCACAATCCGCCCCTCAGTAAGTGCCACAGCATCCGCTATGCTGGCAGTATAAAGATTGACGGCAGAGAACTTCACCAGAGGATGAAACGCTCTCCTTGCGGCTTTCTCACCAATCAGCTCCGCTTGCCGTTCCTCCATGCGCAGGGCAATCTGGCTTTCTCCCCTTTCATTCAGATAAGCGCCATAAGCAACCACCAGCAGTGTCAAAGCCAGCACCAGCCCCAATCCCACGAAAAAATATTTTTTCATACAGTCTCCCTCACATTTCCCAAACGTCATACACCACCCGAGTACATGTGGGGGAGAGGGCACGCTTTATTCCCCACTATTGGAACCCTGTTTGTGCTTGAACTATTGAGTTGAACCTGACCTAAAATCGCATAATATCTATTACTTTGTCTTATATTTCGCTCAAGCTCTATAAAAATCCTGCATAATTGCTCACTTTTTTCGTATAATCGCCAACGTTTCTATGCTTGCATACTGTTTCTGGCTAGTGGGGCATAAAGTGTGCTTTATTCCCCACTCCTGCCTTCCCCGCCACCTCAAGCATCAAGCCAGGTGGCGGCTTTTATCTTTCCTCCCTGGCCCAGCGCAGGAAAGTCTTGTGGTCGATGAGAAGCAGCCGGGCCGCCTGCCGGGCGGAAATCTCCCCACTCGACCACTTTTCCTTCAGACTGTAAAACTCTTCCGTGCGTTCCTTCGGCATAGCCCCGAGCCTCACCCCACGCTGCCGGGCCGCAGCAATGCCTTCTGCCTGACGCTGGCGATTAAAGGCGCGCTCCATTTCCGCCACGCAGGAGAACACGGCCAGGATGATGTCCGAGATCAGCGTCCCCACCAAATCATGGCTGCGGCGTGTATCAAGAACTGGCGTATCGATGACATAGACATTAACCTTCTTCTCTTTGGTGATAATCCGCCACTGCTCCAAGACTTCCCTATAACTGCGCCCCAACCGGTCCAGACTTTTCAAGACCAGGGTATCTCCCTCCTGCAACGTCTGCATCATCTCCTGGTAGGCAGGCCGCTCAAAGTCCTTACCGGACTGCCTGTCCACAAAGATGTTCCCTTCCGGCACCCCAAACTGCTTCATGGCAATAAACTGCCGGTCAAGGTTCTGCTCCTTCGTGGAAACACGGACGTAGCCATAAACTTTTTCTTCCATTAGAGGTCCCTCCTCAATCATTAGATATAAACAGCTCATATACAAATCTTAGAGGAACCCCGGTGTATGCTGTTTTTGGTTAGTGATTTATCACTGATATTACCATAAAAAATTAACCTAGTGAAGTTTCACTAGGTTTTTATAGGTTGAAGCTGTATACTAAAATCCCGTAGATTTTTTACCCTACGCCAAGAACTCAATAATATCAAGGGTTCACGGCGTTTTTCGGTAGGGTTATAAAACTTACCCTACGAAGCCATAAAATAGTGCTTGAAATGCCATGAACCCTTGTAAATACTAGGTTTTGGAATTGTAGGTTAAGTTTTCGGCGGGATTTTAGGCTGTATACTATTAAGAAAACCCAAAGGAGCATATCATGGACACACAAGAAACCATCGCCCACCGCATACGCCAGCTATGCCGGGAGCAGGACATCACCCCCAACCGCCTAAGCCGTCTGGCCAGAGTGCCCCAGGCCACCATCAAGAGCATTCTGGGAGCCGAGAGCAAAAACCCCGGCACAGTAACCATCAAGAAACTCTGCGATGGTTTCGGCATAACGTTAGGCGAGTTTTTCAGCACCGCCGAATTCGATGTACTGGCCGCTGACAAACGGGAACATGAGCCAGCTAAAAACTCCTGACCTTGCATATCACGCTCCCCACTATCGAAGATGGCAAGGTGGCAAAAAAAAAATGGTACCCTTGAAGCACCATTTTCCTTTAACTATTCTTTGACAAAAAGACTCTTATCCCTTATCACTATTGGGCTGAAGCGTATTTCTCCATTTTCAAGGTGGCCAAAAACCCTATATTTCTTACCACCTTGAAAGGTATGACATTGTCTTGTCGCTGACTGCGTGGTAAGATGTGAAGAAAGATTAATTTTGACAGAGGAGGCATATTTTGAGCAAGGATAACAATCTCCCCGTATCCGTCACGGTTGTCGATGAGGCCACCATACGGGGGAAAATATATGAGGTGCGCAGCAAAAAAGTCATGCTTGACTATGAGCTTGCCGAAATTTATGGGTACACCACAAAGGCATTCAACCAACAAATAAAGCGCAATATAGAACGTTTCCCAGATGATTTCATGTTCCAACTCTCCATGGAGGAAGTTGAAGAACTTTCAAGGTCACAAAATGTGACCTTGAACACGGGAACACGAGGCGGAAACGTGAAATATGCCCCCCACGCCTTTACTGAATCAGGGATATATATGCTCATGTCTGTATTGAAGGGAGAGCTTGCCGTCAGCCAGAGTATTGCCCTCATACGCACATTCCGAGCTATGAAGGACTACATCATAGAGAATCAAGACCTGATTGGCAGGCACGAATTCACACAGCTCAAGATGGAAGTTTCGGAGAACAAGGCCTTAGAGTTGCAAAGCCGTGCCAAACTGAATGCGATTGACGAGCAGATAAAGTCCGTGGTAGATAAAATGAGTGATGTAGTCATGCGCTCGGAAATATCGCCGTTCATGCTTGACCTTGGAAAGCCCACAGAAAAGCATGAGTTCCTGATTCTCAACGGGGAACCAGCCAAAGCCAATGAAACCTACATCAACCTCTACAGCGAGGCCAACCAGTCAGTATTCATCGTTGACAATTACATAAACATCAAGACCCTGCGGCTACTACAAGAGGTCAAACCCGCTGTTGCCGTAACCGTTTTCAGCGACAATCTAGGCAATATGCTCCACGCCAGCGACCTAACTGATTTTGGCACAGAGTTCCCTCATATTTCCGTAAGCCTCCAAACTGTAGGCGGCATTATGCACGACCGATACATTATTCTGGACTTTGACACGCCTAATGAGCGCATATTTCACTGCGGAGCATCCTCCAAGGATGCCGGAAAGAAGCTGACATCCATCACCGAATACAGCGATGATAGTATAAAGGCGGCATTCCATTCAGTTGTAGACAATTTGCTCCACAATCCCACGTTGCAATTGAGATAAACCTCTACTGCTATTCAATCCTATTTGGTATGATTATAATTGCCTACAAATCCTGCTCCCATGGCTATTTACACACACTGCAAACGCCTATATGCATAGGGCTTACACACCACAAACGGGTCACTTTCATACATGCAACCCCCTCGAAGCAAAAAGGCCACAACTTCCCCCATGCCTCCCATCTCCCTGTTTCAAACCACACTCCCCAACACAAAAACACCCCGAAGCCCTTACCCTGGTGTGCTTCCCGTCAAGTAGACATGTAAAAAAATATAAGTAACTTTTCTTGCTGCCCGCAACTAATGCGGGCATTTTTTATGCAACATTCGCTAGCTTTTCATGGTATTCACTAGGTGTGAGTATGCCAAGACACCGTTGCGGCCTATCATATGTGTAATACTTTATGTAGTTTTCTATGGCATTAACCAGTTCTTGACGAGATGTAAATTTTCGCCCATAGTACATCTCGCGCTTTAGTATACCCCAGAATCCTTCCATAGGAGCGTTATCAAGGCAATGCGCTACTCGGGACATGCTTTGCGTCATATCAGCTTCCATAATCTTTGCATGAAAGGTCTTGTTAGTATATTGAAATCCTCTGTCACTATGGAACAGGGGATGAGCATCTGGATTGGCTTCCAAGGCCTTGTCAAAGGTCTGGAATACGAGGTCATTGTTATTGCTATCACCAATCACATAGGCAACTGGCCTACGGTCACAAAGGTCAAGGATAGCACTAAGGTATATCTTTTTAATAGCACCATCTTCGGTACTGTACTTGAATTCAGTCACATCCGTGACCCATTTCTGGTTGTATTGGTCTGCATGGAAATCGCGTTCAAGCACATTCTCTGCTGTATAGTACGGATCAGTGGCTGGCCTTGTACAGCAATTGTGCCTGCCCTTTATTACAGATTGCAGTTTCATCTTGCGACAGATACGCAATATACGCTTATCGTTTACATGCAGGCCATGGTCATGCTCTATCTTGTCACGAATTCTGCGGTAGCCCATATCAGGATGCTTCTCATGTATATCTTTGGCTAAATTGGCAAGGTTTTGGTTCATATCATCATTCTGGCCAGGTCTTCTATGAAGCCATTTGTAATAGGCTGCCCTCGTTATTTTACCCAGTTTGCATAGTGCCTTAACTGAGTAATCAACATGTTGGCTGCTGAGCTCCTGTATTGCGCTGTACACGCATGTGTGGCGTGTTCTGCCCAGTATCACCGCCCCTCTAACTCCTCGAGTTTTTTTAGGAAGTCAATCTCCATTTGTTGCTGGGTAAGTTGTGCTTTCAGCATACGGGTTTCATATCGGAGCCGTTCCAGTTCGCTCATTTCTGATTCAGGCTTTCTATGTCCTCTGCCATCTCTAAGCCCCTCAATGCCGTTTCTGTCGTGTTTTCTGACCCAGGTATAGACCTGCTGGTAGGAAACATCAAACTTCACGGCTGTTGCTGTGTAGTCGCGCCCATTAGCAACGCAATCCTCCACGATGGAGACTCTTTCCTCGAATGTAGTCTTTCTGCCTTTAGTCACGATGCTGTTCTCCTTTTTGCCTACTGTTCTAAGCTTCTCGTGACTATTATACTTCATAACCCAGTCATGTAGTTGCCTGTGGCTGAGAATACCATATTTTCGGCATATAACATCCTGCGAGCTTTTGCCGGCAAGGTAATCACGGACAGCAGATTCCTTGAGCTCAGCTGTGTATCTTTGGTGATGCTGCCTTAGAAACACTTCCGGTCCATGGACATCATAGTTACGTATCCAGATTCTAAGAGTTGACCTGTCAATTCCTGCGGCTTCGGCTATGGCTTTATGACTTCCTTCACCGCGCTTGTACTGCTCAACCAGGGCTACCTGCTCTTCTGGTGATAGCTTCCTCTTATACATAAAAATCTCCCCATTAAGTAGACAGTTTTATTATTTAATCTGTCTACCTAATGGGGAGCATATCACCCATAGGGTTTCGAGGTGTTTATATTTTTCTCAATTTGTATCAGGCTGCTGACTCTTGGATGGACGGATGGGTGTACATTCCTGCCCATCAACTATTCCCTTTTGGCCTCGAACGATGATGAAAAGGTTCTTGGCCCCT
>CACZHK010000026.1 GCA_902780915.1 Pseudoselenomonas ruminantium | reverse complement strand
GAAAAGTGGAAAACTATTGATTTTATCCAGCAGCAAGTGGTATAATCAAGACACAAAGAAATCTGTTGAGGCATGAGCCGATCAACAAAAAACGCACCCCGGGAGGTGGTAACGGCCCTCCCAATGTGGGGTGCTTTTTTGTGTCTAGAGGCTGGATGCCGCTAGTCCAACCATTTGCGGATCAAGTCAACTATAACGGTAGCGACTATCCCCGCCAGTACGGCCAGTAAGAAATCTGCCAGCATGAGCTTCACCTCCTTCCCAAAAGCAGAAGGGGCGGCTCTTGTAGTATATCATAATTATTGCGCCGAGAGATAAAACCATGAAAAAAATGATTTAAACATGACATTTTATGAAAAAAATCTAAAAAGGGGTTGCCTAGCTGAAAAAAAGATGGTATCATACGACATGTCGAGAAAAGAAGATGGAGTGAACTCTGAGGAAACATGGAAACTCGAATGAACTCCTTCTTACGGACTCGGCGCCGTATGTTAATCTATTTTACAGAAGGAGGAGTTTCTCAATGAAGAAGACTCTCGTTTCTGCCCTGACCACTGCTCTGGTTGTGGGCGCAGCTAGCACCACTTTTGCTGCTGCAAATCCGTTCTCCGATGTTCCTGCTGACCATTGGGCTTATGATGCTGTTAGCCAGCTCGCTGCTGACGGTGTCATCGAAGGTTATGGCGACAGCACCTATCGTGGCGATCGTAACATCACTCGTTACGAGATGGCTCAGATGGTTGCCGCTGCTGACAAGGCTATGATCGACAAGCTCGCTGCTGAGTTTGCTGATGAGCTGAACAGCCTCGGCGTCCGCGTTGCTAACCTCGAGAAGCACGCTGATATGGTTAAGTGGAATGGTAAGTTGGAGTACACTTACACCAATGACAACTACAAGCTCAAGGATGCTGCTGGTGATACTGAAACTACAAAAATCAAGAAAAATGATTTGCTCTTCCGTCTCGAGCCATCTGCTGAGGTCAACGAGCACTGGACTGTGAATGCTCGTATCGATGGCAAGTATGACATGAGCCAGGATGAACTCAAGGATAACTTGAATCTCAGGCGTGCTTGGGCTCAGGGCAACTACAAGAACTTCACCGTCCGTTTTGGTCGTTTCAGCATGTACGGCAACGACAGCATCAACGATACTGAGATGTCCGGTGCTGATTTGAAGATTGGTAACGACAACAAGATTTCTGGTTCTATCGGTGCTGGTCGCGCTAGGAGTGCCTTTGATGGCGGCGTATATAACGAACTTGCTGGTAACGCACTTAGCTATAATACGGATAATTATGGTCTGGGTGACAACGGCAATAGCGTGTTCTATGTTGGTGTTGATTACAATGCTAACCGCAACAAGGGCTTCTTCGGTGCTCTTCGTTACTTCCGTTATGCCAACAGCGTGTGGAAGGTAAACGACGACAACAATGATGGCAAGAAGAACAACATCTGGCAGTTGAAGCTCGGCTATCAGTTCGACAAGAACAGTGCCCTCCATGGCTACTATGCTAAGAGCAACATGAAGTATGATTATGCAGATGATAAGAAGCTGAGCGGCAACCAGGATAAGTCTTGGAGCATCGAGTTCGACTACAAGGGTGCTCAGCCTGCTAACCAGGGTACTTGGGGTGCATGGATTGCATATCGTCACCTCGGCCTCACTGCAACCCCGGCTAAGACTTGGGATGTTGTCGATGAAGGCTTGAAGGGCTGGCAGATTGGTGCTAACTACACCTTCCTGAAGAACATCATCGGTACTGTTCAGTATGGCCACAACAAGTTCATCGATCGCGAGGACGGCGATAGGGTTAAGCAGTTCTTCGGCCGTGTCGAGTGGCTCTTCTAATCCAGCGATTAGAGAAAAACTAAACAACAACAAAGAACCCCGCTTCGGCGGGGTTCTTTTTGCGTTGCAGGAAAAATGGACTTGTGGAAAAAGTGGCGCTTCATAAATTCTACGAGGACTAAAACTTGCCTTCCCCTCACGGGGAAAGCTTTGTGGCCGCCTGTATGCTTATGAAACCTTTTATTGAATAAAGTACGAGAAATGCTATAATATATGTAAAAATACAACGTGAGGAGGGAAAAAATGAAAAAGTATCATGTCGCAGACGTTTTTCGCCCTAATACCATGCCGTCACACACATATATCAACAGACAAGAGAAGCGTGGAACTACTTACGAGACAAAACTAAAACGTGCTTTGCAAAAAGTAGGTAGCCTAATAGCCATTTCAGGTGGCTCCAAAACAGGAAAGACCGTCCTTTATCGTAAAGTAGTGCCGGAAGATAAACTCATAGAGCTAAGCGGCGCCCAGATAAAAACTGAAGAGGACTTCTGGCAGCAAATAGCCGAAAGCCTGCGCATACCCGATGAACTTTCCCTGGCATACTCCTCTCAAGAAAATAAAAATGGCAAGGTAACAGCCGGTGGCAAAACATCCATTTGGTCGATGATAACCGCAACCTTATCCGGGGAAGTCAGCAAGGGCACCAATCAAGGGGAAACCATCACCAAAAAAATCATGAGAAACAACACCTTGCTGCTGAAAACGCTCATAGCAGGTGATTTTGTTCTCGTGATTGATGATTTCCATTACATCAACCTTGACACACAGCTTTACCTGTCCAGAATCTTGAAAGCAGAGCTATTCAATGGTCTGAAGGTTATCCTCCTGACCCTGCCTCACCGTGCTGATGATGCCATCAAACGCAACCCCGACCTCATAGGCCGCACGGTATTCATCAACCTTCTTCCCTGGACAGGGGAAGAATTGGAGCAGATTGCCCGCAAAGGGTTTGAATTGTTGCAAATCCACGTGCCTGATGAACAGATAGCGCATATAGTCCGGGAAAGCGCCCTGTCTCCCCAGCTTATGCAGGAAAACTGCTATAACCTGGCCATGCGTATAAAAGAAGACCATGAGGAGATTTCATTGGAGGCTGTTCATAGAGCCTTTGGCGATACCGTAGAGGCCTACCAGCATTACAAAGAAAATGTTCGGCGTATGTGCGAAGGGCCTGCCAAGGGACGAAGCCGCCGCAAGAAATACCGCCTAAAAGACGGGCGTCACTGTGATACATACGGACTGTTCCTGCTCAGTCTGAGCATAGATCCGCCAGTGCTGAAATTGACGGCTTCCGAAATACATGAACGCATGACAGAAATCCTTGAAACCGGCGAGGCAGCCCCTGATGGCATGAACCTGGCCAACGTGGTCAAGCACAGCGAAAGCATCATCAAATCATCTGTACCGGCTTTGGACACATTGGAATGGCAAAACAGCAAGCTCTACATCCTTGATCCTTTCTTGCTTTTCTACCTCCGCTGGGATGAAGAATGGAAGCAGGATGCCTTAAAAATTTAACGCAGCCAAAAGAGCAGAACAGGATGCCATGAAGGATGGTCTGAATGAATAAGAAGATCTTTTTCCAAAAACAACAGAAAGAACTGTCTGACGCGCTGGGCAAGGCTGGGAAGATTGACAGCCGTCTCAGCCTTTGGCGCAGCCTGGCCTTTGTGGGGGCTGTGCTGGCCTTGGCGGCGGGATATGATGGCTATGCCTGGGGGTATGGGGCAGGCGTGGCCTTTTTAGTGCTGTTCATGTTCCTGGTCAGACGGCATGGCAGGCTGAGGCGGGAGATGGAGAGACTGTCGGACAGGCTGAAGGCGGCAGAGGCTTTTCTGGCCCGCATGGAGGGGGGCTGGCGTGAACTGCCTGTGACAGGGGAGAATTTTTTGTGTGAGGAACGCCCTCAAGGCCTTGACCTGCATATCTTTGGCAAGGCATCCCTCTTCCAGTATCTCTGCTTTGCCCGCACGGCAGGGGGCAGGGAAAGGCTGGCTGATGTTCTCTCGCCCTTCCCGGAAAGTCGGGAGACTATCCTGGCCCGTCAGCAGGCGGCAGGGGAAATGGCTCGGGACAAGGACTTTGCCTTGAAGCTGGCAGGGCTGCTGCTGGCTTTGCCGGATAATCACGATTTGATGCCCTTGGCAGATAAGATAAGAGGGCAGGAGGCAGAGGGGCTGGCCTATGCCATCGCAAAGAAACTGCGCTATGCACTGCCGGTCCTGCCCTGGCTGGCGCTCCTGGGGAGCCTGGTCAACGGGCTGCCCCTGGAGGTGCCTTTTTCCCTGTGGGGGCTGAATCTGGCCCTGTCCCTCTGGGCGGCGGGCACACATGGGGAAATTCTTGCGCCCATGCTGGAGATCAGCCACGCCCTGCGGGGGTATGAGGGCGTGCTATTATTATTGGAAGGAAAAGAACCAAAGAGTCCCTATCTGGTGGATCTGCGCCGCCATTTCCTGGGGGAGACCGAGGGGAAAGACAGGGGGCGCAAGGCATCTGAGGGCTTGCGGAGACTGGCGGGGCTTTCCGAGCGCTTCCTCTACCGCCAGAATATCCTGGCCTTCGTCCTGCTCAATGCCCTTTTCCTCATGGACAGCCATCTGGCAGCGGGCTTCCTCAAATGGCAGCGCGGGGCAGGCAGGCAACTGTCCGGCTGGCTTTCCGCCCTGCAGGAAGTGGAAATGCTCCTGTCCCTGGCTGTGCCTGCTCTCACCCGTGAAAAGTCTTCCCTGCCCGTCATTTGGGAGGGGAATGTGCCCAGGCTCAGGGCTGTGGGAGCCGAGTCCCTGCTCATAGACGAGGGCAAGGCCGTGGGCAACGGGGCAGACTTCAAGGGCGAAAGTGTCATCATCACCGGTTCCAACATGAGTGGCAAGACCACCTATATGCGTACCCTGGGGAGCACAGCTGTGCTGGCCTATGCCGGGGCTGCCGTACCTGCGGACAGCTTCGAGCTTTCTCTGATGGATATTTACACCTCCATACAAGTGAGCGACGACCTTTCCAAAGGCATCTCCACCTTCTATGCTGAACTCTTGCGCGTGCGGCAGATGGTAGAAGCAGCCGAAAAAGGCAGGCCCATGCTCTGCTGCATAGACGAGATCTTCAAAGGCACCAACAGCGCCGACCGCATAGTGGGAGCAAAGGCAGCCATCAACTGCCTGTCCCGTCCCCACATCCTGGCCTTCATCACCACCCACGACTTCGAGCTATGCGATTTGAAAGGCCCAGAGGGTCAGACCCTGCGCAATTTCCACTTCGAGGAACACTACGAAGATGACAAGATAGAATTCGACTTCAAACTAAAAGAAGGACGCTGCACCACCACCAACGCCCAATACCTGCTGAAAATGGCAGGCATTCTCCCGCCTGAATAAAAATTTTTTAAGAAAACTAAAGACAAATGTCCTCGGATATGCTATCATAGGAACCATCGTGAAGCAAATATGTACTACCATCCACTACACACGGACGGTAAGTGTAAACATCATTCTGAGGAGGACAATATGGAAGGACTTATCCCTGTACTTGATTCAATCGACTCCTTTATGTGGGGGCCGCCCCTGATCAGCCTTTTGGTTGGCACTGGCATTTATCTGACGCTCCGCTTGAAACTCTTGCAGGTGGTGCGGCTGCCCAAGGCTCTGGGCCTGATCTTCAAGGCCAAGAACCACGGTGAGGGGGATGTGTCCAGTTTCAAGGCCCTCTGCGTGGCGCTGGCGGCTACCGTGGGGACCGGCAACATTGTAGGTGTGGCTACCGCAGTGAAGGTGGGCGGCCCCGGTGCTATCTTCTGGATGTGGATGGCGGCTTTCTTCGGCATGGCTACCAAGTACGCCGAGGGGCTGCTGGCTGTGAAATACCGCAGCACCGATGAGAAGGGGGAGATTGCAGGCGGCCCCATGTTCTATATCAAGAACGGCATGGGGGAAAAGTACAAGCCCCTGGCTACTTTCTTCGCTGTGGCTACGGTGCTGGTGGCCTGGCTGGGCATCGGTACCTTCCCGCAGGTCAACGCCATCGTGGACAGCGTGGAGCTTTCCTTCGGGGTGCCGAAGCTGGCTACGGATGTGGTGCTCACGGTGCTGATTGGCGCCATCACCATCGGCGGCCTCCAGAGCATTGCCAAGGTGGCAGGCAAGGTCATTCCCTTCATGGCTGTCATGTATATACTCATCAGCCTGGGGCTGATCCTCATGCACCTTGAGGCTGTGCCTGCTGCCATCAGCCTGATCCTTGACAGTGCCTTCACCGGCTCTGCTGCTGCCGGCGGTTTCGCAGGCTCTACCATCATGATGGCCATGCAGAATGGTATCGCCCGCGGCGTGTTCTCCAATGAGTCCGGCCTGGGTTCTGCGCCTATCGCCGCCGCGGCTGCCAAGACCAAGGAACCTGCCGAGCAGGGGCTTATCTCCATGACGGGAACCTTCATAGACACCATCATCATCTGCTCCATGACGGGCCTGGCTCTCGTCCTGACGGGGGTCTGGCAGGGAAGTGCTGCCGGTGCTGCCATGACCAGCGCAGCCTTTGGCTCTGCCTACGGCGAAGTTGGCACCTGGCTCCTGACCATTGCCCTGGCTCTCTTTGCTTTCACCACTATTCTTGGGTGGAACTATTATGGCGAGCGTGCCGTGATTTACCTGATGGGCACCAAGGGTGTGCTGCCCTATCGCCTGATTTTCATAGCCCTGATTGCTTCCGGTGCTTTCCTGAAGCTGGAAGCCATCTGGATCCTGGCGGATATCGTCAACGGCCTCATGGCTATCCCGAACCTCATAGCCCTCATTGCGCTTTCCGGCGTGGTGGTGGCTGAGACAGAGCACTACCTGGCCAAGGATGGGGAAACAGGTGCAGAAGACTTGGTTGACACTCCTTGAAATATGCAGCGTGATAAAAAGGACGATGAAGAAAGGTATCTTCATCGTCCTTTTTTTTATGCAAGGATCATGTGATGCAGGCATAGGGCTATGAAACAAACTACGGCAGTGCCGAAGGTGAAGTATTCCACGCAGCGCACCGGGTAGGCGTAGTGCAGGGGAATGTCCAGCACCCTGGGCATATTGCTGGCCAGCAGGGACACGGCTATGGATACGTAAAGCAGGATGGTGGTGACGGTGAGCTTTCCAATGCCGCCCAGACCCCTGATGAGGAGGATGATGGCAAAGGCTATGAAAAAGTAGGCGAGTTTGTCTCCGTGTTTCCGCATGGCGTTCACTTCCTTCTGATATGACAGCCCTTTGTTGAGGGGCGTGATGGTACTTCAAAATATCTATCTATTCTTTCGCCGAAGGCAGGAAAAATTCCTGCCCCGCTTGAAGGTAAAATATGTAATCATTTTCTGGGGCAGGCGTATATAGAAGTGAAAAGCAAGTGCGGAGAAAAAATTCAAGGCTGACTAATTCGGAGGAGGACGTTATAATGAACTGGGTACAGACTTTCAAGAGCGTGTGCATGACGGCGCTGATGCTGATTGGCCTGTTTGGCACTATCGCCCATGGCGGCATCTGAAATCGGGCGAACCGAACTAGGGCGGGGGGCAGGAACTGTCGCTGGCCAGTTTATTGGAGGGCTTCCTTTGGATATATCGAAAATAAAGGGCAGGGCCGTGGCAATAGCCGGAGGCCTTGTCCTGTTTGTGCTGATGCTGGCAATTTCCGGCTGCGGCGCGGAGCAGGAACGGCAGGTTCAAAAAAGCGAGCTGGTCATGGATACGGTGGCGCAGCTCACCGCGGAAGGCCCGGAAGCAGAAGAGGCGGTCAAAGAAAGTTTCGCCCGGCTGCAGGAACTTGAGGGACGGCTCAGCAATTATCGTGAGGGCAGCGACCCGGCCAGACTGCGGGCGGCAGCGGGCACGGGGGAGTGGGTGCAGGTGTCTCCGGAAATGTACCATCTGCTTGAGGTCAGCCAGAAATATTCCCGGCTGACGGAGGGAGCCTGGGATATCACCGCAGCTCCTCTGGTGAAGCTCTGGGGCATCGGTACGGACAGTGCCCGGGTGCCTGACCGGGAGGAAATCGAAGCGGCCCGGAGCAGGACTGGCTGGCGCAAGCTGGAGCTTGACGGGCAGGGCGGCGCCCGGCTGCTGGAGGCGGGCATGGAGCTTGACCTGGGGGGCATCGTGAAAGGGCTGGCTCTGGATGAAGTGCGGAAGATTTATGCGGCTCACGGCATCAAGAATGGCCTCATCAATCTCGGATCCAGCTCTATCTGCGCTTTGGGCAAGAATAAGGAAGGAAAAGACTGGCGCATCGGCCTGCGCCACCCTCGCGGGGAGACAGCCAAGGATTATCTGGCGGTGGCCTCTCTGTCGGATGCGGCCCTATCTACTTCCGGGGACTATGAGAGATTCTTCGAGGAGGGCGGCGTGCGCTACCACCATATCCTGGATACTCGCAGGGGCTGTCCTGCCTGGAGCTGGCAGGGGCTGCCTGCTTCTGCCCGTCCCCTCAGTGTGGCGGTCTTCATAGATGGCAGTGACCCGGACTGCGGCCTCAAGAGCGACCTTTTGACCACGGCCCTCTTCGTGCTAGGGCCGGAGCAGGGGCAGCAGCTCCTGGCAAGCGGCGGCCTGCAGGGCGTCTCCGCCGTCATGGTCACGGAGGATATGGAGAGGCATTGTCTGGGAGAAGCAAGGAAGTATCTGGGGGCCAATTAAGCCTTCCCTTGAGGGGAAGGCTTTTTGCGTATTTTTACGACTTCTAAAAAAATTCTTACGGCGAAAGGTTTTTTTTAACCAAAGGCGAATAGTAAAGAAAACGGGTTTTATCAGGGAAGAAAAATAATATTTTGCAAGATGAAAGGAAGGGTAACTATGCGTCTTAGGGAGAAATTCATCGTCCTCACGGCTTTGTCTGGTCTCCTGGTAGCCATTGTGTCCATAGTCGGTTACTGGAATGCCAGCACCAATCTTGAGGAAAGCATCGAAGCTGAGCTGGCTGCCAATGTGGCGGTCCAGACCAATAAGCTGGATGGCTGGCTCGTTTCCAAGGGGCAGACCGCCAGCGATGCCGCCAATCTCATGACGGCGGCCAAGGGCAACACGGCCATCATACAGTCGCCTGAATCTCTGTCCCTGGCTGACGGGGACAAGGATATCCTGGAACTGGGGGTTGGCACGGAATCAGGTTTCTTCCAGGGCCGCCAGGCAGGGAACAAGACCGGGGAGCTTGACCCCCGCACCCGCGGCTGGTACAAGCTGGGCAAGGAAAAGGGCCAGCTGACCTTCACCGAAGCCTATGTGGATAAATTCACAAACAAGCTGGTGACTTCTGCCGTGGCTCCTTTCCAGGTGAACGGCCAGTTCGGCGGCACCATCTTCGTGGATATCCTGCTGGAGACTCTGGATGAGCAGGTGAACAATATCAACTACCGCGGCGTGGGCAACGCTGTCATCATGGAGCCTACCGGCGTAATCCTCGCAGCCAAGGGGAAGGCCGAGAAAATGTCCAAGTTCCAGGACATCCCGGGCCTCGGACCCAAGTTTGACGAAATGGTGAAGAAGGGCAATGGCTACTTCATCCTCGATGATGTGGAGGGCATGGGGGAGACCATCATCGCTTACTCCACCGTGGGCAGCTCCGGCTGGCTCATCTCTTTGGCAGTGCCTGCCGAAGAAGTTTTCGGGGCTCTTTCCCACATGAAGGTTCTCTATGCCATCTTCACTGTCCTGGGCATGGCTCTCATGAGCTTCATGTGCCGCAAGATTTCCAATGATATCACTGTGCCTGTGTCTGCGCTGGAAGAACACGCCCAGCAGCTGGCCCAGGGGGATCTGCGGGTAGAGGATATTCCCGTGCGCACCAGCGATGAGATAGGCAACCTCACGGGCGCTTTCAATACTATGAGCCACAATCTCCGCGAACTCATCAAGCAGATGTCCCGCACCTCTGAGCAGGTGGCAGCTTCTGCCCAGGAGCTCACGGCCAGCTCCCATCAGTCTGCCGAGGCCTCTGTCCATGTGGCTGAGACCGTGGGCGATGTGTCTGCGGGCATGAGCCAGCAGCTCTCTGATATTGACGGTGCCAAGGAAAATGTGGATATGGTCTTCAAGGATATCACGGAAATGGCCAGCAAGGCCAAGACTGTGGCGAAAGCCTCCGTGCAGACTGCCGGGGCGGCCAAGACCGGTGCCAATATGATGGACGAAGCCATCAAGAAGATGGGGGCCATCGAGCAGGGAGTCATGGAAAGCGCCGAAGTGGTGAAGAAGCTGGGGGAGAACTCCCAGCAGATCGGCCAGATCGTGGAGGCCATTTCCTCCATCGCCGAGCAGACCAACCTCCTGTCCCTGAATGCCGCCATCGAGGCAGCCCGTGCCGGTGAGCATGGCCGGGGCTTTGCCGTGGTGGCAGAAGAAGTCCGCAAGCTTGCCGCCGAGTCCCAGACTTCGGCAGAGAAGATCAAGGAGCGCATTGCCTCCATCCAGAGCGACACCGGCAAGGCAGTGGAGTCCATGCAGAAGGGCTCCGAGGGCGTGAAGGAGGGCACCAAGTCCATCCGCGAGGTGGGTGCCCAGTTCTCCGATATCATGGCCATGGTGGAGAGCATCAACACCCAGATGAACGAAATCAACCAGTCCGTGAAGCTGGTCTCCGATGGTGCCAACAATATCGTCAGCGCTGTAGATTCCATCGACAACGTGAGCCGCAGGACGGCAGACAATACTCAGACCATTTCCTCCGCTACCGAGGAGCAGTCCGCTTCCAATGAGGAAATAGCTGCTGCTTCCCAGGCTCTGGCGAAGCTGGCCGGGGATATGCAGGAAGCTATAGGCAAGTTCAAGATCTGAGATATGCTGGAGACCGCTAATATCTGACAGTGGGTTTTGTATACACGAAGGTCCATCGGAAAGAGGGGAATGTATTATGGGATTTTTGAGTAATATCAAGGTGGCGCAGAAGCTGGCCTTGATAGGTGTGCTGGCCTTCATCGCCACGGTGATAGTGGGCCTCTTGGGCTATGTATATCTGAAGGAAGGCCAGGAAGATCTGGAAAATCTCTACAGAGATAATACCATGAGCCTCTATCAGCTGGGCGAGGTGCGTTACAATGTCCGCTTCTCACAGATACAGTGCTCTCTGCAGCCCTATACTGTTCAGCCTGACCAGCGCCAGGACCGCATTGAGAAGTTCAATAAGGCTACTGCTGCTGCCGAGGCGGCTATGACGGAATATGAGAAACTCAATGCCAACCATCCCCGCCGGGCCGCCCTGGCAGCGGATGCCCGCAAGGTTTTTGACCAGTATTTAGTCAACAGCAAGAAACTGCTGGAAATGAACGCCTTTGCTGCAGGTGGGGATGACCGCGCCCCCATGAACTACTATCAGGAAAATGTCATGCCCCTGGCAGTGAAGATTTCTGATGATCTGGCCCAAGCCCAGGAAATAGACCATGAACGGGCAGAAGAAGCTCTTTTGAAGGGCGAGAATGACATGGCTGCGGCCATTCGCAACATGACTATCTGCTGTGTCCTCATCATTGTGGTGCTGACCTTCGCCGTGGTCATGGTCACCAGGAACATCATGGGTCCCTTGGGGCTGGTGGTGGCTGTCTGCGACAAGCTCTCCAGAGGTGACTTCCGCACCGGCGGCAAGATCGGCACCGATGGCCGCACCGATGAATTCGGTCATATGGAGCAGTGCGTGAAGGATATGCGCATCACTGTCAACGACCTCATCAAGAAGGTGCTCCATACCACCGAGCAGCTGGCAGCTTCTTCCCAGGAGCTCACCGCCAGCGCCCATCAGGCTGCAGAGGCTACGGAAATGGTGGCTCAGTCTGTCACCAACTCCGCCGGGGCTGTGCTGGAGCAGCAGCAGGATGTGGAGGATGCCATGGTGTCCATCGACCATGCCATGACCTCCATCAACAGGCTCAATGACACTGCTCAGGATGTGAACAACAACGTAGTAGAGGCCAACAGGCAGGCTCAGGCAGGCAGCGCCGCCATCGGCAGTGCTGTGGACAAGATCGTCAGCGTAGAAGAAATCGTCAACAGCTCCACCGCTACAGTGGATAAGCTGGGACAGCGTTCCCAGGAAATCGGCCAGATCGTGGAGACCATCTCCGGCATCTCCGACCAGACCAACCTGCTGGCCCTCAACGCCGCCATCGAGGCAGCCCGGGCCGGCGAGCATGGCCGCGGCTTCGCCGTGGTGGCTGACGAGGTGAGGAAACTGGCCGAAGAGTCCCAGGCCGCAGCCAAGCGCATCGCCGACCTCATCGGCGGCATCCAGAAGGATACCTCCTCTGCGGTAAGCTCCATGCAGCAGGGCAATGTAGCGGTCAAGGAAGGCACCCAGTCCGTGGGACAGCTGCAGGAATCCTTCGACAAGATCAAGGCTTCCTCGGATCTGGTGGCCGAAAAAGCCCACGTCATGGGACGGGATCTGCAGGCCGTGTCCAACGATACGGACAACATCCGCACCCGCTCCGCCAAGATTTCCGAGAACAGCCGCAAGGTGGCCACGGAAATGGAAAGCGTCTCGGCAGCCGCCGAAGAGCAGTCCGCTTCCGCCAGCGAAATCGCCACCGCCAGCGAGGCTCTGGCCCAGCTGGCCCACGGCCTCCAGACGGCAGTGGGAGCGTTCAAGGTTTAAGGCATCCCCATTGTCACAATAAAGCAAAGAGGACGGCCCATTTTCGGGTCGTCCTTTTGTTATGTCTTCTCCTCAAGGAGAAAGCTTTTAATTATCCAATGCAAGGGAAACTTTGGTTTCCTCGAAGGTCTTCATATTATTGAGGGCGCTGAGGGATGCTTCCAGTATGTGCAGGGCCAGGCAGCCTGTGAGGCCGCCGGGGGCGGTGATGCCCAGCTGCATGAGCCTTGGCTCCGGGTGGAGGATGTAGGGGCGGATGTCCGGGCAGAGGGCTTCTGTATAGCGGGCGATGATGTCTGTGGCGGGATCGCCGATAAAGACCAGGCTGCTGTTGTGGGCAGCGGCGAGGATGGCTCCCATGAGGGCGGCGATGGTGGCGTGGTAATCGTGGGGGACGTGCTGGAGAAATTCGTCGGCGGCGTATTTGAGGCGGCCTTCTTCAAGGAGGGTGGCTTCAAAGGTGGCGGCGGCGCTGCCCAGTTTCTGGCCTTCCAGTTCCCCCAGGGTCAACACTACGAGAGGCAGGTCGAAGGAGATTTCCTCGGCCTTTTCCCTGCCAAAGTTGAAGTAGGCGGTGATGGCAAGGCCCGGCCTGAGCCTTGCCACCACCATATCCGACTCGAAGGAAGAGGCAAAGGTGTCGGACAGGAAGGACTGAGCCTCGGAGAGGGGGGCAGGGGCGATGAGCAGCACAGAGGAAGGCGGGTCGTAGGGGGGCAGTGGCTCCCTTACGGCTCCTGCGAACTCGGTGGCCAGATCTTCCAGGCTGCCCAGGCTTTCCTTGGGCTTGGCCAGGCTGTCCAAGCGAGCCTTGGCGGCCTCAAAGGTTTCCCTGTCCAGGGCGGGCATGGTCTTGAGGTAGAAGTCAAAGGTCTTGTCCGTTACCTCGGGGGCATTCTCATCCATGACGGAGATGTGGAGGCCCCCTGCGCCCAGGGCTGTCTCGTCAACGGGCAGCCCTGTTTCCTCATCGTTGCCGCCATCGTAGTCTTCTTCGGACAGGTCTGTTTCTTCAGAGGGGGCGGTGCTATCTTCTGCCTCTTTGGCCTCCAGCCGTTCCTGGGCGCGTTTCAGCAGCAGCAGCCCCGTGCCCAGGATGCGCAGGAGAATGGAGGAGCCGCAGGCTTCGGAAAGGTTCAGCCCCAGGGTCAGGCAGGGCTGAAGCTCCAGTTTCTTCAGGGCATGGCGGTGGGACTTCTCGCTATTCAGATGGCTGGCGATGAGGTAGGCGGTGACCCGGGGGCAGAGCCCCTGGGCAATCAGCGCAGCGGCGGCGGTATTGGCCCCGTCCAGGATGGTTGGGAGATTCAGGGCAGCGCCGCCCAGCATCAGCCCTGCCATGGCGCCGAATTCAAAGCCGCCTACCCTGGAGAGTATTTCCAGAGCTTCTGCCCCATGGGGGGAGGCTTTCTCCTCGTTATCCCGCAGGAAGCCGTTGGCTCTGAGGGCATCTCTTACCACCTGCCGCTTCTTTTTCAGCCGCGCTTCGGAGATATGGGAGCCGTTCCCTGTAGCTGCGGACGGGCTGAGGCCGCAGAAGACGGCGGCCAGACAGGCCTGGGCGGTTGTGTTGCTGATGCCCATTTCTCCTGGCAGGAGCACATTCTTGCCCTCGGCCTGGGCCTTTTCTGCCATCTTGATGCCGTAGGCTACGGAGAGCAGGGCCTGCTCCTTGCTCATGGCAGGCCCCACGCTGAAATTATAGGTGCCCTTGCCCAGGCGGCAGTCGATGATGCCGGGGAGCACTGGTTCCTGGGGCAGGTTCATGCCCATATCTACGATGCATAGCGTTGAGCCTGCGTAGTCGGAAAAGGCATTGGCGGCCCCTCCCTTGGGCAGCAGGTAGTTCTGGGCCATCTGGTAAGTGGTCTCTGGAGGGTAAGCGCTTACCCCCTGCCGGGCTGCCCCGTGGTCGGCGCAGAAGATGAAGGTGGCTGGCTTCAGTTCCTCTGCGGCATCTATGCCCCGGGCGGCGAGATAGCCTTTCAGCAGCTCGGGCAGGCGGCCCAGGGAAGGAAGCTCTCCTTCAAGGACAGTCTCCAGCTTGCCAATGGCCTTCAGGGCCGGTTCTGCATCCGGGGGGATGATTCTTTTGAGGGTCTTTTGCAGGAGGCTTTCTGCTTCCTGATAGGTGAGTCTGACTGATATTTCCTGCATGGTTTCACTCATTTGCCTGTTCCTCCGGCGGCTTTCTTGCGGTATTCTTCCACCTGCTTCAGGGAAAGGCCGATGCGGCCGCGCTCCTCGTCCACTTTGATGATGACCGTGTCGATATTGTCACCTACGGACAGCACTTCCAGCGGGTGCTTGACCCGGCGGTGGGAAAGCTCTGAGATATGGATGAGGCCTGCTTCGTGGAGGCCGATATCCACAAAGGCGCCGAAGTCTGTGATGTTCCGCACTGTGCCCCGCATGATGGTGCCGACCTTCAGATCGGACAGCTTCACAATGGCCTGGCGGGTCAGGGGGGCGGGCAGATCTTCGCGGGGGTCGCGGCCCGGGCGGGTCAGGGCGGTGAGGATATCCTTCACGGTAGGTTCGCCGGCATCAAACTTAGCCGCCAGTTTCTTCACATCGGCGAGTTTGGCCTTGGCGGCCAGGAAGCCCAGCTGCTCCTTGTCTGTCAGGTCGGCGGGGGAGAAGCCCAGCTCACCGAGAATCTTCTCTGCCAGTTCGTAGGACTCGGGGTGGACACTGGTGCTGTCCAGAGGATTCTTGGCAACCTTGGGGGAGAGGCGCAGGAAGCCCGCGCACTGGGTGAAGGCGGCAGGGCCAAGGCGGGGCACTTTCAGAAGCTGCTTGCGGGCGGTGAAGCTGCCGTTTTCGTCCCGGTAGGCCACGATGTTCTTGGCTACCGCTGCCGAAATGCCCGCGATGTGGGAAAGCAGGGCCGGGGAGGCGGTGTTGAGATCCACGCCCACATGGTTCACTGCGTCTTCTACCGTGGCATCCAGAGTGCCCTGGAGCTGCTTCTGGTTCACGTCATGCTGGTACTGGCCCACGCCGATGGCCTGGGGATCTATTTTCACCAATTCAGCCAGGGGGTCCTGCACCCGGCGGGCGATGGAAGCCGCGCCGCGCACCTCCACCCCGTACTCCGGCAGCTCCTGGGCGGCCAGCTTGGAAGCGGAGTAGACGGAGGCACCGGCTTCATTGGTGATGAGGTAGTTAACGCTGGTCAGTTTATTGTCGGCAATCAATTTGGCGGCAAACTGCTCGGTTTCATAGCTGGCGGTGCCGTTGCCGATGGAGATAAGGTCGACTCCATATTTCTTTATCCACCCCAGCACCGTGCGGGCGGCACTGGCCTTGGCACCTTCGCTCTGGGTCACCTGGATGATGCCGTGGTCCAGGATGCGGCCCGTCTTATCCACCACGGCGCATTTGCAGCCGTTGCGGAAGCCGGGGTCAAGGCCCAGGACAGTGTGGCCCGCCAGAGGTGCCTGCAAAAGCAGCTGCTTGAGGTTCACCCCAAAGAGCTTGATGGCCTGCGCCTCGGCCTCTTCCGTGAGGGAAGCGCGGATCTCACGCTCCAGGGCAGGCAGCAGCAGGCGCTTGTAGCCGTCCTCAATGGCCTCGTGCAGGGCCTCGTCGAAGGGAGAGGTCCTGCCTTTTTTCATCACGTGCTTTTCCATGCGGCGCACATTGGCTTCGTGGTCGGTGATGAGGGTGACCTTGAGGCAGTCCTTCTTCTCCCCGCGGTTGATGGCCAGCACCCGATGGGAAGGCAGGGTGCGCACAGGCTCGGAGAATTCGGCGTACATCTGGAAGGTCTTGGCTTCGGCAGGGTCCCCTTTGGGATTGGCCTCAGTAGCCAGCAGGGCTGTCCTGCCCAGATGCTCGCGCATTTCCTGACGCAAGGCGGCATCCTCAGCCACCTGCTCGGCCACGATATCCCGTGCTCCTGCCAGGGCATCCTCGGCGGTGGGCACTTCTTTTTCTTCATCAACAAAAGCGGCAGCAGCCTCCAGAGCCGTGCCCTTGGCGGCCGCCTGGGTGAAGATCATCTCTGCCAGAGGCTCAAGGCCGCGCTCCTTGGCCATCATGGCCCGGGTGCGTTTCTTCTGCTTGTAGGGGAGGTACAGGTCTTCCAGTTCCTGCAGCTTCACCGCCTTTTCAATGGAGGTTTTCAGCTCCGGGGTGAGCTTGCCCAATTCCTCTATTTTGGTGAGGATTTCCTCCTGCCTTTTCACGAAGTTGCGCAGGTAGGTCAGGCGCTCGGAGAGCACGCGCAGCTGCTCGTCATCGAGGCCCCCCGTGGCTTCCTTGCGGTAGCGGGCGATGAAGGGCACGGTATTGCCTTCGTCCAGCAGCGCTACAGTGTCTTCGATCTGCTTCGGGGTGACGGCCAGTTCTTTCGCCAGCACGGAGGGAATATCTTTTTCCAGCATATTTATACCAACTTTCTGTAAGTAGTTGAAAAATACAAAGTGCAACTTTTATTGTACACTAAGAAAAGAGACTTGGCACCGAAAATTTTCGGCAGCAAGTCTCTTTTCTTATTCACTGATTTTCGCGAACTGAATCTTGGGCATATGCTCGATGAGGTTCATCTCATGGGCCATAGTGTAGAAAGTATTGAGCCCCTGCAGGTATTCCTCTGTCAGATCCCACCTGACTACAGGCCCCAGGTAATCTGCCAGCTGGTCGTAGGTGAAGCGCTTTTCCTCCAGGGCCGAGCGGATGATGGTCTCACGGTAGGATAGGCCGCCGGCGGGACGGGCCGGACCGGGCAGGGCGTTGCGGATGAAACTCAGGAAGGCTCCGTGGATGCGCTCCTGGATGAGTTTCACGCTTTCCGGGTGCTTGTTGGCAAATTCCCGCCGCACGCACCAGAGAGCATAGACCATCTTCTGGCCCGTGAGCTGCTTCCACTCCTGGCCGATGTCATAGAGGTAGAGGCCTGCGGGCGGGTGGTGATAGAGCCAGAGGGCATCGTCCCCGATGAAGAGGGAGGCAGCAGCGTCCGCTGGCACCGGCTCCTCTGTGGTGATGTTGCGGGTGTAGTAATTCGGTATGGCTCCGTAGGCTCCCCTGAGGATTATCTTCAGCAGGCAATGGGAGGTGGCGGACTTGGCGGTGAGTATCACCTTGTCCTTGCCCAGAGCCTCGATGGGCTTTCTGGAAACCAGCACGATGCTCTGCACCGGCCCGTCAGAGGATACGCAGACCTTCGGCAGGAGCAGAAGCTCCTCTGAGTGCCGGGCATAGGCGATGGAGGAAACCCCTGCCACATCCAGCCGCCCGCTGATAAGGTCGCTGTTCAAGACCGAGGGCACTCCGCGGATCAGGGTAAGCCCTTCAGCCGCCCCGTGGGCGAAGCTGTAGCTCAGGGGCAGCATATTCAAGAAATTTATATGCCCTACGCGAGGGGAAGAATTATTCATAAACAGGAAAACCTCCCACCATATCGACAAAGAAAAGTATAGCAGCACTATCTATATTATAAGCGCAATTATATGGAAAATACAGGAAAAGAGTTGCTCTTATTGACTTTTTCCCATCTTCTTGCTAAAATTATTGACAAAAGCAACGTTTATATTTTTAATCTTTGCCAGAACGGAGGGGCTCGATATGGACAGTTATGTAAATGCCGGCCGCTGGTTTTCTATCCTCTACAGGCGCTCGCAGCAGTTCGTCGTGGAGGCTTGCCAGCAAATGGGGCTGACTTTTTCTGAATTTACCCTGCTGGTGCGGATCCACGACACTCCGGGGGTGAAGCAGGACGATCTGGCCAAGGTCCTCTTCCTGGACAAGGCCGTGGTGACCCGCACCATCAATGCCCTGGAGCAGAAGGGCTTCATCGTGCGCAGCCAGGACAAGCTGGACAAGCGGGTCAAGCATGTCTATCTCTCCGTGGAGGCGGAGAGCTACTATCCCTTCCTGCACAATGTGCTGAAGCGCTGGGTGGATTACCTCTGCGAAGGCATGAAGAAAAAGGATGTGGAGAAGATGGAAAAGCTTTTCCAGCACTTGACCGGCCGTGCTTGCGAGGCAGTCCTGCCGGATCTGGCCAAGGACATTTCTGAGGATTTTTCCAAGGAGGACTGGCAGCATGAGCTTGAGAAGAAGGAGAAGTAAGGTCGTTGGGGCAGCGCTGGCTGCCCTTTTTGCGCTGACAAGCCTGCCCCTGGCAGGCTGCGGCAAGGAGGAAGCTCCTGCACAGAAGGCACCTGTGGTGAAGACACAGCAGGCGGGCAAGGCCAGCCTTGGCGAGGAGAGCTATTCCGGCACCGTGAAAGGGCGCTATGAGACTAATCTTTCCTTCCAGGTGGGAGGGCAGATCCTCTCCCGCAGGGTGGAGGAGGGCAGCCGGGTGCAGGCGGGGGAGACCCTCATGGTCATAGATGCCCGGGATGCGGTGCAGAAGGCCAATGCAGGGGATGCCCAGGTCAGCCAGGCCAAGGCCCAGCTGAACCTCGCCCAGAGCAACCTGGCCCGCTATACGGAACTCTATCATCAGGATGTGGTGCCCAAGGCTACCCTTGACCAGTACCAGACCAATTACGATGCGGCCTTTGCCAATTATCAGGCGGCGCTTTCCCAGGCGGCCCAGGGGCACAATGTGCTGTCCTACACCAATCTCACAGCCGGGGCTGACGGAGTGATTTCCTCCCTCAGTGCCGAGGAAGGACAGGTGGTGGCTGCCGGCCAGACGGTGGCGGTGCTGGTGCAGACAAATGAACTGGAGGTGGAGATAGCTGTCCCGGAGGACAAGGTGGCGGCCCTGCAGCCCGGCATGGAGGCTGCGGTGACCTTCTGGGCGCTCAAGGGGGCGGTACGCGGCGTGGTGCGGGAGATTTCTCCTGCTGCTGAGCAGGCCTCCCGCACTTATAAGGTACGCGTTTCCCTGCCCCAGCCTCCCCAGGGCATGCAGCTGGGCATGACTGCCAGCGTGGCTTTCGCTCCCGCAGCAGAGGGGGCGGAGAGCACTGGCTTTGAGCTGCCCCTTGCCGCCATCTACCAGACCGGTGAACAGCCTCAGGTCTGGGTGGTGGAGGACGGGCGGGTCCACCTGAAAAATATCAGTGTGAAGCAGTTCGGCAAGACCTCGGTGATAGTGGAGGGGCTTTCAGCCCATGATCTGGTGGTCACCGCCGGTGTCCAAAAGCTCCGGGAGGGCGAAGAGGTGCGCACGGAGGCGGAGCCATGAGGAATCTGAGCGAAATCTCCCTGAAGAATTCTTTGCCTATCAGAAGCTGGGCCGCATGGAAGACCCGGCCTTCACCATCCGCATGATGGTGATTTCCGCCTCCTGGCCCGGAGCTTCGGCAGAGGAAATGCAGGATCAGGTGACTGACAAGCTGGAGCGCAAGATCCAGGATGTGCCGGGGATGCACCGCATCACCAGCAGCACCCGTTCCGGTATCACCACCATCTATGCCGAGCTTGACGATACGGTGCCAAAAGAAAATATCCGACCCACCTGGCGGGATCTCAGGAATCTCTGCGAAGATCTGAAGGAGCAGGGGCAGCTGCCCCAGGGGGTCTACGGCCCCTTCTTCAATGACCGCTTTGACGATGTCTACGGCTCAGTCTACGCCATTACGGGGGAGGGCTATTCCTATGAGGAAATGAGGAAGCGGGCGGAGGATATCCGCCGCTTGCTCATGGCTGCGGACTCTTCCATCCAGAAGATAGAGCTGCTGGGAGTGCAGCAGGAAAAGGTCTATGTGGAGGTGGATAAGGAGAAACTCTCCCAGCTGGGCATTCCTCCCACTGCCATCAGCGAAGCCCTTGCGGGGGCTGGCTCCATGACCCCTTCGGGCATGGTGGAGACGGAATCTGACAATGTGAGCCTGCGGGTGAGCGGGGCCTTCGAGGATGTGGAGGCCATCAGGGAGTTGCCTGTGAAGGCAGGGGCCAGGAGCTTCCGTCTGGGGGATATTGCCAAAATCGAGCGCAGCTACAGCGACCCCAAGGATCCCGCCATGTACTTCAATGGCGAGCCTGCCATAGGCATTGCCATCTCCATGAAGGATGGGGGCAATATTCTCGATTTGGGCAAGAGCCTGAAGGCGCAGATAGCGGAGATTTCCGAGGATCTGCCCGTGGGCCTGGAAATCCATCAGGTTTCCAACCAGCCCCAGGTGGTGGAGGAATCCATCCACGAATTCATGAAGACCCTCACCGAGGCTATCTTCATTGTGCTGCTGGTGAGCTTTGCCTCCCTGGGCTGGCGCACGGGACTGGTGGTGGCCTGCTGCATCCCGCTGGTGCTCGCGGGTGTCTTTGTGGGCATGTATGTGCTGGGCATAGATCTGCACAAGGTTTCTCTGGGTGCTCTGATCATCGCCCTGGGCCTCCTGGTGGATGATGCCATCATTGCCATCGAAATGATGAGCGTCCAGCTGGAACGGGGGCACAGCCGTTTCGATGCGGCCTGCTTTGCCTTCAAGGCCACGGCGAAGCCCATGCTCACAGGCACGCTCATTACCTGTGCGGGCTTTATCCCCGTGGCGTTCTCCCAGGGCATGGCCGCAGAGTTCTGCGGCGCCCTGTTCCCGGTGATCCTGCTGGCCCTGCTGTTGTCCTGGATTGTCTCTGTCATGGCAGCGCCGCTGTTCGGCAGCTATCTGATCAGGGTGAAAGTCCAGAAGGACGAGAGGGGAGAAATCGATCCCTATCAGAGCAAGTTTTACAAGATTTTCCGGCAGGTCCTGGAGAGCTGCCTCCTGCACAGGAAGCTGGTGCTTCTGACTACGGCGGTGGCGTTTGTGCTTTCCCTCTGGGGCCTCACTCATGTGAAGGAAGAATTCTTCCCCGGCTCCCTGCGGCCTGAGCTGATCATGGAAATGCGGCTGCCGGAGGGCTCTTCTATGGCGGCCACAGAAGAGGAAATGGCCCGCATGGCCAGGTTCCTCGATGGGCACAAGGATACGCTGGAAAATTATTCCTACTATGTAGGGCGATATGCTCCCCGCTTCGTGCTGACGGTGGACCCCCGGGAGAATTCCGACAATGTGGGACAGTTCATCATCGTGACCAAGAACACGCAAGAGAGGGAGAAGCTGCATCGGGAACTGACGGAGGAACTGGAGGAAAACTTCCCCCAGGTGCAGGCCAATATCCAGACCATCCAGACAGGGCCGCCCGCCGACTATCCCGTGATGCTCCGCGTCACGGGCCGCACGGTGGCGGAAACCAAGCGGCTGGCTGAGGAAGTGATGCAGCGGGTGTCGAAGGATCCCAATGTTTACAATATCAACCAGAACTGGGGGTTCAAGGCCAAGGCCCTCAGGGTAACGCTGGATCAGGACAAGCTCCGGGCCTTGGGGATTTCCAGCCAGGATGCAGCCAGGATGCTCTACACGGAAATCACCGGGGCCAAGGCCGCCGAGTTCTACACCGGCGACCGCACCATCGACATCGACCTGCGCATAGCGGACAAAGACCGCCAGAACCTTGACCGCCTGCAGGAATTGCCCATTTTCCTGGGACAGGCAGGCTACGTGCCCCTGGGCCAGATTGCCCGTCTCTCCTATGAGGGGGAGGAAGGACTGGTGCGGCGGCAGGATCTGAAGCCCACCATCACGGTGCAGGGGAGCATCCACAGCGGTACGGCAGTAGATGCCACCCAGAAGGCCTTTGAGTCCACCGCTGACCTCAGAGAAAACCTGCCTCTGGGCGCTGCCATTGCCCCGGCCGGTTCCATGGAGGACAGCGAGGAATCCCTGGGCTACCTGCTGGCTCCCGTGCCTGCCATGCTTTTCATCATCATGACCCTCCTGATGTTCCAGCTGCGGAACGTGACACAGATGATTCTGACCTTGCTGACGGCTCCGCTGGGACTCGTAGGCGTGACCTGGGGCATGCTGCTCACGGGCAAGGCCATGGGCTTCGTGGCCTACCTGGGCGTGCTGGCTCTCTTCGGCATGATCATAAGAAACTCTGTCATCCTCATCGACCAGATACAGAAGCATATAGCCGAGGGCGAGACTCCCTGGGCGGCTCTCATCGACTCCGCCATCCTGCGCTTCCGCCCCATCATGCTCACGGCGGCAGCCGCCATCCTGGGCATGCTGCCCCTGATGCCCAGCGATTTCTGGGGTCCCATGGCGGTGGCTATTGCCAGCGGCCTCTTGGTGGCGACAGTGCTGACCCTCTTGGTGCTGCCAGCCATGTATGCGGCGGTGTACAAGGTGAAGAAAGAGTGAAGATGGAACAACAAAAGCCCGGTGAAGCTCACCGGGCTTTTGTTATGCGCGCAAGGGCAAATGCAGGCAAAGAAAAAGTCCCTCCTGCACGATCCAGGAGGGACAAACGCTTGGAAGGGATGATAAAGCGTTTGAGAAATGGGATAACAAGGAGGGTGGGATAAACCCCCTTGCAGGGAAATCAACAAGAGCACCGAACACCTAGGGGATTGACAAGGTGTCCCTCTTATTGACAGCTTTGATTCTATCAGAGAAATATGAAAAAAATATGTAATCCGGTGCCAAAATGAGCAAAAAGTTTGGTATTATATTAAACAAACAAGCAGAAATTTGCCAAGGAGGAGAAAAAACTATGAATTTGCTTATGATCGGTGTGCTGGCTGCCCTCTGCACACTTTTTATTTTTGAGATGAAACATTCATTGCATCGCTCGTCTGTGACCAATGAGCTCATAAACGAGTACGCGGGGGAAATACCGGGGCCCAGGAGGCAGGAACTCATTGGCAGGATCTATGCCTACTGCGCCAGTGACCGCAAGCTGAAAAAAATCGTGGAAAAATATCAGGCCACAGAAGAAGATTTCATGAAAGCCTACAAGAAACTCCTGAGAGAGGCGGATATGGTGAAAGGCAGGCGGTATGTGCCGATTTCCTCCTTCTTCTATGTGTACACACTGGAGCACATCCTGGCACATCCTGAGGAGGACAGCAGGAAACTGGCCATGAAGTGCCTGAACTTCTTCCATTTTTAACTGCTCAAGGTGATAGCCGCCATGGCCTGCCATGGCGGCTTTTGCTCTTTTTTGGCGGGAAATGAAAAATTTTTAAGCAAAGAACAAAAAAGATAACGCTTACTGTGACAGATGTCATATAGATTCCTCTCACATTGTGACAGCTTTCAGCTGACTTTTTATTGATTGTAAAATATAATATGTATAGTCAGAAAATAGAAAACTGCGATGAAGCTTTCATGACTGAGTTTGGATGATTTGGGTTTTGGTTTTTGAAAGGGGTTTATGCAAAATGGAAATCGCATTCTGCCGTATCGACGATCGCCTGATCCACGGCCAGGTCGCTACCACCTGGAGCAAGATCACCGGCTGCAACCGCATCATGTGCTGCAGCGATGAAGTGGCCAAGGACGAGATGAGGAAGAAGCTGCTGCTGCAGGTGGTTCCTCCCGGACTCAAGGGTTATGTGGTGCCGGTGGACAAGGCTGTAGAGGCTTACAAGAATCCGAAGTATGAAGCTTTCAAGACTCTCTTCCTGTTCACGAAGCCCGGCGATGTGGTTCGTGCCGTGAAGGGCGGAATCCCCTTCACCTATGTGAACCTGGGCGGCATGTGCTACAAGGAAGGCGATACGCTGATTTCCACGGCTGTGGCTGTGAATAAGGAAGATGCAGCTGCTATCCGCGAGCTGGTGCAGATGGGCATCAAGGTGGAGATCCAGAAGACTCCGGCTGATAACAAGGGCGATGCCATCGCAGCTCTGGATGCCAAGGGCCTCTGATTCGCTCAGGGACAGACGTTTGGAAGGTTTTATTTTTAGGGATTTATCTTTTAATTAGGTGGGAATTCTCAAAGGGGTGCTAATTTATGACCACAATGCAATTTATCATGCTGTTTATCGTGGCTGCTGTGGCCGGCATGGGCTCCGTGCTGGATGAGTGCCAGTTTCACCGTCCGCTGGTGGCCTGCACGCTGGTTGGCCTGGTCCTCGGTGATGTCACCACCGGCATTATCTTGGGCGGTACGCTGGAGATGCTGGCTCTGGGCTGGATGAACGTCGGTGCCGCCATGGCTCCTGATGCTGCTCTGGCTTCCGTAGTTTCTTCTATCCTGGTCATCGTGGGCCATCAGAGCATCGGCGCAGGTATTGCTCTCGCCGTGCCTCTCGCCGCTGCCGGCCAGGTGCTCACCATCTTCGTGCGTACCATCACCGTGTTCTTCCAGCACGCTGCGGATGGCTTCGCTGCCAAGGGCAACTGCTTCGCTATCGAGATGTGCCATGTAGGCGGCCTGCTTCTCCAGGCTCTCCGTGTGGCCCTGCCTGCCATGGCTATCGCTGCTGTGGCCGGTACTGACACTGTCAACAGCGCTCTGGCTTCCATTCCTGAAGTCATCACCCGCGGCCTCCAGGTTTCCGGCGGCTTCATCGTGGTCGTAGGTTATGCTATGGTCATCAACATGATGAACGCCAAGAGCCTCATGCCTTACTTCTTCCTGGGCTTCCTCATTGCTGTGTTCACCAACGTCAACCTCATCGGCTTCGGTGCTATCGGCCTCATCTGCGCTTTCTTCCACATCAAGAATCTGCAGCGTGAGCTGGAGAGCGCTGCTGCCGGCCCTGTGCGCAGCGGCAACCCCGTGGATGACATTGACGATTCCGATCTCATGTAAGGAGGAAAGCAAATATGGAAAAGAAGCTTACTAAGGGCGACCTTATCAATATCTTTATTCGTTCAAACTTCCTGCTGGGTTCCTTCAACTTCGAGCGTATGCAGTCCATCGGCTTCTGCGTCTCCATGATCCCGGCCCTCAAGAAGCTCTACAAGGGTGAGGAGCTGAATCAGGCTCTGAAGCGCCACCTGGAGTTCTTCAACACCCAGCCGTTCCTTGCAACCCCCATCATGGGCATCATTGCCGCTATGGAGGAGAAGCGTGCCAACGGCGCTGACATCAGCGACCAGACCATCTCCGGCGTGAAGGTCGGTCTCATCGGTCCTCTGGCCGGCGTGGGCGATCCTATTTTCTGGGGTACTCTCCGTCCGGTGCTGGCAGCTCTCGGCGCAGGCATCGCCCTCACCGGCAGCATCATCGGCCCCTTGATTTTCTTCATCGCTTTCAATGCCATCCGTCTGCTCACTCATTGGTACGGCGTTATGTACGGCTTTGAGAAGGGCACGGAGCTGGTGGACGAAGTGGGCGGCAACCGTATGCGTTACCTCACTGAGGGCGCCAGCGTCCTGGGCCTCCTGGTCATGGGCGCTCTGGTGGCAAAATGGACCACGGTCAATATGCCGCTGGTCATGTCCTCCTATGTGAACAGCCAGGGCGACCAGGTTGTAGTCACTGTCCAGAGCATCCTGGACAGCCTGATGCCTGGCATCGTGCCCCTGCTCATGACCTTCGCCTGCATGGCACTCCTGAAGAAGGGCGTGAACCCCCTGGTCATCATCATCGGTCTCTTTGCGCTGGGCATCTGTGGCTACGCCATCGGCCTCTTCGCATAAGATACAATTTTTCACAATCCATTGTTTCTCTGCTGGGCTGCCGCGCAAGCGGCAGCCATTTTTTATTGGCTGCGGCTGTGGCGATTTTTGGGCATCTGCGGTATAATATCTACTGTTGTATCAAAGTACGAAAAGGGGAGGCTGGGATGTGAGAGGAAAAATCGCAGGGCTTTGGGCGCTTTTGATGCTTTGCCTGAGTCCTTTTGCTTGTGCAGAGGATATGCAGTTCGTGGATGCAGAAGGGTTTTCCGGGTATTACGTGGACGTAAGCTCCATTGTCATAGGCCCTGAGGGAGGTGTGCCTGAGGGGACTGCCCCCGAGGATATCATCGATGCGCAGGTGGCAGTGGTCAAGGCTGACAGGAACAGGCGCTACCTTTACAGGATGCGTTTTGACCGCCATCAGGAAACCTATGAGATCTTCAGCTCTGAGATGCAGGCCTATGATACCAAAGAGGTGCTGGAGAGAAATTCAGTGGGCAGGAGGCCTTGCCGCTATGGGATAGCTTCGCCTTTGCATAAAATTGTAGCCTATATCAACGAGTGGAAGGAAAAACAGGATAGAGCCAACAGGAAGTCCTATTAGGGGGGATTCTATGGATGAGAACGACAGGCTGAAGCAGCGGACAGCTTATTTGTCTATTATTTCCAATAGTGTCCTGGTCTTGATGAAGCTCTTTATCGGGCTGTATATTGGGGCAGTCAGCCTCATTTCGGAAGCCCTGCATTCAGGGGTGGATCTGCTGGCGGCGCTCATAGCCTGGCTGGCGGTGCGTAAATCTGTCCAGCCGCCTGATGTGGAGCATGAATATGGTCATGGGAAGTTTGAGAATCTGTCGGCAGCGGCGGAAGCGCTTCTGATCGTGGCTGCGGCCGCAGCCATTGTCCATGAGGCGGTGCTGGGGCTGATGGAAGGCGGGGCTGTGCCGGAGAATTTGGGCTACGGCGTGGTCATCATGCTGATCTCCATCATCATCAATCTGCTGGTGTCACGGAGGCTCCTGCACGTGGCCAGGCTGACCCATTCCCAGGCGCTGGAGGCAGACGGCCTGCACCTGCGGGCAGATATCTGGACTTCCGTGGGAGTGCTGGTAGGCCTCTTTGCCATGCAGGTGACAGGCTGGGCGGCTATGGATGCCATCATCGCTATCTTTGTGGCGGGGATTATCTTCCGTGAGGGCTGGCACATGATCAGGTCTTCGGCACTTGAGCTCACAGATGCCAGCCTGCCTGAGGAGGACGAGGAAAAGATAGGGCGCATACTGAGGAGCGCTCCCGAGGTGAGGGGATTCCACTGCCTGCGCACCCGTCGCTCAGGGTCCTACCGCCTGCTGGATGTGCACCTGCTTTTTGATGGCAATATGCACCTTTCACATGTCCATGCTGTCTGTGACGAGCTGGAAGGGCGGATACGCAAGGCCTTCGGCGGCTTTGACATCGTGATCCATCCGGAGCCTGCGGGACTGCATGAGCCGGAAAGCAAGGTCAGCCAATATGAAGGATCTAAACTAACGTGTTGATACTGATTTCAAATAGGGAAAGGGAGGATTTCACATGGGCAAGAAGATTATCAGCCTGCTTTTGACGGTCATGCTTCTGGTGACCACTATGGGCATAGCGGCTGCGGCTGTGCCGGAGACGGTGCAGGCCAAGCTGGCCATGATGGAGGAAGATACCTATGGCAACGAGCAGACGGGGGCTGTCATGGAACGGCTCAACAAGCTGGAGAAGGACTATGATGGCAAGCATAGGGAAGGCAGCCTGATGGCAAGGGTGGATGCCCTGTACAAGGAACTCTATACCAACGTTTCCGGCCCTTCCATTTTGGCCCAGCTCAATGCGGTGGAATGGAATATAGACCATCAGGTGAGCATGAAGCCTGTGGAAACCCGTCTGTCTGATATGGAACTGGCCCTTGTGGGCAAGACAGAGGAAGGCACTTTCAGAGGGCGCATAAACAAGCTGAGCAAGGCTTCCTTTGGAGCTGAGACCGTGCCCTTGGAGCGGGTGCAGGTGCCTGCCAATACCTTGATCAAGGTGGCCCTGGCCGACCGGGTGAATGCCAAGAATCTGAAAGCTGGCGACACAGTCCGTTACAAGGTGGCTGAGGATGTCATTGTGGACGGCAGCCTGATCTTCGCCAAGGGTGAGCCGGGCACCGGCGTGGTGGAAAAAGTCAAGCAGGCCAAGAATTTCGGCCGCGACGCTGAGGTGCTGATAGACTTCAACAAGACTAAGTCCGTTGACGGTACTGAGGTTGACACTTACGTGGGCGAGGAGTCCAAGCAGGAAATGAAGCACATGGCCATGGCTGCAGGTGCCAGCGTGGCAGGCATGCTGCTCTTGGGCCCCATCGGGATCATCGGCGGTGCCTTTGTCAAGGGCAAGAACATTGACCTGCCTGAGGGCACTGAGCTTTATATCCAGACGAAGAATGAAGAAAGCCTCTACGGCGTGGCTACGGTGGCAGAGTAAGCGATAGGCCTCCCAAGTTGTTTGGGAGGCCTATTATATTTAGGATATATTTGCGTAAAAGCAATAGATGTTGTACTATATGGGATAGGATTACTTTGACTGAGAGGGATTATTCCATGAAGAATAAAAGGAAAGCTTGCGCGGCGCTTCTGTCGCTGATGACTCTGCTGCCTGCTCAGGCTTTTGCGCAGTATGAGTCGGATACCAATACGGGCACCCGCCGCCTGGACTTCATAGAGAACCAGCGCCGCCTGGCCAGGGAGAATATGCTGACGGAAGAGCAGCAGCAGCTAGTGGAAGACACAAATCAGATGGCGCAGAACCTGCGCCATCCTGTGGACCCCAAGAAAGCTTCGCCCATGGCCTTTGAAGGAGATGACCTCACCTATAACGAGGAAACGGGCGAATTCACGGCCACAGGCAAAGTGCATATCATCCAGCTGGACAGGCACCAGTTTGACTCTCCTGAAGGGGAGGTAAGGGGCAATCTCAAGACCAATGACATCGAGATTCCCGGCAAGTCCCATATGCTGCAGCTGACACCAGGGCAGAGCCGTGTCATCCTGGATGGTGTCAATACTGTATACAATTACCGCAACAAGCTAGGCACCATGGATGAGGCCAGCGGCAAAGTTGACCATTACTATGTGACCGGCAAGCGTTTTGAGTTCTACCCTGACAGGATTGTGGTCTACGATGGCACCGCCACAAAATGCGGAGCCAAAAGGCCCGATTACCACCAGACTGTCAAGAAAATGACTATCTATCCTGAGGATAAGATTGTCATGGAGCACGTGGGCATCTGGGTGAAGGGGGCCTGCCTTTACACCAAGCCAAGACATGTGGTGGATTTGAAGAAAGAAGAGCAACAGGAGTTGCCGCGGGTGGGGTATTCCAGGAAAGATGGGGTGTGGATTTCCCATGACATTGGCATACCTATTGCGAGAAGGGTAAGCGGCAGGCTGAATCTTTACGCCAACTCCAAGGCGGGTGCCCGCAGCTCGGGAAATATCAACTGGAATGTAGGCCATAGCAGCTATGAGCTTCGCTATGGTTACTATCAAGACAGCAATGAGGTCTGGTTCAAAAGAGAGCCCTTTTTCTACTATAAATATGGGCGGCGCATTGGCACCACTCATTTGCACTATTCTCTTAACTATGAATTGGGACATTGGAGCAAGAAGAACGTTGACAGTACCCGCCGTTATTACGGCGTGACTCTCAGCCGTGACGGCATTCCCCTGGGGGGACGGTGGTTCCTGAACCCCAGCGTAACCTATTCAATTGCCCAGGAAACTTATAATGATTCAACTGTCAGGGGCTTCAGCTGGAGCCTGGCTACCACAAAGAAGTTCGATGACCGCTGGGCTTGCTATGCCACCTTCGCCTATTCTCGGGCCAATACCAGGAACAGCCTTTACGATTATGATCTGGATAGCTTTTCCCGCAAGTTCATGATGGGGCTGAGCTATCGGGTGACTCCCCGTGACCGCCTGGTGATTGGCACAGCCTATAACCTGGATAATGGTAAATTCAGGCTGGACAAGACAGAATATTACTGGTTCCACGATATGCATTGTTCCCAGCTGATCGTGCAGTTCAAGCAGTACAGGAATGAGGATAATGCCCTTAATTTCAAGTGGGAGTTCACTCCCTGGTGACGGAGGCAGCGTATGAAAGAAGAATTGCTCTCTTTGCTGGATGAACTAGAAGGCCGACGCATCCTTGTGCTGGGGGATGTGGTGGCAGATATTTACCTGCAGGGCACGATTTCCCGCATTTCCAGGGAGGCTCCCGTGCTGGTGCTGGAGCAGCAGAAAGAGGTCATCGTGGCAGGCGGTGCCGCCAATGTAGTGAACAATGTGGCTACTCTGGGAGGCAGCGTCTTTGCCGTGGGGCTTCTGGGCCATGACAGTGGCGGCGAGGGGCTGAAGGAAGTCCTGCGCAAGAACGGCGCCCATATTGAGGGCCTGCTGACGGACGAGAACCGGCCCACCATTTCAAAGACCCGCATCATTGCGGGGGGCAGGGCCACTGTCAGCCAGCAGATTGTGCGGGTGGACAAGGAGTGCCATGAGCCTCTTACTGAGATGCACGAGAAGGAACTCCTGAAATATATCAAATCGGTCCTGCCCCAGATGCAGGGCATCGTCCTCAGTGATTATGGCTCTGGCACGGTGACGCCGAAGCTCAGGAAGGCCATCATCAGGTATGCCAGGGAGCACGGCATTCCCACCATGGTGGATTCCCGCTATGATGTGAAGAGCTTCAAGGGCATCTGCTATGTGAAGCAGAACGATGCAGAACTTGCTGCGGCCGTGGGCAGGAACCTGCCGGATGAGGAGGCGGTCATCGAGGCTGCTCAGGAACTTCTGAGCCTGCTGTCTGCCGAAGGCGTGCTGGTGACCCGGGGGGAACTGGGCATGATCCTGGTGGAAAAGGACGGGGCTGTCCATGTGATTCCCGTGTCTGACAAGAGCGAGGTCTACGATGTGTCCGGTGCAGGTGATACCTGCGTGGCTACAGTGATTTTGGCGCTGGCGGCTGGCATCAGCCCCGAGAAGGCGGCAGAGCTCAGCAACATCGCCTCCGGCATCGCCGTGCGCAAGCTGGGCACGGCTACGGTGTCTGTCGAAGAGCTGCGGCAGGCTTTGCAAAAATAATCATCAACTGGAAGGAAGGCATCGAAGTGCTGATACCGGCTGAAAGAATAGAAGATTTTTGTGCGGCTCTCAGGGAGGCAGGGCAGCGGGTAGTATTCACCAACGGCTGCTTTGACATCCTCCATGCGGGTCACGTACGCTACTTGAATGAAGCCCGCGCTCAGGGAGACTGCCTGGTGCTGGGCCTGAATACTGATGAATCAGTAAGGCGGCTGAAAGGCTCCGCGCGCCCCATCAACAGTGAGCTTGACAGGGCAGAAGTAGTGGGGGCCTTGAAGTCTGTGGATTATGTGGTGCTCTTTGGGGAACAGACTGCCGAGAGCCTCATAGCCAAGGTGCGCCCTGCTGTCTACGTCAAGGGCGGTGACTACACTCTGGACACCTTGCCGGAAGCTGAAATAGTGCAGTCCTACGGCGGCAGGGTGCATTTCGTGCAGATGGTGGAGGGGCGCTCCACCACCAATGTCATCAAGAAGATATCCGGGGACAAGGGCTGCTGAGCCGGGGAGAGTAAGGGGAAAGAAATGCTGAAAGAGTATAGGAATATCCTGGTCATCAATCTGATGCACCTGGGGGATCTGATGCTGGTCACGCCGGTGCTGCGAACTCTCAGGGCGAACTATCCTCAGGCCAGGATTACCCTGCTGGCAGACAAGAAACTCAGAGATCTGGTGGAGTACAATCCCCATCTGGATGAGTGCCTGTTCCTGGACAAAAAAGGGGAAGACAATCACCCAGGTGCGTTCTTGAAGTTTATCATGAAGGTGCGGGCAAAGCATTTTGATCTGGTGATCAACCTTCACCGCAATGAACGGGCCTCGGCCCTGGCGGCCTTTTCCGGGGGCGGCCACATCGTGGGCTACTCCAAGCCCGGTTTTTCGCTGTTTTTTGACGGGGTCATGGCCAATGAGCATTTCATCAAGCATCAGGTGGAGGCACATTTTGATGTGCTCAGGAAGTTCCTGGGGGTTGAAAAGATAGATGATGCAGGGCTGGAGATGACTATCCCCGAGGCGGCCCTGAACAAGGCTGACCGTCTCTGGCAGGAGACTTTCACCAAAGAAGCCAAGGTCATCGCCTTCAATATCGGGGCCAGCTGGCTCACCAAGCGCTGGCTCAAGGAGTATTTCGCCCAGTGTGCTGACCGTTTCATCCGCCGGGGCTACCATGTGGCTTTCTTTGGCGGTCCCATGGACTTGGATCTGGTGGAAAGCTGCATAGAAGATATGGAGGAGAGGGAAAGCAATAATCTCAAGGTCTTCACCGGCAAGGTGAGCCTGGGAGTGCTGGCAGGGCTGCTCAGGCGCTGCTGCCTCTTCCTCACCACGGACTCCGGCCCCATGCATGTGGGCGTGGCCATGAATGTGCCTGTCGTCACCATGTTTGGCTCGTCCCCTGTGACGGGCTTCTCCCCCTATGATGGCAAGGACATATTGGTGAAGACACCCGAGCCCTGCCACCCCTGCAGAATCCATGAGTGCCCCAAAGAGGGGGCAGAGCACATGGCCTGCATGAAGAATATTCCCGTAGACACGGTGATGGAATACGCAGACGAGCTGCTGGAGAAATACGGCGGGATGCCTGCCTATAGGCTCCCCCTTCACCCCGGCGATTACAGCTGCCGGGTCATAGATTTAGGTCACGGCATCGCCCCTTCTTAAAGGGAAAGAGAGGTAACAGCTGATGGAAATACAGGCTCTGTATGATTTCGTAGAGGAAAAGACCCACAAGTGCAAGATAATGGTAGTGGGCGATGTAATGCTGGACAAGTATTATTATGGTGAGGTCACCCGCATTTCCCCGGAAGCGCCTGTGCCCATCACCCATGTGACAGGAGAGAAGGAAACCCTGGGCGGTGCTGCCAACGTGGCCCACAACCTGGCGCTGCTGGGCTGCCAGACTTCTGTGGCAGGCTATGTGGGGGATGACTACCACTGCGACAGTTTGATGGCCAAGCTCACTGCCAAAGGCATTGATTACAAGGGACTTGTTAGTACCAACCGCCCCACCACCACCAAGCTCAGGATCATAGGCGGCCACCAGCAGATGCTCAGGCTGGACTTCGAGGAAGATGATCCCATTGAGGCGCATTATGCTGCCCGGCTCCAGAATTACGTGGAGCAGAAGCTGTCAGAGAGCCTGGATGCAGTGATCATCTCCGACTATGGCAAGGGAGCCTGCACTGAGGCTTCCTGCCAGATGATCATCAAGGCCTGCCATGACCACGGCGTGCCTGTGGTGGTGGATCCCAAGGGAACCAACTGGCTCAAGTATGCCAAGGCTGACTACATCACGCCCAACGTAAAGGAAGTCAATGAAATCCTCATTGACCGCATCAAGAATGAGGATCTCCAGGTGGAAAGGGCTGCCCACTATATCATGCGGAAGTACAAGCTCAAGAACATCATTGTCACCCGCTCGGAAAAGGGCATGTCCCTGGTGCGGGAGCAGGATACGGAGCATATTCCCACCCGCGCCCAGGATGTCTTTGATGTGTCCGGCGCAGGGGATACAGTCATAGCCGTCTTTGCCATGGCGCTGGCAGGAGGACTCAAGGCCAAGGACGGTGCCTTCCTGGCAAACCTGGCTGCCAGCGTGGTAGTGGCAAAGCTTGGCACCTACGCTGTCAGCCAGGAAGAACTGCTGGCTGAACTGAAGAAGCTTCTTTGAGGAGGAATACCAATGATTATCGTAACCGGCGGTGCCGGCTTTATCGGCAGCAATATCGTGAAGGAACTGAACCGCAGGGGCCGTACCGACATCCTGATCGTAGATGACCTGAAGGACGGCAATAATTACAAGAACCTGCGTGGCCTGCAGTTCATCGACTACCAGCACAAGGATGATTTTCTCCAGACCATCGAAGATGACGATTTCGACGGCACCGATATCGATGCTGTCTTCCATGAGGGTGCCTGCTCCGATACCATGGAGTACGACGTGAACTATATGATGAAGGTGAATTATGAGTACAGCAAGTCCGTGCTCCACTTCTGCCTCCAGCACCGCATTCCCTTCCTTTACGCATCTTCTGCCTCCACCTACGGCAGCGGCAAGCACGGCTTCCGGGAGGGTGATGAGTGCGAGGATGCCCTGAATCCATACGCTTTCTCCAAGCTGGCCTTTGACCGCTATGTGCGCCAGGTGATGCCGGAGGCCAAGAGCCAGATTGTGGGTCTCAAGTATTTCAACGTTTACGGCCCCCAGGAGCACCACAAGGGCAAGATGGCCTCCATCTTCTATCAGCTCTACAATCAGGTCAACGAGACTGGTGTGGCCCGCCTCTTCAAGGGCATTGATGGCTACAAGGACGGCGAGCAGCGCCGTGACTTCATCTACGTCAAGGATGTGGTGAAGGTGAACCTCTGGTTCTGGGAGAAAGAGGGCCCCTCCGGCATCTACAACTGCGGCACAGGCAAGGCTCACACTTACAATGAGGTGGCAGAGGCTGTCATCGCCGCTTTGGGCAAGGGCAAGATTGAATACCGCGAGTTCCCGGAGGTGCTTCGTGGCAAGTATCAGAACTACACTGAGTCCGACCCGACCAATTTGCTGGAAGCAGGCTATGACCAGGGCTTCTGCGACATGAAGGAAGCTGTGAAGGAATACTGCGACTTCCTCAATCAGGGCGGTTACTTCGAGTATGGCAAATAAGATGGCAACGAAGAGGCCCGCGGTCTTTTTTGACCGTGATGGCACGCTCAATGTGGACACGGGCTACCTCCATGAGCAGGAAAAGCTCCAGTGGATGCCCGAGGCTCAGAAAGCCGTGAAATACGTCAATGACAGAGGCTATCTGGCCATTGTCATCACCAATCAGAGCGGCGTGGCGCGCGGGATGTTCGGCGAAGAGGCCGTGAAGGCTCTCCATGCCTATATGAATGAGAGCCTGGGCAAAATCGGCGCTCATCTGGATGCCCTCTACTACTGCCCCCATCACCCGGAGGCAGCAGTGCCCTCGTATCGTCAAGACTGTGACTGCCGCAAGCCCAAGAGCGGTCTCATAGAGCAGGCCTGCCGTGATTTTGACATTGACCTCGGGCACTCCCTGATGGTGGGGGACAGCCCCCGGGATGTGGAGTGCGGCAGAGGCGCAGGGGTGAAGGGCGTGCTATACGAGGGGGGCAGCCTGCTGGAATTGCTGGAGCAGCACCTATGAGGAGCAGACGGCTGCTCCTCTTGATTTATGGCGATCCTTGGGATTGAGAGTTTGAGGGAGTGCTTTTTTGGAAAGACGTAAAAACTTTGCAGAGGTGATAAGATTCCTGGTGGCAGGCGGAGGCTGCCTGCTCTTGGAATTGGCCTGCCTGTATGCCCTGACCGAGTGGGCGGGGCTTCATTATCTGTATTCCTCGGCTCTCGCCTTTGTGATTTCCTTGCTGGTGAATTACTGGCTCTGCCGTGCCTGGGTTTTTGCTGATGGCAGCAAGAAGCAGAGCCTCAAGGCTCTTTCGCTCTTTTTTGGTTCCAGCGTGGCAGGCTTGGGCATCAACCAGCTTTGCATGTATACCTTTGTGGATATGCTGGGCATTTACTATATGGCCGCGAAGCTTCTGGCGGCAATGATAGTCACCATTTGGAATTTCGTGCTGAAAAGATATGCACTTAGAATGAAATAGATGGGATGGAGAATTTGAAACGCTTAATTATCAATGCCGATGATTTCGGGCGGCATGAACTTATCAATCAGGCAGTGGAAAAGGGCGTGACTGAAGGCTGCCTGCGCTCGGCTACCCTGATGCCCGGGGGCAAGGCCTTTGAGTCGGCAGTGGCGGTGGCAAGGCGTCAAAAAGAGCTGGGGGTCGGCATTCACTTTACGCTGGTCAATGGCTATCCAATCTTGCCGCCACAGGAGATTCCTTCCCTGGTAACGGCAGAGGGCGTTTTTTTTGATGATTATACAGTCTTGGTAAAGCATTTCCTGGCGGGGCGGGTGAACCTTGAGGAGGTGCGGGCTGAACTGGCAGCCCAGCTCAATAAGCTGGAGGGCGCAGGTCTGTCGCTCACCCATGCAGACAGCCATCAGCATATGCACACCCTGCCCGGCATCATTGATATAGTCCTTGATTTGAGCAAGGCTGCTGGCATCAAGGCTGTGCGCACGCCGCGCACGCCATTATTCAGCGGCGAATTTGGCGGACTTGGCCAGCTCATTGGGCGCATAGGGCTGGGGACGCTGGCCTGCCTGTCGGCCTGGAAGGCGAAGCGGAAAGGGATGGCTACACCTGACCATTTTGCAGGCATCGTGGCAGGGGAAGCTGTTTCGGAAGCATATCTGCTGGATTTTATCCGCCAGCTTCAGCCTGGGACTACGGAGGTTATGATGCACCCGGGGCTTGACAACCAGGTGCTGGTGCCTGATTGTGCCTGGGAGCACGATTTCGAGGCTGAACTGGCAGCCATTGTGTCGCCGGCTGTCCTGGAACTGGCGGCCTCAGAGCAAGTGGAAATAGCGAACTTCCGCGCCTGGGCAGAGTGAGGAGACTGGGATGGAAAAAATAACGATTGTTGTCCCCTGCTACAATGAGCAGGAGGTGGTAGAAAAATTTCATGCCGAGGTGTCCCATGCCCTGCAGGAGATCCCTGACTGCGAATTTACCTATCTTTTCATAAATGATGGCAGCTCGGACGGAACTTTGGCCCTATTGCAGGCTCTGGCAAAGCGGGAGCCGTCTGTAAAGTATCTCAGCCTGTCCCGGAACTTTGGCAAGGAGCCTGCCATGCTGGCCGGCCTTGACTATGCGGAGGGGGATGCGGTCATCATCATGGATGCAGATTTGCAGCATCCGCCGGAGCTCATTCCCGAGATGATTGACTGGTGGCATAAAGGTTATGATGATGTCTGCGGCAAGCGCACAGACCGGTCGGATGAAACCTGGTTCAAGCGCCACATGTCCAATATCTTTTACCGCAGCCTGCAATTTTTTTCCGATTATAAAGTGCAGCGCGATGTGGGGGATTTTCGTCTGCTGGACAAGCGGTGTGTGGCTGCTTTGCGGATGATGCGCGAGAATCAGCGCTATACCAAGGGCATGTTTACCTGGGTGGGGTACCGCAAGAAGGAAATACCCTTCCATGTGCGTCCCCGGGCGGCCGGGCATACTACCTGGAATTTCCTGCGCCTTTGCAATCTGGCGGTGGAGGGGCTTACATCTTTCACCACGGCTCCTTTGCGGCTGACTACCATGCTGGGGTTGGGCGTTTCCCTGCTGGCCATGTTCTATATGTGCTGGGTGCTTTTCAATGCCCTTTGCTACGGCGACCCCGTAGCCGGGTACCCCACTTTGATGACCGTCGTGCTCTTCCTGGGTGGCGTACAGCTTCTTTCCCTGGGCATCATCGGCGAATATCTGGGCAGGGTATTTACCGAAAGCAAGCGCAGGCCCATCTATCTGGTGGATGAGTACAATGGGAAAAAGATGATATACGGCAGCCCGGAAGACAGGCTGCCACGGGAACAGGACGATAAGAATGAGGGAGTGTAAGTAACTTGTCCCAGAGCAAAAACGGTCTATTTCTGAATCTGTTGGTGTTGGCAGGAATTTTTCTTCTGATGTTCGTGCTGAACGAACTGATGCCGCTTCACCGGGATGATTACGATTATTCGCTGATCTGGCTGACCTCGGAGCATGTTGCTTCTTTTCAGGATGTGATAACCTCAGCCTATCGCCACTATTTCCTCCATGGCGGGCGCATGTTCACGGTATTCTGCCTGGACCTGTTCCTGTGGTTGGGCAAGTTCTGGTTTGATGTGGCCAATGCCCTGATGTTCGCGGCCCTGGTGCTGCTGCTTTACTTCCACGCACGCCGTTCGGTGGCATGGAACCGGGAACCGGCCCTGCTGGCAGCGACAGGCCTCTTGGCCTGGCTGTCCTTCCCTCATTTTGGCGAAGTGGCCGTATGGAAAAGCGGCTCCACGGTCTATCTCTGGTCGGCTGTGCCGGCGGCTCTTTTCCTGCTGCCGTACAATATCTCCCTGGCCAGAAGCAAAGCTGTGCTGAGCGGCTGGATGGTTTTGCCCATGTTCCTGATGGGTCTCATTGCCGGCTGGTCAGTGGAGAATCTGGCTGTGACAGTAGTCTGGCTGACTGCCGGGATCAGCTGGTATTTCCATCGGCAGGGCAATATGGCAGGCTGGATGCCGGCGGGATGCTTTGGTGCCCTGCTGGGGCTGATCGGCATTGTGGCTGCGCCGGGAAATTTCGTCCGCTACGATGAGCAGGGCAGCGGCAAGGGCATCCTGCATCATATCGGCAACCAGTTCGCGGGCAACGGCGAAATGCTGCTGTACATCCTGCCCATGGTCTTGCTCTTGCTCTGTGCCTGGCGCGTTTTCAAGCTGGTGCTGGCGGAAAAGAGGGGCTTTCCCCTTGAGCAGGGGCAGCTCCGATTGAGCCGGGGCCAATGGCTGATGCTTGGTTTCATCATCCTGCTGGTGATATCTTACTTCAACGGCAGCTTTGTGGCCTGGACCATTCGTGACATCCTGTATGCTGCCGTGATGGTGCCATTGGGGCTGACCAAGCAGAAGACCGTAGATCATTTCAATAATCTGTTTAATGGCTTTGATGAAATGGCCATTTACTGGCTGACGATTTTCTTCGTCTACGCCCTGGTGAAGAAACAGCTGGGGCTGACACCGCAAGCCATACGCACCCTGGCAGAAAAAGTAAAAGCGCGTGAGGTATGGCAGTCCTTTGCGGTGGTACGTTATGCTGGCTATATGCTGGCACTGGCGCTGGCAAACAATCTGGTCATGGTGGCAGCCCCCACTTTCCCGGCCCGGGCTACCTTCAGTTCTGTGGCCATGATTATCATTGCGACAGTGGCTGTATTGCGAGAGCCGCTGATTCGCGAACGCCTGGCTTTGCCAGCTAAAAATGTGCTGCTGGCAGCTGCAGCCGGACTGGGAGCCTTCACCATGTCGGCAGCCATGCTGGTTACCTATACCATGAATCAGGAAAATGCCGCCCGCCTGGCCATCGTGAAGGAAACAGCCGCCCAAGGCGAGAATATTGCCTATATGGAACCCATCAAAATGAAGAACCGCGCCCTGCGGCATGTGTTCTTTGTGGACTTTGACAATGGCGTGACCAAGGAAGGCCTTTGCAAGTATTATGGCATAGAGGATATCAAGGTGGATTTGGGAGAGGGAAGAAAATGAATGTTCGTGCATGTATGAGCACGGAGACAATGGAGAAGTGGATGGGATCATTATGGATAAATACAAGAATATACTGGTCAATGCGCTGGTGAATCTGGGAGATGTGGTATTGACTACGGGGGCTATCGCTCTGCTGAAAAAGGCCTATCCGAAAGCGCGTATCACTATATTGGTCAAGCCTGTTGTGCGGGAAGCGGTGGAAAATAATCCTGTCATAGATGACGTCATCGTATTTGCCTACAAGCCCAAGGAAAACTCCTGGGGTCAGATGATGGATATGGTCAAGGAAATAAAACGTCGGCAATTTGACCTTTGTTTGTCATTGGACAGAAAACTGAGGCCGGCTTTATTGGCCTTTCTGGCGCGCATTCCGGAAAGGGTTGGGCCGGACAGGGTGTTTGGTCCCAAGAAGAGCCGGGTAACTTGGCTGTATACTAAAACAATACGCATGGACTATGATCTTGAACGGACTTTGCAGGCTGATACTTATCAAAATATCGTGCGGGGGCTGACAGGTCAGAGCGCAGAGGAAAAGGAAAAGCCTGTCTTTGCCCGCATTACTGCTGAGGCAAAGATGAAGGCAGAGTGCCTGTTGGCGCAGTTGCCTCAGGCAGAGAAGATTATCGCCCTATGCGTAAAGGGAACATTCCCTTTGAAGACATGGCCCAAGGAGTATTTTGCCAAGGTGGTGGAAAGTCTGGCGGCAGAATACAAGGCTTCATTCTTTGTCACTGGAGGCCCCGGGGACAGGGAATATGCAGATGAGGTTATTGCCTGCTGCCAGGTGCCTGTGGCAAACTTCTGCGGGGAGACAAATCTGGTAGAACTGGCAGCACTCTTTAAGAAGTGTGATCTTTTGGTGTCAGTGGATACGGGAGGGGGGCATATTGCCGCCACCAGCAAGGTACCCATGGTGGTCATGTACGGCTGTACCAGCCCAGATCGCTGGTATCCTATAAACGAAAATGCCAGAGTGCTAACCAGCCGTGAAGACTGTTGCCCATGCACAGTTAGGGCTGAGCAGTGCCCAAGCTGGCCAAGCCCAAAGTGCCTTTGGAATGTGAGCCCGGAGGACGTACTGGAAGAGTGTCGCGGACTGTTGAGATAATATATGTAGGTATATTGTAAAAAAGGAATTGAAATATGTCATTGAAGCTGGCTATCATTATTCTGTCCAAAAACGAAGAAAAAAATATCGGCTCTGCCATAGATAGCGCTTCCTTTGCAGATGAAATCCTGGTGGTGGACTCAGGCAGCACGGATGCAACTCAGGCCATTGCTGAAAGCAAGGGAGCGAAATTTGTCTTTCATCCCATGGGGGAGGACGGTTTTGCCGGGCAGAGGAACTTTGCCCTGACCCAGACTGAGGCGGAGTGGGTATTTTATCTGGATGCGGATGAGCGCATTACTGAGAAAGCAGCCAGTTCCATGAAGGAAATAGTGGCCGGAAATGAAGAGTTTTCCTTTTCTTTGAAGCGCATGAATGTCATCATGGGGCAGATGATGAAGCACGGCGCCCACAGGCCGGACTGGTGCCTGCGGCTGTTCCGCCGCGATACTGTCATCTGGGAAGGCGTGGTACATGAGCGTCCGATCTCTGCTTTGCCAAGCCGTGAGATGGACGGTGAACTTCTTCACCACACTTATTCAAACTGGACGAATTATTTCCACAAGCTGTCCAGTTACACGGACATGATGGCAGAGAGAATGCATGAGGAAGGAAAAACGGCGGGGCTGGCAGACTTGACTTTGCGGCCCGCATTTGCTTTTTTCCGCGCTTATGTGCTGCAAAAAGGTTTCTTGGACGGGGAACTGGGGCTGGTTTTTTCCATCCTTCACAGTTATTATACATTTATGAAGTACCTGAAGCTCAGGTACAGGACATTCAGCGGAGGTCAAGAGGCATGAAAGTAGCAATCCTCGAAACGGTCAAGGCCAAGGCAGGTTTTGAACTGGAGTTTGATAAGATAATCATCGAGGCTTTGCAGAAATCAGGCCATGAGCCTGTGATGATGATGCCTGAGAAAACGAAACTGGACAGGGATTTCGGCGTGCCAGTCTATGAGCTTTCTGGCGGGGCCATTGTCAGCTATGACAGGGTACATGGACTGAAGAAATTGTTTTATTCCCTGAAGCGGGAATATCGGCGTGTCAAATGGTTCGACTCTGCGGCACAAACAGCTGTCAGGGAAGGGATAGATGCTATCCTCCTGACTACTGCCACTTATCGCTATCTACGGTCGCTGCAAAGAAGCAAGTTGCTCAAAAGCTCTGTGCCTGTGTACTTCATTTTCCTAGGGGTAAATCCCCAAGAGAAGCCGAAATTCCTGCACTATGCCCGCAAATGCCAGGGACATGAGAAGATAAAGCTGTGTGTGACTACCTTGAGGGATGATTTTGGCAGTGAAAAACTGCCGAATCTGCGCCTTATCCAGCCCCCTGTGATGATGCCGGAGGATTTTGTCAGCAGTGAAGATACTGAGACTTTGAAAATAGGCTTCTTTGGGCATTACCGCAAGGGCGAGAAGAAGATGGAGTGGCTTCTCGATATAGCTGCCCATGAACAGCTTCCTCCTGGGGTCAGGTTCATAGTGCAGCTGGCTCCCACTACTGCCGAAGATGAGATGGAAGCCAGACAGATAGCAGAAAAGTACAGTGGCTGTGAAAGGATAGAATTCATCAATCGCAAGCTCTTGCAGGATGAGTGGTATGAAATGATACGGTCTGTGGATGTGATGTATCTGCCTTATACGGCGGAGCGTTATCTTTACAATTGGAGTGCAATATATTTTACTGCTATAGGGGCCTGCAAGCCCGTGATTACCACCAAGCTGCTTAATCCTGAGGTGATGGAGAGATTCCATATTGGGGAGATTGTTGATATGGAAGATGCTAGCCTCTTTAAGGAACAGATGCTTGATTTCATAGTCAATTTTGAGGCGAGAAAATCTGTGTACAAAGAAGAACTGGCAAAGGCCAATGCAGAATATGCCAAGGAAACGTTTATAAAGAATCTTTTGGTATAGATGTGAATGCTCGTGGGAGGATAACGTGAAGGAAGACGCGGGAAAAATGAAAAAGATTGTTGTTATGCACAGAGCGAGTATAGGGGATATGTTGCTGGCAACACCTGTGTATCGAGAAATCAAGAATACCTATCCTCATGCACAGCTTATTTTGGTTACTTCCTATGCGGGAAAAGAGCTGATGCAGGGAAATCCATATATAGATCATATGATGGCATATGAAAAGGGAGATTCGTGGCTAAGGATAGTCAAGGCAATTTGGCGTGCTGATGCAGCCATTATTCTTGACCATCATTATCGCAATGCCTTTTTTGCGTTCTTGGCTATGATTCCCAAACGGATTGGCAGGGGAAAAGACTTTGTCAATGTTCATGTTGAGCCAAGAGAGGAAACTAAGCCTATATATGAGCCAATGAATCATTTGCGTCTTGCTGAATTTGTTGGCGTGTATGGTAAAGACACAAGGCTGGAGCCGCTGTGTCCATCAGAGCAGGAAAAGAAGCATGTGAGAAATATATTACGGGAGAACTTGGTTGAATCTGGCAAGCTGGTATTGATGGCACCATATTCACTTGACTCATTGAAGGACTGGGAACCAGCAAAATATAGGGAAACTGCTGAACGGTTGCAGGAAAAAGGGTGCGCGGTGGCAATAATAGGTGGAAAGGAAAACCGTCAGAGGGCTGAGCAGGATTTTCCCGGCATCGTAAATCTTGTGGGTCTTACTAATCTGAGGGAGACTTATTGGCTTATTTCAGAGTCAGACTTGCTTTTATGCGGTTGCACATCGGTATTGCATATTTGTGCTACTACAGCTACTCATGCTTTAGCTATATATGGTCCCTCCAGTCCGGCAAGTTGGGCACCAAGAAAAAATTGCACAGTTGTTTCCCGTGAATTCCCATGTTCCCCATGTTACAATATAAAGTTTCCTCCCTGTAATGATAATCAGTGCATAAAAAGTATTTCTGTTGATGAGGTTTGGGAACAGGTGGCACGTCTAATTTAATGAAATTGCGAGTTGTGGACTTCAAGAACTGTTCGGCTGAAAAGAAAAGTTGATTGTTTAGCAGGGGCTGAGCCAGATTTAGGAGGACATTTATGAAATCATTCAGACAACTTGGCCATGCCATTTACAATATGAGCAATCCCCGTGAGGTAAGGCGTTATTGGGTCTTTCGAGCTAGGGCGCTCCTGCACAGTGGCAAGCTGAGGGATTTGGAGCGTTTTTTTGATAGTGATGAAATTTTGCGGACTGTTGCCAGCACCTGTCCCTTCGTCTACGAGCAGCCAACCCGTGCTTTTTTTTACTGCAAGTCCGATTTTGACAGTCGCCTGCGTATTGTGAAGGAGCATATGACCTTTTTGAAAGAAAATTTACGCTCTGAGATTTTTCAGGGCTTGTATGACTATAAGTTCTACACTCTTTGGAATGATGGAGCCGATGGAGAAGAGCCTTTGTGTTGCAAGCTCGCCTTTGAAACAGGTCAAAGGAAAGAGGGCCTGCTGTCAATTATGCTCTATTTGGGTGATACGTGTCTTTATCAGATGATATTTTGGATAGCAAAAGACAGGGGAGGGGAGTACTCTCTATATATCGGTGCCATGCAGGGACCGAATATGGAGGGAGCACGGGATATTGTCAAAAAAGTCACCAAGCGGTGCCATGCCTACCGCACGAAAAATCTCATTCTCTATCTGACCCAGGCTCTGGCGCGTGGCTTGGGCTTGAAGCATATTTATGCTGTCACCAATCAGGGCTACTATGCCATGAATCATGTGCGGGCCGACCGCAAGCTAAAGACTGATTTCAGCGAATTCTGGCTGGAGGCCGGGGGATGGAGGACTGAGGATGAACGTTTTGATGAGTTGCCGTTGATGGAGCCGCGAAAGACTATGGAGGAAGTGCCTACCCGCAAGCGGGCGGTGTACCGCAGGCGTTTTGCTATGCTAGATGAAATAGATAGACAGGTGGGAGAATATTTAGTGGCGCTGTCTTTGCCTCTGAGAAAAAAAGAGAAGTTGTAAAGTGCTGGATATATAAAATGCGGAGGGATATTTGTGCCATCGGAAGTTGTTAGGATAACGAATATCAAACTAAAAAACTTCAAAGATGTTAGGTTTGGGGAAGTGCCTTGGGGAAATTTGGATAATTTAGTACTGGACAAGAGTGATATTCGTGGGATATATGGGCAAAATGGCTCTGGGAAAACCGCAGTTGTTGATGCCTTGCATTTGTTGCAGAAAATTTTATGTGGCACGGAATTGCCTACCAATGCGGCAGAAAACATCCGCAGGGGCGAGACAGAAGCGGAGGTCGGTGTTTGCTTTCTTATAAAAGAGGGAGAAAAATATTTTGGGTATGAGTACATCTACACTTTGAGAGAAGTTAATGCAAAATGCAGAGTAAGCAGTGAAAAATTGTTATTCACGGAATTAAGTCAAAATGAAAATGGTTTTTATAAAGAAATATTTAGTTGTAATATCATAGGAGAATCAAACACGTTTGGCCCAAAGTATAGCTATGACAAGTTCGTGAAAGATGATGAAAATAACATTATTAGCTTTGCAGTTGCAAAAAAAATGGCTGCCAATACAGGCACTTCGTTATTGTTTTCAGAAGAAGGAAGCAAAATATTTGATGACAAATTTTCCGATGAGATGCTTTCTTTTGGGGTGAGGGCTTTGCGCCATTTTGCTATGGCTAAAATGTTTGTTATTACTAATCTTGATATTGGGGTAATAAATATGCAATATCTTATCCCTATAAATATAAGCCAGAAAAAACAAGATGTCCTTGATAAGGGAACCATTCCTATATTTTTGCAGAAGATATCTTTGATTCCAAAACGAATTTATGATGTCTTAAATAATTCTATAGAGCCGATAAACAAAGTCTTGAGTACGATTGTACCAAATTTAAGGGTCGAGATCAATGATTATGGCAGTCAGCTTATGGATGATGGCTCAGATGGCAGAAAAATAGAATTGATTTCTGTCAAGGAGGGAGTAAAAATACCTCTGCGGTGTGAATCTGCTGGCGTAATTAAGATTGTATCTATACTTAATGCAATCATAGCAATGTACAATGATGAGACGGTTTGTCTGGTGGTAGATGAACTTGACTCTGGCATATTTGAATATCTTTTGGGCAATCTATTGCAGATTATAGAGAAAAATGGAAGAGGACAATTGCTGTTTACATCTCATAATCTGCGTATTTTGGAGACTGTAAACAAAGAGTCTATATCTTTTACAACTGTGAATCCTGAAAATAGATATATTAGTATTGATGGAATTGATAAAACGGATAATATAAGAGATACTTATCTGAGAAGCTTATCTATAGGTGGGCAGAAGGAAAAGCTATGCGATGATATAGATGTATATGCTATTGGACGTGCTTTTCGCTTGGCAGGAAGGGACTTGATGGCGTGAAAGTTGCAACTGATAAGGCAATAATATTTTTGGTAGAAGGTGACACAGATGAACTTTCATTGGGTGGGATAATGCAAAAGTATCTAAAACCAAGAAGGGAGTACTTTCAAGTTATCGGAACGGACATCACATCTGACTATGATACGAATCCAAGTAATATATTGACTAAAATAAACAGAGAGATTCATTGCAAGCTTGATGAGATTAAACTATTTGAGAGTGATTTAGTGTCAGTTGTGCATTTGGTTGATATGGATGGTGCTTATGTTAGTGACGATTGTATTCGCGAGATGAATCCTATAGATCACTGGATATATAATCAAGATGTTATTTTTGTATCATCCAAGGAAGAAGCTGTTAAAAGAAATAAGCGTAAGAGAGAAAATCTTGAGGCATTGCAAAGTCTTAACTGTGTAGGTATGGGCGAGGAGATTCCATATAGAGTTTTTTATTTCTCCTGCAATCTGGAGCATGTTTTGCATAACAATGCAAATGTTCCATCTAAAATAAAACGAAGCATGGCAGATGAATTTGCCGACAGATACTATTGTGACGTGAAGGGCTTCGTTGATTTTATTTCCAACTCAGACTTTAGTGTTGATGGCTCTTGGCGTGGATCGTGGGATTTTATTAAAAGTGGTGAGAAATCATTGCACAGATATACCAACTTTGGCCTATTTTTTACGGAGGCAGTAATTTGAGCATTTAGGCAGCATGCCGAATAGCTTAGATACATGGGAGAAGATGTTACAGGATTCGGATGATGATTCGCTTGACAGGAAAAAATGAGTGCTTCCTCTTTTTCTGATTGGCTTGAGATGAATGCCATGAATCATGTGTGGGCCGACCGCAAGCTAAAGACTGATTTCAGCGAATTCTGGCTGGAGGCCGGGGGATGGAGGACTGAGGATGAGCGTTTTGATGAGTTGCCGTTGATGGAGCCGCGAAAGACTATGGAGGAAGTGCCTACCCGCAAGCGGGCGGTGTACCGCAGGCGTTTTGCTATGCTGGATGAGATAGACAGGCAGGTGGCAGAAAAGCTTTTTGCATTGATGATACATGCATAAAAGCATTACTGGAGATTCCAGTGAAAGGCGGCGGAATGGAGTATTAGCCTTTTGATTTAGGAGGTGGTTTGATGGATTTCATCAATCGAAATATTTCTGATAATTGGCCGACTATTTATAGGCTAGGCTGCTTGTCTCTGGGTGGATTGATAGCTTTTTCAATAGCTTTCAAAGGTACTGCTATTTACAGCCTTTCGGAAGTTGGATTGTTGATAGCAGTAGCAACAGTATGTTATAAGATGAGAAAATTTGTTCAGTTGCCTGATAAAGTGGTGTTGTTTGCATTTGCGATTTTCGCTGTAGGCTTGATCATATCTGCTATTTCACATGGTGAAGAAAAGATTATTATAGAAACGTTGGACTATTTTACGCGTATTATGGTCGCCTTCTTTGTTATGTATGTAGGAGTAAGGTGGTTTTTCAAAAGTGATGTTTTTTATAAAGCTGTTACAGTTGGAGCGTTAGTAAGTGCAGTTGCGTGTTTGATGGCATACATCTGTGAACCAGGTTTTATGAGTGGAAGAAGATTCGCTCCCTGGGGGAATAATCCTAATGTGACGGTGCAACTTTTGGCAATGAATATTCCTTTCTTGTTGTTGGCATTGTATAAGCTTAAAAGTAGCAAATTGTGGTGCTTATTAAATGCTTTTTCTTTTGCCGTTATTATGACGGGAATATGGATGACAGGATCTCGTGGTGGTATGACAGGCTTGATTGCTGGTGCTTTGCTCATGGTGACATTGTATTGGATTTCGTTTAAGAATCAATGGGACTTTAGGAAAAAAATAGCGGTCAGTATCATAATGCTTTGTTTGGTTTCTTTTTTATCTATGGTGATTACAGCAAATATCTATTCGAGAGCTAATAGCGACAAAGCAAGATTGGATATACTGACTATTGCCTCATACATGTTTATAGAGAATCCAGTTAATGGTGTTGGATTTGGAAATTTTAAGAGTGCAATTCCTAATTATGTTCACTATGTTGGCAAGGACAAAGTTCCCCAAGCGTGGGTTCATTCTCATAATGACTTGTTTCAATGGCTTTCTACGACAGGGGGGGTAGGGGCAGGTGGATATATAGTTTTTTCATTTATAATATGGTGGTATTTGCTAAAGAATATTTTTGCGCGCAAGAGCCAATGGACACTGTGGGCAATGATGTGGGTTACCATGTCTTTATATTGTCATGGCTTAGTGGATGAAAATATATATCAAAGGCAAATAGCTAAAATGTATTTTTCTTTACTGGGACTGGCTATGGCAATAAATGACAGAGAGATTCAAGATTGTGATAAGTTTTCTTGCGAAGAAAAAGTGTAGTTTATTGATGCTGATGCAGATAGCGTTATGATAATTGATGAAATAAAAAGATGAATGAGTGTTACTGTGGCATAGAAATGAGGGATATGATTGGATTTTACAAGGTTTATAAAAGAAAAAACTGTATTGGGAGGACAAGCTGATAATGAAGATGATTTTTTCCACATATCTTTAGGCATAACTAAAGATTATGCCGTTCAGGCTGGTGTGGTGATAAACTCCATTCTTGATAATAATCCTAAAGTATGCTTTATGTTTCATATTTTTTGTGATGACATAAAGGAGATTGATATACAGCGGTTTAAAATTCTTAGTGAAAAATACATAGAACTTACTGTAGTATTATATTATGTTAACGCTGATGAATTTAAATATATAAAAACTAGTCAGCGTTATTCTCAAGCTGCGTTTTATCGTATTATAAGTGCGGCTTTATTGTATCCTCAAATAAAAAAGATTTTATATCTTGATTCTGACCTTATGTGTCTTAACTCGTTCAAGAAATTACGGGATTTAGATATAAATTCAATTTGCATGGCAGTACAGGATTCCGGAAGTTGGATCGAAGAACACAAGTGTGAGATTGGTCTTCCGAGAGAGCATGTGTATTTCAACTCCGGTGTCATATACATGAATTTGGAAAAGTGGAATGAAGCTAATGTGTCAGAAAAAGCGATGAAATTGCTGGCTGAAAATGAATTTTCTTTTTGTGATCAAGATGCATTGAATATTTCTATAGGCTCTAGATACCAAATGCTGTCTGAACGTTATAATCACTTTTATATGAATGGGAAGCATCAAGAAGTCCCTTTGCCGAAAGATACGGTGTTTCTTCATTTTGCTGGTGATATTAAACCATGGCAGCCTTGGTGTCAAAATAAGCTAAAAGCACTTTGGGAAAAAGCTTTGGAAAATTCACCGTGGCGTGGCTATGTGTATATTCCGAGAAATTATCAAGAGAATAGGTTAATGGGGAAAGTATTACGCAAGCAGGGACGATATGTGGAAGCACTGTCATGGTATTGCCGTTACGTTTTAGATAAAATTAAAACTAAAATGAAATAATTCAAGTTATAAAGTTTATATAACTGGGTTATATATTGCTATGAGTAGCAAGAAAGTATGTTTCTCTTTATGCCTGTTTTCAATGAAGATGGGGATATCGTGATTCTCAAGCAATGCGTAATGTCATAGAAATAAAGGAGTAGTACAACGTGAAAGTAGCACTGCTGGCGGCTAGATCCCCAATCGCTGATGGAATTATATCCACATGGGGGGGGACAGGTGGACTGGTTTGAAATCACAGAATTCTACAAAGTTTGTTCGCCTTTTCAGCGCCGTATGTACAAGCTGGGGGCGGATTTCCTTAAATACAGATTTGATGAATGTTTAGTACATAGATTGAGGAATTTTCTGAAACAGAAAAGTTATGATATTGTTTACATGATTTCAGGCGCTGGTATGCCTAGGGAGGCTTTTGAACTGTTGGCGCCGTATAACACTTATATTCAACTGTTGGATGGAATTAAAAGATTCAAGCATCTAGAGGCAGATGTGTCTTATTTCAAGCATGTTTATTGCTTTGATTATGATGATGTGAGTTATTTGACCGAAAAATATCCCAATATCAGTGTCGAGTACAGGCCAGTTTATTATGATAACAGAATATTTTATCCCGATGAAAGCACAGTCAGGGATATAGATATCTCCTTTATAGGTTCTACTTATCCTAATCGTTTAAGGGCATTGGAACGGGTGACTCAATATGTTGCAGATCATGGGTTGTCTATGTTGGTAGGTGGCTATTGGTACAAGGGCCGCCATTGGTGGAAAAGAATTCAGTTTAATCATCGTCATAAGTGGCTGCTTCCGTATCTGGAAAATAGGCTGTTTTCGGCAGAAGAAGCTGCTGCAGTTTATCGCAGAAGTAAAATTTGCCTTAATATAAACTGTGAGGATCATAAAAGCTTGAATCCTAGAACTTTTGAAATTCTGGCTACGAAATCATTTCAGCTGATGGATCGTGGCCCCTTGAGTCATGGCCTGTTGGATTTGTCCAGGGATTTATGTTTGTATGATGACTTGGACGATATGATAGAGAAGATTGATTATTACCTACATCACGAGCAGGAGCGTCAACGAATAGCAGATACGGGGTATGAGCATGTTAAGGATGTACTAGCCATACAGAATCATCCTGAACCAATAAATCAATGTTGTCATAAAAGAGAATATGTTTAGGGTGATTAAATGAGTGGAAGGTGAGTGTTATGTGTAACCTAAAAAATATAATTTTATTGCTGATTATAACTCTGGTCGTGTTGTTGCCAAAATTTGCTGTGGCAGCAGAGAGGAATGTTCAAGTTGAAATAACTCTGTATACAGAAAAAAGCCTTAATATAGATCAAAATTTGGCGTGTTTCAAAAACAGCCATTTGATGTTTAAAAATCCTTTGAAAGAGCAAAAAGCAACACCCTCCTGTGCGGCATAAAATGCCGTTGAGTTTTCGC
>CACZHK010000025.1 GCA_902780915.1 Pseudoselenomonas ruminantium | reverse complement strand
GGTGGGAATCTGGTAGCTGGAGAACAGCGCCGCAGAGATGGAATTGGCCTGAGTCATGTTGCCGATGCCGAAGGAAGCCAGCACCACAAAAGCCGCAAAAAGCGCTGCCAAAGTGCGGCCGATGAACTTGTTGCTGAAGCCGCTTTTCATGGCGTACATGGGGCCGCCGCACATCTCACCAACACTGTTGGTTTCACGGTACTTCACCGCCAGCACAGACTCGGCGTATTTTGTTGACAGGCCGAAAGCAGCGCTGATCCACATCCAGACAAGCGCACCGGGACCGCCCAGCACCATAGCCGTGGCCACGCCTACGATGTTGCCTGTGCCCACGGTGGCGGACAAGGCCGTCATCAGGGACTGGAAGGGAGAAATATCTCCCTCATGGCTCTTTTTCTGGCGGAAAATCATCTTGATGGCGTAGATAAGATTGATCCAGGGCAGGAAGCGCAGCCTCACCGTCAGGAAAACGCCTGTTCCCACCAGAAAGGCCAGCATGATTGGCCCCCAGACAAAATCATTGATGTCTGCCAAAAGTCTTGATACATCCATAAGCTATCCCCTCACCTTCATCCTTCTCTCTTCAGGCTTCCACCAAAAATGCCTGATAGCCCTTCCAAACTTCATAGATATCCACCTTGCTGGTGGCCTCCCAGGGAGCGTGCATGGAAAGCACCCCCACGCCGCTGTCGATGACCTGCATGCCGTAAAGGCTCATGATATAGGCGATGGTGCCACCACCTCCCAGGTCAACCTTGCCCAGCTCCGCCAGCTGGAAGCGGACCTTATGCTTCTTCATGATGCCGCGGATCTCGCCCAGATACTCCGCATTGGCATCGTTGGAGCCGGACTTGCCCCTGGCCCCGGTGAACTTGTTGAACACCATGCCCTTGCCGAGGTACGCCACATTCTTCTTGTCAAAGGAAGAAGCATAGAGGGCATCGAAGGCGCTGGACACATCGGAGGAAAGCATCTTGGAGCCTGCCAGGGTACGGCGCACAGCCAGATCACTCCCCTGCCCCATGGCAGCTAGCAGCTCTGCCACCACATTCTCGAAGAAGCGGGACTGCATGCCCGTAGCTCCCACGCTGCCGATTTCCTCCTTGTCCACCAGCAGGCAGCAGGCCGTGCGGCGCATCCTGCCAGTCTCCAGCATGGCCATGAGGGATGTATAGGCGCACACCCTGTCATCCTGTCCATAGGCCAGCACCATGCTGCGGTCAAAGCCCAGCTCACGGGCTTTGCCAGCAGGCACCAGGCAGAGCTCTGCAGACTGGAAATCCTCCTCCTCAAGGCCATACTTGTCCTTGATCAGCTTCAGCACCCCTGCCTTGACGGACTCTTTCTCCCCTTCCTTCAGAGGATAGTTGCCCACCAGGATGTCCAGGCTCTCGCCCTCCACTACCTTGGCCCCGGCCTTCTTCAGCTGTTCCTGGGAAAGGTGTATCAAAAGGTCAGTGACGCAGAATACCGGATCGCTCTCGTCCTCGCCGATGCAGATTTCCACCACCTCGCCGGAAGGCTTCACCACTACGCCATGCAGGGCCAGGGGCAGAGCCACCCACTGGTACTTCTTGATGCCGCCGTAATAGTGGGTATCAAGGTAGGCCAGGCCGCCCTCCTCATAGAGAGGATTCTGCTTCACATCCAGGCGGCAGGTGTCGATATGGGCACCCAGGATATTCATGCCCTTTTCCAAAGGCTCCTCGCCGATATTGAAGAGCACCACGGACTTCTTCATATTCACCGCATAAACCTTATCCCCGGGACGCACCTGCTCCCCTGCCTCCAACATGGCATAGAGGTCGCGATAGCCAGCCTTCTCCGCCAGTTCCACCGCCTCGGCGGTGCTTTCCCTCTCCGTCTTGCAACGGGAGAGGAAATCTATATAGCCCGCAGAGAGTTTCTCCAAGGCTTCCTTATCACTGTCCGTATACTGGCTCCAGACGGAGTCTTTCTTATCTTCAGCCATTGCAAATATCCTTCCTCTGTATCATCTAAGATGATCTTCCAGTATGATCTCAAAATCCCTGCGGGTAGTCGCCTTGTTGAACCTGTCCCGCAGCAGCGCCCCATGCTGCAGGCCTCTGGTATACCAGGTGGCGTGCTTTCTCATTTCCCTGGGGCCTATGTATTCACCCTTGTATTTCAGCAATAGATCCAGATGCCGCATGATGACCCTTGCCCGCTCCTGCATGGTGGGGGGAGGAAGTTCCTCTCCCGTGGCCAGATAATGGGTGAGCCGCCGGAAAATCCAGGGATTGCCCTGGGCGCCGCGGCCTATCATCACCCCGTCAGCCCCAGTGACCTCCAGAATCTTCTTCAAGTCAGCGCAGGTTCTCACATCCCCGTTGGCAATGACGGGAATAGAAACAGCCCGCTTCACCTCGGCAATCTTCTCCCAGTTGGCCTGCCCCGCGTAGAACTGTGCCCTGGTGCGGCCGTGGACGGCGATGGCATCAACGCCCGCGTCCTCTGCCCGTTGGGCGATTTCCAGCACATTGACATTTTCTGCGTCCCAGCCCAGCCGCATCTTCACCGTGAAGGGCATTTTCACGGCTTTCCTTACCGCTTTCATGATAGCATAAGCCCGTTCCGGGTCTTTCATGAGAGCAGAACCCTCACCGTTCTTCACCACTTTCGGTGCGGGGCAGCCCATATTGAAGTCCAGAATATCGCAGGTGCCCTGCTCCTCCACAAAGGCCGCTGCCTCTGCCGCCATCTCCGGGGTGGCAGCAAAAATCTGCATGGCCAGAGGACGCTCCCCCGGCTCGGAGTTCAGCATCTTAAGGGTTTTCTCATTGCGGAAGTGGATGCCCTGGCTGCTGACCATTTCTGCATAGCAGAGAGGGCAGCCCATATCGTGGGCAATGATGCGATAGGCCGTGTCCGTCACCCCCGCCATGGGAGCCAGAAACACGGGATAATCAAAGTGGAATGCGCCGATATCCATGCCCCTCATTCCTGCCCTTTCCTTTCCGCAGACTTCACCTGATTGCGCTCATAGAGCGCCCGCAGGCCGGTCAAAGTCAGGAAATGGTCGATTTTGTCTATGGTCGCGGATTCCTTGGCAATCATCTTGGCCAGGCCTCCCGTGGCGATGACCTTCATCTCGCAGCCCATTTCCTCCTTGATGCGGCGCACGATCTCATCAATCTGGCCCACATAGCCGAAAATGATGCCCGCCTGCATGCCCTGTATGGTGTTGCGGCAGATGACCTGCTTTGGGGGCACCAGCTCAATGCGCGGGAGCTGGGCTGCCTGCTGAAAGAGAGCGTCGGCACTGGTGCCAATGCCGGGGGCAATGACGCCCCCCAAAAAGTCCCCGTTCTCCGCCACCACATCAAAGGTGGTGGCAGTGCCGATATCTATGACGATGAGGGGGCCACCGTACTGCTCATAGGCTCCCACCACGTTCACGATGCGGTCAGCGCCGATGGCTCTGGGGTTCTCGTAGTGGAGCTTGATGCCCGTCTTGATGCCAGGCCCCACCACCAGAGGCTTGATGTGGAAATAGCGCTCGCACATCTTCATCATGGGCACCACCAGCGGCGGCACCACGGATGAGATGATGATGGCCTCAATGTCGCTCATGCTGATGCCCTGAAAACGGAAGAGGTCATTTAAGAGCATGCCGTATTCATCCCCGGTCTTCTGCCTGTCCGTGGAGATGCGCCAGTGCTTCACCAGCTTCTTGCCCTCGTAGGTGCCCATGACTGTATTGGTATTGCCTATATCAAAAACTAACAGCAAAGTTTTTTCCTCCCGTCAGCCTGCCCTGCAAATGCGGGAGGCCTCAACTCCTGGGTCTGATTGAAACATCCCCTGCCATCACAGTACGAATGCCTTCATCCGTTTCCACCAGCAAAGCACCGTAAGAATCAATATCCATGGCTCTGCCCGTGAAATCCTCGCCGCCCCGGACGCCTACGACCCGCACTTCCTGTCCTATGGTCACAGAGTATTTGCGCCAAGCCTCGAAGACGGGGCCAAAGCCTTCTTTCATAGCCACCTTGTACCAACGCTCCAACGAGCGCAGCACCGCCTGCAGGAATTTCACCCGGGGTATCTCCTCCCCCTTGATGATGGACATAGAGGTGGCGGTCTGCTGGATTTCTTTCGGGAAATCCCTTATTTCCATATTGGCATTGATGCCGATGCCCAGGACGATATGCTTGATCCTGTCTATATCGCAGCTGGCTTCCGTGAGGATTCCCACCAGTTTCCTGCCGCCGAAGACGATATCGTTGGGCCACTTGATGCCGGGCTTCAGCCCGAACTCCCACATAGCCTCCGTCACTGCCACCGCTGCCATGAGCGTGCACTTGGGTGCCTCCTGGGGAGCAAAGGGCGGTGCCAGCACCAGGGAGAACCAAATGCCCTTGCCCGCCGGGGAGAAGAAAGACCTCTCCAGCCTGCCCCGGCCCCCGGTCTGGCTCTCAGCCACCACCAACAGGCCATCCATGTCCTCCCAGTTTCCTTCAGGACCCTTCTTGATGATCAGCTTCTTGGCCACATTATTGGTGGAGTCCACCTCTCCAAAACTCAGGATCCTGCGACCCACAATTTCCGTCCCCAGCCTATGGCTGATCTCGCTGGCCAGCATGCTGTCCGGCGACTCCCGCAAGGAATAGCCATTGCGTGAATGGCTCAATATCTCATAGCCGGAGTTCCTGAGTTCCTGAATATGCTTCCACACAGCCGTCCTGGTGACCCCCAGCCTCTCTGCCATTTCCTCTCCGGAGACATAACCATCTCCTGCCTGCCGCAATAAATCAAGTATCTTGCTGCGCATGTCTTTCCCCTCCAATGGGACCCAATTCATACGAAAGTATACTGTAACAGTATACCATAAAAGCATATCGAAATAAAAGCAGGTGGAGCAGTTTCCTGCCCCACCTGCGGGTGATTTTCTGAAAAAATCTTACATATAGTCGATAGAGGACTTCCTCTTCTCCTGCTTCATATAGCCAAGCTTCTTGGCTATCCACTCCGTGATGACGAAGAACACAGGAATCAGGAAGACACCCATGAAAGTAGCGAAGAGCATGCCGCCTACCACCGCCACGCCCATGCCGTTGCGGGCTGCGGCGCCTGCACCGCTGGCCATGGCCAGGGGCAGGCAGCCGATGATGAAGGCGAAGGAGGTCATGAGGATGGGGCGCAGGCGCAGGCCTGCGGCCTCAAGGGCAGCCTTCACAGGCTCCATGCCCCTGTCCACGCGCACCTTGGCGAACTCCACGATCAGGATGGCGTTCTTGGCCGCCAAGCCGATGATCATGATGATACCAATCTGCATATAGACAGAATTCTGCAGGCCTGCATTCATGTGGCCAGTGAGCATCACGCCCAGATTGGACAGGGCCCACTCGGAGAACAGGGCGCCGAAGATGCCCGTAGGCACCGTGAAGAGCACTGCGAAAGGCACGCTCCAGCTCTCATAGAGAGCTGCCAGGCACAGGAAGACAAAGACCAACGCCAGGGCCAGCACCTGGAAGGTGGAGCTTGCCGCCTTCTTTTCCTCGCGGCTCTGGCCTGACCACTCGATCTCGAAGCCCGTGCCTGCTTCCCCCCGGACAATCTGCTCAATGGTATCCATAGCCTGGCCGGAGCTGTAGCCATCGCCGGCATTGCCCTGGATGCTGACAGCCTTGGTGCCGTTGAAGCGGGAAATGACCGTGGGGCCTGTGCTGTTCTTGGGGGTCAGGATGGTGTTGAGAGGAATCATGGTGCCGGAAGAGCTGCGCACGAACATGAACTTCATGGCATCTGTCTCGCTGCGGAAGGCGGTGTCAGACTGGAGCACCACCTTGTAGCTGCGTCCGAAGCGGTTGAAGTCGTTCACCTGAGCGCCGCCGAAGTTCACCTGCATGGCTGTGAACACATCAGACAGCTGCACATCCATCTTCTTGATCTTCTCCCTGTCCACATCGTACTCGATGGTAGGAGAATTGATGGCATAAGTGGTACGCACACCCTGCAGGGCAGGGTTCTGGTTGGCCTTGGCCACGATGCGGTTGGTGATTTCGAAAAGTTCCTCATCCGTATGGCCGGACATATCCATCAGCTGCAGGTTCCAGCCGCCCACATTGCCCAGGCCCGGCAGGGCGGGCGGGTTGGCGGCTATGACCCTGGCCTCCGGGGCCAGCTTGGCACCCAGGCCAAAGAGAGTGCCTACAGCAGCATCGACGGACTCATCCGGGTTGGGCCGCTGGCTCCAGTCCTTCATGCCGATGATCAGAAGGCCCGCGCTGGGCTTCGAGGTGAAGGCCAGCATATCAAAGCCCGTGACTGCCATGGACATATCTATGCCCTTGATGCTCTGCAGGGCCGCCCCCTGCAATTTATCCATAGTCTTCTGGGTCTGGTTGAGGGAAGTGCCCTCGGGCAGGTTGACCATGGCAAAGGCATAGCCCTGGTCCTCGTTGGGCACGAAGGTAGAGGGCAGCTTCATATAGAGAAGCGCCATCAGCCCGGACACGATCAGCAGGAAGATGACCGCCAGCTTGGCATTGGCAATGCCCCGGGCCACCACGCCCACATAACTGCGCTTCATTCTCTCGAACCAGTTGTTGAAAGAATTGAAGAAGCGGTCAAGGATTCCATCCTCCCGCTCCCCTTCCTCATGGCGCTTCAGAATCATGGCGCAGAGAGCCGGGGTCAGGGTCAGAGCCACGAAGGCGGAGAGGGCCATGGACACGGCGATGGTCAGGGCGAACTGGCGATAGAGCACGCCGGTCATGCCGCCCAGGAAGGCCACCGGCACGAACACTGCCGCCAGCACGAAGGCAATAGCCACCACAGGGCCCTGCACCTCATCCATGGCGCGCTCGGTGGCATCCATGGGCTCCAGGCCCTCCTCCATGTGCTTCTCCACATTCTCGATAACCACGATGGCGTCATCCACCACCAGGCCGATGGCCAGCACCAGGGCAAAGAGGGTCAGCGTATTGATGGAGAACCCCAGCAGGATGAAGGCAGCCAGGGTACCGATCAGCGATACCGGCACTGCCAGCAGGGGGATAACCGTAGCCCGCCAGTTCTGGAGGAAGACGAAGATGACGAACACCACCAGCAGCAGTGCCTCGAAGAAGGTATGCAGAACCTCCTTGATGGAAGCATTGATGTAATCGGTGCTGTCCATGATTTCATTGACTTCCAGTCCGGGCGGCAGGTCAGGCATGGCCTTATCGATGATTTCCTTCACCCCTGCCACCGTCTGCATGGCGTTGGCATCGTTGGTAAGCTGGATGCCGAAGCCCACAGCGGGAGCGCCGTTGCTCTTGGACACCATGCTGTTGTCCTTCTGGCCTTCCTCTACCCTGGCAACATCCTTGAGGCGCACGAAGGAACCATCAGTGCCGTGGGTCTTGATGATGATATTGGCGAATTCCTCAGGAGTAGAGAGACGGCCCTGAATCTTGCCTGTGTACTGTTTCTCCTGTCCGTTGTCCACGGGCATGCCGCCTACGGTACCGGCGGGAGCCTGGACATTCTGCTCTTTAATGGCATCGGTTACGTCCTTCACCGTCAGATGATACTCTGCCAGGCGGTCAGGATTCAGCCAGACGCGCATGGCATAGTCAGCGCCGAAGACCTGCACATCACCTACGCCGGCCACGCGCTTGATCTGATCCATCAGATAAATGTCCGCATAGTTCTTCATGAAGGCGCGGTCATACCTGCCATCAGGAGAAGTCAGGGACACCATATAGGCCATGTCATTGGAAGACTTGCGGGTGGTGACGCCCACAGCCTGCACATCCGTAGGCAGGCTGGCGTTGGCTATGGCCACATTGTTCTGCACTTTGACGGAGTCCATATCGCCGTCCGAGCCGGTATCGAATACCACGCTGAGGCTGTAGCGGCCGGCATCGTTGGAGGTAGAACTCATGTAGTCCATGCCCTGGGTGCCGTTGACCTGCTGCTCGATGATCTGAGCCACAGTATCGTTGACGACACTGGCATTAGCGCCGGTGTAAGAAGTACCCACGGAAATGGTAGGAGGAGAAATCTGCGGGTACTGGGATATCGGCAGCTGAACTGCCGAAATAAGGCCCACAATAACGATAATCACGGAAATGACTATCGCAAAAATCGGGCGGTGTATAAAGAATTTTGACAAGACGCCGCCCCCTTATTTCTTAGTCGTAGAAGCGTCAGGATTGTAAAGAGTATTGTCGGGTTTCAGCGAGAAGCCCATCTCCTCGGGAGTAACCATGGTGACGGAAAGCTCCCTGCCCTCCTGCAGGTTGGACAGGCCCTCCACCACCACGATATCGCTGGCATCAATGCCATCCTTGATGATGTAGTAGCTGCCCACCTTGTCGCCCAGGGTCACGGTGCGAGCCTCAGACTTGCCATCCCCGTTCACCACCATGACAAAGGACTTGCCCAAGAGCTGCTGCACAGCCCGCTGGGGCACCAGGACAGCATTGGGCACAGTCTCGCCGGTGAGCTTCACCCTGGCATACATGCCGGGCAGCAGGACGCCGTTGGGGTTATCGAAAAGAGCCTTCAGGGTCAGGGTGCCCGTATTGTCGGACAGAGCACGGTCTGCCTCGGAAATCACGCCCGTCAGGGGGTATTCCGTACCATCTGACAAGGTCAGGGACACCTGCACATTGCTGTTGGGGTCGCCCTGCTGCATGGCTTTGATATTCATGAACTTCAGGTACTCAGTCTCAGAAATGGCAAACTGAGCGTAAATGGGATCAGGGGAACCGATAGTGACCAGGTTAGTGCTTCCTGCATTCACATAGGTGCCGACAGCCACATCATCCACGGAAAGCTGCCCCGTCATAGGAGCATAGACCACCGTATCATCCAAATCCTCCTGAGCTTTCTTCAGCAGGGCTGCATTGGCCGCTGCCGCTGCCCTGTAGGCATTCACCTGCGCCTGCTGATTCGCCACTGTCTGCTCGGCAATGGCGTCAGACTTCAGGAGTTCCTGATAGCGATAGAGGTCAGTGACGGCATTGTTCAGATTTGCCTCAGACTGAGCCAGGATAGCATGTGCATTCAGCACCGCCGACTCATACTGGCGGGAGTCGATGCGGTAGAGAGGCTGGCCCTCTGTCACATACTGGCCGCCCTGCACATACTTTTCCACCACCTTGCCGGACACCCGGGCCTGCACCCGTACCTCATCCTTGCCCACCAGAGAGCCTGCATACTCGCTGGTGAGCGGCGTATCCTGCTGGATGACATTCATGGCCTTCACCTGGACCCCTCCACTTTGGGCCTGCTGCTTATCCTGACCGCAGCCGGTGAGGGCCACTGCCAGAGCAAAAGACAGCAACACGGCCAGTACCTTGTTGTTTTTCATCAAAAACAAAGCAAAAAACCTCCTTTTATAGATGATACACACTTGTTTTCATCCCTGAAGATTAGTAAATAAGTGTTTACTATCAATGGATTATATAGTATTATACTGCTAAGGAAAAGTCAAGAAGCACATGACAAAAATCAAATTCTTGACAAGGAGGGACGGAAATGAACTTAAAAAACCCCGGGCATGCCCTTTCCAAAGATTTCTTGGAAACCCTCATGCTCATCCATGTGAATGTATTCCGCAACAAGCAGCTGCCCCTGCCCCTCAACCAGTATGTGCTGCTCATGTTCATCAATACGGAAGGAGCCATCACCAACAGCAGCGCCAGCGAAATGCTGAAGATTTCCAAGCAGCAGATGAGCACTGTAGCCGAGAGGCTCCTTGAGCAAGGCTACATCAGCAAGAACACAGACTGCCGCGACCGCAGGCGCTGCCTGCTGGAGCTGACAGAAAAGGGCAGGGAAATCATCAGGCAGCAGAATGAATATGTGCGGAAAAAATTCGAGGACAGGCTGCCAAAGCTCTCAGAGAACGAACAACAGCAGCTATCAGATGCCATCAACTGCCTGAAAATCTCCATAGACCGCATGTTCTCCTGAGAATAGAAAGAACCGGATTACCTGGGAAACCTGGTATTCCGGTTCTTTTTTCATCCCCCGAGCAGGCTCAAATGTCAATCACATCGAGGTCATCCGGCACGAAAACCTTACCGCCGTAGTATTTCGCCGCCTCTGCGCTGTAATCCTGCTTGCGGGTGGCTATATGTTTATCTTCCGTATGATAGAGCACCAGATTCTTGGCCTTCAATTCCTCAGCCAATTCGCTGGCCTCCTTCACGGTGCTGTGGTTCTTCTCGTACGGCTTGAAGACCTCCCTGTCCTCATAGCGGCAGAAAGCCTCCGCCAGCAGCCAATCAGCCCCTGCCGCATACTCCCGATCATGCTCACTATATGGCTCATCCCCCAGGCAGACGAACTTCATGCCGTCGGGGAAAATCAGCTGATAGCCAAACTGCTTGGCCTTGGTAGAGCAGATATCGAAGGCGGTGAGCTTGGCAAAAGGCAGCTCCACACTCTCCCCGTCCTGCACCTCATGCACTAATATATCTGTACCAACTCTGGCAAAATCCTTCTTTTTCAGCGTCATCTTCGTCATGGTGATGAGCATGTCCTTCACCACATCGTGACAATAGATATGGAACTGCCCTTCAAACTTCCCCTTGTTCATCAGGTCAGCCACCTTCCGCATGACCCAGATAACCCCCAGCACATGGTCAGTATGGCCGTGGGTCACAAACATATGGTGGCAGTCACCGAACTTGAAAGGCGTTTCCTCCAGCTGCCTGAGAATCCCATTGCCCCCACCAGCATCAGTCAGAAACAGCCCCTGTTCCGTCTCCAGATAAAAGCAGGTATTGAAGCACTTGGTAGCCATAGCAAACCCGGTGCCAAGAACGTACATTTTCCGCACAAAAACTCCCCCTCTTACTGCACACCTGGACCACTCCAACTGGCCCCCAGGGATGGGGGCCAAGGAGCCTTTGAATCCGTGAAGGATTCAGGCTCCAAGGTTTTCTTTTGGTACTTTTCTTTGCACCAAAGAAAAGTACATCACCGCTCCACCAAGAGGCACTCAGCCGCACCTGCCAAGGTATAATCCTCCATGCCCACCGGCAAGAAGGCAGTTTCTCCCTTGGCAAGCTCCATTTCCCTGTCACCGCAAACCAGCTTCAGCTTGCCGGACAGCACCGTCAAAGACTGGAAGGATTCCTTGGGCGCCCTAAACTCCGTCTCGCCATCCATCTCCAGATGATAAGTAGTGAAATAATCGCACTTGGCCAAAAGCGAAGCCCTGCAGCCCTTGAACAGATCAAACACCGCCAACGGCTTAGTATCGAGAGGGAGCCTCTTGCGCTTCGTCACAGCCAGCGCCTTGCCGATATGCAAAGGCCGGGACTTGCCATCAGCCCCCACCCTGCCGTAGTCATAGACCCGGTAGGTGGAATTGGAACTCTGCTGCACCTCGCAGATGAGGATGCCTGCCCCGATGGCATGGAGAGTGCCCGCCTCGATGAAGAACACATCTCCCTTCTTCACCGGCACCTGGCTGCAGACCTCCAGCAAAGTGCCCTCCTCGATGCGGCTCCTGAATTCATCCTTGGAAATCTCCTTCTCAAAGCCATAGATGAGCTTGGCTCCAGGCTCGGCATCCATGATGTACCACATCTCCGTCTTGCCCTGCTCGCCTTCTACCCGCTGGGCATACTCATTATCTGGATGTACCTGCACAGAAAGGCTGTCCCTGGCATCAATGAACTTGATCAGCAGGGGGAACTCCGTCAGCTCTTCACAGCGTGAGCCCAGGACTTGTTTTCCTTCACGCTCAATATACTCTCTGAGGGTCAGCCCCTTGTCCTCCCCCTGGGCAATGACACTCTCACCATCGTGATGGCAGGAAAGCTCCCAACTCTCTGCCACCTTCTCCAGATCCGTTTCCTTGCCATACTCATCACGGAGACGGGTGCCTCCCCAGAGATAATCCTTCAGCGGTGCCTGGAGCTTGACCGGATAAAGCATATTCATCTTCCTCCCCTTCATAATCTACCAACACCCAATATTCTAACACAAAACTGCAAATAAAAAAGAGATGGAGCCAATCTTCCATCCCTTTTCATTTAATTATTTCAATGCCACTGGCAAGCATCGGGGAGCTTCAGCCCTGCCACTTAGACAGAGCAGCTTTGGCTGCCTGCTGCTCGGCGGCCTTCTTGCTGCGCCCGGAACCTTCTCCATAAGGTACGCCATCTACCAGCACACGGCTGGTGAAGGTTCGCTCATGGGCAGGGCCGGACTCTCCTGTCTCTTCGTAGGCGATGACCTTGTCCGGATCCTTGTGAACCAATTCCTGGAAGGTGGTCTTGTAATCAGTCATGATCTCGCCCACCCGGCTGGCCTGCTGGAACTGGTGAGCCAGCTGCCTCACCACATAGTCCTGGGCAATCTCCCAGCCCTGATCCTCGTAGATGGCACCTATGACGGCCTCGAAAGCATCCTCCAGATTGGTCTGGCGCTCACGACCGCCGCCCATTTCCTCCCCCCGGCCCAGCAGCAGATGCTCACCCAGGCCAAGGTCTTTGGCCAGGCTGGCCAGAGTCTCCGAGCGCACAATGCTGGCCCTTATCTTGGTCAGCTCTCCCTCCGGCAAGTGCTTGAAGTGACCATACAGATAAGTGCTGGAGGCAAGCTCCAGCACTGCGTCTCCCAGGAATTCGAGACGTTCATTATGGTCAGTCTTCCTTTTGGCCTCATTGGCATAGGAGGTATGGGTGAGAGCCCTGTCCAGCAGGGCAAGGTTCCTGAAGCTTACCCCAAGTTTCCCGGAGAGAGCCTTCAGCTCCTCCCGCCTTTCCTCAGAAAGGATTTCCGACATAGCTGCTCCTTTTGATTACTCAGCGTACTTCTTCAGCAGCAGGCAGGCATTGTGGCCGCCGAAGCCGAAGGAGTTGGACATAGCGGCGCGAACAGTCTTGGCCTTGGCCTTGTTGGGCACATAGTCAAGATCCAGGCCCTCGTCCGGAGTCTCATAGTTCATGGTAGGAGGCATCATGTCGTTCTCCACCGTCAGGGCAGTGGCGATAGCCTCCACGCCGCCGGCAGCGCCAAGGAGATGGCCGGTCATGGACTTGATGGAGGAAACGGAGACCTCCTTGGCTGCCTCGCCCCAAACAGCCTTTATGGCCTCGCTCTCGCCCTCATCGTTCAGATGGGTGGAGGTGCCGTGAGCATTCACATAGTCAACCTCGGCGGCAGCTATGCCGGCATCATCCAGAGCCAGCTGCATGCACTTGGCCTGATAGGTGCCATGGGGTGCAGGGCTGGTCATGTGATAAGCATCGGAGTTGGCGCCATAGCCAACCACCTCAGCGTAGATATGAGCGCCGCGAGCCTTGGCATGCTCCAGGCTCTCCAGCACTACGATGCCAGCGCCCTCGCCCATGACGAAGCCGCTGCGGTTCTTGTCGAAGGGACGGGAAGCATGGGCAGGATCGTCATTGTGATCCATGCAGAGTGCCTTCATGGCAGCGAAACCTGCCACAGCAGCAGGAGAGATGCAGGCCTCGGTGCCGCCTGCGAGCATGGCATCGGCATCGCCCCGCTGGATGACGCGGAAGGCATCACCGATGCAGTTGGTACCAGTAGCGCAGGCCGTCACCACGCACTCAGAAGGACCGTGGAGGCCGAACTGGATAGCCACATGGCCGGTGGCCAGGTTGGCAATCATCATGGGGATGAAGAAGGGGCTGATGCGGGAAGGTCCCTTGGCAAAGAGCTTCTCATACTGGTTGTGCATGGTCTCGATGCCGCCGATGCCTGCGCCGATGTAAGTGCCGATACGGTCGCAGTTCTCCTTCTCCAGCTCCAGACCGGCATCCTCGATGGCCAGCTTGGAAGCAGCTACGGCAAACTGTGCATAGCGGTCCATGCGCTTGGCTTCCTTCTTGTCGATGAAAGCAGCAGGGTCAAAATCCTTTACCTCGCCTGCAATCTGAGCACCGTACTCAGAGGCATCAAAACGGGTAATCTTTTCAATGCCGTTCTTGCCTTCCAGGAGGCCCTTCCAAAATTCATCCTTGCCGATGCCAATAGGGGTAACGGCACCAAGGCCGGTGATAACTACGCGATTCTTCACTGCAGTGTCTCCTCTCGAAACTGAAATAGTCAATAGAATAGGGCGCGCAGAGCACGCCCCACTTTTCTCTTTAGATTGCTGCCACCTCAGCCTTGAGCTGCTCGAAGATATCATGCACGCTCATGATGCTCTTGATGGTAGGCAGACGCTCGCCCGTAAAAACCAGACCCGTTTCCACATCTCCCTGCTGTGCCCTGATAAGGGAGCGGATAATGCAGAAATTGTGCTTGCAGGCCTTCAGGCAGGCATCGCAAGTCGTCGGCGGCACAGGCCCCTCCATCACCCTGGCGGTGAAGGGAGTGCGCACAGCGCGCCCCGGAAGTCCCACAGGACTGTGGATGACCACCACGTCCTCGGGCTTGGATTTCAGATAATATTCCTTCAGGGCCGGAGCACCATTGGCCTCCTCACTTGCCGCAAAGCGGGACCCCATTTGGACACCATTGGCGCCCATGTTTATCAAATCAACGACATCCTGGCCGGAAAGGGCACCACCGGCTGCAATCACCGGCAATTTCACAGCTGCGCGTATATCAGGGATAAGGTTCCTCACAGAGGTATCCGTTCCCAAGTGGCCGCCAGCCTCCTTGCCCTCTACCACGATAGCGGTAGCACCAAGACGCTCGGAAATCTTTGCCAATTTAACTGACGATACAATCGGTACGATAGGCGTGCCGGATTCCTTGCCCAGGCCGAACATATCACGGGAGAACCCCGCTCCGGCTACCACCAGGTCAATGCCCTCATCGATTGCAGTCTTCACTACTTCTGCAAAGTCACGGGCAGCCACCATGATGTTGATGCCGATGATGCCTTTGGTAAGGGAACGAGCCAGTCTGATCTCGTAGCGCAGTTCGTCATGGGACATTCCGGATGCAGCAATGAGCCCAATGCCACCCTCGTTAGCTACCGCAGCAGCCAGACGAGCCGTTGACAGACGAATCGCCATTCCTCCTTGGACAATAGGCATTTTTGCGATTTTCGTGCCAATTTTCAGCTCTGGAAGCTTCAATGTTACTCCTCCAATCAATCTTCCCTCTTGACAAAATCCCGCAAACTCAAGTTCACGGGATTTTTCAAAAGGTAAGACGCCCAAAACTATTGTCAGTCTTTGTTCTGGTCGATGTAGGTAACTACATCCTGAACAGTCTTGATCTTCTCAGCAGCCTCGTCAGGAATCTCAATGTTGAATTCCTCCTCGAAAGCCATGATCAGCTCCACGATATCCAGGGAATCAGCACCAAGATCATCGATGAACGTAGACTCGATTGCTACCTCATCAGCCTCAACACCCAGCTGCTCAACCACGATATCTCTTACTTTATCAAAAGTAGACATGAAGTTTCACCTCCTTAAATTGGTGTACTTAAATAAGTACTTCATATAATATATCACATTACCATGCCACCGTCTACATTGACGATCTGGCCTGTGATATAAGATGCATTTTCACTCACCAGGAAGAGGACGGCATTGGCCACATCCTCAGGCTGGCCTTCCCTTTTCAAGGGAATGGTGCCAAGGACTGCTTCCTTAGCCTTTTCATTCATGGCCTCGGTCATATCTGTAGCTATGAAACCAGGAGCCACCATGTTCACGGTGATACCACGGGAAGCCAGCTCCTTAGCGGCAGACTTGGAAAAACCGATGACACCAGCCTTGGAGGCAGCATAATTAGTCTGTCCTGCATTGCCGGTGAGACCTACCACGGAAGCCATATTCACAATGCGTCCGCTGCGCTTCTTCATCATGAGCTTGGCTACAGCCTTGGTGCAGTAGAACACGCCCTTCAGGTTGGTATCCACTACAGCCTCAAAGTCTTCGTCCTTCATGCGGGCCAGCAGACCGTCACGGGTGATGCCAGCGTTGTTCACCAGAATGTCAATGGTGCCAAAGGCATCCACGACTGCGCCTACCATCTGCTCCACGGCATCCTTGTCTGCTACGTTGGCCTGCACCAGGATAGCCTCGCCGCCCATCTTCTCGATCTCGGCTTTGACTTCCTCAGCCTTGCCCTGGCTACCGGCGTAGTTGATGGCCACCTTGGCTCCCTCAGAGGCCAGCTTCAGGGCTACCGCCCTGCCAATGCCCCGGGAAGCGCCCGTTACCAGAGCAACCTTTCCGTCTAAAAGCATATTAGCGAACCTCCTTGAAATAGTCAAGCGTTTTTTGCAAGGACTCCATATTTTCCACGTTCAGGCTGGTAATAGCCTTGTCAATACGGCGGTTGAAGCCGCAGAGAGTCTTGCCGGGTCCGGCCTCCACAAAGGTATCGGCACCGAATTCCTGCATGGTTTTCACGCAGTCAATCCACTTCACAGGATTATCTGCCTGCTTCACCAGGTTCTCCTTGATCTCCTCAGCCTTGGTCTGCAGTTTGCCCGTGTAGTTGGCTACCACGGGGAAAGCAGCATCGTGAAGGGTGACCTTGTCAAGCTCTGCCGCCAGCTTCACAGCTGCAGGCTGCATCAAGGTGCTGTGGAAGGGGGCAGAAACGGGCAGGATGACTGCTTTCTTGGCACCTGCTTCCTTCAGAGCCTCCACGGCTGCCTCCACACCTGCAGTGGTGCCAGCGATGACCGTCTGGCCAGGGCAGTTGAAGTTCACGGCCTGCACTGCGCCCTTGGCTGCCGTTGCCTTCTCGCAAGCGTCCACGATAACCTCATCAGAGAGACCGATGATGGCAGCCATGCCGCCCTCCCCTACGGGGACAGCTTCCTGCATGAACTGGCCGCGCTTATGTACCAGCACTACTGCATCCTGGAAGGACATGACACCGGCTGCTACCAGGGCGGAATACTCGCCCAGGCTGTGGCCACCAGCCACCTGGGGCTGGATGCCGTTTTCCTTCAAAACTTCATTGGCAATGACGCTCATGGTGAGGATGGCCGGCTGGGTATTGGCCGTGAGCTTCAGATCCTCGGCAGGACCCTCGAAGCACATGTTCATGATGGAGTAGCCCAAGGCCTCGTCAGCCTCTTTGAAAAGTTTCTTGGCCACATCATAGTTATCATAGAAATCTTTGCCCATGCCCACAGCCTGAGCTCCCTGACCCGGGAATACGAATGCCAGTTTATTCAAAGCAATGCCTCCTTGAAAGATAAGCCGGAAATCAACTCTTACTTACAGGTATCCTCTATAGAGGTGATGACCTTGGGCAGGCCATTCACCATGTCTTCAATGATGGTCTTGACGGGCTTGATGTCACTGAGCATGCCGGAAATCTCGCCGATCATGACGGAGCCGTTCTCCACATCACCCTCATGGGTAGCGCGATGCAAGCTGCCTGCGCCCAGCTTCTCCAGTTCCTCTGCAGGAGCCTGGGCTGCTTCCATCTCCTCGTACTTGCGGGAGAGCTTGTTGGCCAGCACGCGGGCAGGATGACCCAGGGAGCGGCCCGTCACTACCGTAGAGCGATCCTTGGCCTTCAGCACCATCTTCTTGTAGTTCTCGTGGGCGATGCACTCCTCAGAGAGTACGAAGCGTGAACCCATCTGCACAGCCTGCGCCCCCAGGGCAAAAGCTGCTGCCATGCCGCGGGAATCGCCGATGCCGCCGGCGCCAATGACAGGCACCTCCACAGCATCCACCACCTGGGGCAGCAGTGCCATGGTGGTGATTTCGCCGATGTGGCCGCCAGACTCGGTGCCCTCGGCGATGACTGCATCAGCGCCGGCACGCACCAGGCGCTTGGCCAGAGCCACAGAAGCCACCACGGGGATGACCTTGGTACCGATTTCTTTCAGAGCCGGCATATACTCGCCGGGATTGCCGGCACCGGTGGTGATGACCTTTACCCTCTCATCGATTACCACCTGCATGACTTCCTTCACGAAGGGGCTCATGAGCATGATGTTCACGCCAAAGGGCTTATCCGTCCAGCCCTTGCACTTCTGGATCTCAGCCCGGAGGACATCTGGCGGCATATGGCCAGCACCGATAATGCCGAGACCACCGGCATTGGATACTGCCGAAGCCAGTTCAGCGGTGCCAATCCAGGCCATACCTCCCTGGAAAATCGGGTACTTTATGCCCAGTAGCTTACAGATTGCATTGTTTTCAAACATCAATTATTATCCTCCTTAGAGCCGTCAGTGACCAGCTGCTCCTCTTCCTGGAGTGCCTCCTGGATATGGGTGAGGACGCTCCCTTCCACATAGTCTTTCGCCACGCCGATGGCGCTGCAGATGGCCTTCGCATTGGAAGAGCCGTGGCTGATAAGGCAGCAGCCGTTGACACCCAGGAGAGGCGCACCGCCATACTCGCTGGCATCCAGCTTCTTGCCCAGCTTCTTGAGCGTGGGCATCAAGAGGAATGCTCCCAGCTTCGGCAGGATGCCCCCCTCTTTCACAGCGTCCTTAATCAGCTTCATAATGGTCTTTGCCAGACCCTCACCAAATTTTAGCACAACATTGCCAACAAATCCATCACAAATTACGACATCGAAATTTCCCTTGGGAATATCCCTGCCTTCCGCATTGCCCTGGAAATTGATGGTGTGCATGTGCTTCAGAATCTGATAAGTAGCCTTGGCCTGCTCATTGCCCTTGGTTTCCTCTTCACCGATATTGAGGAGTCCCACCCGGGGACTCTTCCTGCCAAAGACATATTCGGCATAGATGGAGCCCATGATGCCACTCTGCACCAGATGCTCCGGCTTGGAATCCACATTGGCGCCAGAGTCCAGCAGCAGTGTCACCCCCTTTGGGGTGGGCATAGGAGTTGCGATGGTGGGACGGCCTATGCCCTTGATGCGGCGGAGAATCAGCTGGGCCGCCGACACAGCTGCCCCCGTGCTGCCTGCCGAAAGCACTGCATCGCACTTGCCTTCCTTCACCAGCCTGGTAGCCACTACCACCGAAGCATCTTTCTTTGTGCGCACAGCATCAGCGGGATGTTCATCCATCTCGATGACCTGTGTGGTGTGATGAATGGTGATGCCGAGTTTCTCCCAGCCTTCTTCCCTCTTCAGCACCTCACGGATGCGGGGCTCATCACCCACCAGTACGATTTCACAGCCATACTTTCTGGCTGCCCGGACTGCACCGAACACCACCTGTTCCGGCGCATAGTCTCCGCCCATGGCATCGACTGCAATCTTCACGCTGCCGCCTCCCAATCAATCAACTTCAATTCTCTCCCCAGGATACCATAATAAATTTAGCCCTGAAAACCTCTTGTGTTTCATTGCGGGTCTTGACCCAGACAAAATACTTATTCCCCCGCACCTTGACAATCTCGGCTTTGGCAATAAGTTTTTCACCCACATGTACAGGTACCTTGTACTTGACATTGGCCACGCCTGTCACGGCCATCGGCGCATCAATCACCGCTATAGCCAGGGAATTGGCCTGAGAGAACATGTACTGGCCCTTGGCAATCTGTGTCTTGGCAAAAACCATATCCTCTGTGATGCGCAGGAGGGAAATCCCCGAGTGTCCCAGTTCCAGATCTATAAGCTCACCGACTACTTCGCCGCTTCTGAGAGCTTTCACCTTGTTCTGAGCTGTCTCCGCCATCTTGCGTATGCGTCCGCGCAGTTCGGGTATGCCCAGTTCCAGGCGATCCAGCCTGATGGTCTGCACGCTGACATCCAGATTCTTGGCCAGTTCCTCATCCGTAAGGAAGGGCTTGTCCTTCACCTGGGCCAGCAGGAGCTGCTGCCGTTCCTTCTTCTTCACCCGTGCCATGTTCTCACCTCCTTTTAGTACCTGCTGCTACTATCTCATATAATGGTCTATTATAAATTGTATGTCCTAAAAAAGCAAGGGACATCTGTCATAAAAATTAACTTGTTCGCCTGTGCACGCATCAAGGACAAACTTAACATTAACTCACAATCCATAAAAAAAGAGCAGAACCTCACGGTTCTGCTCTTTATAGCCAAATCATTCAGCTGCTGCGATGACCTCTTTGCCATCGTAGTAACCGCACTCAGTGCACACATGATGCGGCATCTTGGGCTCGTGGCACTGGGGGCAAGAAACGAAGCCCGGAGCCTCAAGCTTCCAGTTGGCACGGCGGCTGTCGCGACGAGCCTTGGACATCTTACGCTTTGGAACTGCCATGTCGGATACACCTCCTTCAAGATATTGAATCAATCTTCCTTATCATTCATCAATTGCTGCAATGCTGCCAGGCGCGGGTCAGGGACGAAGCGGTCACAGCCGCAGTCTCCTTCATTGAGATCTGCCCCACAGACCGGGCAAAGGCCCTTGCAATCGGGCCGGCAAAGATTGCTGAGTGACTGGGCCGCCAGAATGGTATCCCTGACCAAGTCCGTGATTTCGATGGAGTCCCCTTCTACTACCAGAGCCTCAGGATCATCCTCCCCTGCCTTGCGGAACTCCTCCTCGAACTTGAGGGCCTGTTCCTCCTGGCAATCTTTCAGGCAGCGGTCGCAGGCGAAAGCCTTCACTGCCTTGATTTCTCCGAAAACACGATAACAGACGCCCGTATAGACCAGGCTGCCCTGAATGGCGATTTCTCCCACGAAGGAGAAATCATCTCCCGTAGCTCCCAGTTCTTCTGCGGTCGTCCGAAAGGCAAAGGGTATTTCCTGTCCCAGGTTCCCGCTTGCCTCAGCAATACTCATTTTCATCATTTCAGCATCAACCTCAGATATTTTAACACCATTGTTCTGATTTTGCAACCACAAAAATCAATCGCCCAGCCTGGCCTCAAAAGCCTTCATGGCTTCCTGCTGCACCAGCTTCAGGGGAACCTTTTTCTCCCTGGCCAGCTTGCAGCAGTCCTCATACTCAGGGGCCACATTGATGATATGGCCGCCATAGGCGCTGACCTTGCAGGCTACCATGCCGTATTTGGTCTCCACTTTTGCCATATGACGGTCAGCCTCCAGCCTTTCCTCTATGCGGCGCACCCTGATGCCGATGCTGGTGGTCTCCCGGAAGATGATTCCAGCACAAGCATCCTTTTCTCCCTCGCCGACCAAAACAGAAAGCATCTGTCCCGGGCGATTTTTCTTCATATAGATAGGAGTTGTCCAGACATCTTTTGCCCCGGCTTCAAAAAGCCGGTCATAGAGATAGCCGTAGATCTGGGGATTCATGTCATCAATATTGGTTTCCAGCAGCAAGAGATTCTCTGCTGTCCTTTCCTCGCCTGCTTCCATGGTATCTCCTCCCGCAATCAGCTTCAAACTGTGCCCTGCCCGTTATTCTTCGATAGGCTGGGGAGCAGCTGCCGGATGATTGTTCACCGGATGCGGCTGGTTCATCTGGCTCTTGGCCTGCTGGAGCACCGTCAAGGCCTGCTGCAGGCCGCCCTCTGCCTGGCGCACTCCCTGGAAGGTGCTGCTGACATGAGCGATGAGCTGATCAAAGACTTGATTGGCATAGCTGTCAGCATCATTCTGGAGCTGGGTGGCATTGGCCTGGGTGCGCTCCATGATTTCCTGAGCCTGTGACTGGGCCTGCGCCAAGAGTGTGCGTGCCTTTTCCTGGCTCTCTGCCACCATGGCCTCAGCCTGGTTGCGGGCCTCCATCATGATCTTTTCTGCCTCGCCGCGAGAATTTCTGATGATTTCCTGCTCGTCCGTGATGCGCTGTGCATACTTCTTGGCCTCTTCCACTATGTTGTCGGCTTCCTTCTGAGCTTCCTCCAGGATCTTGTCCCTCTTGTTCTTGATGGCGTTGGATTCTTCCAGCTCAGCGGAAATATCATGGCGCAGCTCACTCACATAGTGTATGAGATCACCATCGTTGACCATGGTCTTTTCCGTGAAGGGCACATGACGGGCTCCTACCACCAGATTCTCTATCTTATCCAAAGATTCATATACCGACATAAATCATTGCTCCCTTTCTCTTCCCAACTGTTAGCATCTATCAATCAATCCCTTGGTCAAAAACCAAGTTCCGTCTTTGCAAGATCAGGCTTCAGCCTGACGCTCCTTGATGGCCCTTTCCACACACTCTGGCACCAGGCCGTGTATCTCCCCGCCAAAATGCACCAGTTCCCTTATGCCAGAAGAACTCACGAAGGAATATTCAGGACGGGTCAGCAGGAATACTGTATCGAGTTTCTCATCCAGGTGCCTCAGCATATAGGCCTCATTCTGCTCATATTCCAAGTCCTTCACGGAGCGTACCCCACGGACGATGATATGAGCCTCGTGTTCCTCCATGTACTTGGTCACCAGGCCGGAGAAGGAATCCACCTTCACATTTGGCAGGTGGCTCACAGCTTCCTCGATGAGGGACACGCGCTCCTCCACCGGCAGGAAGGGCTGCTTGAGCATATTGTTGAAGACGCAGACAATCAGCTCGTCAAACATGAGGCTGGCCCGCTCAAAGATATCAATGTGGCCGTTGGTCACCGGGTCAAAGCTCCCGGAGCAGATAGCTCTCTTCATTTCTCCGCCTCCTCGCAGTCTGCCAGATAATCCTTCCGCTGGAAGAAACTAAGCTGGGTGGTATGCCCATAGGTCTTGCTCAGCACCAATTGAAGATTTTTCAGCTCCGGGTACTCATTTTCATCAGCCCCGTGCTCCACCACCAGAATGCCCTCATAAGCCAGAAGCTCTGACTCGTCCAGAACGGTCAGCGCTCTTTCCCAAAGTCCCCGATGGTAGGGCGGGTCACAGAAAATCAAGCTGAAATCGCGGCCAGTGCCAGCCAGGCGGCTCAGGGCGCTATAGACATCGCAGCCCATGACCTCCGCCCGGTCTGCCAGGCGGGTATGTCTGGCATTCTCGCTGATGAGGGCCGCGGTGGCCTTATCCACCAGCACCGCCCTCTCAGCTCCGCGGGACAGAGCTTCCAGCCCCAGGCTGCCGGTGCCTGAAAAAATGTCAAGCACCCTGCGTCCCTCCACCATCCTGCCCAGGATATTGAACAAGGATTCCTTCACCCTGTCAGCCGTGGGCCGGGTATCCTGCCCTTTGGGAGTCTTGAGTTTTGCTCCCCGGGCGCTGCCCGTGATAATCCGCATTTTCTGCTCCAATCCGGCGGTGCTCGCAAGGATTATGCCCGCCAATCTTTTTGCACAGAAAGTATTCTATCATATTTTTTCGTTTTCGTGAACACTTCCATAATGTATAATCGTATAAAAGCCTTACTGAAGATTTTCACCATATTCATCTTGAAGGAGCACAAACTTGCTTGCAAATAAAAAAAACTGCACTATCTTAATTGCCATGCTCATAACTCTGGCAGGCTTCGCCCTCTGGCACCTGCATCATATCGCCCCCTTGGGGCAGCCCCTGGCCCTGTCCCAGGTCAGCCCTAAGGGAAGGATAACCCTGCTGCCTCTCGATGGCCGCCCTCCCTGCCGCCAGTTCGTCATCAACGGCGGCAAAATTGCCGGCATTGAAATTTCTGTCCCCCCCAGTGAACTGCAGGATTACTACTCCCTTCCCGGCAACACCCAGGGCATGAGGGAATGGCTCAGGCATGACCTTGAGGATTCCACTGCCGCCATTATCTCCATCGACCAGCTGCTGCATGGAGGTCTGCTTGCCGCCAGAGAGAAAAATGCCAGCCACAGCGAAGTAGACAGCCTTGTCAACTATCTGCGGCAGTTGCATGAAAAACATCCCACCGTCCCCCTTTACGCCTTTTCCATCCTGCCCAGGCTCACCCCGCAGGACAGCATTGACGGCTATCAGGAGCGCAAAGACCTGGTGGCCTATTCACGGCTGGCGGGCAAGAAAGCCGCAGGGCTGGAAGTCGATGAAGCCGAGTTAATGCGGCTTGAGAAAGCCATACCGTCCCAAAGCCTTTCTGCCTACCTGGCCCATTTCAAGGAAAACGAATATCTCAACCAAAAACTCATCGACTTGACCAAAGAAGGCGTGCTCACCCAGCTGGTGCTGGGGCAGGATGATGGCGAAGCCTACAGCATACCCAATATCGAGAAAAGCGCCCTGCTGGGCTACATTGCCGCCAGTGGCCTGGACAGTTCCCGCGTCTTCCTCACCCACGGAGCAGACGAGATTGCCCTGAGCCTGCTGGCAGAAATCGAAAACCACCGCACAGGCTATGCCCCCAAAGTCTGCCTAGACTGCAACGTCCCGGAGACTGCCGCTAAAATCATGCCCTATATGGCAGTGGATATGGCTGCCACAGCCAGGGAAAAAATCGCCCTGCTGGGCGGCGAAGAAACCCACAGCCCCGCCGAGGCAGACTTCATTCTCTTTATGTCAGTTGCAGATAGCAAGGAGGATACCTTGAAGAGCCGTGCCCCAAGTGTCCAACGGCTCAAAGCATATCAGCAGGAAGGAAAGCAATTAGCCCTTGTAGACCTCAGCCAGCACTTCACTGGCAGCGAATGCCTGTTGCCCCAGCTCCTTGAGGAAGATTTTCCCGTCAGCAGCCTGGCCGCCTACTCAGGCTGGAACACCGCCAGCAATTCCATAGGCACCGCCATCAGCCAAGCCAGTCTCTGCCTCGCCGCCCTCTCTGCCTGCGACCGGGAAGACGAGGCCATTTGCTCCGCCTACGCCCAGAGCGCCTTCCTGCACGGCCGGATCATGGAGGACTACTATTACCTGAAGCAGGACATTGACGAGGTGAACAACAGCCTGAAAAAGGCAGGCTACCAGAACACCGCCGACCTTGACCTGGAACACAACTACCGCTGGGCCACCACCCTCCTGCAAAAATCAATGCAAGCACACCTTGCCCTTTACCAAAGCACAGCCGCCGCCCGCGCTCCCTATCAGGTGAAATGGAAAAAGGGCGAGCTCACGCTCGCCCTGCATCATCTGAAAATAGATGTTTCCTTCCCCTGGCCCCGAACCTTTGAGATAAACCTGATGGCTTATCCGGAGCTGTATAGATTGCCATAAGACTTACTTGATTTTCACCAGCTCATACTCGCGGGAACCCAGCCCAATCTTCTCTGCGTGCTCCAGGGTTTCCTTCCAATGCACATTGGGATTGCTGTCCATGAAATGGTCGTGGTGGCACTGCCAATCAGGCTTCTTCAGATTGTCCGACAGCTGGCTGTTGGGCATGGGCTCTGCCTGCTGGCAGGCATCCACGCAGGCCTGGTCCAGCGCCACCGGGTCGAAGGAAGCGAACATGCCGATATCCGGCAGGATAGGCGCGTCGTTCTCCCCGTGGCAGTCGCAGTTGGGGGAAATATCCCTGACGATATTGATGTGGAAGCAGGGACGATCCTGGCACACAGCCTGGGCGTACTCTGCCATCTTGCGGTCAAGGAGGTTGCCAGCATCCCACTGCACAGTCTGGATAGCATCAAAGGAGCAGGCTCCTATGCAGCGGCCGCAGCCCTTGCAGAGGTCAGGGTTGATATGAGCCTTGTTGCCTTCATAGGTGATGGCATCAGAGCCGCACTCCTTGGCGCAGCGGCGACACCCCTTGCACAATTCCTGATTTACCTCCGGCTGGCCAGATGAATGCTGCTCCATCTTGCCTGCCCGGCTGCCGCAGCCCATGCCGATATTCTTGATAGCGCCGCCAAAGCCCGTCATCTCATGACCTTTGAAATGAGCCAGGCTGATGAACACATCTGCATCCATGATGGCCCTGCCGATTTTGGCGGTCTTCACATACTCGCCGTTCTTTACCGGCACCTCTGCCTCATCAGTGCCCCGCAGGCCGTCGCCAATGATGATCTGGCAACCGGTAGTCAGGGGATTGAAGCCATTGATATTGGCGCAGTCCAGATGCTCCAGCGCGTGCTTGCGGCTGCCGGGATATAGGGTGTTGCAGTCGGTCAGGAAAGGCATGCCCCCTGCCTCCTTCACCAGCTCTGCCACCGCCCTGGCATAGGCAGGACGCAAATAGGCCAGATTCCCCAGCTCTCCGAAGTGCATCTTGATGGCAGTGAACTTGCCCTGGAAATCAATCTCCTTGGTCATGCCAGCCACCTTGCAGAGACGTTGCAGCTTCTGCATCAGGTTGGTCTGCAGGTCAGTGCGGAAATCCGTGAAATAAACCTTTGCCTTTGACATTTGGGACGCTCCTTTTACATATACACAAACACTACACGCTTAATTCATATTATAACGCAAATGTTCTTATTTTTCCAAAGATAATATTTACTTCTCAGATTTTATTTACCTATCAAAATAGTAGATAAAAGAGTAGACATTTATCCCGTTTATATATATAATAGCAAGCAAGTCATTTATTTTTCATTTTCAACTCAATTATGCAATTATCCGTACACGTGAAAGGAGCATTCTTATGTCTGAAAAGAACAACCTGCGTGAGCAGGCCCAAAGCATCATTCAGGCCAGCCGGAAACAAGGCAACGGCAAGACCTTCCTGCTATGGCTGGGCGCCCTGATCCTGGGTGCCATCCTGGGCTGGGTAGGCCCCGCCCCCCTGATTTCCTTCTTTGACTTCATCGCCACGGTGTTCACCCGGCTCTTCCAATTCATCGCCGTGCCCACCATCGCCCTGGCTGTCATCACCACCCTTTCCAGCCTGGGAGCGCAGAAGGAGACCCGCAGGATTTTCGCCCACGCTCTCTCCTACACCCTGCTGACCACATTTGCGGCAGCAGCAGTAGGGCTGCTGCTCTACCTCTGGATTGAACCTGGCAACCTGCCCGCCGAAGCCATCGGCGCAGGGGCCAGCGCCATACCCATGGACAAGGTTGGCTCCCTTTCCTACTATGACCACTTCCTGAAGGTCATCCCCAACAATGTGCTCCAGCCTTTCCTGGCTGGCAATGTGCTCTCTGTGCTCTTTATCGCTGCCGCCGCAGGCCTGGGGCTGGCCTTCATGCCCAGAACCGAGAACCGTGAAGTGCTGCTGAAGGGCATTGCAGGCCTGCAGGAACTCCTCTTCACCCTGATTCGCGGCCTGCTCTACATCCTGCCCTTCGGCATCCTGGCCTTCTCCGCCCAGCTCTCTGCCCAGATTGAGGCAGGAGTAATCGTAGGCGCCCTGGGCAAATACGTGGCCGTAGTCATGGGTGGCAACCTCATCCAGTTCTTCATCGTGCTGCCCCTGTTCCTGGCTCTCCGGGGACTCAATCCCCTCCATGTCCTGAAAAAGATGTCCCCGGCCATCGCCGTGGCCCTCTTCACCAAGAGTTCTGCCGCTACCCTGCCCGTGACCCTGGCCACGGCCGAGGAAAGCCTCAGGGTCAATCCCAAAGTCTCCCGCTTCGTGCTTCCCATCTGCACCACCATCAACATGAACGGCTGTGCCGCCTTTATCCTGGTGACCTCCCTCTTCGTGATGCAGAATGCAGGCTTTGAGCTTACCCTGCCCACCATGATTTCCTGGCTCTTTGTAGCAGTGCTGGCCGCCGTAGGCAACGCCGGCGTCCCCATGGGCTGCTACTTCCTGACCCTCTCCCTCATGTCTTCCCTGGGCGCTCCCCTGGGACTCATGGGTATCATCCTGCCCATCTACGCCGTCATTGACATGATCGAGACGGCAGAAAACGTCTGGTCCGACTCCTGCGTCTGCGCCATGACCAACAACGACCTGAAGGACAGCCTGCCGGAGAGCGCACCGGTATCAAACTCAATCTAAAATGACATTTAATTTCAAGGCTTCTCTGCTGTGAATTTGCGGAGAAGCCTTTTTGCTTCTAAAGTCCTATAGTCAAATACCTTCCATTACTGTATAATACAGATATATCTGAATTTTCTTTTCTGACAGGAGGGCCGCTTATGAATCCGAAAGCCATGTTCAATATTTCCTATGGTCTCTATGTCCTTACCGCTAATCTTGACGGCAAGGACAACGGGTGCATCATCAACACCGTCACCCAGGTCACCTCAGACCCCAACCAGATTACCATTGCCGTGAACAAAGCCAACTATACCCGTGATATGATTGCCCAAAGCAAAAAATTCACTGCCTCCATCATCAGCCAACAGGCAGATTTCGAGCTGTTCAAGCGCTTCGGCTTCCAATCCGGGAAGACCGCGGACAAGTTTGCAGGCTTCTCCGCCACCCGCCGCCTGCCCAATGAAGCCCTGCTCATTACCGAAGGCACCAATGCCTATATCTCAGGCTATGTCACCCAGGAAATAGACCTGGGCACCCACAGCCTCTTCATCGCCAGCGTCACCGACATGGATGTGCTGAACGATACACCAGCCGCTACCTACACCTACTACCATCAGCACATCAAACCGAAACCCCAAGCAGCCCCCAAGAAGGAGGGCAAGACCATCTGGCGCTGCACCATCTGCGGCTACGAATACGAAGGTGACGAACTGCCCGCAGACTTCATCTGCCCCATCTGCAAGCACCCCGCCTCGGATTTTGAGAAGGTATAACCTGTCCAGCGAAAAACAGTTTCCAAATGAAAAACAGCCTCACGCAGAGGCTGTTTTTCATTTTCTGGCTGCTATGCAGAATAGCGGCACCTTATCAAATTGCATCTTTTCATCCACATGGACCCGTGGCCCTATATCTTCCTCAACTGTCACCTGCATGCCCAGGCTTTCCAAATATACTTTATCCCAAGCGGGACGCCTGTGGGTGCTTATCATGAGCTCGTCTTTGATATCATTGCACTCCGTCACCAGTTCCTTGCGGATGCCTGCATGGACATCTATGGGGTCATCCTTCTGCCCGAAGGAAACCATGCCATAATCGGAATCAAAGTTCAAGAGCAGTCCCCCGGGCTTCAGCACCCGCTGCCACTCCCTGTAGGCCTCCATCACATCAGGCAGGGTCCAGGTAAGGTTACGGGTAACCACCGCATCAAAGGACTCCCCTGCAAAGCTGAGAACCTGGGCATTTTCCTTGCAGAATTCCACAGAGCAACCTGCTGCCAGGGCATTCTGCTTAGCCTGATGAAGCATCTCCCCGGACATATCCACCCCGGTCACCCTATGCCCCAGCTTCGCCAGCAGTATAGCCAGAAAACCAGCTCCGGTGCCCACATCCAGCACCCTCAAAGACTTCGCCGGCAGCTTCTCTGCCAACACACTGCTCCAGGCCGCCCCGCAAGGCCCGGAAAGCTCCTTCAAACGCAACCTGCTGAAATCCCCGCTGCGCTCATCCCAGTAAGCCTCTATCTGCTCATTGAGTCTTGCTTCCTGCTCATATGCAACTTCCCTTTGAAGAAGATTCGACTTCACAACCCACACCCCCAGAATCTTTTAGCTACCTGCTATTTTATCCTAATAAAGCGGAAAAAATAAGCCTCCCTGGGGGTTATTGGGAAAACGGAGAAGGCAAGAAAGAAAGTTATGCAATATGTGAAGTGACATATTCATAAAGAGCATGGTGCTCCAGCAGATGCCTCTGGAACAGCTCAAATAGCTTGGACTTCCCGCAACGTCTTGCACCGGAAACCACTTTTATGATATGCCTGTCCCTATGGCGCTTCAAAAAATCCAAATATTCTTTTCGCTCCAAAAGTTCCACTATATTCACCTCTAATCAGCATTTATTCCATATTTATGCTACAGGTAATATAGAGGAAGAACGCTGGTTTCATCCCAGAGCAGTCCCTTGATGCGATTCTTTCGCCGTCCACGGAAAAGGAACAGGACAGGCTAATGCGAATCCAGCCGGAATCGTGACTACACAAAAAGCATCCTGCTAAACTGGCTACTCTCTTCCAAGTAGGCCTCTATCTGCTTATGAGCTTCCTTTCCAACTCATGAGCATTTCACTTGTGCTAAATATCAGCCACCACACCAGCACCCCAAAAGCTATTCTCTCTGCCTACCATTTTACCCTAGGAAAGATATGTGATAAGCCTCCTTGAGTTTATCAATAATCTTCCTCACTTTAAAGGAGACCAACATTTTCCACATATCTCATAAAAGTATTTTACTATTGTGTAGACCTAGTGTCCCACCTCGTTCATATTGTATAAATTTTCAGTTGCTTACTGGGGAATCAACTCCACGTTGGCAATGCCGCTCAACGCCCTCTGCAATGCGTCAAGCTGGGCTGTGACGTTGGTGAGTTCCAGATTCACACCCACTGTCATACGCTGGACTTCGTTTGCCATATTCATCATCCTTTCTGCACGAAAAAAGCACCGCCGTTTCCAGCCGTGCCTTGAAAGCTATTTATAAAATTAAAAACTTACTTCCGTAGCTGAATCGTTTTGCGAATCTGCCGTCCACGTTCCTCCATCAATGAAATGGCAATCCCTAATTCTAACTTTGAACTTACGCCCATTCTTAAATCCATTCAATGTCCAATAACTACTACCTGGAGAACTTTCACCTTGATTTAGTGTTGAATTTTGATAGATACACCCCTTAACATAATCACCAAATCCGAACTCACTCAACTGCCTATCATACCCATCATAGGCTTCTACATCAAAGGTGAACGCATTGACAGGTCTTTCCTTCTGATTAGTCACTACCACATGAATCTCTGGAATACCTATACTGTTCCGCGTCATCCAAACATCTGAAATTACTATTGGTGGTTTACGCTTCTCGGCTTCGACTGCTGCTTTTGCGGCTTTTTCCTGAGCTTCCTTGGCTTCTCTTGCAGCTTTCATGCTCTCATAGATTTCTTCGGAAGATTGTCTGAATCCAATCAGTCCGTCCTTAAATTCCCATTCATAGGAATCAGGGATTCTTTTGAGAGCATACCATGCCATTCGGTACCCTTCTTCCGTTCCTTTTGCATAATTCATCTGAGCAAGGGCGTAAGATGAAAGATAGTATAATTTATCAATGGGCTTTTTTATTTTCTCTATGTTGATTTTGTTATAGCAGGATTCCCACTGCCCTTGCTTGGCTAACTCCAACGCATCCGCATATCTTCCCTCTTGCTGTTCCACAGTAATCTCTGGTGTGGAATCAGACTTTTCAGGGGGTGGTTGCTTATAACTCACAGCAAACACCACAATCAAGAGAAAAATCAACAGGAAAATTGCTTGTTTTTTTATACCAATATTGTCGTACATACTTCCCCCACCCCTTCTCCTACAACAGCATAAGGAGAACCAGTACAGGAATTAGTCACCAGCAATCAGTAAGTTTCAGACTTATCAACCCAAGTAACAAGATAGCACCAACGACAGCCATGACCGCCCCCTCCTTCTGCACTCCATTCCCCTCGGTGCAATCTTAGTTCGACAGCCCCCTTGCGGTTTCCTGCCTGTGAGAAAAATATTTTTACAGCTTACCGCCCATCAGTGCCTTGATAGCGGCATCCCCCTCAAGGACTTCGTCGTTCTTTACACCGTCCAGCATCTTCTTCTGTTCCTCGGCGTTCTCGTTCATCCCTTCCAGCAGGTCCTCCATTTCTTTGATACGCAGGTCTGCCATGTCCTTCATCGTCAGGCTTGTGTTGCTGACGATGCTTGCGAAGAGATTACGCCATTTAGCATTGCCACTTGATCCAGTTTTTTGAACTGCGACAAGCCCTCTATTTTTATTTTCTCTGTCGTTTTCTGCATCAAAATTTTTAGCGTACTCGCTTAATGTATCGGTTGTGGTGTGTATAGGGTTCTAAGTATTATTCATTTAGAATCTTTTATATCTGATTTCCATACTTCACCATCTTCATATACAACTTGATTTATAAAAACACAACATTGGCTAGTGTCTCTGTCTATAAATAATCCTTTATAGCAATAACACGAATAGGGTTTAAATTTAGAATATGGTTCATAATCAACAGTTATTACTATATCTCTCGTACCTAATGATTTATCATTTAACGGTTTTATGACAGCCTTGAAGTTACGAACAACTTTACAAGTAGTGTTATCAAAGTTAATGTTGAATGGATACATATTTCTGCCATTGAATATTTTTAAGCAGCTTGCTTTAACTGGTGCATTAGCAGGAAAATTACACACCTTAAATAGTTTGCCTACTCCCCTTGTATTGGATTTCCCATTAGAAACCTTTTTCCTCTTTGACTTTGATTTCACCTTAACTTTAGACTTTTTATCAGGTTTTATTTCCTGCATATTTTTTCTATTGTCTCTTGTCTCTTCTTTTTCTTCTTTTTCTTCTTTTTCAATAGATGTTTTTCCAGAATATCTGAATATGATATCATACCCATACATATCCATCGTTGATGGCAAGCGTGTACCGCCTAAAAGATTTGCAGGTCTAGATAATTTAGGCGAATGTGTTTCAGCATACTTAATGGCCTCATCCCGATAGGCAAACCATGTTATATATATATCTAATCCTTCCCTAGAATACTGGTATGTCATTCCCGGTAAATTATGGTAGAACCTTTCTATAATTTCAGTTCTTAAATAAAATTCCCCAGAATAAACTTGTGCTACTCCATAGTAATTACGCATCCCATTTTTAGCATATAAAAATTCATATCTTCGCATAAAAACATCTTCTTCCAATGCATGCATCCAATCAAAAGGCCACTAAATCAGCCTCATAACAGAAATTGAGGCCATCGTAACGATGGCCTCAATCACGCCGATTTTTCTGTCGTCCCCCAACTACATCAGCCCTTGCGTCTGACACTGTTTTGGAGTATTTCCGTCGCTCCCCGACTACACTAGCCCTTACGTCTAGCTCATATTTGGGATTTTTAAGGTGTCGGCACACCGTATTGTGTTACTTATATTATACATATTTTAGGAAAGACCTGCAAGTATTTCCTCACATCAATAATCCCTTTAACTTGAGGCGTTTCCGCTTCCTTATTTCTCTTTCCGCGTCAGCAGGCAGACATTCTCCACATGTGAAGTATTGGGAAACATATCCACTGGCTGCACCTTCCGGGTCTTGTACCCCAGTTCATCCAACACCGCGATATCCCTGGCCAGGGTGGCGGGATTGCAGGAGACATAAACGATGCGCTCCGGCTGCATGTCTGCAAAGGTCTTCAGCACCGTTTCCGTACAGCCCGCCCTGGGTGGCTCTACTACCACCACGTCGGCCCGGACGCCTTGCTTGTAAAGTCTTGGCATGACCTGGGTGGCATCGCCTACGATGAATTCGGCATTGCGTACATTGTTGTCCCTAGCGTTCTTCTGGGCATACTGTATGGCAGGCTTCACGATTTCGATGCCAATGACCTCTCTGGCTTTCTGGGCCAGGAACAGGGTGATGGTGCCGGTGCCGCAGTAGGAGTCAATGACGGTTTCCTCCCCCTTGAGGTTGGCATACTCCAGCGCCTTGTTGAAGAGGACTTCCGCCTAAGCAAAATCTTCCAATCAGCGTTTCAACAAAGCTGGAAATATTAGCTCACCGCCTGTTATGATATGAGCCACCCTCAGTTACAGAGCTAGGAGACATCTCTTGGCCTTTCAACGAGGCGGGAGATATTAACTCGCCGCCTGTTAGTAGTTTGCCGCCCCCACTTATGGAAGTGGGGGACATCTTGTACTCGTTATAATCTGGAATGCCTCGACCTCTTTATATTCTTTATCTCTGATGTACTTATCGTGATCGTCCTTTTCTTTCATAACTGTATACGAAATAGCAATGTATGCCCTATCATCCTTGTCAGCTAAGATTAAGGAACATTCTTTCGCCAAAAAAAGGTTACTATAAAGCCCATGTTCCTCATTATGCCAGTATATAATAAAATCAGCACGTATATTCGATTCTTTCTGTCTCATAAAATAGAACTTGTAAATCGAACCACTTACCAGGAGATGAGTTACCTCCATAAACTTCTCAATGCGATTACGCATTTGTCTATACTGCGTAGCATTATATTTTCTCATCGTAGCAATAGTCAAAGTACCATCCTGAATCTTCTTATACCCTCGGATACCAACGAATTCCTTATTCTTTGGAAAAATGTGCTGTATACCAAGCAGATGGCACAAATTCTCTTTGTGAAAAGCCAGATCGATAACTTGTCCGCCACGCAATTTGTATCGAAATATTCTGTTTTCGAGATTATCTATGTAAAATTGCTGAATCTCTTGCAACGATATTGCCATCAAAGAATCCTTCCAAATAGCAAAAGGAGGCTTCTCAGCCTCCTTTTAGTGTTCATGCTAGATGACAAGCTTGTACTGTACAGCCCAAGCCAGGCCAAGTCTCCAGTGTATATTTATTGTCCCCAAGGGCATCGCCCCTCTTGACTGGAAGGGATGGCGTGGGTCATCCGTCCGCACCATATGTTTTCTAAGTACATGATAGCAGAAAAAAGCGAATCTGTCAAAACATCCCTAATAAAATCAACGGTTACGGGAATCGATTCTTTGTAGCAATGTTACGCACTCCACATGTGAAGTATTGGGAAACATATCCACCGGCTGCACCTTCTGAGCCTTGTATCCCAGTTCATCCAACACCGCGATATCCCTGGCCAGGGTGGCGGGATTGCAGGAGACATAGACGATGCGCTCCGGCTGCATGTCGGCGAAGGTCTTCAGCACTGTCTCCGTACAGCCTGCCCTGGGGGGATCTACCACTACCACATCGGCCCGGATGCCCTGCTTGTAGAGGCGGGGCATGACCTGGGTGGCATCGCCTACGATGAATTCGGCATTGCGTACATTGTTGTCCCTGGCGTTCTTCTGGGCATCCTGTATGGCAGGCTTCACTATCTCGATGCCAATGACCTCTCTGGCCTTCTGGGCCAAAAACAGGGTGATGGTGCCGGTGCCGCAGTAGGCGTCAATGACGGTTTCCTCCCCCTTGAGGTTGGCATATTCCAGCGCCTTGTTGTAGAGGACTTCCGCCTGGGCGGTGTTCACCTGGAAGAAGGAACGAGGTGAAATGTGGAAGTTCAGCCGTCCCAGGCCGTCCTGAATGGTAGGACGCCCCCACAGGAGCTTGGTGTCCCTGCCCATGATGACATTGTTGCGATAGGTCTGGATATTCTGGTGGATGCTGACTACCTTGGGAAGCCTTGAGCGCAGCATCTTGACGAATTCCTTTTCCCTGGGCAGGGTCTTGCTGGCGGTGACAATCACCACCATGATCTCCCCGCTCTTGCCCACGCGGCCCACCACATGGCGCAGGACGCCGGTGTGCTTGTCCTCGTTGTACACGGGAATGTTCAATTTGGTGACGATCTCCCTGACGGCATTCACCACCTCATTGTTGCCCTCTTTCTGGATATGGCAGTCCGCAGTGTCGATAATCCTGTGGCTGCCCTGGGCAAAGCAGCCGATGACAGTCTTGCCCTTTTCCCTGCCAATGGGGAACTGCATCTTGTTGCGGTAGTTCCAGGGAGTAGCCGCCCCCAGGGTCGGCTCCACGAACAGGTCAGGCTGCCCCCCGATGCGGGTCACGGCATCAATGACCTGCTGGCGCTTAGCCTTCAGCTGTGCCTCGTAGCTGAGGTGCTGGAGCTGACAGCCGCCGCATTCCTTGTAAATGGGGCAGACAGGCTCCACCCTATCCCCGCTCTGGCGGAGGATTTCCAGCAATTTACCCGTGGCATAGTTTTTCTTGACTTCCGTAATGCGTGCCTTGACCTTTTCCCCCGGCAGGGCGTAGGGCACGAAGACGGTGAAATCCTCATAGCGCCCCACCCCTTCGCCACTGGTGCCCAGGGTATTGATCTCAAATCTGGCGCCGCTTTCCTCCAGTTCCTCCCTGGTGCGGAAGCCCCAGGTGACCCCCAGGGCGATGGCACCGGCGTTCTTGGCCGTCTCCATGTCCACGCTGCTGTCGCCGAAGTAAGCTACTTCCTCCGGCTTCACCCCCATCTTCTCTGCCAGCTTCAGCACCTTCAGAGGGTTCGGCTTCCGTGGCAGATCCGGCTGGTCGCCGATTACCTCCACAAAAGTCCCCTCGGCAAAGAGCTCCCGGCAGATTTCCTCGGCGGCGCTCTGATGCTTGTTGGTGCAGACTGCCATGGGCACCCCCATTTCTTTCAGGCGCCTCAGCATATTGAAGATGCCCGCATAGGGGCGGGTTTTGTGGAGGATATTCTTGGCATAGCAGGCCTTGTATTCGGCCAGAAGCGCATCCACCAGCTGCTCATCCCCTGCCTTGTCCTCCGGCAGGGCTCGCTCGATGAGCTTGCGGGAGCCGTTGCCCACCTTGTAGCGGTAGAGGTCAACCTCAAAGGTAGGATAGCCGTGTGCCGTCAGCACTTCGTTGACGCTGTCCGCCAGGTCCTCCAGTGAATCTATCAGGGTGCCGTCCAGGTCAAAGACCGCAGCCTTGGCAGTGACGGCAGCTCGGTTGAAATATTGCATGATAATCCTTTCTGTTCGAAAAAAGCCTTCCCCTTGAGGGGAAGGTGGCAGCCGAAGGCTGACGGATGAGGTGGAAATGAACTAAATACTTCAGCCTGACTCAAAAAGTCGCACCTCATCCGCCCCTTCGGGGCACCTTCCCCAGAGGGGAAGGCTTTATCTTGTCTCAGCCGTCCAGTTTCTGGGCCAGCAGCTGGTTTACCATCTGGGGATTGGCCTTGCCTTTGGAGGCTTTCATGACCTGGCCCACCAGGGCGCCGATGGCCTTTTTGTTGCCGCCCTTGTAGTCGTCCACTGCCTTCTGATTTTTGGCAATGACCTCGTCCACAATGCCCTCGATGGCCTTGGTGTCGGTGATCTGCACCAGGCCCTTATCCTTGACAATCTTTTCGGGGCTGTCGGTATTGGTCCACATTTCCTTGAAGACCTTCTTGGCAATCTTGCCGGAAATGGTATCCTTCATGATGAGCTGGATCATCTCGCCCAGGCGCTGCGCCTCCACAGGAGACTTGCTGATGTCCAGTCCCTCATCATTGAGGTTCTTCAGCAGGTCGCCCATCATCCAGTTGGCAGCCAGCTTGGCATCGGCACCGGTGGCCACCACGGCATCGAAATACTCGGCCATGGCGCGGCTGCTGGTGATGATGCCTGCATCGTAGTCAGAAAGGCCGAAATCCTTTTCCAGACGGGCGCGGCGGGCATCCGGCAGCTCCGGCAGCTCGCTGCGGTATTTGTCAATGGTCTCCTGGCTGGTGACGATAGGCGGCAGATCCGGCTCCGGCATATAGCGGTAGTCGTGGGCGTTTTCCTTGCTGCGCATGGAAAGGGTAATGCCCTGCACAGGGTCAAAGGTGCGGGTCTCCTGCACGATATGTCCCCCGTCCTCCAGCACCTCGGTCTGGCGCTCAATCTCGTAGTTGATGGCGTCCTCAAGGTTCTTGAAGGAGTTGATGTTCTTCATCTCCGTGCGGGTGCCCAGCTCCTTGGAGCCCACGGGGCGCAGGGACACATTGATGTCAGCGCGGAGGTTGCCTTCCTCCATGCGGCAGTTGGACACATCAATGTATTCCATGATGGCCTTGATCTTTTCCATGTAGGCGCGGGCTTCCTCGGCGGAGCTCATGTCAGGCTCGGAGACGATTTCCAGCAGGGGCACGCCAGTGCGGTTGTAGTCCACATTGGAAGAAGCGGAATCCTTGATGTTGGTGCCGGAATGCACCAGCTTGCCTGCGTCTTCCTCCATGTGGATGCGGGTCAGGCGGATGCGCTTCTTCTCCCCCTCCACATCAATATCCACCCAGCCATGCTCGGCAATGGGCAGGTCGTACTGGGAGGTCTGCCAGTTCTTGGGCAGGTCGGGATAGTAGTAGTTCTTGCGGTCAAACTTGCTGTACTTGTTGATTTCGCAGTTGGTGGCAAGACCCGCCTTGATGCCAAACTCCACCACCCGCTGGTTCACCGTGGGCAGCACGCCGGGCATGCCAAGGCACACAGGACACACATGGGTGTTCTGGTCTGCGCCAAAACTGGTGGCGCAGCCACAGAAAATCTTGGTCTTGGTCTTCAGTTCGCAATGTATTTCCAGGCCGATTACGGCTTCATACTTCATCAGTTGTTACCTCCCAGCTTCGCCATCTTCGTGTGATAGTCCTGACTCTGCTCATAGGTGTAAGCCGCGCGGATAATGGTTTCCTCATCCAAAGCCTTGCCGATGATCTGCATGCCGATGGGCATGCCCTTGCTGCTAAAGCCGCAGGGCAGGGAAATGCCGGGCAGGCCTGCCAGGTTGAGGGGCACAGTGCAGGCATCCTGCAGGTACATCTGCAGGGGGTCGCCGGCCATCTCGCCAATCTTGAAGGCCGTGGTAGGCGCCACAGGAGCCAGGATCACATCCACCTGCTCAAAGGCCTTGGCATAGTCCTCTGCCACCAGAGTGCGCACCTTCATAGCCTTCAGGTAATAAGCATCGTAATAGCCTGCAGACAGGGCGTAGTTGCCGATGACAATGCGGCGCTTCACTTCCTCGCCGAATTTCTCCGTGCGGGTGTTGGTCATCATGGCTACCAAGTCCTCACCCTCCACGCGCTCGCCGTAGCTTACGCCGTCATAGCGCTGCAGGTTGGTAGCAGCCTCGGCGGGAGCAATGAGGTAGTAGGCAGAAATAGCGTAGTCCGTATGAGGCAGGGAGATATCCACGATCTCTGCTCCCATTTCCTTGTATTTCTCAATGGCAGCCCGGATGGCTTTCTCCACCTCGGGATCCATGCCCTTGACAAAATACTCCTTGGGCAGGCCGATCTTGAGACCTTTGACATCCTCCACCAAAGCCTTGGTGAAGTCAGGCACAGCCGCCTCGCTGGAGGTGGAGTCCATATCATCATGGCCGGAAATCACGTTGAGGATATGGGCGCAGTCCGTCACATCGCGGGTCAGGGGGCCAATCTGGTCAAGAGAAGAACCGTAAGCCACCAGTCCGTAGCGGGAAACACGGCCGTAGGTAGGCTTCAGTCCCACCACGCCACAGAAGGAAGCGGGCTGGCGGATGGAGCCGCCGGTATCGGAGCCCAAGGCCCAGATGGAAGTGCCTGCAGCCACGGAAGCTGCGCTGCCACCGGAGGAACCGCCGGGGACGCACTCGGTATTCCAGGGGTTGCAGGTGGGATGGTAAGCGGAGTTCTCCGTGGAGCCGCCCATGGCGAACTCGTCCATGTTCAGCTTGCCCAGGATAACAGGGTTCTCAGCCTTGAGCTTGGTCATGACCGTGGCATCATATGGAGGCACGAAGTGCTCCAGAATCTTGGAAGCACAGGTGGTCCTCACCCCTTTGGTGCAGATATTGTCCTTGATGGCGCCAGGAATGCCCTCCAGGAAAGAAATCTCCTCTCCCCTGGCAATCTTCTCATCCACAGCCTTGGCGCGCGCCAGGGCCTCATCCCGGGTGACGGTGAGGTAAGCCTTGACTTCCCCCTCCACCTCGTCGATGCGGGCGAGCACATCTTCCGTCAGCTCTACGCTCGTAATCTCTTTATTCACCAGCATCTCATGCAGGACATGAGCCGGTTTCTCGTATAATCTCACGTTCAATCCTCCTGCCTAAAATTAACCTTCCAGCACCTTGGGCACCTTGAAATAGCCGTCTTCCTTGAGAGGAGCATTGGCCAGGGCTGCCTCGCGGTCAAGGGACTCCTTCACCTCGTCCTTGCGGAACACATTCTGCATGGGCAGGGCATAGGTGGTGGGCTTGACATTTTCCGTATCCAGCTCGGAGAGGTTGTCCATATAGGTCAGGATCTTGTCCAGCTGGCCCAGATAGCGCTCTGTGTCCTCCTCGGCAATGGCAAGCCGGGACAGCACAGCTACATTATCCAGGTCCTCTTTCGTTACTTTCATCTTATTCACCATCCAGCATTTAGAATTCAACATTACAAATAAAAATTATAACGCATTTGTTCAAATTTCGCCACCAAACTATAGCAGGGGCACTAAAATTTTAGCACTATCACAGCATAGTTATCGGGTCTATGTCTATAGCCACCTCTGTCCTTAGGTGCAGTTTCTGCTCACGCAAAAATTCCTGCACGGCAGGCAGGTCGGAGGTCTTGATCAGCACCACAAAGCGGTAGATGTTGCGGAACTTGGCAATGACTGCAGGTGACGGCCCTATTATCATATGCGATTTGCTGCCTCTGAAGGACTCCTCAAAGGCCCTCACCAGCCGCCTGCCGTTCCCCTTGGCCATTTCCTCGTCCTCGTCCTGAAACAGCAGCTTCACGATACGGCTGTAGGGCGGGTAGAAAAGCTCCTTCCGCAGTTTCAGTTCCTGCCGGAAGAATTCTTCGTAGTCCTGCTTCACCCCCGCCGTCACCGCATAGTGCTGGGGATTGTAGGTCTGCACAATGACCCGCCCCCTGCCTCCGTGTCGGCCGGCCCGCCCCGCCGTCTGGGTGATGAGCATGAAGCAGCGCTCTGCCGCCCGGAAATCCGGCATATTGAGGCTGGAGTCGGCACTGATGATGCCTACAGAGGTGACATTGGGGATATCGTGACCCTTGGCCACCATCTGGGTACCCAGGAGGATATCGTATTCATGGCGACGGAACCTGCTCAAAATATCCCGATGGGCAAACTTCGTGCCCGTGGTGTCCCTGTCCATGCGTATCACCCTGGCCTGGGGCATGATGGTGCGCAGTTCCTGCTCCAGCTTCTCAGTGCCGGAACCGAAGTACTTGATATAAGGGCTGCCACACTTGGGGCAGACATCCGGTACAGGCTCAGTCACATCGCAGTGATGGCAGGAAAGCCGGCCATTCTTGTGATACACCAGAGGCAGGCCGCAGAGCTTGCATTTGATGACCTCACCGCAGGAACGGCACATGACGAAAGTCGAAAACCCCCGGCGGTTCAACATGATGATGGACTGCTCCCCCCGGGCCAGAGTCTCCTCCAAAAGTCGCTGCAAGTCACGGGAGATGATGTGCCGATTCCCCATTTTCAATTCTCGCCGCATATCCACGGCGTGAACCAGGGGCATAGGCAGGCTGCCAATGCGCTCCGGCAGCTCCAAAAGCTTCAGCTCTCCATTATTCGCACGATAATAAGTTTCAAGTGAAGGCGTAGCACTGCCCAGCAGCAATACTGCCCCATGAATCCTGGCCAGCTGCTCTGCCACCACCCGGGCATGATAGCGGGGAGATTCGTCCTGCTTGTAGCTCATGTCCTGTTCCTCGTCCATGACGATAAGCCCGATATCTGCCGCAGGAGTGAAGAGGGCTGAACGGGCGCCAATGATGATGCCAGCCTCCCCTCTCCTTACCCGCAGGATGGCGTCATTGCGCTCAGTCAGGGACAGGCGGCTGTGCATGACCATGATATCCTCGGGGAAATACTCCTTGAAGGAAGCCACCACCTGTCCCGTCAGGGAAATCTCCGGCACCAGCACGATCACCTGCCGCCCCATGACCCGGACTTTCCTAGCCAGCTCCATATAGACCTGGGTCTTGCCGCTGCCGGTGACGCCTTTCAGCAGAAAGCCTTGAAACTTCCTCGCTTCAGCAGCTTGCTCAAGCGCTGCCAAAGCATCTTCCTGAGCTTCGGTCAACTGTATCCCTTGGGCACTATTCCTGCCTTCATTATCGGCGCCGTAGCTGTCCCGCAGGACACGCCTCTGCCGTACTTCTGCCAATCCTTGCTCCGCCACAGCTTTGACGGTAGCAGAAGAAACCCTGGCTTCTTTGAGGACAGCGTATGAGAGTTCTTTTCCCTCGCTTGATGCCAGCAGTTCCAACAAATGCAGCTGCGCCTTCTTGCGTTTGAAATCATTTCTCACTTCTTCCGTAACTTCTGCCTTCAGCAGGACATATTTCTCATAGCGCGCCTTGTCCCGCTTCTCTGCCAGATAGTCCTTGTGCAGCACCTGATAGCTGACCATGCGCTCCACCAGCGCAGGCAAATCATCCCCTGCCTCCGGCAGAGCCTTCCTGAGCTCTCTCAGGCTTCTTGGCCCCTCTGCCAGGAGGTACTGGTAAATCCCCCGCGCCAGCGGCATGGCCAGCATCAGATGCTCTCCCATGCTTTCTTCCGCGGCATAGCTCACGGTAATCTTCAAGCCGGACTTCCCCGGCATGAAGAGCCGCATGATCTCCGCCAGAGAGCAGAGGTAGAAGTCCGAGAGCCACCTGGCCGCCTTGATCATCTCAGGAGTGAACCAGGCCTCCTCGTCCACCGCTGAGATGATTTCCTTCAGCTGATAGGACTTCCCTGCCTGTGCCTGCTCCTCCGTCCTCACCGAGAGGATAAAGCCTTCCACCTTCCTCCCCCCGAAGGGCACAAAAACACGCCAGCCGATTCCCACTGTGAGCTCGTCCGGCACTATGTAGCTGAAAGCCTTGGCTATGCTTTTGACAGGTATGTTGACAAAAACCTCTGCGACCTGCATATCCTACCCCTTGAAACAGAAAAACCACAGCCATTCAAGCTGTGGTTCAAAATTCATATTATGGTGGAGACAAGGAGGATCGAACTCCTGACCTCTTGCATGCCATGCAAGCGCTCTCCCAGCTGAGCTATGCCCCCATAACACCCGGCCTTGCCGGTTGCTGACGCTTATCGCTGTCAACATGTGTTATTATAGGGCATATAAAAGGAGTTGTCAACAGATATTTTTACTTTTTTTGAAAAAATGTCTACTAATCTCCTAAAAGGTTAGAAACAGGGACTTCCATAAGCATCATGTAGAAAATACAATTTCTATATGTTAGAATATTAGTAAAGAAGATGAGCACATGAGGCTTTATCTTGATTGCTGTTGCTATAACAGACCGTTCGATGAATTGTCGCAGGAGCGGGTTCGCCTTGAATCAGACGCTGTTCTCGCCATCATCACGCGTTCTTTGCTGAATGGCGACACCATTTTAGGCAGCGGCACGCTTGGTTTGGAAATAGCCGCCATCCGGAATCCAGAAAAGAGAGCAAAAGTTGCCGACCTATGCCAAGTAGTCACGGAACGCATAGCTCATAGCGATTCCCTTGAACTGCGTGCCAAACAGCTGCAACTGGAAGGACTCCATGTCATGGACAGCTTTCATATTGCTTCTGCAGAAATAGGACAGGCTGATATCTTCCTTACTGTAGACGATAGATTGATCAAGCTATGCAGAAAAAAACAGTTTGCCGTTCGAGTGATGAATCCGTTGGAATATATGATGAATCCGTTGGAATATATTGAGGAGGTGCTGGAATATGAAGGTTAATATAGAAAACCCTGCCGAAGTCAGAATTGCAGGCATGCTAGCCCTGAAAAAAGCACTGGGTCCTGTGGGAACAGTGCGCTTCCTTCAGCAGTTCGAACAAGGAAGCGGAGACTACACAAAAGAAAAATACGACTCCCCAGAGCCATCTATGGATGACATTATTGAAAAGCTCCGGCAGATAGGATAATCTCACAACACAAAGGCCATGCACTTTCGTGCATGGCCACTTTGTGTTGAGGATACTTCTCTCACAACCCTAGCTATCCTCTCTATTGCGCAAACCTCATGCTTATGTAGTCCACCTTTTGGTCGCTATCTTTTACGGCAAAGCGCAAATAACATGAATGTGCATCATTCGAGACTATTTCATATTCGTACAACGTATCTCCATCATATTGTGATACCAGGCACTCCCTGCCATACGCATCAAACACATCCTGCAAGGACGATCCTTCATGTATGCCCCTAGGCGTAGCTGCAAGCGGTGAATTTGATACGAGAGCACTGATTTTTCCTTGGGAAATTACGACCTCCATATCGTTATAGGTATAATGAGTACGCCCCTCATTCCCCTGTCTCACCTTTTGAGGCTTGCCCAGTATATGGTTTACTTTTTCCTGTGCATCACCAATAGAAAACTCTCCCAATGTCAAATCATTCCCCGTGAATACTCCCGTTACAGAAGTCTCTGATGATTTACGTCCCTGGTTAACTTTCTCCTCGTTTGCCCCAGATACCTCATTTGACGCTGCATAGTTTGATGTAGGACCTTGTTTACTCGAAGTATTATCATTCATTCCTAATAATGACAATACTGCTTGCGGATTCTCAATGAACCTATACGCTACTTCCTGACAATAAACATCTAGTGTCTTGTTGTCCTGTTTGCTAAATCTTACAATCGTCAAAGGAAGAAAAAGTTGATTTGTGTCAATCTTTTCTATCCGTGTATTGTTATTATTATTGAATGTGTGCACCCTGAAATCAGCATGGTATAAGTCCAGGTGATTCAGCATCTCTGATTTATTCTTTTCACTAAATGCATAATCCAATGGGTCAATCATCTCTGCAATTCCTTGAACTAAGGTTACAGCAGCATCAACGCATGAGCTGTCCGCATTAGAATATGCTAATATAATGGAATTAATTTTTCCATTTCCTTCTGTTTCAAATGAAAGCTCAATATTTGCATTGTTTATCCATGAATCTCCAGTAACGGGAACGTTCCCTCCATAGGAAAACTGCAACTTCTCTGCCTGCTTCCTGGCATTTCTGTCACCCTTGATGCAGTCATTGATGTTTTCTACTGCCTTTTGATTAGTCACAGTCCCCCCAAGATAATCCCTGTTAAGCCATGCTTTGGTAGGCGTACAACCTGACAAGAAAATTGCACATGCCACATACAGCGTAAAAACAAATCCAAATCTCATCTTATAACATCTTAATTTTGTCAAGTCTTTACCTCCCTTCCATTTACTTGTACTCTATTAATATTTCCTTATTTTACAACAAACCGCCATTGGACAACGCCCTGAGAAATGAATCAAACGTCATTTTCCAAGTCCCGCCCTTACGCTTCATCACCACACCAGGGTATCCCTCGACAAGCCCCTCATATTCCAAATACAAATCAAATGTTATCGTATCCACATCAACAATTACAGGATTATCAGTGACTACATAAAACGGAACATAAGCCTTACCTGTAATAACGCTCAATGCAGTATTAAATCCATAAGAAAATTTTGGGATATCCGCCGCATTATACGTTCCCTGCACCAAATACGGACGTGCAGCTGCTGCATCTCCCTGGCAAACAGCCAACACTGCCGCCACCATATTATCAGCTGCGGTCTGAATATCATTTGCCGTGACGGTCGCAGACTTGGGCGGGCTTACCGCAGGTTCTGTTTTGGCAGAAACAGGTGCTACCGGCTCCTTAGCTGGCTCTGCAACTGGCTTTGGCGAAGTGGCTGCAGGGGCTTCCGTAGTTGCAGTTGTCTGTTTGTAGCTTCCAGTGTTATCACTAGAGCGTGTCTTGCATGCCACAGAAATTAAGCAACATAAAATCAGCAAGCATACCGCCACCAATCTCATCATCCTATACATAAGCCCACCTCCATGTACATTAACATATGCACCTAGTGATAATTATCCCGTCAATCCGCTAACATAGAATAGAAATACAGAGTAAACAAGCATATATAGAGCCAAACCATCCAAACAAAAGCCAACGCTGCCCTTCTAGCACTATTCTCCCTCTTTATTCCGAATAAAGTGAAAATTCCATAGAGCACTAAGAATGAAACGATATACATCACAGTATCGCAAACAACTTGAACCGCTGCATCTTCCACATATGGTGCAGGATCGGTAAAAAAGAAATAAATCGCTTCTATTCCGAAAACACCAACTGCTATACCTCTTTCAAAGCCATTATCCTTAAACGGCAGAGGATCAGACTCGTTTTCCAAACGGCTTTTTATAAATTGACGGCACGCAAGAATTGTAAGAAACGCTACTAAAAGACTTGCAACTATAGCCTCCATGCTCAGTATGGAAAATACTTTATTAGCCATATAAACTATCTCCTGTTTTTCAGCCCCATACAGGTATAACCTGCCTCAGCCTTAAGCTTACCTCTTATAAATTTCTATTTCCGTAACTATTCCATCATCTTTCATGCGACTTTTTATAAACTGTCTAGCAGCAAGGCAAGTAAGTACAGCTACCACAAAACTGGCAACTATAGCCTCCATGCTCAAGGCAACTCCAATTTTTCCCAACACAGAAATCCCCCTCTATATATCTAACACACCTGCTCAATATCCATAAGTCTCCATCCATTAAGTCTCTTGGCACCAGGCCTGTATATATCTTACTTCCCCATTCATCATTTCAAATAATATATGACAACCATCTGCACTAGCATAGTGATAATAATCTTTGTTAATCATATCAAGATCCGAGCTACATATAGGACCATATTTTCCTATGATTTCCTTCCCCTTTGCGCCCAAACCAATTCCATCAGGTGTCACTCCACCTGTGGCAGCCAAAACCACTATATACATCAACGAACCATCATTTCTAAAAAACAGTACCATCGTTTTCCTTTTGTCATTATATATCCACTTAGTTCCTCCTGGAAATACATTATTCCCTTTCCTTATCAATCCTAACGGCTGCGATTGTTTCATTTCCTCAAGTTGCCGCATTAATTGCTGAAAATTTCCATGTAATGGGGAAAGACCACACAGAGCTATACGCCCATTTTCTATTTTATTATAAAATGGTATCCCATATGCTATTTTAAAAACCTCATCCGCAAACATACAATGCACATAGTCTTTGTATACATTAAATTCGTGACATTCTCCATTTTTATTCATATACCATAGCTGTTTTGTTTCATAATTATAGCGAAATTTAAACGTTAATACTTGATTTTTTGATTGGTCAGTTGTATGATAACATACCCTCTTGAATCTTATCTCATAAATAGGTGGCTCATACTTTAGCACTTCGATTGATTTTATATCCAAATAATCAATATTCCCATACTCAGTATCATAAATCATTTTATAGTCAGGATTATTTTTGTAAGCATCATTTGCAGAACACGCCCCTATAACAGCAGTTAAAATCAACATTATTAGAACTATAGTTTTACACGCTTTCATTCTTTTCACCTCCTTCATTCAGATTCATTTTCCGATTGCTTTTCTCTTATCCACATACTTAAAAGTCCCCGGATATTTGCCAAACAACTCCACCACAGACTTTCCACAATATTTATCATGTACTTCTTGTGGCGCCACATTCCCTACAAACTCAACCCTATTTGTCAAGTCCTCATTTTCCATCTTGATTGTTCGCCATGTCGTACCGGCGGGCAGCCATTCTGTGGGCTTGTACGCTTCCAATACAATTCCGTTGCATACAGCAAGCACATAATCTACAGACTTTGCCCGCTTTATATCCATTTCCCAATATCCTCTTGCAGCTTCATAAATCTCAAATGGCGCAAAGTCCGGCTCATAAAGCTCGTTTATTTTCACCAGAACAACATTGTCAGTTATATCATCTTCTGTCAGTTTAGCCCCACTATATCGTGAGTCAATATTCTTTGCAGATTCACGACCTCTCTTGCCTGCATCTTTGCCACGAACATCATTGGTAAGATTCTGCTTGCCAATCAAATCTATTGCCGCCATCTCCACCAATGCGGCTTCTGCCTCAGTCAAGCAATGAGCCAGAATATCAACGTCAACTTCTTTCCCCTGCTTCAGTATGCCATCTATCTTCTCACGCTTGGCCTTATTATCTCCCTCTTTTTCTTTAAAGTGTTCAAAAACTCTGTCACCTTTACCTCTACCTATGTAGAAAGGCTTCTTGGTATCAGGACAGGATAAAACATATACATAATTCCCTAGCGCTTCCTTGGTTGCCTGAGAAAACTTCTTCAACATAAGTTTCCCGCCTCCTACACATACATTACAATGTTACACCGTATACTATATTTTAGCACAAGAGTCCCCCCCCGCAAGACATTTTCATTATTTTCTATTTATTAACTTTATTGATACATTAGCATTTTCCCACCTATAATGCCTTCATGTTGCCCCCTTAGCCTATTTGCTACCATGATACGCCCTATATAAAAAAACGACCAAGTATCTACAATTTCCCAAAGAAATCATAAATACCTGGTCGCTTTTCGTATGCCATCAATCCCTGTCTGAATCTGTCTGCACGATGGTGTAACTCTCCGGGTGGAAATCCGGCCTGGCTATGACCTTCAAGTCGAAGGCGAATTCCGCTGCCAGATTCATCAGCAGCTGGTTAGCGCCCAGCTCATCTGCCACGCTGTCATGCACCTCTATATCATAGCCATCCACAGCATGGCATTTCTTTTCCAGCCTGCGGATATCCCGGCTGATGCGGATGCTGACAGTCTCGGGAGACTCCACCCGCCCCCTGCCGTGGCAGACAGGGCATTCCGTGTAAATCAGGGACTCAAGGTTAGTACGGGATTTCTTGCGGGTGATCTCCACCAGACCCAGGCTGGTGATGTCCACAATGGTCATCTTGGTGCGGTCCTTCACAGTAAGCTCACGCAGTTTCTGCAGGAGGCTTTCCTTCTGCTCCTCAGTTTCCATGTCGATGAAGTCAACCACGATGATGCCGCCAATATCCCGCAGGCGAATCTGCTTCATGATCTCTGCCGCTGCTTCCAGATTCAGCTGGAAGACCGTGTCAGAAAGCCGTGAGCGCCCCACGAAGCTGCCGGTATTCACATCGATGACAGTAAGAGCTTCTGTCTTGTCTATGACCAGAAAGCCGCCGCTTTTCAGCTCCACTTGCCTGTCGCCCAACTTTTCCAGTTCCTTTTCCACCTGATACTCACGGAACAGGGGCTTTTTCCCTTCATAATACTGCACACGCTTGGCCAGCTCCGGAGCCAGAGCTTCTGCCAGTTCCTTTACCCTGAGGTAAGACTGGTAATCATCCACTACCAGAGCTGACACATCTTCCGTCAGCTGATCCCTCACACAGCGGATAAGGAGGTCTGCATCACGGTATAAGAGTGCTCCCTTGCGCTGCCCCTTGAGCTTGAAGCGAGCCAGGATGGAATTCCAGATGCGCAGCTGCGCCTCCACATCAGCCTTCAGGACTTCTTCCGCAGCCCCCTCCGCTGCCGTACGGATGATAAGGCCCATGCCCTCAGGGCAGATGCGGCCTGCAATCCCGTGCAGTCTGGCCCTTTCCTCCTCATCAGTGATGCGGCGGGAAAGGCCGATATAAGCAGCAGTAGGCATGAGCACCAGGAGCCTCCCAGGCAGGGAAATGTGCATGGTGGCCCGCGGGCCTTTGGTGCCCACGGCATCCTTCACGATCTGTACCGGCAGAATCTGCCCGATATGGATTTTCTGGTGGGACAGCTGGCGCGCCTCCCCCTCCCCATAGGGCAATCCGTCCCCTATATAGAGAAAGGCGTTCTTCTCCCCACCTATATCCACAAAGGCCGCCTGCATGCCCGGCAGGACATTCTGCACCTGCCCCCGGTAGATATTGCCCACCAGATGGGCAGTGCTTGCCCTCTCATACTCCACCATCTCCAGTTCGCCATCTGTATCATTCACCATGGCCAGCCGGGTCTCCTCCGGCACCACATTTGCCAGGATGGTCTTCATTGGCTTACCTCCAAAAGTGTTTTTTACGCCTTTCCCTCAAGGGAAGGCTTAAGTCAGTCCACCAAATCTATCAGCCTGCGCCCCTTGCCCAGAAGGCCGGTGCGCTCGATGAGGGCCTGATTAGGCTCGGCCTTGAGACCGAAGCTTTCCACAATGACCGCGAACACCTCCAGTGGCTTCACGCTGCCCTCGGGGGTGACGGAGATATCGAAGTCCAATTTCAAATCGCCCTCAGCAAATCCCACGGTAACGGGCTTCAGCATGTACTGCTTGGTCTCAATCTCCCGCTTCTTCTTGGGTGTCACGCGATTATAGATGGCATGGGGCGCCTTATTGTAGGCGCTGACAGCAGCCTGTGCCTCTGCCTCGGTTCCCTCATAGGGCACCAGCAGGCTATAGCGTGCTTCATCAGTCTGGGCCATGAGAGCCGGAGCCTTTTCATGCAGGAGCTTCAGTTCCCTTACCTCCACTCCTGGAGGCAGCTGGGCTTTCAGCCTGTCCCAAACCTCGGGCTGGGCCACTTCCTTCGTCAGCTCGAAGTCCATATACTCTGCCCGGCTGGTAACGCCTAAGGACAAGGCAGAAGCAAAGGCCACCTTCATATGGGGATTGAAGCCCTCGGAGTAGGCCATGGGCAGCTTGGAGCGGTCAAAGGCCCTGAGGAAGATATTGGCATAGTCCAGATGGGACACATAGCGCAGCTCGTCCCCCTTGGTGATTTCAGCCCGGTACTTGTAAAGCTTCCGCTGAGTGCCGGGATGCTTGGGGGAGCCTTTCTGCGCCCTCTGGGGCCTGAAGGTGCCCTCACCGTCTGCAGCGCCGCTGCCCAGGGCTTCCTTCACGGCTTCGCCCTCACCTCTGACACTTCTGGCCAAGGCTTCTTCCTCTAAGCGCTGCTGCTCCTCCCTGGCATAGTCCACCACATTAACCTTGAGATTGGTGCAGATGCCACAGGCAGAGCAGCGGCCCCGGCGGCAGTCCTCGGTGAGAGCCCCGGCCATGGCCTTGTCCCACTCCCGGCGGAGGAATTCCTCATTCACGCCAGGAGAAGTGTGGGTCCAGGGCAGTGCCTCGCCAAATTCACGGTGGCGGGCGTTGTAATAACTGAGGTCTATGCCACACTTCTCGAAGGCTTCGTGCCAGATTTCATCCTTATACAGGTCAGACCAGCCATCAAACTTGGCCCCATCTGCCCAGGCCTGATAGATGACCTTGGCAAGACGGCGGTCACCTCGGGCCAGCACACCCTCAATAACGGAGAGACGGGCATCGTGATAGTTGAAGGTAATGGCCCTGTCCCTGATATGCTCTTTCAAGAGCCGCTGCCTGCGCTCGAATTCCTCGATGGGCAGCTGCCCGAACCACTGGAAGGGGGTGAAAGGCTTGGGCACGAAGCAAGATACGGAAATGGTGACCTTGACGCCCCGGCGGCCCTTGATCTCCGTGTAGAGGTCAACCACCTTCTTGGCCAGCTCCGCAATGCCGATGATGTCCTCGTCGGTTTCCGTGGGCAGGCCCATCATGAAGTAGAGCTTCACCTGCTTCCAGCCCTGACGGAAAGCTGCGCCGCAGGCAGTGAGGAGGTTTTCCTCCGTGACCCCCTTGTTGATGACATCCCGCAGGCGCTGTGTGCCCGCCTCGGGGGCGAAGGTGAGGCCGGACTTCCTTACCTGCTGCATCTTATGGGCCAGGTCTATGGAGAAGCTGTCAATGCGCAGGGAGGGCAGGGAGAAGCTGACCTTTTCTTCCTTGAAATCGTGGAGCAGATCATCCACCAGCTGTCCCAGGCAGGAATAATCTGCCGAGGACAAGGAAGTGAGGCTCATTTCGTCATAGCCGGAGGAATCCACCAGCTTCCTGGCCATCTTCTTCAGATTTGCCTCCCGGCGCTCACGGGCAGGACGATAGCAGATGCCCGCCTGACAGAAGCGGCAGCCCCGGGAGCAGCCGCGGAACAGTTCCAGCATGATGCGGTTGTGGACGATATCCATGAAAGGCACCAAGGGACGCTCCACGGACTTGGCGGTATTCATATCCTTCATGACCCGCTTGTAGATGATAGGCCTGGCCTTGGGGCTGAGGGGGGTCAAAGCCTTGAAATCCCCTTCCTCGCCGGCTCCTGCATACTCCGGCTGATAGAAGGAAGGCACATAGATGCCGGGAATCTCCAACAAAGACTCCAAGAAGCCACGGCGCCCGCCAGGACAATCCGCATCTTTCCATTCCAACAAAGCTTTGGACACGTCCTTGACCGCATCCTCGCCCTCGCCGATGATGAAAAAGTCGAAGAAATCTGCCAAGGGCTCCACATTGTAGACGCAGGGGCCGCCCCCCACGATGAAGGGCATTTCCTCGCTGCGGTCTTTCGCCCAGATGGGGATACCTGCCAAATCCAGCATATTCAGCACATTGGAGTAGATCATCTCGTACTGGAGGGAAAAACCCAGGAAGTCAAAGGCAGCAATCTCATGCTTGGATTCCAAAGAAAACAGCGGCATCCGGCGTGCCCGCATTTCCGCTTCCATATCCGTCCAGGGAGCATAGACACGTTCAGCCACAATATCTTTTTCACTGTTCAAAATTTCATAGAGGATGGCCAGGCCCAAATTGCTCATGCCCACTTCATAGACATCCGGCAGGGCCAAAGCCCAGCGGCAATCCACCGCATCCCAATCCTTATGCACCGCATTCCACTCGCCGCCGGTATAGCGGGAAGGTTTCAGGACAGACTGCAACACCTCGTGAGGCACCTGTACCGTTCCTGCTTTTGACATGCTTTCGTTCTCCTTCACAATTTAAGAAAAGACAAAGGAAGATCCCGCACCAAGCACCGGGATCTCCCCACAAATACTAGAATAATAATTTCTGCTTTCGCAGCTGAATATTCATCAATATAGCTATGGCCATGATATTGGTAGTCAAGGAACTTACCCCGTAGCTCATGAGCGGGAGGGGAATGCCTGTGACAGGCATGATGCCCATGGTCATGCCCACGTTCACCAGAATGTGGAAGGCAAACATGGAGGTGATGCCCACCGCCAGCAGCCTGCCGAACACATCGCCTGCGTCCTTGGCAATCTGCACGCCCCGCCAGAGCACCACCAGGTACAGCAAGAGCAGGCAGACACAGCCGATAAAGCCCAGTTCCTCCCCCACCACGGCGAAGATGAAGTCCGTGTGGTTCTCGGGCAGGAAGTTCAGCTGGCTCTGGGTGCCCTCGAAGAGCCCCTTGCCAAAGAGCATGCCCGAGCCAATGGCTATCTTGGACTGGATGATGTGATAGCCTGAACCCAGGGGGTCAACGTTGGGATCCATGAAGACCATGATGCGCATTTTCTGATAGTCCTTCAAAAAATGCCAAAGTATGGGCATGGCGGCAATGCCCGCCCCGAAGATACCAAAAAGCAGCTTCAGCCTGATGCCCGACACGAAGACCATGCCGAAGAAGATGGCCATGAAGACCAGGGACGTGCCCAAGTCAGGCTGCTTCAGCACCAGCAGGAAAGGCACCCCCATGTAAGCCGCCACAGGCAGGAGGTCATCAAGGGTATTGAGCTTGCCCACGCGTTCCTCCAGCACAGAGGCCAGGCAGACAATCATGATCAGCTTGGAAAACTCCGAAGGCTGGATGCTGATGGGGCCGATGGAAATCCAGCGCTGGGCACCGAGAGCCGACTGTCCTACCAGCATGACTGCCAGCAGCATCACCAGGTTGAAAATGTAGAGCTTCTTGCCATAGCCCTGCAGCATCTTGTAGTCAAAGTTCATGAAAAAAGCAGCAGCGGCAATATTCAGGATGGTAAAGATGCCCTGCCGCTGGACGAAATAATAGCGCTCCTCACCGGGAGTATTGATATGGGTGGCACTGCCGATAATGACCAGGCTCATGATGATGATGCCTATAGATGCCATCAGCAGCGTAAAATCCATGCGCCGCAGCATTCCCTTTTTCACTTCAGCCCGCCCTTATCGTGCTTCATGCGGCTCACGGGGATATTGGCCACCAGAGCCACGGAATCGTCATCATTGGCCAGGGACATTTCCATGGCATTCATGTCTATGTCCACATACTTGGAAATGACCTTCACGATATCATTTCTCATATTTTCCATGATTTCCGGGGAAATGTTTATTCTGTCATGCACCAGTACCACCTTCAGGCGATTGCGAGCCACCTTGCCTGATGGCTCTTTCTTGCCAAAAATCTTCATCAATGCTTCCATCATAAGTAAACCACCTCCCCTTAAAGACTAAAGATGCGCTTGAGCCTTGCCAAAATGCCTTCTTTTTGGAAGGTCATGAAGGGGATAGGTTCGCCCAGGATGCGACCCACGATGTTCCTATAGGCCTGGCCGGCCTGAGAGCCACTCAAGGCCACGCAGGGCTCGCCGCGGTTGGTGCTGGTGACCACCATCTCGTCATCGGGCACCTGGCCTATGCACTCCAGGGAGAGGATGTCATTGATATCGTCCATGTCCAGCATATCGCCGCTCTGCACCATCTGCGGACGGATACGGTTGACGATGAGCTTGATGTTCTCCTTGTCAGCCCGTCCCAGCTCACCGATGATCTTGTCCGCATCGCGCACGGCAGAAATCTCCGGCATAGTCACCACGATAGCTACATCAGCAGCGGCAATGGCAGTCTTGAAGCCCTGCTCGATGCCTGCAGGGCAGTCGATGAGGATATAGTCGAATTCCTGGCGCAGTTCTTCACAGAGCTTCACCAACTGCTCGGGATTGACGGCATTCTTGTCCTTCACCTGAGAAGTGGGCAGGAGGAAGAGGTTCTCATACTTCTTGTGGCGCACCAAGGCCTTCTTGTAAGGCACGCGGCCCTCAGTGACATCGATCAGATCGTACATGATGCGGTTCTCAAGGCCCAGCAGGAGATCCAGGTTGCGCAGACCCGTATCCGTATCCACCAGCACTACCTTCTTGCCCCGCATGGCCAGGCCCATGCCCAGATTAGCAGTTGTCGTGGTCTTGCCAACGCCGCCTTTGCCAGAGGTGATTACATAGATTTCGCTCATTTGCAAATTCCTACCTTTCTATTGGTTCGATTACGATCTGCCCATCCTTGATGGACGCCCGTTCAGCTTTTTCAGTCATATCCATATGATCCGGAGACCTTGCTATGAAGCTGGCAATGCGGATCTGGGTGGGCATGAGATGATCTGCCACCACTATGGCAGAAGTATCGCCAAAGGCTCCGGCATGGACCATGCCCCGGCAGATGCCCCGCACATCGATGCTGCCCCCGGCGATAATCTGGGCGCCGGGATTCACATTGCCGCACACCAGCACGGAACTCTTGGTGCGGATTTCCTGCCCCCCCCGCACAGTCTTGTTCACCACCAGCATCTCCTGCACATCAGGATTCTGGGACGCTGCAGGGGCTGCCTGGGGCTGGCTCTCAGCAGCAGAGGCCGGAGCTGCCTGGGACTTCTCCAGATGATTCTCCCCCTCCAGAGGCTGCACCCTGCAGATCAGGCCATGCTCATGGAAGAGCTTCTGGAGCTTTTCCCTCTGAGCATCCGTCAGCACATCCCGGGGCAGGAACACCATGGTTCCCCTCAGGAAGAAGCCGGAGCCTGACTCCAGTTTTCCCTGCAAGTGATGCAGGATATCCTCGAAACTTGCCTCGGGGGCAAAAGTCAGGGAAAGGCCCGACCTGCCGCCCTTGATTTTCACCATATCTTCACTCATAGCTATCCTCATTTCAAGATATGACAATTAGTTACTGCCGGCTTGCTTAGCTTTATTATCTTCCTTGGGCTTTTCAATGCCAAAGGCTGCTTCCAGTATTTCCCTGCCAATTGGCACGGCGGACTGGGCACCATAGCCGCCCTGCTCCACCACCACGGCCACAACCACCGTGGGATTCTCGAAGGGGCCGTAGGCCACGAACCAGCCGTGATCCCTGCCATGGGGGTTCTCCGCCGTCCCCGTCTTGCCCGCAATCTGCACCGGGAAACCACGGAAGATGCTGGCGGCGGTACCATAGGTGGACACTTCATGAAGGCCCTCCTGCACCAGCTGGATAACCTCCGGCCTGACATCCAGGGTAGAAAGCAGTTCCGGCTTGAACTCCTTCACAATCTTGCCATCCGGCCCCACGATGCGGTTCACCAGATGAGGTTTGAACCTCTTGCCATTTGCTGCAATCTCACCCATGACCATAGCGGCCTGCAAAGGGGTCACCAGATTGAAGCCCTGGCCGATGGCGGCATCGAATGTCTCGGACAGATACCAGTCCCCATCCTCGAAGTTCTTCTCCTTATACTTGCGGTTGGCCACCAGCCCATCGGACTCATAAGGCAGGTCAATGCCCGTGATGGCTCCCAGCCCGAACATGCGGGCATAGCGCTCCAGCCTGTCAATCCCCAGACGGTTGCCCATCTCGTAGAAATACACGTTATCCGAGTGGGCCATGGCGGAGCGGAAATTCAGCCAGCCCAGAGCCTCGCCATCAGCATTGCCCTTGGGAATGATCCAGTGATGGCCCGAGTCGAAGATCTGCTCCTCTGGGGAGACCACGCCCTCGGTCAGGGCCGCTGTGCCTGTGACAATCTTGAAGGTAGACCCCGGGGGATATTCGCCGGTGATGGTCTTGTTGTCCATGGGATGGTAAGGATTATTATTGAGCTTGTTCCAGTCCTTGACGGAAATGCCCCGGGCGAAGAGGTTGGGATTGAAGGCCGGACGGCTGACCATGGCCAGCACCTCGCCGGTCTGGGGATTCATCACCACCGCTGCCGCCGCATTGGCATGAATCAGCCTGAGGCGCTCATCCACGGCCTTTTCTGCCGCTTCCTGGATGTGCTTGTCGATGGTCAGATAGAGGTCATCGCCGGGGAGTGGCTCCTTCCTGCCCAGGCGGCGGACAGGCTTGCCTGCCACGTCCACCTCCACCTGCTCGCCGCCGTCAGCGCCGCGCAGTTCCTTATCGTAGATTTTTTCCAGGCCGAACTTGCCGATGATATCCCCGGACTTGTAGCCCTCATCCTTCTTCTTTTCCAGCTCCACATCATTGATTTCGCTGACATAGCCGAAGGTATGGGCACCCTCCTCATTCAGGATATAGTCCCTGATGGGCTGGGTCTCGATGACCACCCCGGGATATTTATCTTTCTGTTCCTCGATGACGGAATACACATCCGCCATCACATCCGTCTTGATGCGGATGGGGTCGAAGCCCACATGGGCATCAATCTTCTGCTGGATATCCTCCTTGGGCATCTTCAGGAGCACCGAGAGCCTCTCCACCACCTCATCGGAAACGGGATTATTTAGAGGCAGCAGGGAAACTGTGAAACCAGGCCTGTTCACCACCAGGAGCTCTCCGTTCCGGTCGAAAAAGTTGCCTCGGGGGGCCATGGCAGGTATCAGGCGGATGCGGTTGCCTTCTGCCAGGCGGGCATAAGTCTCCCCATCGTAAATCTGCAAGTAGCAGGCCCTGGCGATAAGCACCACGATGACCAGCACTGCCAGCCAGCCGAAGACTTTCAGCCTTTCGCCGTATTCATCAATCTCCGTCAAAACAATCTCTCCCGGGAAAACTAATGCGTCAAAACATTAAGCAAGGCACCCTTGTTTCAGGTGCCTGCTTCAATCCATTTGTTACTTTTTCTCTTCCAGACGCTTGTCCAGCCTGTAAGTCAGATAATGCACAGGATAGGCAAAAGCCAGCTGATACAGGAGCATGGGCACAAGCATCTGCTGCACATGGCTCTCGAGATTAAAGCGGTATCCTAATAATACCATAAGCAGAGCCAAAATAAAATAGTTGAGTATGGTAGCCGCTATAGAAGCCAGCACCGGCAGGAAGAACTGCTCCTTGAAGACCCTGTCGGAGAACTGCCCGAAGAGCAGGCCCAGCAGCGTGCGTGAGAGGGTGTTCACCCCGAAGAAGGTACCCGTAGCCAGATCCTGCATCAGCCCTGTCCCGAAGCCCATGAAGGCGCCTTGCTTGTTGCCGCGCAAAAAAGCAACGGAGACAGTGAGCAGCAGCAAGAGATCCGCCGTCACGCCGTGGTAAGCCATCAGGGGCAGCAGAGAGGTCTGAAGGACAAAGAGGACAGCGGCGAAGGCCGCCCATTTCCCTATCTTTTTCAAGCTCAGTTCCCCTGCCCTTCTGCATGCTTCGGCTCACCCGTAACAGGATCTGTCTCCGTGCCCGGGGTCTGGACAGGCGGCTTCAAAGGTTCCGGCGGAGCCTCCCGGGAGGCTGTGATCACTGCCACATCCTCCAGCTTCTGGAAGTCCACCGCCGGCTCCAGCACGGCAATCTTCAGCAGTCCACCATCATCGTTCTTCAGGGTGGTCACAATCCCCACAGGCAATCCCTTGGGGAAGACACCGCCATAACCCGAAGTGATGATGAGATCCCCCTCCTGCACATCGGCAGTCTTGGGGATGTTCTCCATATCCGGCATGGTGGGGTTATCAATATCCCCCACCACGATGCCCGTGACTCTGGATTCGGCTCGCTGCACCAGCGTGCCCACCGAGGAACGGGGGTCGAGGATCAGCTGCACCTTGGAGGAGTTGGGGCCTGCTTCCACCACGCGGCCCACCAGCCCCTTTTCCGTCACCACAGCCATATCCTTGTTCACGCCATCCCCCAGGCCCTTGTTGATGACCACCATGCTGGACCAGGTAGCTGACTCACGGCCAATGACTCTGGCTGCCACCAAATCAAACTGAGTGGCGGCCTGCTTGTAGCCCAGGAGCTCCCGCAAGCGGGCGTTCTCCGCCGCAAAGTCGCTGGCCTGCAGATTCTGCTGGCGCAGCTGGTTCACCTCATTCCTGAGCATCTTGTTCTGCTCATGGACAGTGACAATCTCCCAGATATTGCTGGTGACATAGTTCAGCTCGCTCCCCACCCAGGACACTGCCTGCTGGAAGGGCGAAAGAATCAATGATACAGTCTGGCTCGCTATGGGCGCCTGGAAACGTCCCCTGGCTGCAAAAAGAATCAGGCAGAACAGGCTGACAAGGACAAAGAGCAGTGCCCAAAACCTCTTGGGGGACTTTTTATCGCGTCTTACCCGGCTCACGAGTTCAGCTTCTTGCTCGTCATGACGACGCGCTTCAGGAGTTCAATATTTTCCAGGGACTTGCCCGTGCCCTCGCCTACACAGGAAAGTGCGTCCTCGGAAACTAGCACCGGCATGCCCGTCTCATTGGAGAGAAGCTTGTCAAGATTGGTGAGGAGCGCGCCACCACCGGTCATCATGATGCCATGATCCATGACATCTGCCGCCAGTTCAGGCGGAGTCTTCTCCAGAGTGCTCTTGACAGCATCGATGATCTTGAAGATAGGCTCATTGAGGGCTTCGCGAATCTCCTTGGCCTGGATCGTCAGTGTCTTGGGCAGGCCACTCACCAGATCGCGGCCACGGATGTCCATGGTGCGGTCAGTATCCGGGGTCACGATGGCGGTGCCAATCTCAATCTTGATGTCCTCAGCCGTGCGCTCACCGATCATCAGGTTATACATGCGCTTGATGTACTGCACGATAGCACTGTCCATCTCATCGCCGCCCACGCGGATGGAACGGCTGGTGACGATGCCGCCCAAAGAAATCACGGCGATTTCCGTGGTGCCGCCGCCAATATCCACGACCATGGAACCGGTAGCATCTTCCACAGGCAAACCAGCACCTATGGCAGCTGCCATGGGTTCCTCGATGAGGTAAGCCTCGCGGGCACCTGCCTGCTGGGCAGCATCGATGACCGCACGCTTCTCCACCTCGGTGACACCGGAGGGCACACCCACCACTACACGTGGCTTGGAAATCAAGGTCTTGGAATTCATGGCCTTGGCGATGAAGTACTTCAGCATGGCCTGGGTCACATCGAAGTCTGCAATGACACCGTCCTTCATGGGGCGGATGGCCACGATGTTGCCGGGGGTACGGCCAATCATGCGCTTGGCTTCCTCACCAACTGCCAGGATGTCGCCGGAATCGCTCTTGATAGCCACCACGGAAGGCTCACGGAGCACAATGCCCCTGCCCTTCACGTGCACCAGCGTGTTTGCGGTACCGAGATCGATACCCATATCGTGAGAAAAACCACCAAAAAGACTCCACATGTTGATTTATAAACTCCCTTCAGAAATCAAATTCATAGAAATAACACAAGCACCATTGTAGCACAAGTTATGGTGCTGTGGGGGATTTTTTTTGCAAATGGAGACACTTTTTCTGACACGCCCCAATTCAGTCCCTTTCAAGCCCCCATCAGACCCTTTTCCTTGAGGCTGGCAAAGGAATCATTTCCTATTATTACATGGTCCAGCACCGGGATATCCATGATCTGCCCCGCCTTCACCAGCCGCTCCGTCACGGCGATGTCCTCCCGGCTGGGACTGGGGTCGCCAGAGGGGTGGTTGTGCAAGAGAATCATGGAAGCCGCCGAGTGCCGCACTGCTGCCTCAAAAACTTCCCGGGGATGAACCACCGAAGCCGTAAGGCTCCCCTGGGAAATCACCGGCATGGCCAGGATATGGTTCTTGGTGTTCAGCAGGAGCACCGCGAAATGCTCCTTCGTCTCGTGACGGAAATGAGGCATGGCAAAGCGGGCCACATCCTCCGGCCCGTGGATGATCTCCACCCTGGCCTCGGCAATAGCCAGCCGCCTGCCCAGTTCCACCGCCGCCAGCACAGTGGCAGCCTTGCCAGGACCCAGGCCGTGTATCTTGGCCAGTTCCTCCACGGACATGTGCACCATGGAGGCCAGCCCCCTGTCCTTGCAATAGGCCAGTACCCTCTCTGCCATGCGCAGCACCGATTCCCCTCGGGTACCCGTGCGCAGGAGGATGGCTAAAAGCTCCGCATTGGAAAGAACAGCCGGCCCGTAGCTCACCAATTTTTCCCGTGGCCTTTCCTCAAGGGGCAAATCCCTGACCATAATCGTCTCTGCCATAAATATCGACCCCCGCTCTCCGTGCCAGGGCCGCCATGGCAAAGAGGGGCAGCCCCACCACATTGCTGTAAGAACCTTCGATACCTTCTATGAAAACAGCCGCCCCACCCTGCAGGGCACATACCTGTCGATTTCCGCTTCTGCCAATTGGGTGAACTTCACATTGGTGGAGATGACCTCAGAAAAAGTGTGGCCGTCCTTGACCCAGGCAATGCCCGTGAGGACTTCGTGCACCTTGCCGGAGAGAGACTTCAGCATCGCTTTCGCTTCTTCCGCGTTACGAGGCTTGCCAAAAATCCGTCCCTCCAGGGCCACCACCGTATCCGCCCCCAGCACGGGCAGCGTCTTGTTGATGCGTGCCACCGCCTCAGCCTTGACCTCTGCATTGTGCCGCACCAGCTGAAAGGGCTCATAATTGTCCCCCTTGAGCTCCGCTGCGTCGCTGGCAGCCACCCGAAACTTTGCCCCAATCTGCTGCAGAAGTTCCCTGCGCCTGGGAGACCCGGAAGCCAGAATAAACAAAATATCTCCTCCTCAATACTTCCTGAACAAATAAATCGCCAGCACAACGCCCAGAATGCTCATGAGATTTGGCGCAAAGGCCAGCCCCAAAGTGAACCGCAAAACATAAAGATTCACCGTCACAGGCGTCATATCAAACACCGGATAGCTGGTCACCAGATAAGGCACCACTCCAGAGAGCATCTCGCTCATCTTCATAAGCTCCCCAAGAAGCCCTCCCAAAACAGCGCCTACCACCACATAAAGCACACAAAGGCCATTGCTGCTACCAAATCTAGCCAAATAAATTCCTCCCCAAAATCACCTTTTCTGCATGGGAAAGAAATTTCCTTCCCTTGTCCCCCATATATTATGGCGAAAGGAGAGAAAAATTTCAAGATGCCACATTGTCACAGATTTTACTCCGCCAGCATCAAAAAAGGAGCCTAGCAAATCGCCAGACTCCTTTATATGCAATATAGTTTTTCATCAGTCCGGCTTTCCAAGCCTCTGACAGTTCATTTGCCTGCCTGAACCGGCAAAAGCATATAATTTTTTAGCAGGAAATATGTTCTATCCCAATCCACAATCTTTTTATCGGCTTCCTTTTCCGGATGGATGTTGAACTCGTCAAAGACCATCACTTTTCTGTCCTTTAAGTCATAGAGCGGCCACTCTTTTGCCTTGCCGTCCGGGGAAATACTTGCACTGAGGGAAGGATTGCCAGTCTTGGCAAACTGAACCCACATTTTACGCATGGTCTTTGAGAAAGTTTCGTCAAAGGCTCTTCCCGTGTCAAAAGTTATTTCTGGTTGATTGAATACGGTTGCAAGCTCTATCGAATGTCCGCATTTCACTATAGGTAAAGCAGATTCTGGCGTGAAGTAATAGGTGTAGGATTTACCGCCCCCCTGTGTCTGGCAATCCGACAGCTTGAAGATGGGCGCTATAAACCAGACCTGGCTGAACAGGCGGCTGTCCCCTTCGTAGCTTTCTCCCTTTGCATCACTTACAAAACTCTCCACCAATGCTTTTTCTTTATTCGTCAGATTAGAGAGCCCCCTCTCTTTCCGATCAGCAGCCCATTCCTTGAACCCTTCCACGCCAAAGCCGGACACGAAAAAGTCGAACTCATCCTTGTTGCAGCCTTGGAGAATTTCTATATTCTTCGCAGCGCCCTTGGCGTAAGCCCCATAGGGATCTAAAGGCAGAATGCGTCCATCCCTTTCCGGAAATTGGCACATACTAAGCACAGCAGATGCTTCAAAAATCTTTTGAGCATCGATTTTTTGCATATCGGCAACAGTCTTGCATCCAAGCGCGTCCAGCAACGCATTCGCACACGCGATGCCTTCTGATGCCGATTTCGTTTGGTTTGGTGAACCGCTCTGGGCAATGACCCGCTTAAAATATGCCTGGGAACCATCGATGAGCGGCTGCATAGTGCAGCTTCCTGCGCCGGCAGACTCACCCCAGATAGTCACGTTGTCGGGGTCGCCACCAAAGCTGGCAATGTTCTCATGAACCCATTTCAAGGCCATCTTCTGATCCAGCAGCCCTAAGTTCTGGGCATCCGCATAGTCCTTGCCGTCCGGCAGGTGTGACAGATGCAGGAAGCCGAAGGGGCCAAGCCTGTAGGCGATAGTAACGACGATGACATCCGGATTCTCTTTCACGAAATTATGACAGTCAAACATCGGATCTACCGTCCCGCCAGCTTCAAAGGCACCGCCGTGAATCCATACCATGACCGGTTTTTTCACTTTATTCCCCGCATCTGCCTTCCAAACGTTCAGATACAAGCAGTCTTCACCCTGATAAAACAGGGAACCAGTCTCCATGTTCTCATTCCCGTAGGCGCTTTTCGCATTATAATACGCCTCATATACGCCGTTGTCCGGTACAACTTCAGTTGGTGCTTTCCAGCGCAATTCCCCGACAGGCTGCTTGCCAACAAAGGGAATTCCCCTGTAAGCAATGATATTCTCCGTCTTCTTGCCAACGAAGGTACCATTGACGCACCTCACGGCCAACGATCTATCATATTGTCCGTCAGTGATACGCTTGTTCACGCCATACTGTGCTCTAAGCATTTCTTTCGCCTGATTTATGGCAACATACTGCGAGCGATCTCCCTCTATTTTATAAATTTCATTATCAAGCACTATGTTGAAATCGTCTTTCAGTCGCTTCGTCTTCTCCTGAAGTTAATCCATGATGCCGCTCTACTTATCGCCAGGAGGAGTCATGCAGAGCCAAGATGGTCGAAGAATCGCAAAATCCCCGGACAGTCAATGTATGGGACTTTCTGCATTCACAGTCTTTTAGCAATGGAATCCATGAATTCAGCTGGTGGCAAAACAGGGATAAGACTGTTTTTGAAATCCTTTATATTCCGTGTGATAATATAATCTGCCTCCACTCTTTCTGCCGCCACCATTTGCAATTCATCCTCAAAATCCTTGCCTTTTCTTTTGGTTGCCATAGCAACATCCTCAACCCGCAAATCGACAAAGGTAAATATTTTGGAAAGCTTTTCCCAACAGTCCTTTATTTTTTCTTCGTCCAATTCTTTTCGCATGATGTAAACGATATTGGCAAAGGTAAGTACCGAGACAAAGCCTTGAAGTTTCCCAGCCTCACACAAACGCCACACAGACAGCGATTTTTCAACATGTGGTTCGCGTGCATAGAGCACATCAAGCAATATATTGGAATCAATTATCAATTTCATACTTTTGCCTCAGATAGTTCTCACGTTCTTCTTCGACGGAATCTTCACTTTTCAAAATCCCAATCATGGAATCAGTAAGTGGAGTGGCCGATTTCACCTTTGGAACAAATTTCCCTATTTCCTTTCCATTATCTGTAATAACCACTTCATACCCCTTCAGGATGGAGGCTATGTATTTTGGAAAGTCGTTCTGCATGTCGTTTACTGTTGCTGTCATGGTGAGCATTACTAAGCAACTCCTTTCCATTTTCTGCTTATATTTGATTATTTTACCGTAATAATTCTACAAGTTCCGTTCATTTCCTGCCGCCTAGGGCGTGTTAATTAAATGAACTTGGCCCAGATTTGCGTAGATTAACTGTCCACTGCCAGGCGACAAACCACAGGCGTAGCGACGCGAATCTAGGGCGTGTTGAAAAACTCACTCCACGAAGACTTTTGTCTGTCTACGGTAGACCGCTTGCGTAATTCTCTTTCACGTGTTTTGTTACCAATTTTAA
>CACZHK010000024.1 GCA_902780915.1 Pseudoselenomonas ruminantium | reverse complement strand
AAACTTGGTACAATAGAAGTGCTAACAAACCATTATCCAAGGAGGTTTTACGCCATGTCTATTGTATCACTTGAATCTGCCGATGAAAAGAATGTTTCTGCTTCTATTGTAAATTTCCTCACTGCCTATGGGATCATAAGCCTTTTGAGCAAGTGTGGTGGCTCGAAGCTCAAGGGGATACCTGTCAAGGAGTTGTTCACTTACACTCTGACCAATGCCTTCCGCATGGGGAGCTTCTACATGCAACACAAGCTGGGGAAAGTTCGTGAAGGCTTTTCCAAGAACACCTACTACCGTTTCCTCATGAATCCTCGCACAAACTGGCTTCGCTTTACCACTATGCTTTCCGAGCGGATAATCAACGGGCACATTCGCCCACTGACATCCGAGAACCGCGATGACTGCTTTGTCATTGACGACTCTCTGTATGAGCGCGCTGGCTTTAAGCGCACAGAACTTGCCTCCTGGGTATTTGACCATGTTTCAATGCGTTGCAAGAAGGGTTTCAGGTTGCTGACCTTGGGATGGACGGATGGCTGCACCTTCCTGCCCATCAACTACTCCCTTCTGGCATCGAATGATGATGAAAAGATTCTCGGCCCCTGCAACAAGGTAGACAAGCGCACTATTGCTGGGAAGCGCAGGCTCATGGCCCGCCAAAAGGCCACTTCTGTCATGATAGATCTCTTGAAGACTGCCCTGGCAGCAGGCCACAGAGCGAAGTATGTCCTCTTTGACAGCTGGTTCTCCAATCCCCAGCAGCTTTTGGATATCAGGAAGCTTGGCCTTAACACAATTGCTATGGTAAAGCGCAGCAACAAAAGATTCTACCTCTTTGAAGGAAAACCAATGGACATCAAGCAGATTTTTGCTTCTAGCAAGAAACGCCGTGGCCGTTCCAGGTATCTTCTGTCTGTATCCGTAAAAGTTGGGCAGGACAATAATGGCGAAAATGGCATTGATGCCCGCATCGTCTGCGTTCGCAACCGCAACAACCGCAAAGATTGGATTGCCATAATCTGCACGGACATGAGCCTTAGCGAGAATGACATAATCCGCATCTACGGCCATCGCTGGGACATCGAGGTGTTTTTCAAGACTTGCAAGAGCAGCCTGTTGCTTAGGAAAGAGTACCACGGCCTTTCTTACGACGGTCTTACCGCCCATGTTGCCATGGTATTCACCCGCTATATGCTTCTGGCAGTTTCCAAGCGTGATAATGAAGACGATCGAACGCTGGGCGAGCTGTTCTACATCATGATAGCCGAAGTTGCTGACATGACCTACCATGAAGCCATGCAAATCATAGTGGAGGCTATGCTGGCAACGGTTCAGGAAGAATTCCATATTACCGATGAGCAGGTAGAAACCTTCTATGCGAAGTTTATGTCCAAACTGCCTGAGTCCATGCAACACCTATTGCAGGCGGCTTGAGGATTTTATCTCTTGAGATATACGGTTTTCAAGGAGCCGTTGGTATTTTCTATGTGGGAAGTTTGAGTACATAATATTATTTTGGTAAACTCATGCAGACTACATAGTAACGAATCTTACAAATGATTGATCAAACTGGCCTGGAATGCCGCCCCAAAACCGTTGTCAATGTTCACCACTGACACTCCGCTGGCGCAGGAGTTCAGCATTGAGAGCAGGGCGCTCAGCCCGCCGAAGGATGCTCCGTAGCCCACGCTGGTGGGCACCGCCAGCACGGGCACAGAGGCCAGGCCTCCCACCACGCTGGGCAGGGCTCCTTCCATGCCCGCTATGGCAATGATGACCCTGGCCTCCAGGATTTCGTCCAGATGGGCCAGCAGCCTGTGCAGCCCCGCCACTCCCGCATCATAGCAGCGCACTACTTCATTGCCAAGGAACTCCGCCGTCAGGGCTGCCTCTTCCGCCACGGGCATATCGCTGGTGCCTGCGGTGAGCACGAGGATTTTCCCCTGCCCGTCCGGTACTGGCATTTCCCCGAGGATGCCCACCTGCCCCTCCTGATGGTAGCAAAACTCCGGCACTGCCTGCTGCACCTCTGCTGCCTTGTCCCGATCAAGGCGCGTGACCAGCACCGGCAGGGCCTGGCATTCCCTCATGGCCTTCAAGATGGCGGCTATCTGTCCTGCCGTCTTGCCCGCCCCGTAGATGACCTCCTGGGCACCTTTGCGCAGTTTCCTGTGCAAGTCCACCTTGGCCACGCCGATATCTGCAAATGGCTCAGCCCTCAGTTTCCGCGCCGCTTCCTCTACGCCGAGCCTGCCTGCCTTTACCTCTTCCAAAACTTCCCTGCAAAAGTCCATCTATATCCTCCTGTGAAATTCATCCCTCACCCGTCAGCCTGCGGCATTCACCTTCCTCTCAAAGTGAATGCTTTTTGATTGCAGCGCCATCATTCCCTATGTAAGATCTTCTATGCCCTTTTCCTTGATCCACGTTCGATAAGCTGCCCTTTCGACCCCCTCAAGCTTTCTGTTGAATCTTCCCAAGGCCTGATAACAAGCAAATGCGATTGGCTGATTTTTTTCATCTTTCGTTTTTGGGCGCAGTTCAATGCAAATCTTGTATTCTTTTCCAATCATTCCCACTGCTATGATAGTACGCCATCTCACTACTGCATCCATATATGAAGCTACGCAATTTGACATAGCACTGCCAATGTCAGCCAGTTCAGCCATTTGATCTATAACCCTGAAACTTACTTCACCAATCACCCCGTTCAGCGCATACACTTCTTCGTTGTACTTTATTTTTTTTGCCACAATCGTGACAGCTGCTGTATCACAAGCTAATGCGTTATGCGTATCCAAACAGATGCCTCGTCTTTTTACCAATTCCTTCGTTGTTTCCGGGAGCACCAAATAGTACAGATGAAACATACGCAGCATATCATCATAGATTCGCGTCCAGCCTTCTCGCATCAATCTGTCCAGCTGGCGTACCAAGGGCATTTCCTGCTTTCCACGCAATAACATCCATCGAACATAAAATACAAAATGACTGCCACTGAAAGCACACGGCATTGAGCAGCCCTTCATCTTGCCCGTTCGCCAATCAAGGCGCACGGAGGCCATGTATTGGTAATACATAGGCTTCATAAAAATACGGATGGCATTGATGTCATGGAAACCTACCCGCTTCATCCACGTATATAGTAGAATAGCATACGGGTTTTGCAAATAATAGCGGCGTACACTTTTCGGAGGATCTATTTGCAGCAATTGGCAAAGCAGCTGATAGTTGTTCCTTTCCCTGAAAAACAAACGATCATAGGCACGGCCAAAAAAATCTCTCAGATAGGCGATATGGACATCCTCTGGATAATCTATGACAAACCATAAATCTTCCCATTTGGCTTTTTCTATTTGTGTCGGCAAGAGGATATTCCGTCCCGTCAGCCTGACCATGATTTTCTGCAAGCGCAGTTGCACTTCATCAAAAACTTCCAAGGGAATTTCAAAATCAATGCGCCACTGGCGCGAAAGGGCGGCCTCAGGATATGTCTTGCATGTTTTTGTGGCAGGATAGAATGTATAGGCAAATTTGCTGCCCAGCTTTATTGCAGGTTCATATATTGTGCCGTAGTTAGACTTTTTCAGTGCTTTAGGTAATTTTACTGTTGCCGTATGTACCGTTACTTCCAGGGCTTCTTCATTTTCCAACTGTTTGACGCACCAAAGAATAGGGATCTTTTTGCCCACCACATAGGCTTGTTCGGGGGAGACTTTATCCATGAAAAATTGAAATCTCCCGGCTTGGCACCCTCTGCTGGTCGTCCCATCATCCTGGCATTGCTCGTAGGCATTATGTTTCGCGCACCACATCATAAGGACATTATCTTGGGTATCTAAGTCGCAAACATAGCCTGGTGCCCGAAAACATAACGCAATGTTTTGACTGCTCATTTCATCAGCATAATGCCAGGAAGACTCCTGCTTGATCCAGTTATCCTGTGCAAAATCATAGGTAAAAAAGGACTCTGACAGAGCAACTTCAAACTTGGATATTTTTCTCACCCTCTTGCTTGAAAGCCTCTCATACAGCCAATGACATTTTTAATGGATAGTGCATTCTCTTCCAGCAAATACAATACTGCCTTAGCCATATAGCCAAACATTCCCGCATGCTGCGATAATTGTGCCAGCCAATTTTTTGCTTGAATCAAATCCTTATCCCACAATGACAGGACGGCCATTTGCCATATTGCCTCTACCTGCCCATTTTGGGCTGCTTGCTTGCACCAATAAAGCATCCGCTGCTGATCAGGAGGGAAAAACCTGTCGTTTTGATAAAGTGCAGCCAATTCATATTGAGCCTGGGCTATGCCCTCCATAGCTCCACGAAAGAGCCTGCGCCCCTGCGGAAACACATAATCGAGATATTCCATTTCTGTTTTGGGCACTAAAAAAGCCGGCATGGCAAGATGCGGGATAGATGACTCTTGCAATCGCAGCGCCAGGGCATGGTAGTAGGCGTTGGCATTCTCTGTATCGGGCTCAGCCATTTTCTGAAGAATATCCAGCATGTTAGCGCTGTATATCTTTCTTGGGGGGCAGTTGCGACGATGGAATTTTGTATCATCATACCATATGCATTCTGTGTGCTGAAGCGTATCTGATTCAATAGTCAGACGATGCAGTTTAGCCCAGTAGATGGCAGCCTCCAAGATCCCCCTGGATGGTCTTAAATTATAATCCCCGTGGATGCCTTTGAGGGAACCTGTCGATGTGTTGTACCGACCAAGGTGCAATTCAATACATGCAACAAATTTGCCTCCCTTATCCACGCTGACCAGTGCCATATTATCAGCAAAACATTTTTCTCTATAATCAGTTAATATCTCACAATGAAGTTGCTGGCAGATATACGGCAACCAAAGTTCGTTGTCAACCACCCTGAAATTGTGACCGTTCACCTGCACATCTAAGTGCGCCATAGTTCGGCCATTTCTGGCGATATTAGCTTTCATACGCACTTGGGCGATACTTTGTTCACAGTCCTCTATGGCTTTTATCGTCAAGCCTTCATTCAGCAGCCTGTCTTTATTGCGCTGCCCAATATGAGAAAAATACTCATGGAACATCTCAAAAAAGTCATGCAATCTATTCGGCTGAGCACACCATATAAAGCATTGGAACAGATATTTTTTAATATCCACCGTCTTTTTTTGCCCAGCCAGCCAGCTGATGAAAAACTTTGCATCGTCCAGCATACAGCTTTTAACCCAATATTCTGGACTATTATAGCCTGCTTTTGACTCTATTTCAATGCACTTTTTCTCCCAATCAAACCTAAACCTGCCAAGCTTGACACCCAAGAAAGAATCTGCGAAATCAAAAAGCTTACTAATAAGGCCGTCGTGCGAAATCCCCATTTGCCGCATCAATAAATAAATCACTATGGTATAGGGATTATAAGCATATGCCTCTCGCAGTTCATCTGAAGGCTCAATACTGAATTGCTGAGATAAAATCTCGAAATCATCTCGCGTAAAATGTGAAAACAGCTCGTCAAAGCGATGGCCTATAAAAGGTTTCAGCGCAATCACATTGGGAGCATAAGGCTGCTCAATAAAGGCCTGCAAAGAACTTGCCAGATGAGTGTTTTTTATCCAGGGCGTGAGTATCGGTAAAGTTCCCAAAGACGTGGCTATATCATCCTGCAAGGCCTCCAGCGCAGTTCGGTAAACTATTTCCGGCACATAGCGCTCTGAATCGTTTGCCAGGTACTTGCTTTGTGATGTCAAAAAAGAGTGCTGGTACACTATTGTCCTGTTTTTTGATCGATGCCCATGTTTTTTTTCTTTTCGCGGCACAGTTGCACAGTCAACAGCAAGAAGCAGCGGCGTTCCTATCTTGCGTTGAAATACGCGCCAGCGAAATGGTGCCTCTTCTACACCGAATGCTCCAACAGAGTCCATAGCCGAAAAATCTGCATGATTGAAAGCAACGGCGAATAAGCCCTGATACTCATTGCCAAGGGAATCAAGCAGGCAGTCGGGCGATTTGATTTCAGCTACTTCAAGCATGCGCTGACTGGCATCATGCCACACGCAATATCTATATTTCGAGATTTCATTATCCCAGAATTGATATACAACATGAAGAGGAAGTTCGGAGATATCTGGCATTATATATCGAGAATCACATTCCACCCATTTCCACGAGGCCAAATCAAATTGAAAGGCTTTATCCATCATGATACTCACCAGCTATGCCTACTCCATAACCTTATCAGCTGACCGCTTTCAAATCAAATTGTCACTCCAGCCTCCCACTGCCAAAGTACACCAGCAAGCCCAGCACGATGGTGAAGGGTATGTAGATTTTCATGGACAGGGAAAGGATCTTGCTCTCGCTGCCCTTGCCTGCGGCACCAATGGCGGCTACGCCTATGGCTATGCTCTGGGGGGCTATGAGCTTGCCTGCGCAGGCTCCTACGGCGTTGGCAGCAGCTATCCAGGTCTGGGCATTCTCTCCTGCACCTATGGCGATGGCTGCGTCAATCTGCAGCTTGCCCAAGAGGATGCAGGTGCTGGTGCAGGAGCCGGTGATGAAGCCGCCCACGGAGCCGATGAAGGCAGCGATGGCGGGGTACATGAGGCCTGTGGCTGCCACCGTATGGTCGGCAATGGTGGTGGTCATGCCGCTGTAGCCCATGACTTTCGCCGTGGCAATGATGCTGATGATGGTGATGAAGGTGGGTTTCAAGCTGCCAAAGGTGGATTTAAGCACCTTGAGCATATCCGAGAGGGGCGTCTTCTGGATGAAGCCGCTCAGGAAAGTGGCGAAGAAAATCACCATGCCCGGGGTGGCTATCCATTGGAAAGTATAGGGAGTGCCCCCCTCACCTTTATAAATAAGCACGGAGGTGCGCACCTGGGAAATGGAATCGTAAACCGAAGGCACCAGCTTGCTGGTGAGCAAAAGCAGCACGAAAATAAGCAGGAAAGGCAGCCAGCCCCTCAGGGCCTCGTGGCCGTCAATCTTGGGCCTCTCTCCCTGCACCATGGTGTACTCTTCCTCATGGGGAGGAAAGAGCCGCACGGCGCCGATGATGGCTCCCATGGTGCAGATGGCCCCGGTGACCCCCGCCAGTTCCGGGCCGAGGAAATAGGACACCACCAGCTGGGCCAGGACATAGGAAAAGCCCGCCGCAAAGCAGGTAGGCACCATGCCACGGAGCGCCTTGAGCCCGCCCCCCGCGATAACCACCATGATGAAGGGGCAGAACAGCCCCAGGACCGCTGTCTGTATGGCCACATAGGTAGCCAGCTGCACAGCGCTGGTGCCCATGATGCCCGCAGTAGTCACCAGCGGGATGCCGATAGAACCGTAGGCCGAAGGCACGAAATTGGCCGCCAGGCACACGCCCACGGCGCTGACGGGATTGACGCCCATGCCAGCCAGCATGCTGGCAGGAATGGCCACAGCAGTGCCAAAGCCTGCCATCCCTTCCAGGAAGCCGCCGAAGCCAAAGGCAATCAGAAGGATCAGCACCCTGGAGTCAGCACTCACGGAGGTCAGCATGGCCTTGATGATTTCCATGCCTCCCGTATGCACTGACAGATGGTAGGTGTAAATGGTGGCAGTGATGATGAGCAGGATGGGCCAGCAGGCCAGTGCCGTGCCCTCCAGCACCGCGCTGGCCATGTACTCGGCCGGCATGCCAAAATAGGCCACACTTGCCAAAAGCGAAAGAATAAGTGCTACAGGGCAGGCCTTCCAGGCCGCCATCTTGAGGCCTGACAGAGCCACCATGAGCCAGAGGATGGGCAGGACAGCGAAAAACAGCAAGGTCACGAGGGGTCACCCCTTTTCAAATTTACAGTTATACCTGGTTAGATTGTGTTTTATGATAAGAAAACTCTCCCCGAAGGGAAAGCTCATATGTTTGGCAGCTGCCAGTCTATGGGTTCCTGGCCCGTGCTTTCAAGGAATTCGTTCACCCGCGAAAACGGCCTGCTGCCGAAAAAGCCACGGAAGGCAGACAGCGGGCTGGGGTGCGGGCTTTCGACGATGAAGTGCCGGGGATTGGTGATCATGGACTTCTTCCTTCTCGCAGGACTGCCCCAGAGGATAAAGGCCAGAGGCTTCTCCCTCTGATTCAGCAATTCGATGATATGGTCAGTGAACTGCTCCCAGCCGCGGCCCTGATGGGAGGCCGCCTGATGCTCCCGCACCGTCAGCACCGCATTGAGCAGCAATACCCCCTGCTCTGCCCAGGGCTTCAGGCAGCCGTTGTTGGGAATGGCACAGCCCAAATCATCCTGCAGCTCTTTGAAGATATTGACGAGGGACGGCGGGGCTGGCACCCCCGGCAGCACGGAGAAGGACAGTCCGTGAGCCTGCCCAGGCCCGTGGTAGGGGTCCTGCCCCAGAATGACCACCTTCACGTCCTCATAGGCCGTATAGTGCATGGCATTGAAAATCGAGTACATATCCGGATAAATACGGTGAGTGCGGTACTCCCCAATCAGGAACTGCCGCAGCTCACGATAATAGGGCTTCTGCATTTCCGGCTCCAGCAGAGCCTCCCAATCATTCTTGAATATCTGCATGGAATATCTCTGCTACTAAAAACATAGACAAAAGTGTATATGTCTTAGAGATTTTCCTTGTTCATCGTGCTCGCTCTCGCTGTCCCGAAGGACAAGCTACTAGCGTTTGTATAGCACTCCGAAGGCGTTGACATCACACTCCTTGCTACGCAAGGAGGCAAGTCTGTTCCCGACTAGCCATCGGTACATATATCGGAACTTGTGTTATTAAGCTACCCGATATTCTTTAGCATCTCGCAAATTCAGCGAAGCGTTGAAATCTCTATCCGCCGTATAGCCACACTCAGGACAAACATAAACTCGGTCTTTGAGTTTCAGACCTTTATGTATATGCCTGCAAGAGTGGCAAGTTTTGGAGCTTGGATAGAACCTGTCAACAGTTCTAAACTCTATGCCGATGATTTCTGCTTTGCGTTTCAGCTTGGACAGTAAGGAGAAGAATCTCTGTGCTGCTACAGCTTTTGCCAGATGCTTATTCTTCATCATGCCTTTGACATTCAAGTCTTCCACAGTTATAAAGCGTGGCTTTTGCTTCACTATCTCATGGACAGTCTTGTTCTCATAATCCTTGCGGATGTTGTTAATGCGCTGATGAAGTTTTTGTACTTTCAGCTTTTGTTTTTCTATGTTTGCAGAGGCAGTAGCAGTCTTACCACCTTTCTTCTTCGACTCATACTTACGGCTGAGACGCCTCTGCTCTCTTCTCAGTCGTCTCTCCAGTCTTTTGACCTTTGAGCTCTTATTGATATTCTTGAAGACTTTGCCATCACTGACAATAGCAAGGTCTTTCACGCCTAAATCTATGCCTACACCGTCCGTCACCGTATGATATGATGTTTCCAAATCCTTGTTGTACTTGGATTTTTCATCAACATCAACCACAACAGAGACATAGAATCGTCCAGACACATAGGAAACTGTGCCATTCGTTACTTTTTCTCCTACAGGTAAATAGCCAAATTCCTTTAGTCTGACCTGTTTCAATGTTGGTATCATCAGCTTGTGCCGCCATATCTTCCAGTCACCTTTGTTGTTCTTCGGAAAATACAGTTTCACATCCTGATTGGCTTTCTTTTTGAAGCTCGGAAAACCCGACACACCGTCAAAGAACCGCCTGAACGCCTGTTCGGCATTAACTAAGGCTCTCTTACGTGCCTTAGAGCCGCACTGGTCAATCCAGGGTAGTTCTTTTTTTAGCTTGTGATTAACATACTTATCAAAATCATTGGCAGTAACAAAATGTTTCTGTTTTTCATCGAGCTGACCGCGCTGATACATCTTATAGAGACGGCGGTTGTAGGCGATGTACTGGTTGTACAAGAATCTTGCCACGCCAATAGAACGGATAACTTTCATTCCCTGCTCTTTAGTCGGGGCTATCTCCGTTTTGAACGCCTTTAGCAATCATCTCATCCCCTTCAATTTGTTTTTTATATTTCCGTAGACCATACAGCCTACAAGAAAATACATGAAGAATACTTACTATATCTTGCACAAGTTCTTCGTGTGGGGATAGTTTTTCGTTTTTGACAACCACTATCTCTACATTGAACTTGTTACAGAATTTTTCAAACCAGTCAAAGCCAAATCGAACAAACCTATCCTTGTGTGACACAAGAATCATTTTGATTTTGTTTTCCATGACTTCTCCTAAAAGCTGATTCCATTCCTTGCGGTTATAGTTCAGACCGCTTCCATAATCCCTGATAATGTCATCAACTATAAGTCCTTTAGCATTGACATATTGCTGAAGAAAGTTCACTTGATTCTCTAAGTCGTCAGCTTGATTTCTGGTTGATACCCTTGTATAAATGACTATCTTTCGAGAATCAGTATCCCTGCCAATCCCTTTGAACTGTAAATACTGGTCGTAAGTATAATATCTTCGGTTAGTCGGGGTTCTGTTTGCTACAAGCGTTTTCTCTCTGTCCCATCGTTGAAGTGTCTTGACTGTGACATTAAGAAGCTCGGCAAATTCTTTAGGCTTGTAATTCGTGATATTTGATGTATTCATGGCTTCAATCCTCCATAAACACATTATATCACTAATATGCACTTTTATCTATAAAACTAGTTACTTAACAATTCCTCCTTACTTCGATATTTAACCACAAAGGCCTGAAAATCCTTCCCGCCGCCCAGATTTTTTCATCGGGCGGCGGGACTTTCATGGTTCTATGCCTGTTGCAGATGTGGGCAGTTTGAGAAAACATATAAAAAGAGGGCGCCCCCCCCCCGCCAAAGACTGGGCAAAGGTTCGTCCTCATTTATTCTATACCATATTTCCTGACATTTTACAACCAGAAACGGCGTTCTGCCCATTTCATATAATCTTCAGATTATAAACATCAAACGCACAACTTATCCACACTGTGCACAGTTTCTCCTGTGGAAACTGTGGATAAAGGGGAAAAATCACCTTGACAATGGCGTAGTTATCCACAATGCGGGACTTTCGCACATCTGTTCCCTTGTGGATAAAACCTCTGCCCTGCGGCAGGATTTTCGCTCTCTTTGGCAAATACTATTCAAAAATGGACTTGACCTTTGGGAGTGTTTTCACCATGGCATATAAAATTTTTCTCTCCCCCATACTGGCGGTAGCCTTGCTGCTCTCTACACTGCTCTGGCAGGACAGCAACTCCCCTTCCGGCACTCTGGCACCACCGCCTCCCTCGGCCCGTGAGGCGGCACCTGTTTCCGTGCGCGTAGGCTATCTGCGCCCCGACCCCATGGTGGCAAATTCCATCGAGGTGCGTCATTTCTATGGCCAGCATCTGACCGAGCTGGCCAAGTACCTGGACTGGACTTACGAGCTGGTGGAAGTCACCCCGCAGGAGGCTCTGAGCCGGCTGCACCAACATGACATAGACCTGTTGCTGCCCATGGAGCCGAACCCCCGGCGTATGCAAGAACTTGCCTACAGCCGGCATACCTTCTACCTGGACCTGCTGGCCCTTTACACCCGCAAGGGGGAAAAGCACTTCCACGCCCGCGACCTTTCCAATCTGGACGGGGCTTCCGTGGGCCTGTACGAAAACCGCTCCGTCAACGACACCTTCATAAGGTTCTGTCAGGAAAACAAACTGACCCCGCAGCTTCACACCTATGAAAACCAAAACGAAGTCCTGAAGGCTCTGCGGGAAAAGGAAATCGACCTGGTGCTGGACAGCGCCACCAATGTCACAGACGAAGAAAGCTTTCTGATGGCCTTCGACCTTCTGCCCACCAATATCGCTGCCTTGAAGGAAAACCAGCACCTCATTGACGATGTAGACCAGGCCGATGCCCAGCTTCAGAAAGAAAACCCGGAATATGTGCGGCAGACCCAGGATGCTTTCCGTGCCTACGTGCGCCCCCTTATCACCACCTACACGCCGGAGGAGAGTGCCTTCATCAGGAGGAGCACGCCCCTGCGGGTAGCCTTTTTCGGCAACGCTCCTCCCTATGTGGACTACAGCACCTCCCTGGAGCAGGTGCAGGGCATTTACCCTGACCTCTTCCGCCTGCTGTCCACCACTTCCGGCTTTTCCTTTGAATTCAAGCATTACACCTCCTATGAGGATGCAGCCCAGGCCCTGCAGTCAGGTCAGGCAGACCTCATCATAGACACCTACTCTGCCCATACCAAGGGCTACAGCCAGTTCAACTATAGCACCCCTCTCTTTGCCCAGGAAATGACCTTCATCGGCCCCACTTCAGGAGATTTCTCCAAACTCACCAGCGAGCCGCACAAGCTGGCCCTGGTCAAGCGGCAATCCCCCTCGGGACTGGTGTATCTGCAGAACGAACTGATTGACTGGAGCATCTACCAGTACGAAGACAATGAGGACTGCCTGGAAGCGGTGAAGCGCGGCGAGGTGGAATACGCCCTCATAGATAACCTGAACCTGCAGACGGAGCGCACCCTCCTCATGTATCCCACCCTCATGCCAGTGCCTACCAGCTACATGAAACTGCCCGTATGCATCGTGCTCAACAAAGACCTGCCCCCTGTGCTGAAAACTGTGCTGAACAAGTCCATCCTCAGGATTTCCACCGAGCAGATAAACCAGCTGGTGCGCAACAAGAGCCTGGATTCCCAGCCCGGTTTCTCCCTGTCCTACTTCTTCTCTCACTATCCCCTGCAATCCGGCCTGGCTCTGGGCTTCCTGTTGCTGCTCGTCACCACTCTGGTCTTTTTCATGCACCACACCCGCCAGGAAAAGCGCCAGCGCCTGATCCTCACCAAGACCAACCAGGAGCTGGAATATACCCTTTCTGAACTCCTGGAAGCCCAGAAAGCCCGGGATGCCTACAAGGAGCAGGCGGAGACCGATGCCCTCACAGGCGTGCTGAACAAGGCTGCGGTGGAAAAATATGTGCGGAAGAATCTGGCTGCCCTGACCCCCTCGGAAAAAGTCTCCGATGCCTTCGTCATCGTGGATCTTGACCATTTCAAAGAAGCCAATGACACCCAGGGCCACCAGTATGGAGATGACATACTGAAGGACTTCGCCCATGCCCTCATCCGCCTCACCCGCCATCGGGACATCGTGGGCCGCTTCGGCGGGGACGAGTTCGTGCTATACCTCAGGAACATTCCCGAAGCGGCCATACCGCCCCTGGCCCAAAGGCTCCTCAACGCTGCCCACCAACTGGATCCGGTGCAAAAGCCCCCGCTTTCCGCCAGCATCGGCATAGCCCTGATAGACCGCGCCGGACTGACCTACGACGAAATCTTCTACCAGGCAGACAAGGCGCTGTATGCAGTAAAAGAAGGAGGCAGAGACGGATACAAAATCTATGGGAAATAAGCAACCCAAAACTGCCTGACAGTAAAAAATCGCTTCTGCATTCCAGGTATGCAGAAGCGATTTTCATTTGGTTTATTTATGCGCCCATCATCCTACTTCTTCACCACCATCAGCGCAGTGCCCACAGGCCTTTCGCTGCCGTCGGAGGGGGAGTATATGATCCACGGACAAATATACCTACCTCAAAAATCCTTGAACGGTTCAAATAGCACTCAGGAGTTTTTTGGCGTCAGCTGCCACCTTTGGCTGCATAAGCTATCTGCATGTTCTCCAAGGCAGCCTTGTAATTAGGGTCAATTGAAAGAGCCATGGTAAAGAAGTCGATTGCATCATCATAACGTCTCAGCTGATAAGCTACCAATCCCATATTATTCAGCAGCGCGGGGGTAATATAGCCACAGTCCTTTGCTTTGGTAAAATCATTAAAAGCCAGCTCATACTCGCTCCTGCCATAATATACCATGCCGCGGTTATTGTAGGCCAGACCGAAATCAGGCTTCAATTCCAAGGCTTTGGTGTAATCAGCCAGAGCCTTGGCATCCTGATCCAACTTCGTATAGGAAGCACCACGGCTAACATAAATCTTGGCATCACCAGGATCAAGGGCAATCGCATGGGTATAGTCCTGCACAGCCTTGCTATCTTCATTGAAGCTGGAATAAAGATTGGCCCTGTTCAAAAAAGCTTCTTTGTAAGAGCTGTCTACACTCAAAGCTCGGGTCAGGTCTTCCTCCGCCAGTCTGTATTCTCTCTGTACCAGTGCCTCCTTGCCCGTGGTGCGATGATGATAGTAGTCGGCTATGCCGGAGTGCAAGTTCCCTCGGTTGTTCAGAGCAATGGCGTTAGCCGAGTCAAGGGCTATGGCCCGATCATAATCTTGCATAGCAAGGTCGAACTTCTCCATTTTCTGGTAGACATTGCCTCGGTTATTGTATGCATCCACGTAGCTTTGATCAAGTTCTATAGCCCGGTTCAGGTCTGCCAGAGCTGCCTCCAACTCCCCTTTGCGAAGATAGGCCGCCCCTCGGTTTTGATAAGCCACAGCGTTGCTCGGATTCTGGGCAATCATCTGTGTATACTGGGGAATGACGGCATCAGGATCCCAGTCCTGTGCCCCTGCCAAGGCGTAGCCCGCCAGCAGGAAAGCTGCACAGCCACCTGCCAGAAAACGGCAAAAATGTTTTCTCTTGTGCTTCATCATATTCACCGACCTTAATTAGCGCAGCAAAACCACATGGGTCTGGTTCAAGAAGCCGGAAGCCCCGTTCTCGATGAGGACGCGATTGGCATCAGCAACAGAAAGGACGGGATTCGCATTGTGGTCCATAAGGGCTACAGCCTTCATAACCAAGGGACGGGCACCAGCACGGGAAGCCATACTACGATCTTTTGCATAGCCCACCATACCGTCCTTTACCACCAGGTCATAATTGAGATTCTCATGGCCGTAAATAGGGATGCCTTTCTCATTCTTGATAACTGGACTCATGACAGGTTGTAGTCCCAGCCCCCGGCAGTCAACAATCAGTCCCGTGTAGCCACCGATTGCTGCCATAGGAGAAGCGTTGGCATTCCCCCCCAGAGTACCATATTGTTCTATAGCTCCATCATTGCTGTCGGCAGGCAAGGATGGAATCACTTCGGGGGCAGGCGCTGGGAAAGGCTTAATCTCCGCAGGAGGAGTGATGACCGCGCTGGCGACAGAATTGCTGACGCCAAACATGGATACCTGCATGGTGACCTCGTAGCCGCCACCTGGCACCACACGCTCGCTAACTACCCTTGCGCCCTGTATCATGGCAGAGACCTTAGTCTTTACTATGTCGCTAGTGACCATCATGCTCTCCACTGTGGTCTCAGAGTCTACCTGCACACCTCTCACAACTTCTGCCAGCTGTCGGTAACCGTCAGCCACCGCAGCCCGGCGGGCCAGCATGCGGGCCTGGGCAGGATTCACGGCATTTTGTGGTGCTGCCCCCGTGCCAGTGACCGTAATCAACTGATTATCCCAGTCCGTCCCAGGCTCTGCCGCAAAAGCAAAAGCGCTGGTCGCCAACATGGCTGTCACTAACAGACACACCATTTTCCCTAATCTCAAAAGACTATTCATTATCTATTTCACTCCATATCACGTATTTCTTGTTCTGCCATTTCCTTCTTGGCCTTCAGAATGTCATTTTCTCCAAAAAGCACCAATACTTTGTTATATTGATCTATAGCCAGCTGGAACTCACTCTTTACTGCACTCCTTCTTACATATGAACGTGCTTTATCCTTTTGTCCAGCCATATAATAGAGGTCACCCAAACCTACTATAGCGTCAATATAGTAAGGCTCAATCTTCAGTGCTTCTTTGAACTCTGCCTTAGCCCTATCGTACTCATTTCCATACCCCTCTGCGCTGTAGCGTAACATAAAATTATAGGCGCGATGATATAAGAAGGTAGGATTTTTAGGTTCCAGTCGCAGGGCTTCTCTGTAATCATTATCAGCATCGCTGAACTTATCCATCTCTGTATATACCAGCCCCCTCAAAAGAAATGCCTCCGCATCCTCTTTATCCAGGTCCAGCACCAGATTCAGCTCTGCCAAAGCCAATGGGTAATCCTTCCCCTCAATGAGGAGTTTCCTAGCCTTTACCTTGTGCTCCTCGGTATTGACATTCACCCTTTTATTGTAAAGATAAAACATCCTGCCATGAGGCTGCCGGAGAGATTCTGCCTCCTGTGCCGTTGGTGCCGCCACCACTTCAGCTGGTGCATAAACCGCAGGAACCAGCCCCAAAACCGTCCCCATCAGGAGAGAACCAACCAAAACCTTCCAGTTCATATAAACTCCCCTTTTCATTACATTTTGATGTTATATCATCTGCATTGACCATATAATTATGCACCAAATCAAAAAGCTCTGCTTTGCATGCCGTTTATGCACGTGCATCTTATTGCACTCCATCAGAATCAATTTGATTTCCACTCCATGACCTCGCGCCAACTTTCCCTTACTTCCTTGGGCAGTTCGATGTACTTATCCCCTGCACTGGTTGCAAGAATAAGAACGGCCTCATCTGCAGCAGCTGCGTCCTGTACCCAATCCGGTTCTATTCTCAGCATCAGCAGTTCCGGAAGCTTGGTCCATGTCTGGGTGAAATCAACTTGCCTGCTTGCTTCGCCTAACTTGACTGACAGGATGGGGAGCTTTTGCTGATCCAGTGTCAGCTGCCCCAGCAAGCCTCTGCCCACCATCACTACCAGGGAGAAATAATCCGACGCATGGCCATCAGGATTCCTCTGTCTCTGCAAGGCGATGACATAGTCTTCGCTCCCTTTTGTCCCCCCTTGAGTATAAATGCTGTCAATATAGGGGATACCCTCCTTTTCGCCACGCTTGAACCAGAATTTCTCATCCGGTGGCTCCTGGCCCAGGAACTTCTCCAGCCTTGCTCTAGCAGCTTCCACCGAAGATGCTTTCTGCCCTTCCTGTCCCTGACTCACCTCAAGGCCGCCAAGATTTTCAACCCCAGGGGGAGGTGGCACCTCCGGACCATAGACCACGATGAAATCCTCTTCAGATTCAGGGAGAGAAGCTTCCTCCATCACCGGCCTTTCCTGTGTAGGAGGCTTGAACCCATGCATGGTTCGCTCATGCCTGACTATGGTTTCTGCAAATGCCGTGGAAAACATGAACATTCCTAAACAGAGAATCAATAATATCTTCCCCATGGTTCACATCCTTCCTCATTCCTGCAGGAAAATCTGCACCCAATAGTGATGATACTTGCTATTTGGCACATAAACATACCCTACACCCAAAACATTGAAATCCGGATAAAGGATGTTTTCCCTATGTGTAGGGGAATTCATCCACGCACACATGGCCTCTTCCGGGTTGGCAGCTCCAGCCTGCAGGTTCTCTCCAGCCTGCTTATATGTAATCCCCGTCAAAGCTGTGTGATATGGTGAACCATCAGGTCTGGTATGAGAATACACTTGAGCAGCCTCCCCCGCCCTAATAGCTGCCGCATCTGAAAGCATAAATTCTGCCTTCAATGGCTCCAATCCGACTTTCTTGCGCTCTTCATTTGTACGTCGCAAGATTTCCAGCGCAAATGTGCCCCAATCCGTAGCCGATTCATCTATAGCCTGACCCGTGATGTGGAAAAGATAGAGCTCTGGCTCCAAAGGTTGCCCTTGTGAATAGAAGGTTGCATAGACGTATACTTCGCCAGGAGCAATAAAGTGTACCCGATACTGACCATCTTTCCCCTGCAGCACTTCTGCCACGCTGCTGTCGCTGACTTTATATGTGACTTTTTTTCCTGGAAAATACCAGTTAGTACCAGTAGAACGATTATACTCGCCTACCACCATCTCTACCGCCGCCCCAGCAACAGCACTGAACTGCAAGAAAAAGCACACCACGGCTGCCAAGCAGACATTCACGATTTTCATAGCGCTTTCCTCCTGCTCATGTATATAACGTCCATCCTAAACTTAAGGATGGACGTTATTCTCTGAAATATGTTCAAATATCAGCGCAGGAAAACAACTTTCAAATTTTCAAGAAAACCTGACTTGCCGTTCTCCATAAGCACGCGGTTGGCATCTGCCACAGAAATCACCGGATTGCCATTGTGGTTATCTAAGGACACAGCTTTTACCACTAAAGGATTGCTGCCTGCACGGGACAGTTTTTCCGGATTATTGGTATAAGCCGCCATCCCCTCGGAAATGACCCTGTCATAATCCAAATTCTTGTAACCATAAATAGGCTGCCCATCGGCATTCTTGATTACCGGGCTCATTACTGGTTTAAGCCCCAAGCCGCGGCAATCGACCACCAAGCCCGTAAAACCGCCAATAGCAGCACTAGAACTTGCCACAGGCGGCTTCACCTGGGGAGCTGCAGTCACAGGCGGAGCAGGAACGGACGGAGTAGGGACAGACGGAGTAGAAACAGACGGAGTAGGCACAGAAACAGCAGGAACAGACGGCGTCATGGGCCCTCCTGCCCCGGCCGCACCTACATTGGCACTTACATTAACACTGACACTGACCGAAGGCACAGCCGGTGGCACAGAAGCTACAGGCTGAGGAAAGGCCTCCATAACAGCAGGCTTTTCCAACACTGCCTGAGCCACAGAGTTTGATACACCAAACATCGAGACTTCCATGGTTACCTGATAACCACCACCGGGGACAACCCCCTCAGCTACTACCCTTGCCCCCTTAATCATGGCATTGACCTTGGTCTTGATGACATCACTGGTGACCATCATGTTCTCCACGGTGGTCTCTGCATCCACATTTACCCCCTGCACGGCCTCAGCCAGTTGGCGATAGCCATCCACAACTGCGGCTCGACGAGCAAGCATCCGTGCTTGAGCAGGATTAACCGCATTCGGCGGAGCAATTCCCGTGCCCTGTACCGTAATTTTTGCATCATTCCAGTTCACGGCCTCAGCTTTGACCACACTGCCAGGCAGTGTCAGGAGCACTGTCATAACCAATAGCAGAAGATATTTGCATACTGCCACATGTCTCATGTCCTTCATCCTTTCTCATATGTATAGAATACTGCCTCCACTACTTACCTCTGGTTGCCTGTCCTGCCATCCCCCCCCTTAGCTCTTGCGACACTTATGCCCCGCATCATCACCGAATAAACACTACACAGGTTGCATCCAAAAAATGCGTTGCCCCATTCTCAACCAAAATCTTATTAGCATCCGTCAAAGAAATCACCGGATAACCATTATGATTTTCCAAAGAAACAGCCTTAACCACCAGCGGATGCGTACCTGCCCTGGTTACAACATTGGGATCTTTCGTATAACTGGCCATACCATAAGTAATAACCTTATCATAATCAAGGTTCTTGAAACCATAGATAGGCTGTCCCTGGTCATTCTTGATTACAGGGCTCATGACAGGCTTCAACCCCAAGCCACGGCAATCAACCACAAGTCCCGTATACACTCCCTCAGCCTTGCCAGCAGGAGCCGCTGCAGCTGATGAACCAGAAGGAACCGGTGCCGGGAACGCTTCCTGTGCTGCCTGCGCAGGAGGCAGAACTGCACTAGCCAAAGATTCTGAACCACCAAACATATTCATCTGCATGGTAACTTCGTAGCCACCATCTGGCGATGCCTGCTCAGATACAACCCTAGCTCCTTGAATAAGGCCGCTGACTTTCGTCTTGATGACGTCACTTGTGACCATCATATTCTCTACGGTAGTCTCAGAATCCACATTGACCCCTTTGACCGCCTCAGCAAGTTGCCTATATCCATCTACTATTGCAGCCCTGCGTGCCAGCATCCTGGCTTGGGCTGGATTCATCGCATTCGGTGGTGCCGTTCCCATACCTACCACCGTAATCACCCGACTGTCCCAATCCACTCCCATCTCTGCTGCAAAAGCAGTAACACTGCTGATGATCAGCAATGTCACCAGCAAGCACATCAATTTTCCGATTCTTACAGCCCTGTCCATATCGCTCCAGTCCTTTCAAAATACTAAAACCGACCCGACCAAACCCATCAGTCACCTCCTTGTTCAGTGATGAGATTTCCAATAAGCCAAAGTATGCTCCGCCAAAGCCCTGGAAGAATTAAGTGCCGCCTTGCGCATGGCAAACATTCCCACCTTTTCATCCTTGCCATTGAGCTTGTAATCATCAGCAAACTGAAAAATAACCGCATCGCTGCCAGTAAAATCAACAGCCTGCAAACGTGCTGTACTCCCCCAAGTAACACCCATCTCAGTTTCAGCCAATTTATTGACTGAGATTTCGCCAATAACGGCATAAGTAATTTCTACATCTTCTTTAGCTGCAGAACTGACTCTGTTGCAAAACGCCTCAAATGATTCTCCCGCAGGATTCTTCATAACCTCCGGTGTAACTTCCTCTCCTGCTTTGACCTTAAAACCAAGATTATCAAAAACTGCCTCATACGTCTGCAACACATCACCGTAAGCACTCCGTTGCATCTGCGCATTATCAATTCCTGTTACTCTTATCAGGAAGCAGGCCACTGCATCCGTATTCTCATTCTGGAAGCCCCTGATTTCTGAACGCACAATCCTTTTCAAGCTATCAAAATCAACCGTGACCTTACCTGTAGCAACAATTACACCACCATCATTTTTGGTATGAAACACGCGTGGATTAGAGGTCACCTCCTTATAATGGGCTTTTATAATCCTGATAAAATCGCTATCCGGCTCCCGACTGGGAGGAATAATAAAAGCCAGCGTATGACCAGCTGCAGCCATGCACATCTTATCCACTGCCGCAGCTTCATTCCCACCTTTATCAAAGCCCACCGATGTGACCTCCAAAGGCTTGGCAAAAGCCAGGCCTGGTAACATCAACACCAGCATAACTATACCAAACAGCCATTTTCTCATAAACTAGCCTCCCTGCTTTTTTAGTAACATCAGCCTCTATATCTGAAATACAGCTTCTTGCTGCCCGCCGCATCAGTATCTTCATCCCCCATCTCCAGGAAAGGCATCTGTGCCTGTATCTTATCAATGAGCTCCTGCTCAGAACCTACAGAACTTGCATCCACGAAAACCTTCAGGGTGGTAGGGTCATTCTTGTCATACAAAGAACGTATGACACGACAGCCTACATTCTGCAGGCCTGTCAGGATAGGACGTCCCTGCCCATTCCTGTCCACGATACCGCTGATATGGATAGCAATCTTCAGATGCAGCACACCACCTCTGGTCTCGCCCTGCATGGTCTCCGCTGCTCTCTGACCTATTTGGGCCACAGCCTTTTGGGCAGCTCTCTTACGGGCATTGAAGATAGCCTCTTCACGACTGTTGCCAGTTGCCGCCACATAATCAGCGTAGGAATTTATCTCTGAGGAAACAATCCCCACCAGCTGAAAAGCAGCACTGACGGTTGCCTGCCAAGTTCCATTAACCTGCTCCACTTTTGCTGTCGACATGGCACCTCTGAGGACAGCATTTACGTCCGGCATCATATTCCGAACCTGCTTCCTGGCCTCAGCCCTGGCTCTGGGATCATCGAAGTCCTGCCTGGCTATATAGTCAACTACTTCATCAGGTGCGTGCGTAGTAAAACCCTGCAAGCTCATGGCATCTTCCATATAACCAGTAAGCATACTTGTCTCATGGTCATTTTCCAAACGCCCGCTTTCATCCCTGCCGCTTATCGCCACCACTACATGGCTGCGTCCAGTTGTATCAGCATTAAGAGCATTTTGCAGTTGGCCCTTGACGTCTTCTACTGCCACAGCAATGCGCTGAGCACTGGCGACCAAATCCATTTCCACGAAGTATATTCCACCAGACTGCCACTCCTTGGGATTCCCTCTCATACTGACATAGCCATCGGCCTGAGCTATAATACGGTCACTGACCACCATGCCCAAACTGGTTTCCGTGCTGCTGGTCACATGAGTGCCAACTTCCTGCTCAATGCAATTGCGCATAGCATCTTCTTTAGCTTCACGCCTAGCCTTATCCAAGTCTCCATTGACAATGGCTGCACTGCCGCGAACCACAGCCGCCTCTGTCATCGTTGGTGCCCAAAAGGCTGTTCCCCCCATCAGCAATGCGGCTGCTATACCAATTACAACCCCTTTTGCCCTCATTCTACGCTCTGCCTCCTACTTCTTGCCAGATGCCAGCTTATCAGACAGCCTTATCAAAAGTTCTGTATATATATCTGGCAACCTGTCCTTTTCATCTTCCGTAATAGACCCAGATGCCGGAATTGTATACTGCACGCTCTTGACATCATCCACTACCCTCTCGGCTCCACCATCCATCTGGCTTCTGAGCCAAGCCTTGTAGCCTATATTCTTTACTACCGAAGATTCTTTCTTGCCCTTCAATTCCTGCCATGCCGCTCCAGAAAAATTCAGCCGTATTTTATGATTTGGCTGAGGCATAGACACTTTCATCCCTGCACCTGAACCTGAAATTCCTCCCGTCAGGGAAAAAATACTATCGTTAATGCTATCTGCCACAGACTCATTGCCAGCATTTGACCTGTCACCTGTCCCTGCCTTTGCTATCATAGTAATAGGCGGATAGACTATCTTCTTGCTTGTTTCCTCGAATCTTGCGCTGTAAAGACTTCCCAGCATAGCTTTAACATCTTCCTTATGAGTGCCAAAGATTTCCTCTGTCCGTTTAGCCGTCATATCTACTGCTACTACTTCATAAGTATCATCAGCAGGCTTGTTGATATTCTTAATATACTTATTCAAATCTCCCAAATTCAAAGCATCCTGGATGCGGCGTTCCATAATCGTTGCGTAAACATTTGCCTTCTCTGCTAATGTAGGAGGATTATTGCGGAGGGTGTTGAGTCCCCCCCCAAGTGTTACCCCATCATAACCGCTCACAGGAATAGCTCCCAGCATAGTCAGTTCATTAGCGTTGCCGTCCCCACGACAGACCAAGAGATAAAGACTACCTACCACTACAGACTTATAAAAGATCTTATTATCAGTTGCCTTGTGACTGGAGTCCAGACTGTCAGACATGATTGCTACCGGAACAATAGCTACCGGCATATCTTGATCCAGCTGACTATAAAGATCTGCCATCTCATAGTCACCAGTCCATTTTATCGTGCAGGGAAGTTTGCCTGCCTGTTCCTCTGCCCGTATCTTGGACACCAGTGCATTCAGCACACGTTGTTTGGTATCACCGACCTCCAAAAGTTTGTTGATATGAGGGTTGACCATCAATATCTGCTGTGCACAAACAATCTCCGGTTTTTTTGCTGACTGACAAGGTTCCATCCCCAAGAACAGTAAAGATATAGCCACACACATCATCACTGGCAGTCTTGCAAAATTCTTGACATATCTGCTTATCACTACCTGCACCCCCAAGATTAAAATGGCAAGGAGCGGCCCCAACCCCCACTCCTTGCCTTTCATAGCAATGAGATCAACTTGCCTCTATCACTCTTCTGTCAAGTTTGCCGTCTGTTTTTTAGCATCCTCATCGCTGACATCTTTGATGTTATGGTCTTTTTCATACTTCTTAAGGTACTTCGACATAACCTTATGATTAGCTCCTATGATCTTGGTCATATCCTCTGCACTCTTAGCCACTGCCGCCAGGTCCTTGATTACATCAATCTTATCCTGGATGCTGTCGCCTCCTTTAGCCAAGGCTACACCTGCATCCTTGACAATAGAAGCGGCATCTTTGGCTGCCAGCACCTTATAGATATTAGCGGCTTTACGCTCCGTCTTTGCTTGCTGAATAAGCCCATTCGCCCTCTCGATGGCCTCAGCATCACCGCTGTCCATTAATTTCTGAGTCGCTTCCTTAAGCTCTTTTTCTGAAATAGCCGAAGCTTCCACCAAAGATTTTATTGCGCTCAGGTCAGTTTTATTGCTTGTAGCTTGGCCGATTGCAGCAATAAGCTTTGCGTTGTTGCCACCATCAAGGTTAAGCGCCTCACGTACATGCTTTGCAGCGTAACCATAATTAACAGCAGACCTGTAAAGATTCAAAATCATATTCTGTCTCTTATCCTGCATCCCGTCTAAGTCCACATTGAATGCTTTTTTGACTGCTTCTTTAGCAGCTGCCTTGCCGAGATCTCCCAGACTGAAACCAGCCTCAGCGACCGGCATACCAGTCAATTCCACACCGCCAAGACTCGTGCCTGGCATAAGCTGACATGAAAAAGCCAGCACCCCCGCAAGACCAACTGCAGTAACAATTTTCTTTTTCATCATTTGTTCCCCCTTAAAGAACAGTTTTCATACTGTATCCTGTATTATCTGTGGATAAATCCACCATAGATGTACAATTCTCCCCCCCCCGTAAACTCCTGCTGGTTTTAAAAATTTTTTTATTTTTACATACATGCTGAATTTTATACTGATTATTCTGTCGATTGTTATTGGCAGGCATATTTGTATAAAAAAACCTGAACCCTCAAAATCGGATTCAGGTTAATTCTATTACTTCTTCACTACCATCAGCGCAGTGCCCACGGGTCTTTCGCAGCCGTCGGAAGGCGAATTCTGGATCTGCCCTCCTATGACCAGTTCGCTGGAGCCGCCGCCGTCGAAGTTGATGGCATCTACGGCCCCCATTTTCTTCATGAGGTTAGCCCATTCCGTGAGGGTCAGGCCGTGGCTCACGGCCTGGCGGCCGTCAACCACCCCCAGCAGGAAGTGGCCATCCTTGGTGACGCCCACAGCACTTCTGGGTGCCCTGCCGTAGCGGATATCGCCGGGGAACTGCTCCTCGGCAGCGGTGACGGTGACCTTGCCGGAAGTCAGGAGACGGGGGCCTACGCCCAGAATGTCGGGGCAGTTGTTCCACTGGTTCCCCAGATTTTCCGTGACGACAGCAGGATCACCCACTTTCACAGGAGCGAAATAGTTAGCGGCCGTGCCATGTACGGAAATGACGCAGCCATCAGAAGGGATAGCACTGTTCCCACCCTCGTTGATAGCCGTGACCTTGCCGCCGCGCACTACGTACTCTACGCCATACTCATTGGTGCCGGTGCGGCTGCCATAGGCCCGGTTGTAGATGATGAGGTTGTTTTCCCCTCGCTCGCAGTCCACCCCGGAAACCCCCTGGGAAATGCTGCCCAGCTTCACCTGGCCGTTGTAATCAATCTTGCCAAAGACCGGCTTGCCCTGGTCGGTCAAACCGAAAGCACTGCGGGTGATATAAGTGGTGCCGGTAACCAGGCCGTCAATCTTCGTGACCCCCAGGATATCACCGGACAGAGCAAAGTAAGAAGCATTCACCGCAGCCAGAGCCTGATAGCGGTCGGAAATGCCGCTGAGTGTCTCACGGCCAGGCACCTTGCCCCTGGCCAGAGCAGGCTTCACTGTGTACTTCGTGCTGTCCGCCTCTACGAAATATGCGGTGACCTTGCCGTCCTCATCGCTGTAGCTGTATTTGATGCTGGTGAGGCCGGGAGCCACCTCGGCCTTCTCGAGTCCCTGCATGCCAACAGGCTTGGCGGGCTTGACCCTTCTGGGAGCCTGGGGGGCTGCGGGAGCCTTGCCCGGCAGCACATCCACCAAGAGGCGGCTGGGCTTTTTCAGGGTGTCCACCTTGTAGGTCATGCCTTCTTTGAGGGTGAAGGTCACTTTGACCTTGTCCCCTTCCACCTGATACTTCACCGACTGGATGCGGGAGCCGTGGAAATTGGCCCGGGCAAGGCCCGTGGCAGAAACATCGGTCAGATCCAGGGTCAGTTCCCGCCCATCAGCGCTCAGGTTCACCTCATACTTGGGCAGCTTAGAAAGATCAAAGACCACCCGGTCATGCTTGCTGCCGCTGTGGAAGCGGATGCCGGACAGGCGTGCCCCGGCCGCCAGGGCAAAACTCTCAAAAATGATCATCAAAGCTAGAAGCAGCACAGAAATACGACTTGCTCTTTTCATCTGCATACCTCCTAAAATAAGAAAACGCCCCTTGGCAGGGGCGTAAATATTACTTCTCCGTGCTTACCATATAATGTCACAATCAAAGGCCTTTGTCAATTCTCCCGTTGACCTGAGGAGAAAGCTGCCGATAAAGGAGGTCAGCCAGACCTACCCCGCCGCCATCAGCCACATTTTCCATGAGCTTCTCATCGTGCATGTCACGGAAAATCTTCTGGGCGTTGGACTCGCCAAAGAGGGAGTCCTCGGGCACTGTGGCCCGCATTTCCTTATACATCATATTGAGGAACATGGCCTCGAAGCCCTTGCAGGCCTCCTTGAGCTCCTTGTCCTGCTGGCTTTTGGCGGCCTCATTCACCACATGATTGGCATTGGTCCTGGCCTTTCTCTGCAAATCCTTCAGCACTGACTCAAAGCTGGCTGCCTCGGCGGCAGTGGTGGCAGAATCGAAGCTGTTGTTGGCAGGGCCGCTGCCTTTGAGCAGTCCTCCCGCAGACAGCCCTGAGTTGATAGCCGAAATATCCATAAGCTGCCTCCTTAGATGATTTCCAGATCTGCGTGGATGGCTCCCGCAGCCTTCATGGCCTGCAGGATGGAAATGGTGTCTCTGGCGGTCGCTCCCACTGCATTCAGGGCACCTACGATATCGCTGATGCTGGCGGTAGCGGGCACCACTACGGTGCTGGCCAGGTCTTCTTCCGCATCTACCTGAGCATTATTAGTGACAATGGTGGTGCCGTAGGACAGGGGATCAGGCTGGGAGGCCTGCTGGTCCTTGGTGACCCTGATGGAGATGCCCCCCTGGGTAATGGCGCACTCATCCACAGAGACGTCGCCGCCCATGACAATAGTGCCCGTGCGCTCGTTCACCACCACTTTGGCAATGTTGTCAGGCACGATGGGCAGTTCCTCGATGGTGGCCACGAAGCCCACCACGTTGCCCCGGAAATAGGCAGGGATATTGATGTCGATGCGGCCGGGATTGGCTGCCGTGGCAATGCCGCCATACTGGGCATTGATGGAGGCCGCCATGCGGGCAGCGGTGGTGAAGTCGGGCTTGGACAGGGACAGGGAAATCTTGCCGCCTGTGCCCAGCTCGTCCTCCACGGATTTTTCTACGATAGCCCCATTAGGAGTTATGCCCACGGTGGGGAAATTCTTCTGGGCACTGCCGCCCCCGCCGGTACCTGCCACAAAGCCCCCCGTGGAGACAGCCCCCTGCGCCACGGCGTAGACCTCGCCGTTAGCCGCTTTCAAGGGAGTCTGCAGCAGGGTGCCTCCCTGAAGGCTCTTGGCATCGCCGATGGAGGAGGTGGTGACATCTATGGTGTCGCCCTCCCTTACGAAGGGCGGCAGGGTAGCCGTCACCATGACGGCAGCAGAGTTTTTCAGCTTGAAATCCTCCGCAGGGACAGTGATGCCGAAGGCCAGCAGCATATTGCGGATGGACTGCCTCACATCCTCCTTGCTGTCCCCGGTGCCCGGCAAGCCCACTACGATGCCATAGCCCACCAGCTGGTTGGAGCGCACGCCCTGGACTTTCGCAATATCCTTGATGCGGGTGGGGGCAGATACTGCCCCTGCCTCCTGGGGCAGTGCCAGCACCGTCATGAATACGGCTAAAACTAAAGCTAAGATTTTTTTCATGTCAAAGCCTCCATCAGAAGAGGAAGTTGAATATCTGGGTGAGGATGCCCTGGCGCTGCTTGGCATTCAAGGGACCCTTGCCGTCAAAGCGCACGGTGGCATCGGCTATCTTGGTGGAAGGGATGGTATTATTGGACAGGATATCATCCACACGGCAGATGCCCCGGAAGGTGATCTTGTGCTCGTCCTTGTTCTGCCAGATGGACTGGGTGCCTTCCAGCACCATATTGCCATTGGGGAAGACCTCTGTCACCGTCACTGTCACATTGGCTATAGCCCGGTTGGTGGCGGTGGCGCTGCCCTTGGCTGAGAAGGAATCGGAGCCACCGGCTGAAGCCGCCTTCAGGAAGTCAAAGATTCCCACGCCTGCATTCACAGAAGTGGAGCCCTTCTTGGAATTATCGGTATTCTTGGCTGTGCTGAGGGTGGTGGACTCGCTGATGACTATGGTCACGATGTCCCCCACGGCGCAGGCCTTGCGGTCTGCGAAGATCCCACGCCCGGTACCGGCCCTGTCAGCCCAAAGGGACTGAGCCTCAGCCCTCCCCAGCGGGCACAGGCAGGAAATGCCAAGCAAGCCCAGCACCATAGCCCAGATCCCCCATCTATGCAACAAATGCTTCATGCTCATTTGCGACCTCCTGCTTCATTACTCTATCTGCACCGTATGGGCATCTATGACCTTGCCCCGGAGAAATTTGCCGGAGCGGGCATTCTTCACCCGGATATAGGCTCCTATGCGCCCCTTCTGCATGGCGATGCCCTCGGCCTTCACCTGGATGCCGTTCATATCCACCAGCAGGTTCACGGGCGTGCCCACCTCCACTGCCACTGGCATCTGCACCATATTGCGGCGCAGCACCTGGCCGGCTTTCAGGACTCTGGCAGGCACCTTGCCTATGACCTCGTCAAGGCTGTGGAAATAATCTACGGAGGCGGCCTCCACCTCCCTTTCCTCCGCCCGCACATCAGCGGCGGTGAAAGGATGCTCCAGCCCCAGGTCATGGGTCACCAGCAGCACCTGCTCATACACCAGCACCTTGTAATAGCAGACTGTGCGGCGGAAGAGGCTTCCATTCACATAGACCAGCATATTCACCGGGGTGCTGAGACCGTAATTGATGGTTTTGGGCAGCTGCACCTCGCAGGTGACCTCCCCCTCGGGCAGCCGCATGGCCTGCGGTGCTCTCAGGAGCTTCAGCTCGTGGCGGCGTGTCTCGCCACTCCCGGCCAGCCGTTCCTCCAGCTTTTCCGCCGCCAGGGCGGTGAACTGCTCCGAAGGCAGCACCTGAGGGAAAGCATCCGCCTGCAGCCCCGGGCCATAAGCCTCCGCCCTGGCAGGCTCCGACCAGCCCGCCACAGTACAGGCTGCCAAGGCCAAAAAGAAACCTAAGAGGAGAGACCCGAAGGCTCTCCTCACATCACACCTTATCAACGCTTGAGGCCATTGGCGATCTCCAGCATGGAGTCGGAAGTGGTGACCGCCTTGGAATTGGATTCATAGGCACGCTGGGAAATGATCATGTGTACCATTTCCTCAACAATCTGCACATTGCTCATTTCCAATGTGCCCTGGGTGAGGGTGCCTGCCCCCTGCTCCCCGGGATTGCTCTCAATGGCCTCGCCGGAAGCCTGGGAGACGATGAAAAGATTCTTGCCTATGGCCGTAAGGCCAGCAGGATTCACGAAGCGGGCCAGCACGATCTGCCCCACCTGCTGGGTAGTGCCACCGGCAGGCGTCTCGCTGACAGTGCCATCCCCTGCAATGACGATGGAATCCGAAGGAGAAGTCTGGTCAAAGGTGATGCCATCCGCCAGGGGATAGCCATCCGTAGTCACCATGCGGCGGTTGGAATCCAGCTTGAACGTGCCGTCACGGGTGTAGGCCGTAGTGCCATCGGGCAGAGTGACGCGGAAGAACCCCTCGCCCTGGATGCCCACATCCGTGGGATTGTCCGTAGTCTGCAAAGGCCCCTGGGTAAAGACACGCTGAGTAGCAGCTACCCGGGTGCCCAAGCCAATCTGCTTGCCCGTGGGATACTGGGCATCCGCCCCGGAGGTGGCGCCTGCCTCGCGGACAGTCTGATAGAGCAGGTCCTGGAACTCTGCCCGCACCTTCTTGCCGCCGTAGTCGTTGACATTAGCTATATTGTTGGAAATAACATCCATATTGGTCTGCTGGGCAATCATGCCTGAGGCAGCCGACCAAAGCGATCTCATCATAGGAACATCCCTCCATCTGAAATTATGCTCTCTAATCTATATCGGAGGAAACTGCGTTTTTCTTAAACACTTTATTGCCATCCCCTCCGGGGAAGGCTCTTATTCAGATCAACCGGACACAGGCGCGATCTCATTGGCCGCCTTGTCAAGCAGCGTATCCTGTGTCGTCACAGCCTTGGAACCCGCCTCGTAAACCCGATAGTTATTGATGAGGGCCACCATTTCCGACACCACCTGGGTATTGGATTTCTCCAGCACCCCCTGCTCGATGGTGCCCCCCGCAGGCTGAGGCTGCGCCCCCTGCTGGGGATAGTAGAGGCTGTCCCCCTGCTTGAGCACTGCCCGGGGGTCAGGGCCGAAGCTCACGAATTCCAGCCTGCCCAAGACCTGCCGCTGCCCTTCTACCATAGCAGAAATCTCCCCCTCGGGAGTGACATTCACCTGCACGGCATTGCGGGGAATAGTGATGGCACTGCCACCCTGTCCCCGGACTCTCTGCCCATTCACCGTCTGCAGCTCCCCGGTGCTGCTGCGGAAGAAGCTGCCATTGCGGGTATAGCGCACCCCCTGAGGGGTGTCAATGGCAAAATATCCATCCCCGGAAATCCCCAGATCCAAAGGATTGCCTGTGGTCTGGAAAGGCCCCTGGCTGTGGTCGGTGGCAATCTCATCAATATAAGAGCCAAGGCCCAGGGTGCCTACCCGCGGCAGGTTGTTGCCCACATGGAACTGCTTGAAAGTAGTGACATCACCCTTGTCCGTGCCGTCATTGATGCGGCGGATGAGCATGGGCTCAAATTCCCTGTTGATGGCCTCGTCCCGCTTGAAGCCAGCGGTATCGGCATTGGCCAAATTGTTGGCCAGTGTATCAGTGCGCTTCATCTCCGTGATCATGCCCGAAGCAGCCGTGTATAAGCCACGCCACATATTCCTTACCTCCGTCTATCTATCTGTCTTTGCTTTTGCAAGATCCATCCATCTGCTGAAGGCGATACTCCAAGTTGATTCTACTATTCGCCATCAACCCGTGAAATCCTCTACAGCGAAATAAAAAAGCCTCCCGGACAAACGGAGGCTCATAAACTTACTTCGTAAATCTCGTATTCATGGCCTTGCCATCGAAGCGCGAGAAGGTATCCAGGGCCTTGCCGCAGCCGAGAGCCACGCAGCTCATGGCATCCGTAGCCAAAGCCGTGGGAATCTGAGTCTCACGGCGGATAAGCTCATCCAGGCCGTAGAGCATGGCACCGCCGCCGGTGAGCACAATGCCCCTGTCCATGATATCTGCCGCCAGCTCGGGAGGAGTGTCCTCCAGCACCTTCTTCACGCAGTCCACAATAGCATTGACAGACTGGTACACTGCCTCATGAGCCTGAGCCGTAGTGATCTGCACGGTCTTGGGCAGGCCGGAAAGCAGGTCGCGGCCACGGATATCCATAGTCTCATTCCGGGCATCAGCAAAAGCCGCCCCCACCTCCATCTTGATATTCTCGGCAGTGCGCTCGCCAATCATGAGGTTGAATTCTTTTTTCACATAGGCGATGATGTCCGTATCGAACCTGTCACCTGCTATGCGCAGGCTGGCGCTCTGGACGATGCCCCCCAAGGAAATCACGGCTATATCCGTGGTGCCGCCGCCAATATCCACCACCATGGAGCCATAAGGCTCGGCTATATCCAGCCCTGCGCCCAAGGCTGCTGCCAAAGGCTCCTCAATGAGCTGGGTGTGGCGTGCTCCTGCCTGCTCGGCAGCTTCCTGCACCGCCCTCTGCTCCACCATGGTGACGCCGGAGGGAATGCAGATCATAATGCGGGGACGGAAGACGAAGCTCCTGCCCACCACCTTCTCGATGAAGTGCCTGAGCATGGTCTCGGTGATATCATAATCAGCGATAACCCCTTCCCTGAGCGGGCGGATGGCCACGATATTCCCCGGAGTGCGCCCGATCATGCGGCGGGCCTCCTCACCAATGGCCAGGACGCGGTTGGTATCCTTGTCCACCGCCACCACGGAGGGTTCCCGCAGCACGATGCCCTTGCCCTTCACATAAACCAGCACATTGGCCGTGCCCAAATCAATGCCTATATCCATATTCATGCCAAACATAAAACCTACCCCTTGCTATATATGAAAGCTTACGTATTTATCACTAGGTATCAAACCATGCTTTATAATAACCTAAATCCCCCTTCTATACAACACTTTTCAGCAAAACTTCACGGAAAACAAATTTACACGCACTACTCTAAATTGTCTAAAAAAAACTGCTTTAATTTCTATTTTCCCCTGCATTGACAACTATTCCTTACAATGGTACGATTGAGACATATTCCTAAAGATATTTTTCACAAACCGACCGGGGCCACCACAGAAATAACCAGGTCGGTTTTGCCATGTACCCATGGACTGAATGCCCATAGGTACCAGCTTCTATGTTTACAGGGGGTTTTTGAAAAATGAACAACAGAAGAAAAATCGTTGTCATCGGTGCCAGCAACGTGGGTTCTGCCGTAGCCAACAAAATCGCTGATTTCCAGCTGGCTACTGAGGTAGCTCTCATCGACCTCAACGAGGACAAGGCTTGGGGCGAGGCCAAGGACTCCAGCCATGCTACTTCCTGCGTGTACAGCACCAACATCAAGTTCCATCTGGGCACCTATGAGGATTGCCGTGATGCCAACATCATCGTCATCACCGCTGGCCCCTCCATCCGCCCGGGCGAGACTCCTGACCGCCTGAAGCTGGCCGGCACCAACGCCAAGATCATGAGCTCCGTCATGGGCGAGATCGTGAAGTACACGAAGGAAGCCATGATCATCATGATCACCAACCCGCTGGATGTGGCAACCTACGTTGTTTCCACTCAGTTCGATTACCCCCGCAATCTCATCCTGGGCACCGGCACCATGCTGGAGACCTATCGTTTCCGTCGCATCCTGGCTGACAAGTACCAGGTGGATCCGAAGAACATCAACGGCTATGTCCTCGGCGAGCACGGCAACAGCGCTTTCGTAGCCTGGTCCACCACCGGCTGCGCAGGCTTCGCTCTCGAGCACCTGGATGAGTACTTCCACCACACCGACAAGCTGGACAAGCAGGCTGTGGAGAACGAGCTGGTGCAGGTCGCTTACGATGTCATCAACAAGAAGGGCTTCACCAACACCGGCATCGCCATGGCTGCCTGCCGCTTCATCAAGGCTGTGCTCTACGATGAGCACACCATCCTGCCCTGCTCTGCAGTCCTTGATGGCGAGTATGGCCTCCACGATGTGGCTCTCTCCATTCCCCGCATGATTTGCGCAACTGGCATCATGCGCTCCTTCGAGATTCATCTCACCGACGAGGAGTTGGAGAAGATGCACGCAGCTGCCAAGAGCGTACGCAGTGCTCTCGATGGCGCCGGCATCAAATAATCTCGCTTCCAAAGCATATAGAAAGGCTCCGGCACTGGCCGGAGCCTTTTTGAAATGAGGTGACACTATTTGGACGAATCCTGGCTGCGGCTCATCTATGTGCTCACAGACCTGATTGCCCCTCTGGCGGTCGGCTACATCATCAAGGAGTGGCACATTGTTTCAGAGAAAAAAATCAATCTGCTTATCAAGATCAATGTGCGCCTGATCTACACCACCCTCTCCCTGCTGGCCTTCTGGGTGCTGCCCCTGTCCTGGGATCTGGCTCTCATCCCCATTTACGGCACCCTGCTCATCCTCTTCCCGGGAGCCATCGGCACAGTGCTCTCCCGGCGCTTCAAGAATCTCCTGGTGCGGGGTGCCTATATTGCCAGCGCCATGCTGGCCAACCTGGGCACTCTGGGCGGTGTCTGCGCTTTCATCCTCTACAATGAGCATGGCTTTGCCTATGCCCAGCTGATCGGCACCTGCCAGAATGTCATGCTGGTGCTCCTGGTCTTCCCAATGGCTCAATTCCTTTACCTCAAGCACCACGGCCTGGCCCAGCGACAGGGCAGCAGGCTCAAGAATTTTTTCAGGATGTTCTTCTCCTGGAACCAGCTCTCCCTCCTAGGCATGGTGGCAGGCCTAGCCCTGCAAGCCTGCGGGGTAGAGCGTCCCCAGGCTCTGTCCCCCTTCTTCCAGAGCCTGGTGCACATCGGTGCCTGGACGGCCATGCTGCCTGTGGGCTACCTGATGGACTTCGGCAAAGCCAGGCATTACCTCAAATATGTCCTTGACCTCTGCGCCATCCGCTTCCTGGCCGTGCCCTTCTTCGTCTTCTTCACCAGCCGCCTGGTCTTCACCGACCCGGTGCTCCTGAACACCCTCCTGATTCTCTCCACCACCCCCACCGCCATCAATGCGGTGCTGGCCTCGAAGCTCTATCAGCTCAGGACTGACCTGGCTGTATCCTCCTTCATCCTCACCACCATTTTGTACCTTACCATAATTTTCCCCCTGCTTTTCTTCTTACTGCACTGACAACTAGGCTGGCTTACCCAGCCTTATTTTTTTGCCTAAAAATACCCGGCCTGAACCCCTGAAGGGCAGGCCGGGCATCAACAATCGTCAAAGTATCTCCTGCAGCACCTTGATGAACTGCTCCATCTCGGCATCGGTGCCAATGGTGATGCGCAGGTAATCGGACAGGCGGGGCTTTTTGAAGAAGCGGACATAGATGTCTTTCTCCTTCAGCTTCTCAAAGAGGGACTCCGCCGAAGTCCCCTCTGGCGGCTTGGCGAAAAGGAAGTTGGTGCGTGATTCCGGCACCGTGAAGCCAAAGCTCCGCAGTGCCTCCTTGGTCTTTTCCCTGGTCACCAGCACCCTGTCCACAGTCTCCTCGAAATATTCCCTGTCAGCCGCAGCGGCTACGCCAGCCACCAAAGCCGGCATATTGAGGGTGTAGGAATTGACAGAGAACTTCACATCATGCAGCGCCTTGATAAGTTCCTTGCTGCCGAAGGCATAGCCCACCCTGAGGCCCGCCAGGGCACGGGACTTGGACATGGTGCGGACGATGACCACATTGGGATACTTCTTGAGGAGAGGCAGGGCGGTGTGAGCGCCGAAGTCCACATAGGCCTCATCAATGAGCACCACCGAATCCTGATTCTCCGCCACCACCTTCTCAATGTCTGCCAGCTCAGCTTCCAAACTGGTAGGCGCATTGGGGTTGCAGATGACTATGCCGCCATTCTCCTTCAAAAAGCCCTTCGGATCAAAGGAAAAATCATCTCTCAGCGGCACTGTTTCAAAGGGAATGCGGTATACATCCGCCCAGACCTCATAGAAGGAATAAGTAATATCATTGAAGAGCACAGGCTTCTTCCCCGCAAAGAAGGTCAGGAAACACATGGACAGCACATCATCGGAGCCAACTCCCACGAAGACCTGCTCCGGCTCAAGGCCGTACTCCTCAGCCAGCGTCTCCCGCAGCTCACGGCAATCCGGGTCAGGGTAAAGCCGCAGCTTGGAAGCCTTGATAGCACGGATAGCCTCCACCACCTGGGGAGAAGGGGGATAAGGGGACTCATTGGTATTCAGCTTGATGACCTTGCGCTGGGGCTGCTCCCCAGGAGTATAAGGAGTAACACGGCGGATATTATCGCTAAAGCTCATATACAAATACCTCCCGGCTTTCTGGTTACAAGTTTACAACTGCCTTTATTGTAGCAATTTGACCTCTATTTGTCATGGGAATACAAGACACAATTTCTATTTTTGCAAAGAAAATTCCTGCCTGCAGCAAACAATTCGTAAATTCTGATAAGTGCTTCGGCAGGCACACTAGCAAAACACCCTCCTGCATTGTATAATGAAAGAAAAGCATGGCAACCCGAAGAACGGAGGGACGAACATGGAACAGTTGAGGGAATATGAGGACAGGAAATATGAAATGGAGCATGGCAAGATATATATGCTTGCCGCCGCCAGTCTGCCTCATCTCGACATTCAAGGAAACCTGAGCAGGATAATCCGTACATTTCTTTTAGGAAAAAAGTGCAAAGTTTATACCGAAGCCAAAGTAGTATTTGAGGACAGGACATTCTACATCCCCGACCTGCTTATCGTCTGTGACAGGAGCAAAATCAAGCTGAACCATATCGAAGGTGCCCCGGACTTCGTGGTGGAAATCCTCTCCCCCACCACCGCCAAGCGCGACCTGAGCGTCAAGAAAGACACCTACGAGAAGCACGGCGTCAAGGAATATTGGATCATCGACCCCAAGTCCGAAAATATCACCGTCTACCTGCTGAAAGACGGCAAATCTATCACAACTACACCGAGGAAGAATGGGAAGGACTGGATGAGGAGGAAATGGAGCAGGAGAGGCTCAAGGAAGACATCAAGGTCAGCCTCTACGATGACCTCATCATCCCCGTCAAAGACATATTTGCCGATTTGGCAAGGTAAAACAAGGCACCAGCCCGAAGCTGCAACGCTTCGGACAGGTGCCTTTTTCTTGCTGAAATTCAATTTCTCCTTGTCTCTATATGACCTGCGCCAAGGCTTCCTGCGCCCGCGCCGGCATTTCTGCTTCGCTCTCTGCCACCTTGAACTCCAGCAGTGCGCCTGCAGTCTGATTCTTGCCGGGGAAGATGGCCACATCGAACCTGCCGTAGCCGCTTTCGCGGTTCGATACCACCTCGAAGCGGGGCATAAGAGTGGCCAGCAGCCCCAATACCAGGCCGTGATAAAAGCTTTCCCTAGCCGCCGTATCGTAGAAGCTGGCCAGCAGGCGCAGGTAATTTGACAACGCCTCGGCAAAATCCTCAACATTGCCCATGAGCAGGCTGTCCAGCAGTTGATACAATGGGGTATTATCTGGAGTGACACTCTCCAGATGTGCCATGACCTCCCCCTTGAAAAGATAGCTGATTTCTCTGTTGGGAATCCTCATGGTAGAGCGGGTCTCCCCCTCGGCATAGTCGGGGTAATCCACCATAGTCAGATAGCCAGTGGTCAGCAGCATGGAGAAAAGAGCATTGCTGTTCTTGTAGATGCCGTCATAGATAACCCCTTCGTCAAGGGTGACATTTATCTTCTTGCCATGCAAGAGATCTGTCAGCGCCTTGATCTGTGACGCAGTGGCCTTTTCAAGCATATGCCGAAGAATGACGTTGCCAGAAGTATTCACCCAATAGGCGGCAGGGAGGCATGAGTTATCAAAATAGCTTATCACCGACCAAGGATTGAAAATGGCCTGCCCAGAAAAATTATATCCGTCATACCAAAGCTTGATTTCCTCGTACTTCTCCGGCACATGAAAATCCTCAGCCATCTGCTGTATTTCCTCGTGAGTGAACCCCATGACCTCCTCAAAACCGCCCCCGGCCACGCTGGCCACCTTGAGATTGTTCAGGGAGCTGAAGATGCTCTCCTTGGC
>CACZHK010000023.1 GCA_902780915.1 Pseudoselenomonas ruminantium | reverse complement strand
CATAAAAACGGGTTCCAATCCACAGTAATGTCCAATCCTAAAAGACATTGCACAATACGAGATTTTTTCGGGCAAATTGAAGATTAAATCAGTGTTTCCCTAAGTCTTTAGTCAATAACCCACTCATTTGCCTGCCGCCTCCCAATAGTTTTCTTCCTCAAATATACTTCAATACCAAATCTATGGCAACAGAAAAAACTTCCTAAAAGCCGTCACTAACAACACGCCCCCTGTGAAGATACCATCCTCACAGGGGGCGCTTTCGTTTCTTGTTTTTTCAATCAGGCAGCTTTAGCAGCCTTATTGTCAGCAGGCAGCTTGTCGTAGGCATCTATGGCCTGCTGGAAGCGCTGCTGCACGTCTTTGAAGAGGTACAGGCCGTCAGCGTTGGCTTTCAGGCCCTTGAGCTTCAGCTGGAACACCGCAGGGGGCGTGTCCAGGGTCAAGGCAGTGCGGTCGCGGAGCTGGTCGGTGGTCTGGTACACCAGACTGAAGGCGGCGTATTCCTTACCGTCCTTGCCGGCGAATTTCTCGATGACCAGCTTGGAGCCGATGGGGGTCTTCTTCTCGATGCTGTTGGGCAGCTCGTATTCCTCCACCTCCAAGGCAGCCAGCACGCTGGCGATATTTGAGTCATGGCCGCAGAGGAAGGTGAACTTGCGTCCCTCGGTCTTCAGCTCCTTGTTCATTTCCTCAAGGAGCGGATGAGCCACATTGACGGCTACGCTGGGTGCTGTGAAGAGCACATCGCCGTAGACGTCCTTGACCCTGGCTATCTGCTCCCATTCCTGCTGGGTGAGTTTGTGGCCGAAGCCTGCCTTGGTCTTGTCCTGCTCCTCATAGTACTGGAGAATGAAGGCATCACTGGCGGAGTTGGCCAGTTTCAGGGAGCCCTTCATGGCAGGTTCCTTGTTCACCTCCAGCAAAATCTGCAGATCGTCATTGCGGAACTTGGTGAAGCCGTCCTTCTTGGCCATGGGCGAATCTTTCAAATCCAAGGTCTTTTCCAGCACCCGATATTCCTTTTCCATCTTGTCGTTGATGCCCTGCAGGCCCTTCTGCCCGCCCATGGCGCTGATTTCCTCCATGGCCTGATGGCGGAAAGCATCGCTGACGAAGGTCAGCTGTGGGTTGAACACCGGATCCATCTTGCTGGGAGCGAACTTGTGCTCGATGGTCACATTGGCCACCGGCAACATGCCGCTGGAGAAGTACTGGGCAGTGGCAATTGTGCGCTGCATGGAGTTGGCATAGAAGCGCATCTCCCCCTCTTTAGGCAGATAGTTCTCCGTCATCAGGCCGTCACGTACCAGCCACTTACGGAAATACTGTCCCATCATGGTCTCCAGCTGGCCGCCTCTCAGGGAAAGCTCACTGGGGCCGGAGGTCCACTTGAACCACTCATGGGGCGTGAGGTTGCCCAGGGCAGAGCCATTGCCGGACAGGGGAGAGCGGATATTGTGGCGGCTCAGCACCACCATTTCTTCCAGATTGTACTTATCCTCAAAATCCGCAGGCCGCTCCGCCTGCACCGCACCAGAAAGAGTCACCAGAGAAAGGCAGACAGCCGCTGCCACTTTCTTGAAATTCATGACCAAGCCTCCTAAGAAGTTCTCTCTTGTTTTCTCTACGGTGCTAATTATAGGCCCACCATCAGGAAGAAACAATCAAAAATACCGTAAAAATGTCCATAAAAATGAAGTTATGAACAAAGGCACTTCCCCAGCAGCCTCATTTTACCATATTCAGACAAAGAGGCGTATCAAAAGCAGTGTAGGGATTCCCTTAAACAGAATCGGCTATACATCATACAAAGATGCTACACTGGAAGCGACCTGCATCTTTTTATGTTTTTCCCTCAGAACTTCCATGTGATGGTATCCTCTCCCGATTTGGTAATATTGAAAGCTTGCCAACCACTTGGCAAACTCGCAAGGCAACTTGGCAAATCAAATAAAACTTGACAAACATCCTATTGTATTTTATATTGTTTGTCAAATAAAGCAAAGGATGACAAGTTTATGCAGGAAGAAGAATTGCAAGCCATTATCAGAAAGGTACAAAAAAGACAGTCAGAATTTCAGACTGTCGAACTCAAAGCAGCTGAGTTTGATTTTCCCAAGAGAATCTATGACACTTTATCATCATTCTCCAATCAGGACGAAGGAGGAATGATTATATTCGGTATAGCTGAAAAGGAAGATTATCAGGTCGTAGGTGTTTATGATCTGGAAAATGCCCAGAAAAAAGCTATGGAAGCTTGCGAACAGATGGAACCAGCTGTCCGGGCCTTGTTTACCAGTACTGAGATAGATGGCAAAATGGTGCTGGCGGCTGAGATACCTCCTGTAGAATACTGGCTGAGACCCGTTTTTTACAAAGGTGCCGGCAGACTTAAGGGGTCATACGTACGTGTAGGCGATGGCGACAAACCCATGAGCGAATATGAGGTGTACAGCTATGAGGCCTTTCGCCGACGTATAAGGGAAGATATGCGGCCTGTGACCGAAGGTCAGCTGAGGTTTTTTGACCGAGAACGCCTGGAAATATATCTGGATGCGGTGAAAAAAGAACGCCCCAACCTTTCCAGACTGGCAGAAAATGATATTCTGGAGTTGATGGGCATCACTGCACAGGGCATACCTACCCTGGCCGGAGTACTGGCTTTTTCCATATACCCTCAGACACATTTCCCTCAACTTTGCATAACTGCTGTTTCCCTGCCTGGAAGCAAGATGGGTGAAACGGATGAGGAGGGCGCAAGATTCCTGGATAATCGGCGCATTACTGGCGCCATTCCCGATATGCTGGAAGCGTCCGTTGACTTCGTGCGGAAAAATATGCGAACAAAAACCATTATTGACAAGAACGGGAAGCGCGTAGACAAAGATGAATACCCCCTGATAGCCGTCAGGGAAGCTGTACTGAATGCACTCCTGCACAGGGACTACAGCCTGCTCACAGAGAATACACCTATAGCTTTGGAAATGTATCGCGACCGCCTGGAGATCATCAGCAAAGGCGGCCTATACGGTGGTGGTTCCGTAGAACAGCTGGGAACCGGCAGGCCGGAAACCAGGAACTCTGCCCTGATAAACATTTTAGAGCTCATGAAAGTAGCAGAGAATAGATACTCAGGCATACCGACTATCAGGAAGTCTTTTCAGGAAGCAGGTCTGCCTGCACCTGAATTTAAGGTGTCACGGGGAATTTTCAAAGTCATATTCAGAAATGGAACCGATGGAGCCTTTTCTGAAATAGACAAGACCGACATATATAAAGCAGTGACAGAGTATTGCCAGATGCCAAGATCACGCGATGAGCTTACTGAGTTTACAGGAAAATCCAGATATTACACCATGTCAGCCATTGTGCAGCCCCTTATTGAGCAAGGCAAGCTGAAGATGACCTTGCCTGAAAAACCCAAAAGTTCCAAGCAAAGGTATATTGCTGTGAGGAATTGATTCTGCCATCAAGCAAAAATAATTCGGCTATCCCCCTCCAAGTAGCCCCCAGGCTCCCATGCTTGCTCCCTTTCAGGGGAGGCTTCATGCACAAAAAGCAGGCCCACCCTCGAAGCGGACCTGCATCTTTTTATGTTTTTCCTCAGAACTTCCAAGTCATGCCCAGCTGGGCGTTTACGCCGCGCTGTTTGCCGGCCCAGCCGTTGACGTTCAGATCTATGTCCATGTTGGAGGAGACTTTGGTGCGGAAGCCCAGTTCCAGCATGCCGCTGCTGCCTTTGATAGAGGGGCTGGGGGTGGACTGGCCATTGTAGGTAGCTCTGGCGTTGCCGTCGAATTCGTACTGATAGGCAAGGCCTGTGTAGACTTCCTGACGCTCGTTCAGGGCGTGAGTGAAGCGCAGGCCCAGGCGCAGACGGGAGCTGTTGATACTGTCGAAGTCAAAAATCTGGGTGGGGCCCACGTTGGAGGAGATGGCGACATGGTCGCTGCCCTGATGGGTGTAGTAGTATTTCAGCTAGCTGATGCAGTTCCAGCTGCATCAACATAAGCACCATAAACGTTTCTATTGACCTGACCACCGGAAATATTTACCGTATTGTTACTAGCTATCGCTGAACTGCCAGTCCCCTCGCGCTTAGCATAACCACCATAAACAATACCATTGACCTGACCGCTGGAAATATTCACCGTATTTTGGTTAGCTGTTGCTGTTGTACCGCCACTTCCAGACATACTAACATAACCGCCATAAACGTTATTAACAACACCACCACTCATTTCAACTGTGTATCCCTCAGCTGACTCTACATCAGATTGAGTAAAGCCATCAGCACTATTGCCGTAAGCAGTAAGGCTCCCTGTATCCCCTGTCGTTACGGTAGTTGTTTTGGTTCCGTCATCATGGGTTACTGTAGCCCCATCCGCCGCATAAGCCGTCCCTGCTCCCCAGAAGGAAACGCCTCCCATCACCGCCAAAGACATAACAATAGCGCGAACCAGTCTTTTCCCCTTCAGCCTGTTCCGCGCAGCTTCCCTATTATCTTTAAAGCATTTATGTCCTCTGGGGGGGCAGCAAATCCAGCATTTCCATAATTCACATCCCTTTCTCTCGCCGCTAAAATCTTATGCAATAATAGTGCATTCATCCACTTAGCTCTTTATGGTTCGACAAAAAGAAAAGGTATCCTGCCTGCCGGGCAAAATACCTGAAGCTGGCCTTTATAGACAAAGTCAGAAAGTTTTTGTATTCTTCTGACATTTAACGTAGTCCGCTAGAAGTCCTCCACCTCTTAGGTGGGGGATGAAGGCGGGTCTGGCGAATTTGCATAAGCAATTGAAGCCAGACAATTGTAGCGTAGATAGTTTTGTGGTATAATCAGTCGTAGAAGAGAAGAGGCTTGATATACCATGAAATTAGATAATAATAACCATTCAGTGTTCTTACTCTATTACCATCTTGTGCTTGTGGTAAAGTATCGCCGTAAAGTATTCTCTGACCAGATGAGCGAATATGCTAAAGACTTATTTGTTCGGCTCTGCTCTCCCTATAATATAACTCTTGAAGAGTGGAACCATGATGCAGACCATGTGCATATAATGTTCCGTGCTCACCCTAACACGGAGTTGTCCAAGTTCATCAATGCTTACAAGAGCGCCAGTTCCAGGTTAATCAAAAGGGATTTCCCGGAAGTCAGGCGCAAGCTATGGAAGGAAATGTTCTGGTCGAGAAGCTATTGCCTGCTGACAACAGGCGGTGCTCCTATAGGTACAATCAGAAAATACATAGAAAATCAAGGCAGGTGAATATGATGAATAAGGCGTACCGATACAGACTCTACCCAACCAATGAACAAAAGATTATGTTTGCCAAGACTTTCGGTTGTGCCAGATTCATCTATAACAAGATGCTTGGCGATCGCCTTGACCATTACAAGAAAACCGGCGAGAAGCTAAACAACACACCTGCACAATACAAGGAAGAATTTCCCTGGCTGAAAGAAGTAGACAGTTTGGCTCTTGCTAATGCTCAGCTGAATCTGAACAAAGCATACAACAATTTCTGGAAGAATCGCAAGCATTTTGGCAAGCCCCGCTTCAAGTCGAAGAAAACAGGGCACTTCTCATATTCTACGAACAATCAGAAAGGCTCTGTCAGACTTGAAGGAAACAAAATCAAGCTGCCCAAGGTTGGCTGGGTAAAGCTGCGTCTGCACCGTCCCTTGATGGAAAATAGCACCATAAAGACCGTCACCATAAGTAAAACGCCCTCAGGCAAGTTCTATATCAGTATTCTGATGGAGTACGAAAACCAAATACTTCCCATAATACCAAAGAAGTTCCTGGGGCTTGATTTTGCCATGCACGGCCTGTACGTTGCTTCTGATGAGGATGATGCAGAATATCCGAACTTCCTACGGAAAGCCGAGAAACAGCTGGCTAAAGCCCAGAGAAAGTTGTCCAAACGACAAAAAGGCAGCCACAACCGAGACAAGCAACGACTTCGTGTGGCCAGGCTTCATGAGAGGATTGCAAATCAACGCCGTGACTTCCTGCATAAGAAGGCTCGCTATCTTGTAGACCGCTATGATGCAATTGGCATTGAAGATATCAGCGTCAAGGCGATGGCTAAGCACAAGAAGGGCGGTAAGTTCAGTTTTGGTAAATCCGTGGCTGACAATGGCTGGAATAAGTTTGTAAACATATTGGAATATAAACTTGCTTGGCAGGGCAAATCACTTGTCAAGATAGACAAGTGGTATCCCAGCAGTCAGTTATGTCACGTATGTGGCTACCAGAACAGCAAAACCAAAGACTTGTCTGTACGTGAATGGGATTGTCCTAATTGTGGCAGTCACCATAATCGAGACAAGAACGCTGCAATAAACATCCGAGAGGAAGCTAGGCGTATATCCGCCTAACCAAACTCGGCAGAATACCGTGGGTCGCACGGAAATCTACGCCTGTGGAGAGAGTGTAAGTCGTCGTAACTCTTCGGAGAAACGGTGCTATCCTCGTTGAAGCAGGAAGCCCCCGCCTCTTAGCGAAGCGTAGGCGGGGGTACGTTCACTTGACTGCCCACCTCTCCCGTGTTACAATCGTAATACAAGGAGGCGATAGCTATGGCTAAAGAAGCAGTGGTGCATATCCGTATGGATGCCGAACTCAAAAGGGAGGCAGAGGAACTTTTCCGCAGCATGGGCACCAGCTTTTCCGAAGCCGTCAGAATGATGGCCCAGAGAAGCGTTGACCTGGGGGCTTTGCCCTTTTCCGTGAAGAAAAAACAAAAAAGTGCCTTTGGCATAGCTTCAAAATATGCCAACCCTAATCTGATTCCCTTGGAAGAGGAGGCCTGGGGAAATGCTGTTGCAGAAAAGTACAGAAAAGACCTTACTTGATACCAATGTGCTACTAAGGTATATCTTGAATGATAATGAGGAAATGAGCCGCATAGCCAGTGAACTCATAGATGGCACTGTGTATACTGTGCCAGAGGTTCTGGCAGAAGTGGCCTATGTACTGGCCAAGGTATACAAGGCCAACAGAGCAGATATTGCAACCTTCCTGTCAGCCATCGTAAACGATGTAGATGTGGAACCTGCTCATGTAGTGGAAAAAGCTATAGAAGTCTACAGAGACAACAACCTGGATTTTGTGGATTGTATGCTTGTAGCTTATAACAAAGTTGAAGGAACCAAAGTCTTCACCTTTGACAAGAAAATGAATAAATTGCTGGACAGCAACTAGAAATATGCAGGCCCACTTAGGTGAGCCTGCATATTTTTGTTTATTCGCTTAGAACCTCCAGGATATGTGCAGCCGGACATCTATGCCAGCACCGGCTCATTTTCCTTTTCCGGCCAGATATAGAGGGTGAGGTAGAGCACCCAGAGCAAGATCTGCAGCAACACATTGGGCAGCATCAGCAGGATAATGGCTATGGCGCCTATGACCTTGCCGCCCTTCAGGGCCCTGGCCCGGCGTACCAAGATGGCGAGCATCAGGGAGAAGTAGATGACGTACAGGGGCGTCAGGAGCCAGAAACCGGTGTATATCATGGGGGTAGAAACTTCCATTTCCTTCAGGACTTCCATGAAACCTGCCATCGTAGTCACGCTGAAAAGCATGGCCATCATCAGCAGCAATTCCTTCCACCACCAGCTGAAAAACTCCTTTTTCCCCAGGGCCTCCCCCAAGCGGTACCAGCTTAGTTTCTGTCTGTTGCCTATCCACAGGAGCATCAGGGAAAACATCAGTCCGCTGGCATTTTCGTACAGCAGGAAAATCTTCTCGTCCATTTATGCCTCGCCTCCCATCAGTGCAGCAGCTTCGTTCTCCCTGCCCTCCGGCGTGTCCTTTTCCGTCATGAAGTAAAGGACCAAGCAGGGCAGCCAGTAGGCAGCAGGAGCAATCATGTTCAGCGGCGGCATGAGGGCCAGGGCGGCTATTATGGCCCCCTGCTCATGCCTCAAAGTTTTGGCTCGCTTGATGACCACAGCCAGCATCAGGGCGTAGAGCACCACAGAAACAGGAATCATAGGCAGCACTCCCAGCAGCAGGTATTTCCCTGCCTCCAGTCCCAGTAGCATCTTCATTTCCATCATGGCGCCGACCACAAGTCCCCCCAGCACCATGACAGCTGATATCCCCATGAGAATACCCCAACGGCGCAGATAGGTCTTCTTATCCATGGCCTCATCAAGAGCAAACCACTTCCAACCCCGCCTGTTCCCAAACCAGAGCAGCAGGAAGGCCAGCGCAAAAACAAGCAGCTTGCCCACCACGGCGACAATCATTACATCCTTGTCATATCCCATAACTTATCTCCTTTCCAAAACTGTTACCTGGAAAGGATAGCACCTATCGATTAAAAATCCCTTAGAGTATACTTTTTACTCAAATATTTGCGGAAGGATTATTATGATGCGCAACGAAGAAAAATATATACCGCTATGAAGGGACTGACATATATGCACACCATCATCAATTCCCTGACACAACTCGATTCAATAAAAGTCGATAGCCCCATATATATTTACGGTGCCAAGACAATAGCCATAAGAGTCTGTATGTATTTAGAGAATATTCAGGACGGGGGGTAAAAGGCTTCCTTGTTTCAAGCAAATATGAGAATCCCCACGAGCTCGACAACGGCCCCCCACTCTGACTCATGCCTTCATCCTCATCAGCCACTCAAGCAACAGCTTCTCATATTCAATAATCCTCTGCGCCAGCGCCACTGCCATAGTTTCATCATAGGTGTGAGCAGTCAGATTTCGATCATCGACCATTTTCAGTGCCTGCTCAGTTTCTTCATCACTGAACAAGCCCACTTCCCTGAGAGAACGGATCACCTTCTTGGGTGAAGCTACATCGAGCCCCTCTCGATCCAGCAAGTAATCTTTGCCACACTTCCACATGATTTCAAAGGCGAACTCAAAACGCTGTATCAGCCCGTCCCGTTCCATTTCCGTGAGACTTTCCTTCTGCACGCCCTCATGCAGTTTCGCAAGCGCTTTCTCGGCCCCTTGAAAGCGCTTTTTCATGCTTTCTTCCACAAGATTCCCTCCCGTCGTATCTCCTCGCACAGCACCTCCGAGGCCCGGGCCATGTCCACTACATCTACCCGATAGGGAATAGTGGATTCCTCCAGTACCTCGCGCAAAGCTGCTATTTTCGGGGAAATATCACCCACCGTCCCCTCCACGGCTATATCTACGTCAGAGCTATGGCGAGCAGTCCCTCTGGCCCAGGAGCCAAAAAGGTAGACATTCGCCTGTTCCTCTGCCATAATCTTCAAGGCAAAGTCACGTATTCGTTCCAGATAAGCATTCATAAGGCCGCCCCCGCCATTCTTTCCTATTTTCGACTTGTCATCTCATCCTATAGAACTATGACCTCAAATTTCATGTTTTTTGAGTGTCACATCCCTATGAGACAAATGAGGAAGATATCAAAAAGCTGCTGGTTTATACCCTGGGCATGCTGGAATGATTTGGTTAAACAGCGGTTTGATTACCCCACCAGCCAGTCCGTGAGGCTCCGTGTCTCCGAATCGAAAGAAACGCCGATTTTGAACAGTTGCCTTTCGTCTGCCCCGTAGGGAGCGGCATAACCCTTGGCCTCAATCTGTTCCAAAGCCTCCTGGGCTGATTTATCCACCTTGAATTCAAAGATGTAGACAAATCTGTCCGTCTCCAGCACGCAATCAGCCCGCCCCCGGCTGCTGTGCACTTCACAGTGGGTGTGCTGTCCCAGCAGGGTGAAAACGATATATAGCACTGACTGGAAATAATGTTCAAAGGGGGCATCATCCACGGTGTAGGGAATGCTGTCAAAAAGGGCGGTGAGGATTTCCCGCACTCTGTCAGTGTCCCCCGCTTCCAAGCTGTCATCCAGGGAAAAAATATCCGTTCCCCGCCCCGGAACAGAGGCAGGCGTATAGACAGGCAGCAGGCTTTCCAGAAAACCGTATTTGACTTCTTCATTGGGAAAGCCTAAAGTATAGCGCCTTTTGCGGGCATCGTAGCCAAAGAGGGTAAGGTAGCCGGTCTGATAGAGCAGGGGCACTATATCCGGATTCTCTGCCCGATAATCGCTGAGGGCAGCTGAAGTGGCGTGAAGCATGCCGCCTTCGAACTGCCGCACATCGAAATGCATGCTTTTCATCCTGCGCACCAGGAAAGTCGGGGTGCCTGTGGCAAACCAGTAGGCCCCCATTTCCCCTCCAAAAAAAGCCTTTAACAGGCTGAAGGGATTGTATACTCCATCAGCCTCAGGATGGAAATGGTACCCATCGTACATTTTCCTAAGCTCTGCAATACATTCCTCATAGCTAAGGCTCATTCCCCCGGCCAGCTTCTCTATCTCCGGTGCGAAAACTGCTGTCAGCTCCGTCTCCGTAATGCCGCAAATCCCTGCAAAATCCTTGCTGAAAGAAATGTCATTCAGCTGGTTCAAGTCGCTGAAGATGCTGACCTTGCTGAACTTCGTGACGCCGGTGATGAAGACAAATTGCAGATATTCGTCGTAGCTTTTCAGCGTGCCGAAGAAGCCCTTGAAGACAGACTTGTTATGCTCCTCCAACTTGTCATTTTCTAATACTTCAAGCAGGGGCTTGTCGTATTCATCTATGAGCACCACGCAGCCTTTGCCCGTTTTTTCCTTCGCTGCAGCCATTAGATTCCTGAAGCGTTCAGACAACGGCAGACTGCCATCTCCCCCATAGATTTTCTCCCATCTGCGCAAGTGTTCTGCCAGTATGTCTTCCAGCGCTGTATCCACCTGATAGTTCTGCCCGTTGAAGTCAAAATAGAACACGGGATAAGGTTCAAAGGCTCCTTCTTCATTCTTTGCCAGCTCTGCTATCTCCAGCCCCTCAAAAAGCTCCTGCTTCCCTTCCCAATAGGCTTTCAAGGTAGACAGGAACAAACTCTTGCCAAAGCGCCGGGGACGGCTGAGGAAATACTGCCGCCCGCTATGCGCCAGCCGGTAGACATAGCGGGTCTTATCCACATACAGGAATTTCTCCTGCCGCATGATTTCAAAGCTCTGCACCCCGATGGGCAGCCGCCGGAATTCTTCTGCCATGCTTATCGCTCCTTCCTGCTCCAAGTAGATTCTTCATTTGCTTCAATTTTAGCAAAGGTGAGATGGATGTCATTTAGAAATTTATTGTAGATTCAAATCTGCGGCTGTCCCCCCCTGGGCAACGCTAGTCCCCTGGGGACGAGGCTGGAGATATGTGCTTACCGCCTGCAGAGGTGGGGGACAGCTTCTTCCTCGTTATAATATATGTGATAAAGTGATTCGTAAAGCATGGCGATACCTCAAAATTGCGGTGATATGGCGCTATGACCTCAAATTTCTTATTTTTTGAGGTCATAGTCATATTCTACCATCAAAATTTCTGCTTTACCAGCAGAGCTGCCAGCAAATATCTATTTTCGGACCTTCGGCAGGAAAGCGCTGAATATTAGCGAATATTCTACCTACAGAGGGAACGAGCCACCGGCCAGAGACGGCGGAGGATTTTCGGAAGGAGCGGAAAAAGATGAGACGCGCAACAAAGCTGGCGATTTTGGCAGCCCTGGCAACAGGGGTTAATTTTTGCAGCCAGGCTGAGGCCTATGATGCCGACAGCCTATATTTTGGTGGCAGGCAATTCATTGACTTTGCCTTTTTAAATACAGGTGAAAAAATTGAAAACCTAACCGAAAAATCTGGTTCAGGATACATATTGCCCCTACTTCTCAGGGATGCAACCAAAACCGCCTCCTCCTACTGGTCAGAAATACTGGGCCCCCGATCAGGATTCACCTCTCCCTGGCAGATTGTGGTTGTCACTCAAGACAATCATCAAAATGCCTATGCCGGCACCATTTCAGTAAAAAACGGCGAAGCAGTCAATGACAACTATCTTGCGCAAATGCTACAGGGAAAATTGACTCTGGATTACCTGGATATCGAGAAATTAAAGGCGGACAAAGTCGATAAAAATGGCACCTATAGTTTTTCCGGCATCACCGTAGGTCAGCATTTCGGTGCAAATCGTGCTGGCGCCCCCGAGGGCTGGTGGGTTGATGCCGATACGGTGCTTCCCACCAATGAGCAAGCTACTGATTTTATCGGCACTTTCCGCCATGAGCTGGCACATGCCCTGGGGGTTCTTGTAGCCACTGAGCCTTGTGACTGGAACGGAAAGACAGTAAAAGAGAAGGTCAAATATGCAGACGGCATAAGCAATCTGGCCTTGTCCAAATTTGCAGATACGAAAGATACGGATTCCTGGAATTATCATTTGATAGACCAGAATGGAAATCATGCCAAGCCAGGCATGATGATTATGACTACGGCAGGCTTTAACCGCTTGAAAGAACAGAATCCCAACCTGAAGCAATCTGATTGCTTTATTGTAGATCTGGGAAATTTTGCTTATTTTACAGGGAAGAATGTAACAGAGGCCTTGGCAGGCGCAACCTTCAACGGCATTTCCGGCATACCTACCAACGCATTCGAAAAGAAATGGGACAGCGACACCTATAAGGAAGATTTTGAAGGCAGCCATTTCCAGACGGCTGGTATGCAAAGCCATCGTCCATATAGCAACTATACCTCCTTTATGGAGATAGAATTAGCGGCTATGCAGGATTTAGGTTACAATTTTGACAGAAAAGCGTATTTTGGTCGTTCTGTTTACGGAAGTGGTTTGACCATCAACAATACGCAGGGATATTCTGCCAGGAACTCAAGCGGCACAGCTTATCTGGAAAATACTTACAGCCAGGTTCCTCTGGGCATTGGCTTGCATGTCTACGGAGCGAATAACCACATCACACAGTCAGCAGATATCCTGACGCAGGGCAAAGGCGCAGCAGGCATCAGGGTGGACGGCGAAGGGAACACGATAAACGTTCTCGCAGCCACCGAAATCCATGCTGACGGCTATCGGGGCAAAGGCATTTTGTTTGCCTATGGACGCCACCAGAATCTCAACCTGGCAGGAAAGGTGACTGCCAGGGGTACAGGCGGCAATGCGGTGGAATTCAACTTTGGCTCCAGCTCCAATGGAGCCCTTGACGAATACCGCGGTTCCTACATCCGCTACAGTCGTGGCGTCAGCGAATACACCGGCGAAATCACAGAAGCCAAAAATATAGACCTGAACAATATGGACAAGAATACTTACAACGCCTCTGCCAATGAATTGATGGGAGAACTGATCACAGACTTCAATTTATCCGGAAAAATTGCCGGCGGTGAAAATGCCATCTATATCGGCAAAAATGCCTTTGTCAAAAACATCAACGTGAAGAACGGGGCAGAAATAAGCGGCGCCATCACTTCCGATTGGAAGCATTTTTCTGAAGAACAGGGCATTTTCGATACGAAAAAAAGCACCACCATCAATCCCCTGATGATCCAATACAAAGGCGGCCAGTATGTTTATAACCAATATATTCCCGACCTGGTGACTAACCTGAACTTCGACCTGCAGGACGGAGCCATGCTCTATCAGGGCAATATCAGTGGCGCCGACAATATGAAACTGAACGTGAATAGCGGCGATTTGGTCTATACGGGAACGGCAGATGTGGTCAATGTCAATGTTTCCCAGGGGGCCGGACTTTACGGCGGTACTTACACGGTCAATGATATGACCTCCCGCATGGCAGAGGGTTTTTCCGATGATACCACGGGCAAATTCCTAAACCACGGCACTATCGGCGCGGCTTCGAAGGACAGCACGATGACCATCAACGGAAACCTAGTCTCAGACGGTGTGCTTAGCGCTTATGGCGGCGGTTCTCAAGGGAATATTTCCGTCAGCGGCACGGCGAATATCGAAGGCTCGGCGGCAACCGCCACCAATGCCCTGCCGGATGAAAACTGGACTGTGCTGAAGGCTGGAACGTTGAACGGCGCAGTGGCAAATCCCGAGGGAAAGCCCTATGCCGCCACGGGAATGCTCTCCACCACTGGTTCCATAGAAGGAAACACCTTGAAGGTTACAACCTATGCCTCCAACAATCTCGGAGCAATGACAGCAGAGCAGGCCGAGGCCTATGACGCCGTGGAGGCCATGCAAAAAGGCCTTGTGGGTGATGCCCGCAGGAATGAACTGCGTACTCTCTACAGTCTCAATCCTTCAGCTGCCAAACATGCCCTCACAGGAATCAGTTCATCGGCATCCCCCCAGGCTGCGTCCCTTGTCCAGCAGAGCACCGTTGCCAGCCGGGTCATTTCTGACCGCCTGAGCACGGCCTTCGCCACCAGGCCTGTGGAGGTAACCGTCCCGGCCAGCCATTTTGCAGAGAGCGAAGAAGCACAAGGCCTCAAGGTGAAAATGGAGCTTCCCGTAGCACAGGACAATAACGCCTGGGTGAAGTTCACCAAGAACTGGGGCGACCTCAAGGGCGGAGCCAACTACCATGGCAGCGCTATATCGGGAGGCTATGACCGCAATCTCAGCGACCACTGGCGGGGCGGTGTTTTCCTGAGTTACCAGACTACAGGCTTTGGCGCTCAGTCCGGCAGCGGCAATATCTATGATACCCGTTTCGGCTTTTACGCAGGCTATCACAAGAAGGCAGCTGATGCCTACCTCTATGCAGACTACGGCTGGGTTCGGAACAAGCTGCGCCGCGGCATTGGCACACTCGGCCTGGGCGCAGAGGCCCGGTACAACTCCAACCTCTTTGAAATCGGCGGCGAATACAAGTACGACCTCCACGCCAATGACGGCAAGATCTGGCATGTCAGCCCCTACGCAGGCCTTCAGCTTTCCTGGCTGAACCAGAAGTCCTACACGGAAAATGGCGCAGGCATCTTCAACCAGCATGTGTCAGGAAAGCACAATACCTACTTCGCAGGACAGCTGGGCGTAGAGCTGAAGCGTTACCTGCCTCGTGGCAGCTACGGCCTGCGCCTTGGCGTGAAGCACGCTTTTGCCGGAGCAGATCCAGAACTCTCCTTCCGCTACGAAGGCAATGACGGCAGGGCCTACACCCTGCGGAACAATCAGGACAAGACCCATTTCCTCCTTTCCCTGTCAGGTGAAACGGAATTTGCCAAGGGCTGGTTCCTGAACGGCGAAGCCCAGCTCCAGAAGGGCGCCCATGACAAGGATATTTCCGCCTCCGTGCAGTTCAAGCGGGTGTGGTGAGAGCAACTTTGTCTATCAGCTGCCGGGCGATAAAAAGTGGAACGCTAAAATGCTGGACTATCTAAGATTCTATTTACGGTAAGCAATAATTGGGCGATGCCGCAGAAATAGAGGACGAAGCCACACTTTCATACAACAAAACTCCCACCAAATCGGTGGGAGCTTACGTTTTGCACTTCTTTACCTGTAATTCAAACTCTCGGATAGGCCACAATCCAGAGTTGATACCGTTCTTTTTTCGAGAGGATGGAATCTTTTTATGCCAATTTTTAGGACTTAGTTTGCTCGTTCAATCTCTATGATATGCCAGAACTAAAGCCCCTCAGAAATGACGAGGCACATCAAGAACATGAAAATAGGCTACGGGAATTGTTCAAAGAGCATAATATCTCAGAGGAAAAAGGGCTCTAATTAGCCAATGAGACACTTGACTACGCTCTCAGCCTAAGATTAGATGGCATAAACGAGGAAAATGAGCATTTTGCCTACACAGATGCCTAATTGTCCTTGCTGGATTCAATCAGACGATTTACAATATAAGAAAATACCACAGGTGCAGAAAGGAGAAGTATACAGAATTTGCAACCATAGAGTTATTCGCGGTACCAACGGCCTAGCCCTTGGCGTGGAATAGGCCGTCTTTACCACACTTGGAGCAGTTGAGATCAATCATGACGCTTGCGCCTCCCTTAGAGAGAACCGCTAGGAATGGAATCTGTTCGAGGGAGATATTGCCGACCATGACTTGACAATGGTATCCTAAAATCCCGTCGAAAACTTAATCTACAATTCCAAAACCTAGTATTCACAAGGGGGCACGGCATTTCAAGCACAATTTTAGGGCTTCGTAGGGTAAGTTTTATAGCCCTACCGAAAACGCCGTGAACCCTTGATATTATTGAACTCTTGGCGTAGGGTAAAAAATCTTCGGGATTTTAGGTGGTATACAACATAGAGTCATAGGAGTTTGACCTGCTTTCCGGGGTACTCCCTGTTAAGAGTTCTCATTCGCTGGTGAAAGGCCAGGCTTTGATGATGCCAGCGGAACGCAATTCCATAACTTCGCCCTGTTTCTTCGTTAGACTCAGCCCAAAAGGTAATAGAGATTTATCTTTTTTATGGTGCTTCACCTTCTTGGTTTTTCAACTTATAATGGTATTTAAGAAATTAGAATTAAACTTTTATTGTTTCGATAGCAGGAGAAATATACATTTCGTCGAATAATAAACAATTAAAAAAAAGGGGGGATTATACATGTTTTGTATGAAATGTGGGACTCAATTACCCGATGATGCAAAGTTTTGTTTCAAGTGTGGAGAAGAAGTATTACATTCAAATAATGAAGATAATGCCGAAGCACAAGAAAGTTCGCTCTCACGCATATCTGTACCACAAGAAATAGATTATGAGGAGCAGATACGAAGGGTAGATAGATATGGGTATATGCAAAAAAACCCAAAAACAAAAAATGCGCTCCTGGATATTCTAAAAGATGGAGAATCAATAGAATATATCGTAACGGGAGAAATAAAAGGCGAAGTAGCTAATTTTAGTGGCGGAGCATTCATCATTACCAACCAAAGAATAATGTATATAATAAGAAGCATTTTATGTAGAAATGAACCTGATTTATTTTACCCTATAAATACAGAGATAAAGCAAGGTAAATATCTTTTTATTAGGAAGTATATACAATTAGGAAACGATAAGTTTTTCTTTAATTTCCCAGAAGCAATACCAACAATAATTGACATCCAATCAAAGATACTAGGAGGAAACAACTCTCCAGATAATACAAGAAATAACTATGAATTCATTTGCAATATTGGTGAAAGAAGCTGTAAGGACAAGGCTCAACTATATGCTGGCAATAATAATTTTGAAATAAGATTAAAAGGACATACACCGAGACAAATCCCAATAGATGAAATATATGCAGCTCGTGCAGGCAAAGAATCTACGGTGGATATCCTCACCAAGTACAGTGTTATATCCATGAAAGTAAACGATAAAAATCCCATAGTATCTACAATACAAAAATACATAAAAAATCTAAAAGAATTTAATTTTGATAATGACAAAGAACATACTGATTTATTGCCTTCTATCATCAAATCAGATTTTCCGTATGATATAGATAAAAGTAATAAGAAAATCAAAATCATTCGTAAGTATGATAGATTAGTAGCCCCATTAAGATTTGATAGTTTCACAGAATATCTATTTTTTGATGTGGAAACACTAGAAAAATTCGATGAGAAAAATTTCAACAGTCAAAGGGCTGCATTAGGATGGTTTTTAGGCGGTGATTCTCTAAAATGGGGGGTATCTGGTAAAGAATATACGTTGAAAATAAAACTAAAGAGTGGATACCAGTGTTTAGTCGAGGCAAAAGATGGAATGATTAACATAACAGATATAGCAGGTATAGATGCGTTGAAGTAAAGCCAGATAACAAAAGGAGCGTTTATCAATTCTTATATCTGTCCTCACCTCTTGTGAAAGGGTGCAATAGCAAACAAAAGGAGAATTGTTATGCAAATTGTTATATTGATTGTTGGTTTGATTCTCTTATACTTTATGTGGTCCGTACTTATGACGTTTTTAGCGTGGCTTAATTTTGGAACAGGTTTTTGTGTTATTGCAGCTATATTCTTGGCTTTTGCGATACGTTGTAAAGTAACTTCCCTGAAAGTTGATAAAAATGTAAATTGGAATGCTAGAGAACCAGAAGCCTCGAATTATTATTATGCTTGGATCACATGTATCTTTTTTGCCATTATATTTGGCTTTTTAGGAGTTGTTACACCTCATGCAATTGATTGGAAAAAAGATTATGATATAAAATATGAGGCAAAAATGGCAGAAAAAGCCGAAAAGGAAAAAGCTGAGACCGAGAAGAAAGCACAGGAGGATGCAGCCGAAGCAGAAAGAAAAGCCAAACTTGAAGCAGAAGAAAAAGAAAAAGCGAGCCATGCCGAAGAGTACGTCCGTTCATGGTGCATTCGAATGAGAACGTTAATGAACGATACAAATGAACAGTGGCAGTATTGGTGGCCAATCGCAACTGGTAGTCATAATCCGGCCACGGATTATGACGCAGCAAACACACTAAATATTAACCTTAAGCAATACTTAAAAAGTTCCGAAGGGGAAAACTATAGTATACCTGAATATGCGACAGATGAGCAAAAAAATCAGATGAAAGAAATCGAAAAAAAATTCCGTGATTCCTTATGGAAAAGAATCCGTGCCTCTGAAATATATGCAGACGGTTTGAAGTCAGGTAATTATGACTTAGATGATGCTGAAGGAATAAGACGTCGCGCAAATGAGGCTGATGTTTCGGCATTAGAAGCATCAAATATACTAAAAGAACTTGAATCAGCAATGGGAATACAATAAATATTTAATAGCCATAAAAAGCCCCTCTGCATAAGGGGCTTTTTATATGCGGAGGGAGATGAGGATAAGTACTCCCCTTTTATGCCTTGAGGAACCCAATACCATGATTTGTCATGTGATGCAATCCTTACTCTGGCACTTCTCACCTCATATATAAAACCTAAGTTATATGATTATATAGTCCTTTATGTAATTTGACGTAGTAATCTAGCATACTTTTTGCTTTCTGTTTGCCCTCCTCATCACTCTTTACCACTACCATACGCGAAAGCATCTTCGCTGCTATTTCATCATTAAAATACCTTATCAGCCCTGTATTCCATGCCTTTGTCTCAGGATGATTTGGATTAGCGTAATACTCCCAGAAGTGAAGTTGCTTTGCTTCGTTAGGACTGAATTCCAAACAGTAATCTTCATTAGCTGCTACATATCCCTCTGTTTCATCATCCCCAGTAAACACTTCATCTATTATAAATGAAGCAATTATAATCCTTTCTTCTTCTTTTGCTTTTGGCAGTAATGTTGTCAATACACAAAGAGATTTCTCCTCTGCACGTTTGATTTTACGAGGAGTTCCATCTTTATTAGTCCCTGCACTTACATTCCAATTCATGAGAGTGGCACTTTCATAGCATGGCCATTCTTCTGGGTAAACATTTACAATGTCCTGATATGTAATTTCCCCAGAGTAGTACTGATAGCATCGGCATTCCTGGTTAGAACACCATTCACGATGCTTTTCTTCAATATTGTATCTAATGATATTTTCTGAACATACTCCATAATATCCTACGCGCTTTTCGCTCTGTCCACCATCACAATAGTTCAGCTTGTATGCTACGTTATGTCGATTATACTTAACGGTATGAGGTTCTTCTGAGGTACAACTATCTGTAATTTTTCCTAAGCCTAACATTTTATACATGATTTTAGCATCTTTCAGATTCATTTTAATCATTTTCTCTCCCCACCTCTATTTCCGTAACTTCCTTCTAAAAAACCTCCGAGGAGCACCCCGGAGGTCAATGTCTTATTCGCCGTAAATTTCCTTGAGCCTTCCCATAGCTTCATTGGGAGCAATACCCTTACCAGCCAGATACTCATTGAGCGCCTTGAAATCAGTCTTAGTCTTGGCATCTTCTATCTTAGCCAATTCTGCCTTGAGATCCTTGATTTGTTCAGTGTACTTCTCAATCTTAGCCTTGATGTCCCCAATCTTCTTATCGTAGTCCACTACTCTTGCCATGACAAATTCCTCCTAATTTGCGAAAATACAGCTTACTCTATTATAATACTACGAAAGTGAGCATTTTCCTGCAATAGAATGGCTTAAAAATGTCCCCGAATCACAGACTCTTTTCTTTTACCTCGCCAATTCTAAAAGAAAAACATACATTCGGGCAATAAAAATGCCCTCCATTCGAGGGACATTTTTATCCTATCCTGTGTAGATAAGTTGTCGTGAGATCATTATGGCAAATTCACGCCTGTTTTACAAGACCATTACGACCGTAGCCTCCACGGCCTCGGACATCTTTCTTACGCTTGCAGTTGATACACCAGGTACAACAGGTACAAACAACGCCGAAGACCTACTGCATATCCCCAGGCATTTCGCACTTGACCACGGTCTTCATGGTATGGTGGCCTTCCTCAATGCCCTCTCTCATACCACAGTTTACTTTCATAGCCCTCTCGAAGGGATAAACCTCCATAGACACCCTACCTGTCATTTCCCTTGTACTCTCTGGAGGGGTTAAGGTCACGAACAGTCTTTCCAGAGTGTTTCTGACGGACACAGCCTATCAAGCTCCTCGCACAGATCCTCACATATCTTAGAATGTCTGCCTTTGGAGATCTTGATATGGTGCCTCAATATCAATCTTGGCCTTGGCATCGCACTCAAAGCCCACAGGCAGGTGAGAAGAGTTGGTGAGATATTCCTTGTCCGTCACGCCCTCTATTACGCCGACCCGTTTACGGCAAGCTTTGAGGAACGTCCACGCAGTCGATTCAGCATGAGTAGCAAAAGTTGAGAAGTTCAAGGGAAAATTAAAGTGCGCAAGGAAAAAGACGATTTTCAGACCGCCTGATTCCTTGCGCTCAAAATTGTTGTATTTCGCTCTTAAAAGATAATGTTGCTCCTATATGGAAAGGGTCAGGGTGTTGAACCCCTGGCTGGTGCGGTAAAAGAGATTGCTGGCGTGGCTTTTCACCATGTGCAGGGCCAGGCCGCCGGTGTCCCGGGAAAGTTCCCCCACTCTCTCCGGGTTTCTGGAGAGGGCAGCTCTTGCCAGCTGGAAGGGGTTGAGCTTCTCGCCGTTGTCACGCAGGTGCAGCTCGAAGGTGCCATCTTCCCTGGCCAGCAGAGTGAGTTGCAGCCGCAGCGGGCAGTCCTTTTGTTCATTTTCCAGAACGCCGCAAAGCTCCTCCAATGACAGGCGCAGCAGGTAGCGCTTTTCTTCGCCGGCGCCCCACCGGGCAGCAAAAGCAACGGCGGCCTCCAGCTGCTCGGTCACTGCCTCCCCTGCGGTCAGGAAAGCAGCTGTGTAGACCCGGGCAGGGTCAAGATTGCGATGCTCGCCGCGCCTGCGATAATAAGCATAGAGCACTGTGAGTGTCACGATTTCTGACAGGGGGTACACAAACCAGAAGGCAAAGAAGCCATACCGGGCCAGCAGGAACACCAGCGGCAGTCCGGCGCCCAGGCGGCGCATGAAGACCACCAGGAAAGCCCCCTTTTCATCCTCCTCGGACTGGAGGTAGTTCTGCAAGAGCAGGCACACCCCCATGAAGATAGTGCCCAGGCAGAAGATCCTGGCGGCATAATAGGCTTTGCCCGCCTCCTCTATGCCCTCCATGCCGAAAAGCAAGTCCAAAAGCTGAGGATAGGCCAGCACTCCCACCATGCCCAAAAGCCCCATCAGCAGGGAATAGCCAAGGCAGTAGCGGCAGATGCGATGCAGCTCGCCGTAGTTGCACTCCGCAAAGAAGGCGGAGAAGATAGGCTGGGCTGTCTTGCCGATGAGTTCATAGAGGAAAATGAAGAGCAGGGCCAGATTCTCGATGATGTTGAACACCGCCACCCCCTCGGCACCCTCCATTGCCACCAGCAGATGGATGGCCGCCAGGGTAAAGAGGGCGTCAAAGATATACTCCGATGAAGTGGCAAAGCCCAGCCGCAGCGCCTTGAAGGACTCCCTGAAGCCGGCGGCCTTCCCCCGCAGCCGCAGCTGCCCCCGTCCCAGGCAGATATAGCCCAGGCCCAGGGCAAAAGTCACCAGATTGGCGACGAAGAAGCCGAAGCTGCACCCCTCGATGCCCCAGCCGAAGCCCATGAGCAGCAGGGCGCTGATGATGAGATTGCCTATCCCGCTCATGGCCTGCAGGATGATAGAAAGTGTCTCTGCGTTATCATTTCTGATATAGGTAGCCAGAACCACCGTGAGGATTTGGAAGGGTATGCCCGGGAAGATGTAGAAAGTGTAGCTTTTGGCCATTTCATAAACAGCAGGCTCCTCCGGCGAGGCCCCCAAGAGCGCCAGCACCCCTTCCTGGAAAAGCAGTCCCCCTGCCATCAAGCCAAAGCCTATGGCAGCAGAAAGCCGCAGGAAAAAGCGGAAGATGGCTCCCGCCTGCTCCTTTTTCCCCTCATGCAGGAAATTGGCAAAGACCACCGCCCCGCCCATGGAAAGGCCAAAGACAAAGAAAGTAGCCAAGAGGAAGAGGGGCGTGGCAAAGCCCACGGCGGCCAGGCCATCTACCCCCAGGATATGCCCCACCAGGATAGTGTCCCCCATCTCCGCCAAAGCCATCCCCACTGCCGCCAGGGGTGCAGGCAGCACCGAGCTTATGAACATCTTGCGGGTAAAATAGGCCTGATCTTTCGTTTCCTTCAAATACGCTCCCCCTCAGCTCCTGCCTGTGCTTTGCAGGCTCCGCTGCCAACTATCTCACAGCAGCTCAGACAGCTTCTTCTCCCCGTCCTGCATGGCCAGTATCATGTCCTGCACGATCTTGGCAAAGCTGACCATGGACTGGCGGGAGTAGCGCTCTATATCATAGGACAGCACCAGCGCATAGGCACCGTCATCGTGGGCATTGAGCTCGATGTCCAGGATATTTTCCGCCGCAGAGATCTCGTTGGCAGGCAATTCCTCTATGACAGCCTGAGTATCTCCCAGTTTCACGCCGCCCCGGCGTCCCATGCTGCCCTTCTGGAGGATGAAGGTGGCACAGCTCCCCTCCAGATCCTCCTCATAGATAGCATCCAGCCCCTTCCTGTACTGCATGCCCTCTGCCACTTTGGCCTCCAGCCTGGGCAGGAACTCGCTGACTGCCATATCCTCAGAAAAATCCCAGCGCAGGGGGAACTGATCCAGCATCAGCCCCATGAGCCGCCTTTCGGCAGAAGTCACACGGCCATTGTGAACCCAGCTCATGATGGACTCCCGCACCCCGGCAGTCTTGGCGATGGCCAGCATGGCAGCCCCCATGAAGAAGGTGTTTTCCGTGAAATCTTTGCCCTTGAAAAAATCCTTTTCAATCCCCTGCAGGGGTGTCTCCAGCTCATGCTCCAGACCATCTTCGGAATTGCCCCCATCCATGGGAGGCAGATGCCGGCTCGTGTCAAAGCCCGCCAGCGCAGCCCGCCAGTAAGCCCGCCCCTTTTCCTTTTCCTCCTCGGAAATGCTGGCTTCTTCCTGGATATAATCTGCATAGCTGCTTTGCTTGCGCTTTGCATCCACGGACTCATTGCCATGGACATAGCGCTTATCCAGTTCCCGCCAAAAGAGCATAACGATAGCCATGCCGTCCATGATGGCGTGATAGAAGTCCATATAGATATACTTGCCCGTGGGCGTCTCGATGATATGGATGCGGTAAAGGGGACGGTCAATCAGGCCATAGGGATGCTTCAGCTCCTGCCTGCGCTCCTCAAAAGCCTCCTCCGACAGGCTTTCCACCACGACCCGTTCCACTTCACCATCAAAACGCTGGCAAAGCTCCCCCGTTTCCGGGTGGAACACCAGGCGGCAGCGGAAAATATCATGGGCATTCAGGACACCATTCACCGCCTCTGCCAGCCGTTCCATATCCACCCCAGGCTCCAGCCTGGCTAGGCCCCCATTGTTCATCATGGTGGACTTGGCCCGATGGAAATGAGTATCCGTCAGCCAGCGCTGGATAGGCCGCAGGGGATAATATTCCCAGGAAATCTCCTGGGGTTTCTCCCCTGCCTTGACAATGTGGATGAAGCGGTCAAAATTCGTCATTTCAAAGACTTCCAGCACCGCTTCCTGAGGGTAGAGCACCGCAAACTGCCCCCCCTCCATTTCCACCGTCTTGGCTGCCTGCAGGATGGAGCGCAGCCCCGCAGAGGAAAGATATTCAAGCCCCGAAAAGTCCAGCCGCACATCCTTGGCCCCCTGGGTGGCGAACTCTCTATCAAAAGCCTCTGCGGTGAGCTTGTTCAGCTCCCCTGTCAGGTAAAAGGTCAAAACCTCGCCCTGACGTTCTTGTCTGATTTCCATTTCCATAAAAACTCCTCCTAGAAATCAAGCCTGCACCAGTTCTTCCACCGAGGCATGAATCTTGACAAATAAATCTATCCGGGAGATTTCCAGCACCTCCCTGACCATGCCTTCACCTACTATCAAAGCGAAGCAAATATCCTGTTTCTGCGCTGCCTCGGCTATTTTCAAGACAGCTCTGATGCCGGCGCTGGATAGATACGCCAGTTCAGAAAAATCCAGCGCAAATTTCGCATGCCCCGGCAGCAGCCTCAGCCCCTTCTCCGTGGCTTCGTCAGCGGTGGTGCGGTCCAGGTACCCCTTCACCTGCCAAAGAAACCAGCCCTGCCTTTCTTCACTGCTATAACTGATAGGCAAATCAGACATAAAATCCTCCTTGGGAAAGCGTGGCAGGAGCATCAATCATCTGCCTCTTCTTTGCCCTGCTCCATGTTCAAATCATACAGTTCCACCATATCCTTGATATGCTGGTAAGCCTCACCGGAGAACTCTCCTGTGACGCTCTTGCCGCCCTGCTGGTAATAAGTGATGGTGCCGTAGCCTGCGGCAATCACGCCCCGCAGGGCTGCCAGCCAGGCCTCGTCAGCCACGCCAGTATAGCGCTCGGAGAGCCACTCCGCATCGGGAGCCAGGGCCTTCTGGCGCTTCTGGGGGTCAAAGGCAAACTCATAGTGCTTGCCCCCGGCCTTGATCACGGCCCGGTCACCGAAAATCCAGGCAGTGCCCTGGCCGTCATTGATATTGTAGTAATAATAAAGCTCGTACTGCAAGCGGCAGCTATTCCGCCCCTCCGCCAGGCTGGGGTTCAGATATAGTCCCGAGGGAGGCTGGGCCGCCCGGGGATAATTGTACAGGGTCACGGTGCCGTTCTGGCTCTTGTCCATGCCTGCAGTGAGCCTCACCTTGTCCAGGTCCCGCCGGGCCGCCCTGGCCCTGGCCTGCTGCTTCTCGGCAGCCTTCTTCTTCGCCTCTTCTGCCGCTTTGGCTGCGGCCTCGGCTTTCGCCTTGGTTTCCTCAGCCTTGCGGGCTGCCTCGTCTGTTTTTTCACGGGGCTTTGGTGTTGGCAGCTCCCCTGTCTCTGCTTCAGCAGGAGGGGGAGCCATCATAGTGTAGTAACAATAGGCCGCACCGCCTGCAAGGCAGACCACTATATAGGTCATCAGTGCAGTCACCAGTATTTTCGTATTGCTCGTGATGTTCCTCCTTTCTCTGCCCGGCACCTCAGCCGTCCCGCTGAAGTCTTCCCTTCAAGGAACGGCTAGGCAGCCATCAGTTGAGCTCGGAAGTGCAGTGGGGGCAGCGGGTGGCTTCCTCGGGTATCTCCGTCTTGCAGTAGGGGCAGAGATGGGGCTCGGGAGCTTCTTCCTTCTTGGGCATGAGCTTGTTCACCTGGCGGATCAGCATGAAGATGGCAAAGGCCACGATGAGGAAATCCACCACGGAGTTCAAAAAGGAGCCGTAGGCTATGACAGGCAGGCCAGCCTCCTTGGCTTCGGCCAAAGTTGTGGCAGGGGTGGAGGAAAGGTTAATAAAGAGGTTGGAAAAGTCAACTTTTCCCAAAAGAAGTCCCAGGGGCGGCATGAGAACGTCATTGACGAAAGAAGTGACGATCTTGCCGAAAGCAGCGCCGATGATGATACCGACAGCCATATCCAGCACATTGCCCCGCATAATAAATTTCTTGAATTCTTCTACCATAATGATTACCTCCCTGATATATAGAGAATAAATGCAATGAACGATTATATTGTAGCAAATCCTTCATTATTTTTCCATATCATTCCAGTTCCTGCCCATCTAATTTGCAGGCCGAGGCTTTCTCCTCGCAGCAAAATCGCCTGCCTTGCCACAATATTTTGCCATTCTCAGACAACTGTGCTATGCTTTGAGTAAGCAGAAGCAATCAGAAAGTCAGCAATGTCTTTGACGTTTGCCATATTTCCCACACCAAAGGAGTGATGACGATGGCTGAAAATACCAGGCGGCTGCCTATCGGCGTGCAGAGTTTTGAGAAAATGCGCCAGGGGGGCTATCTCTATGTGGATAAGACCCGTTACATATACAAGCTGGTTCACGATGCAGGGCAATACTTCCTCAGCCGCCCCCGGCGCTTCGGCAAGAGCCTTTTCCTCTCCACCCTTGCGGCCTACTGGGAAGGCAGGCAGGAACTCTTTGAAGGGCTGGCCATCCAGGAGCTGGAGAAGGACAATGCAGAGGCATGGCAGCCGTATCCCGTATTCTATTTTGATCTCAATGGTGAAAACTATAAAAGCAGTACCGCCCTGGAGGATGTACTGGACAAGCACCTGTGCAAATGGGAAGCCCTCTACGGCTGTCAGGCGCAGGGCACTTTGAGCGGGCGTTTCCAGAAACTCTTGGTAACGGCTGCCGAAAAGACCGGCCGCCGCTGCGTGGTGCTGGTGGACGAATACGACAAACCTCTCTTGGAGGTGTTGGAGAAGAACGAACTGGAAGAACACAACAAGGCAGTATTCAAGGGCTTCTTCGGCACCCTGAAAAGCTATGACAAATACCTGCAGTTCGTCTTCATCACCGGCGTCACCAAGTTCAGCAAGGTCAGTATCTTCAGCGATCTGAATCAGCTGCGCGACATTTCCTTGCTGGGAGAATATGCGGGGATCTGCGGCATCACCAAAGCAGAAATGAAAAAAACTTTGGCCCCGGAGATCAAGGCCATGGCCGCAGCGCTTGCTCTCACCGAAGAAGACTGCCTGCAGGCTTTGCAAGCCCATTACGATGGCTATCACTTCGCCCCCAGGGCAGAGGGCATCTACAATCCTTTCAGCCTGCTGAACGCCCTGGCAGACAAGCGGCTCAGTGCCTATTGGTTTGCCACCGGCACCCCCTCCTTCCTGGTCAGGCGTGTGCGGCAGGTGGGCCTTGATGCCAACCGCTTCACTAATATGACCCTTTTCGCAGATGAATATTCTCTCACAGATTACCGCTATGAAAACCCCGACATTCTCCCCCTGCTCTACCAAACCGGCTATCTCACCATCGCCGACTATGATGATGCCGCCGGCCTGTATATTTTGGGCTTTCCCAACCGTGAGGTGAAATACGGCTTTCTGAAAAGTCTCCTGCCGGAGTACGCCCCCATAGCCGTCCCCAGTTCCGGCAAGGATATCTATGCCTTGCGGCTCTGCGCCAAAGCCGGTGACACCGAGGGCATGGGGGACATCCTCACCGCCCTTTTTGCCAGCATTCCCTACACTACCAAGGATGCTCCCTTCGAGCACTATTTCCAGTCGGTGCTCTACCTGGTCTTCACCCTGCTGGGGCAGTTCGTGCAGTGCGAGGTACACAGCAGCCGGGGCAGGGCTGACTGCATAGTGGAGACTGATGAGTTCGTCTACATCTTCGAGTTCAAGGTGGACAAGCCCGCCCGGGAAGCCCTGCAGCAGATCGAGGACAAGGGCTACGCCGCCCCCTTCGCCGCTGACTCGCGGCAGGTGTTCAAGATCGGGGTGAGCTTCGATTCCGAGAAAAGGGCACTGGCCGAATGGATGGTGAATATTTGATTTTGGCACACGAGAAAGCCGCCGGGCAGGCATCGCTCGGCGGCTTTTTGTTTGTCTGTATGTGCAGCTATGTGCAGTTGGTCTTGGCTGCCTATTCATTGGGACTGCTCTGGCAACAGGGATGATGTCAGGGCCTCATCAGCGGAAGCGCCTTGTCCGGCGGCTTCGACGTAGGCCAGGGCATCAAAGCCCACGGGCACGCCCATGGCTTTTTCCAGATTGGCCCGGGAAAGGTTGTACTGATAAAGGGCGGTCATGTAGTTTGACCTGGCCTGGGTCAGCTTTTCCTGGGCATTGGTCACGGAAATGATGATGTCCACGCCCTCCTCATAGCGCACCTGGGAAATCTTGTAGCTGTCCTCCGCCTGCTCCACGGCTAGCGCCGTTTCCTTGATATTCTGCTCCGCCGCTTTCATGCTGAGCCAGGCGGTGCGGGTTTCCAGCCGGATTTTCTTGCGGCTCTTGCGGGCCAGGGCCTCGTACTGGTTCACCATGGCATCAGCCTGGCGCACATTTTCCGAGGTCACGCCACTGTCAAAGATGTTCCAGCTGACGGAAATCCCTGCCTGCCAGTTGCTGTTGCGCTCGCTGCCGAAGGGGGCATTGCCTGCTATGCTCCGGGTGCCCACGCCCGTGACCCGGGGGCGCCAGCCGGACTTGGCGGCTTCCTTCTGAGCCTTGGCTGCCATGATGTCATAGTCGGCAGCCAGCCCGTCAGGCCTGTGCGCCAGGGCGTATTCTTCGCACTCGGGCAGTTCCTTGTCATAGGGTTCGTAGGAAAAGTAATCCAGGGGCTTCACATCCGTATCCTGGGGCAGCCCCACCATGCTGGCCAGAGTGGACTTGGCCACATCCACAGACTTTTCGGCGTTCACCAGATTCTGCTTGTAATTGGCAATGCTGACGCTCATGGTGAGCATATCCGCCTCCGCCACCGCCCCTTCCTCGAACTGGGCCCTGATGAGATCCAGCTGGGTGAGGCCCATGTCCACGGCATCCTTGGCCACTTTGGCCAGATTCTCATAATGGAGCAGGTTGGCATAGGCTTCGGCCACCTGATAGCGCACAGTCTGGCGGGTGTTTTCCACCGTCAGGTCGGCCTTGTTCAGCTGATAGCGGCCCTCCTTGATGCGGTTTTCCAGCCGGCCGCCGGTATAGAGGGGCACCGAGAGGCTCAGGCTGTTGGAGAAACTGTTGTTGTAGGCATAGGAACCCACGGTCTGGGTGCTGTAGACAGGCAGCCCCCCCAGGACACTGCCTGCCGTCACTTCCTCCTGATGGGGATCCCCATAGAGAGCATGGGCCCGCTTGGCAGATTCATAATCCCGCCCGCCTATGCGCACGGCCTGGCTCTCCCAGCTGACTGCAGGGCCCTTGCTCCTGCGGGCGGCCTTCCAGGCGTGCAGAGCCGCCTCCCTGCCCGCCTCGGCCCCCTCGATGGACTCATCGGTGAAAAGGGCCATATCTATGCTGTCGGCCAGAGTGAGGCTCACAGTCTCTGCGGCGGCCATGGGGCAGGGAAATGCGATGGCACTGCATATGGCTGCCACCAGGAATAATGCTTTTTTCATTGATCTGTTCACCTTCCTCGTCTGCCCGTCACCTGACGCTTCACCAAATCTGCAAACAGCCCGCCTTTCTCAATCAGCTCGTCAAAGCTCCCCATCTCGGCAATGCGCCCTTCATCCATGACGATGATCCTGTCGCATTTCCTGATGGTAGAAAGACGGTGCGCCACTATGATGCGGGTGGAGTTCAGCTTGTCCAGGCTTCTGGTGACGATGGCTTGGGAACGGTTGTCCAGGGCACTGGTAGCTTCATCGAAAATGAGTATGGCGGGCCTGCCCACCAGGGCGCGGGCAATGAGGATGCGCTGGCGCTGGCCGCCTGAGATATTGCTGCTGCCCTCGCTGATGACAGTCTGCATCCCCATGGGCATCATGGCAATGTCCTCGGCAATGCCCGCCGCCTCTGCCGCCGCCCAGGCATCATCCTGGGTCAGCATCCTGGTGCCCACGATATTCGTATAAATATCCCCTGTCATCAGCTGCCCGTTCTGCAGCACCACTCCCATCTGGGAGCGCACCGAGGGCAGGGACAGCTCCGAAAGATCCTGCCCGTCAAAGGTGATGCTGCCCCGCTTGGGGGACTCGAAGCCCAGCAGCAGCCGCACCAGGGTGCTCTTGCCGCTGCCGGACCTCCCCACGATGGCCACATTCTCCCCGGCGGTGATGGAAAAGCTCACATCCTTCAGCACCTCTTCTCCCTCCACCTCCACGGTGCCGCCCTTGGCATCAGTCTCCACCTGCGTATAGGCAAAGGAGAGATGGCTGACTTCGATGGAGCCGGTGAGCTTCCCCGCTTCCTGCTTTTCCTCCGTAGTCTCAGGCACCGCCTCCAGGATGGGCCGCAAGTTCTCCAGCTGGGGCTGGATGGCGAAATACTGGCTGACCAGCCCCAGCACCCCGCCGATGACCCCGTTGAAACTGGAATACGCGGCGTTGAAGGCGATGAACTGGGCATAGCCTATGCCCGACTGGACCGTCTTGCCGTCCGGCCCCACCTCATTCATGCCGTAAACCGCGATCCAGTAGAGGATCATGGTGAGGACAAAGGGCTGGATGCTGGAAATGATGGAAGTGTAGTTGTTCTGCCAGCGCAGCTTCAGGCTCCAGTTCCAGTGCTCGCCGAAGGTCTGGGTCCACAGGCTGAAGGCCTGCTCCTCCGCCCCCTGCACCCTGAACTTGGGCAGCCCTGCGAAAATCTGCTGCACAGTGCCCGCCGACTTGTTCCCCGCCTCGATGATCTTCCGCTGGAAGAACAGCACCCGCCGCATCACCAGTGCCACGAAGAGGGAGTACAGGCCCCAGACAACAATGGCTGCCGCCGTCAGCTTGAAGCTGTAGTAGCACATGAGGAAGATGCTCCAGAAGGAGAAGATGAAGCTGAGAATGGAGGTGGCAAACTCTCCCGAAGCCAGGTTCTTGGCAATGCCAATGCCCCCCATGCGGCTGGCCAGTTCCCCCACAGTGAAGCGGCGGAAGAATTTCGTCGGCAGGCTCATGAGCCGCCCCCACATGGCAGCCTCGGCAGCCGCCTCGATGCGGGTGGAAATGCGCATCACCGCAATGGAGCGCACAATGGAAAGGGCCGCCGTGGTGAAGCTGGTGACCATCAGCGCCTGGGTGACAGTGGCCAGCCCCTGCCTGTCCAGGATGGGTATGATATCCTGGAAGATAGTCTCCGTGATGAGAGGGGTTGCCAGAGGAATCAGCCCTGCAAAGAGACTGCACACCAGAATGGTGCGGTAATCCGCCATCCAGCACTGGCGGAACATGAACAGGATGAGATCCCAGAGCTTCAAGGCCCTGGCGGGGAAACCCGCGAAGCACTGGAAAGCATCCTTGGCAATGTGCTTCACAGTCTCCCCGTTCACCTCAAGCCCCTCGGGCCTGCCGGCCCACACCACCCGGTAGCGCTCCGGGTCATCGGGCAGGATGGCGGCTACCTCCTTGTGGTCGGTGCCCGGGGGCGTGTAGAAGCCCAGCAAGACCCCCGTATCCTTCTTCCACCAGTCATCGGGCAGAGTCACCAGCCGCATCTGCATATTGCCCTTCTGCATGAGGCGGCGCAGGAGAGCCACTTCGTCAAGCCCACTGGCGCTTTCCGCCCCCAGGGAGATAGCTTCCGTGGGCATCTTGAGCTTCGCCGCCACCTGCCTCACGGCAAAGATGGCATCCACCGTCAGCTTGCTGCCGCGCTCCGTCTCGCTTTGCCCGGCATATAGCAGCTCCTCCCCCATCAGGTTCCTGATGCCGTTTTCCACCAGCACCGTCCTGGCCATCTCCCGCCTGCGGATATGGCGGGCCAGCCGCTTGTCGCTGGCACCGAAGCGCACCCCCAGCAGCATGGCCAGGATTTCCTCATTCTCACGGAAAGAGGTCATCAGCTCCTCGTGGCTGGTCACCTCCAGAAACATCTTTTCCCTGCGCCACCGCTGGAGCACATCGTCCCCCTTGTCAGCCATGAGCCGCAGCCAGTTGATCTGTATGAGAGCAGCGAACCAGCTGCCCATCAGCGGGCACAGCTCTCTCAAGGGCAGCTGCTGCCAGGGCACGAAAGCAAGCTCCGTGTCTTCCAGGGCATAGACCTGCATGCGTATCTCGCCGAATTCATCCAGCGCCGGGAAGACCGCCTCCCCCGGTGACCTGTCGATCAGATAGCACTGGTGGAAGGAAATATCCGTCCCTGTCCCGGTGGTGGCATAGACCTCCACCCGCCCCGAGGAGATTCGCCAGAACCCCGCCTCATCAGTCAGCAGGAAGCGCTCGCCGGCGAAAAGTTTCTTCAATTCCATAGCTACTCCATCTGCTCCATCTCTTCATTCTCTCTTTCTTCTATCAGGCGACTGTAGGGGCCGTCCTGCTCTATCATCTGCCGGTGGGTGCCGCGCTCCACGATCTTGCCCTGGGACAGCACGATGATCTCGTCGCAGTCCCTGATGGTAGACAGCCGGTGAGCCACCACCAGGCAGGTGCAGCCCCGGTGGCGGATATTGTCCAGCACCTGCTTTTCCGTGATGGGGTCCAGGGCGGAGGTAGCCTCGTCCAGCACCAGGATGGAGGGATTCACCGCCAGCGCCCTGGCTATCTCCAGTCTCTGGCGCTGGCCCCCGGAGAAGTTCAGGCCCCCCTCCTGGATATTGGCCTCATAGCCGCCATTGAGCTTCAGGATATCATCGTGTATGCAGGCATCCTTGGCCGCCTCCACGATATCGCTGCGGCGGGCCGTCTTGTCAAAGAGGGCGATGTTCTCCGCCACCGTGCCCGAGATGAGGAAAATATCCTGATCCACGGCAGCCAGAGAAGCCACCACCACCTTGCGGGGCAGCTGCCGCCTGGGGATGCCGTCAAAGAGCACCTGCCCGCCCCATTCCTCATAGAGGCCCGTGACGATCTTGGCCAGAGTGCTCTTGCCGCTGCCGGAAGCACCCACCACGGCCACCCACTGTCCCGGGCGGGCATGGAGGTCGAAATGCTCCAGCAAAGGAGGTTCCAGGGGGCTGTAGCCGAAGCTCACATCCCGCAGTTCCAAATCCCCGGCCAGCCTGTCCATAGGCACTTCCGTCTGCCCCTGCTGCTCCGGGAAATTCAGGCTGTCCACCTCATAGCAGCGCACATCGTTCAGGCGCTGCATCTGCATCTCTGTAGTCTGCAGGGTGGAGCCAAGGCTCACCAGGGCATTGACGGGAGCCTGGAAGCTGCCCATGAGGCTCTGGAAGGCCATGAACATACCGGCAGTCATGGCTCCCTCCATGATGGAGAAGCCGCCGATGGTCATGATGAGGGCGCCGTTGACCCCTGCCAGCAAAGTAGGCAGGAGCTTCACGGACATGGCCCAGAGAGCCGTTTCCTGGGAGGCCATGAGCACCTTTGTCTGATACCCCGACCACTTGGTGAAGAAATCCGACTCGTCGCCGCTGGCCTTGATGGTCTCGATCATGCGCAGCCCGTTCATGGCCACGCCGTAGGCCTTGCCCGCGTCCTGCTGCATACGCATATTGAGGTCAGTCAGATGCCGCCGCATGGCAAAGAAAAGGGCTATCTCCACAGAGCTGAAAGCCACGCCTATGAGAGTCAGGGCCACATTGTATTGCAGCAACAGCAATAGGTAAAAGACTGCCACGAAGAAATCCAGCACCGCCGTGGCTGCAGGCCCCGACAGGACACCGGCAATGGACTCATTGAAGCCCACGCGCCCCGCCACCTCGGCGGCATAGCGCTGGTGGAAGAACTGCATGGGCAGCTTCAAGAGGTGCCAGAAATAGCTGGAGGAATCCGCCAGCGTGAGCTTGCGCTGCCACTGGGTCAGCACCACCGCCCGCAGCCAGGTCATGATGCCCGACAGCACGAAGGAGACCGTCATGGCCAGGCAGAAATTGGTCATCCAGTCCGGGTGCTTCTTGGTGAGGATATCGTCCAGGAAGATCTGGCTCATGACCGGCCCTGCCAGGCCCGGGATGATGGCGCAGAATTCCAGGATGAGTATGAAGAGCATGGCCCAGCGGTCATGCAGCAGCTTCCTGGCCATATCCTTGAAGACATTGTAGCGGGCACCCGCCTTCTGGAAGCCCGGCCCCGGCAATATCTGCAGAGCCACCCCCGTGTAAGAGGTGCGGAACTCCTCCCAGGGCACAGTGCGCCTCCCCATGGCGGGGTCATTCAGATAGGCGCGGCCATTCTCTATGCCCTCCAGCACCACGAAATGATTGAATTCCCAATGGATGATCAGAGGGAAGATATCTTCATCTTCATCGTCATCCTCAGACAGCTCCCACAGGTCGGCAGCCGTCCAGCGGTAGCCATCAGCCTCGCAGTTCCTATTGCGGGCGGCGCGGATGACGCAGCTGGCCTTCGAGCCATCGCGATTCACCCCGCACTCGGCCCTGAGCTTCTCCAGGGGCACCCAGAGGCCCAGATGGGCCAGCACCATGCCCAGAGCCGCCGCCCCGCATTCCGTGGCCTCCATCTGCAGCATGGTAGGGACCTTCACCCGCTTCTTGCTGCGGCCGAAGGTGATTTTCAGTTTTTCCAGCCAATCCATGCCCTCACCTGCCCCTCAGCCACTGGCTCAGCTTGTAGAAGACCTTCTCAATGGGAGGCCGCCGTTCGATGATGATGGAGCCGGTGACGAAGCTGCCTGCCGTGATGGGCTTGTGCTCCCCCACCTTGGAGGTCCAGAGGTAGCCAGACTTGTCGGAAGGGTCCTTCACCAGGTCGAAGCTGATCTCCATCAGGGAGCTTTGCTGGCTGGAAATGATCCACTGGGCCAGCTGATCATTGCCCAGGGTTTTCTGCATATTCTGCAAAGAGACAGGATACTGGGACACAGAGCGCACCGTCCCCAGCAGGCTGCCCGTCTGGGACACATCCACTCCGTTGGGCGCCAGCTGGATAGTCTGGCCCTTCTCCACCCGCTTGCCCTTGGCCACAGGGATATAGAGAATGCCCTTCAGATGCCCCCGTCCCCCGTCGATGCGGACGCTGGCAATGGCAGTGCCGCTGCCCACCACGCTGCCTTCTTCCACCATGACCTCATCCACGGTGCCGTTGAAGGAAGAATAGATATACTCAGCCGCTTCCTTCTGGTAGCGGCGGGAGTCGAACTCCTGGACGCGGGAAGCTGCATCCCGCATGGACGCAGCCAGCTCCGGGGCCAGCTGGGCCATGCGGGTGGCAGCCTCCTCCTGCACCAGGCTCACATGGGCGATAAGCTCCCCCTTCTCCACCGTATCGCCGGGATGCACATATAGCTCATCCAGGGTGCCCCCGGAGAGAGTGGAGATCTTGGCCACCCCCGCAGGGTCCATGATCAGACCCATGCCGTCAGCCTTGACCGTGAAAGAGCCGAAGACCGACCAGATCACCACCGCCAGCAGCATGACAGCCACGGCGATGAGCCCCATCCAGCCGATGGGGGTGGTGATGGTCATGGTAGTGTCCAGCTTCTCCGGGGAGCGCATCTTGTCCAGGGCTTCCTTGCTGAAAATCTGTTCTCCCGGACGCCCACGGCGCTCTGTCCCCTCATTCTGCCTTTCTTCAGCCATCAGTGCTCATCCCCTTCTATCTCAGCCTCCACCTTCATGCCATCTTCCAGGCCCTCGAAGCTGCCTGACACCACCAGCTCCCCCGGCTCCAGGCCTCTGTAGATTTCGATGTATTTGCCGTCATCTGCCCCGGCTGCCACCTTGCGCTGGTGGACGAGGCCTTCGCTGTCCACCACATACACTGCATCATGGTTCTTGTCCGCCATGGCTGTCAGGGGCACAGTCAGTGCCTGGTAGGTGGAGCCCATCCGCATGGTGATGCCCGTATAGACCATGGCCTCCAAGAGCCCCGTGCGGTTGTCCACCTCCCACTCCGTGCGGCGTATATCCGCAGGCTCGGACAGGGGCGGCACTATTTCCTTCAGCACAGCCTTGATCTCCGTCCCCGTTCCCTTGTTGCCTGCGCCATAATCCGTGTCATAGACCTTGCCCGCCAGCTTGCTGCTGGGGAAATTCAGATAGCCTGCCTCCTCCAGCTCCAGATGGTTGGCATCCATATCCTTCATGCTGATGGAAAAGCGCAGCCAGTCGAAATTGCCCACCAGAGCCACGGGGGTGCCGGGCTGCACATAAGAGCCCTCCCTCTGATAGACGATCAGCACCTGCCCGTCCACAGGGGAGAGCACATTCAGCCAGCTCTGCTGCACCAGGTACTGGTCGCGCTGGGCCTGGGCCTCCCGCAGCGCTCCCTGGGCCGCCATGTACTGGGCCTCGGCTTCCTCGTATTTCTCCTTGGAAGTAGCCCGGCGGGCCAGCAGCCTTTCCTGTCGCTGAAAGGCATTATTGGCCTGGGCCAGCATGGCTTCTGCCTTGCTGATGGCGCTATCCGCCTGCTGTATGCGCAGGGGGATATTCTCATTCATCAGGGAAAGCAGCTGCTGCCCCTTCACCACCGTATCATTCTTGGCTACGTGCCACTGCACGATGCGCCCCTCTGTGAGAGACACCGCATCAGCCAGGCTGTTGCTGGAAAAGCGCAGGGCATCCAGCCGCACCACCGGCGAAAAATCCCGCAGCTCCGCCCTGGCGGCTGTCACCTCCACCACCCGGCTGTCCATGCGCGTCGCTATCTGATTCTCATCACTGTAATTGAGCCAGGCTCCCCAAACCACAATGGCTATCGCCAGCATGATGATTATGACGATGCCCAGGCCGAATATCTTCCTCATGGCTCACCATCCCTTCATTCCTTCGATGTATTTGACTGCCGTCATGTCCAAGCATTGTACTTTATATTATATTTCCATTTACTGACAAATGCCAGCCCGCTTTCTCACGAAAAAGCCGCCTTACCAAATCGGTAAGGCGGCTGCTCGGCTTATCAGTCCTCAGGCCCTTGTACTCGGCGTGGGACGAGCCGTCGAACTCATGCTCCCAAGCCATGCCCAGGTAAAACTTGTGGATTTCATTGACATGAGACATTTTCTTTCAGAAAATCTGCAAGATGGCAAGCGGCAAATTTTTTCTCGCCACTTGCCACCTCATCAAAATTTTTTCTTAGCTGAAATCGACCTTAGCATCCTTGCCAATCGTGTTGCCCCTGCCCTGATTACCAATCTTCTGCACGTCACCCTTGTTTTTGTTAGTGATGTTGTCGGATTTTATTTTGCTGTTTTTGGTATTACCCTTCTTGTCGGCGCCACCGCCGGTCTGAGTGTTGCCAATATCACCGGTATCAACCTTAGCAGCGCCACCTGCTACGCCTTCCAGGTTCTCTGCATTGAGTTCAACTTTGCTGTCTGCCATTTTTAATTTCTCCTTTTCATCTTCTAAATTTCTTTAAG
>CACZHK010000022.1 GCA_902780915.1 Pseudoselenomonas ruminantium | reverse complement strand
AGGCAAGATAGATGGTTATATCGCTGCCTTGTCATTCTCGCATATTGCGTATATACTAAGGAAACGTTTTTCTTTGGACGAGATACGTGAAATGTATATGATAAAGAGCTAGAAATGTTTTATCAGTATCTCGACCGGGTTATGGTAGTGAAGGAGATGGGGGATGACAGCAGCAAGATGCCCATAGCATCTTTCTATAAGTCAGATGAAAAGCTGAATCTGGAGGTATAGACTATGGTAACATTAGAAATGACACAAGCCTTGTCAGAACTTAATCAGGCAAATTATCAAGCAGTGATGAAGTTCATTAGATATTTGCTTTCCACGCAGAGTAAGCCGGAAACGTCGGTGGTAGATATCTCCAAGCGTTTCGGTATATCTCAGGGGAAATTGCAGGTGCCAGATGATATTGATTTTTGCAATGACGAGATTGCAGATTTATTTGGAGTAAAATGATGAATATACTTTTGGATTCGCATATCCTGCTGTGGACTTTGGATGGCAGCTCTCAGATGGCAGAGAAGGGCAGAGAGCTTATTACGGACGCGCACAATGAAATATCAAGATTTGAGCAGGCAAGGTACAGCTAGCGATTAACAATCTTTCCAAAACCGGGGGAGGTTGTTTTTGATGACATTTGTGCTTTTCTCGACATTAGCCCCCTGTTTGCTACAATTGAAGCAAAGAAAATGTTCCATCATGGCAGGAAGGAGTGAGGGATATGGCAGAAGAAATCAGGCGGCTGCCTGTCGGGGTGCAGAGTTTTGAGGACCTTCGAGAAGGCGGCTTTGTCTATGTGGATAAGACGAAGTACATTTATGAGCTGGCACGGAGAAGCAAGCAGTATTTCCTCAGCCGACTACGGCGCTTTGGCAAGAGTTTGTTCCTTTCCACCTTGAAAGCTTATTGGGAGGGGAAGAGGGAACTCTTTGAGGGGCTGGAAATTGCAGAGCTGGAAAAGGATAGTGCAATGGCCTTCGAGCCACATCCTGTTTTTTATTTTGACTTCAATGGTCAGAACTATCAGGATAGGGCTTTGGAAGATGTACTGGACGGGATGCTGTCGGAATGGGAAGAACTATATGATTGCGAGAAGAATGGGTCATTGAGCGACAGGTTCAAGAAACCACTCTCCTGGGACAGCATGCTCACTGCGAAGTCCACAGCAGCCGAGGGCGGGCGGATTGCGTGCTGGAGACAGACAAATTTGTCTATATCTTCGAATTCAAAGTAGATAAGTCGGCCAAAGAAGCCCCGGAGCAGATTGAGGCCAAAGGGTATGCCGCACCCTTCAAGGCAGATCAGCGGCAGATTTTCAAAATCGGCGTGAACTTCGATTCAGAGGCCAGAAGCCTCTCGGAGTGGCTGGTGAACTGATATTTGCTTTGAGTATAAAGTACAATAATATCACTTACGATACAACAATAAGAATAACGCCCGAATTTGACAGCCAATCAGTATACATGGTATACTTAGCAGGATGACTATACAAGAAATTTTCATGGTTTGTCTGTAAGAGGTGGTTGTATTGGGGAGAGCTTTTCGAATCATTACAGTCCTGACCTTGATTATGATTTTTTTCAGCGTCACGGCCTTTGCTGCAAGGATTATTGTGAAGGAGGGCTGCCGAGGCCATGCGGTGCGCACGGTGCAGACTCTTCTGATAGAGCAGGGTTACTTGAAGGGAGAGGCTGACGGCATTGCGGGCCCCATGACGGCGGCAGCCATCAAAAAGTTCCAGAAAGATAAGGGCCTTGAAGTCGATGGCATCTGCGGAGCGGCTACTTTTGAGGTGTTGTCCGGGGGAAAGGAGTACCAGGCTCCTGAAGGCCACGAGGATGATTACTGCGAGACTCATGGCGATCACTTCAAGCCAAAGCATATGACTGTGAAGCACAAGTCTTATGAGCCGAATCCTTCGGTTTATGCCAAAGGGCGCTGTGTCTATGTGGATGCTACAGCCTACAGTGCTTTCGATCCTGGCAACAAGCCTACCACCTCCAGCGGCACTTTGGTGCGGCATGGGGTGATTGCAGTTGACCCCTCCTTCATACCTATCGGCACACGGGTCTTTATCCCCGGCTATGGCGAGGCGGTGGCCGAGGACATCGGCTGGGCCATCAAGGGCAATGTCATCGACGTGGCTTTTGATACTCATGAGGAAGCCTTGGCTTTTGGGCGGCAGCACCTGGAAATTTACATTATCGAATGAATCTGACAGGCACGGCTTATGTTAAGTCGTGCTTTTCTATTTGAAAGGCAGGAGCTTATGAACGAAACGCGTCCCTTAGCCTTGGTTACCACCAAGGAAAAATATTCTACCAAGGCGGTGAGAATTGCCAAAGAAACAGCTGAAAAGCTAGGGCTTCCCTATGTACCAAGAGGGAGATTTTCTCTGCCGGAACTGCGTCAGCAATATGGAGTGGAAAATGTCTTGGTAGTGAAAAAAGGGTTGCTTTTTTTGGAGGGGCCGGAGGAAACACTGCATTTTCATCCCAATATGGCTCATATCAGGGTGAAGAATTTGCGGTTTGGACGGGGAGATCATCTGGTGAAAGCCTTGGATATACAGCCGGGGGACAAATTGCTGGACTGCACCCTTGGCTTGGGAGCAGATGCCATTGTGGAGAGCTTTGCGGCAGGGCCGGAGGGCTCTGTGACAGGGCTGGAATCACAGCCTTTGATAGAGGCAGTGGTGAGCTACGGCCTGCAGAATTTTGAAGGGGACGGAGAGAAGATAACTGAGGCTATGCGGCGGGTGAAGACGGTGTGCATTGATGCCCTGACCTATCTGAAGGAGCAGCCGGATAATTACTTTGATGCCATCTACTTTGACCCCATGTTCCGCTATCCGCTCATGGACAGTGAAAACCTCAGCCCTCTGCGCTCTTTGGCTGACGGCAGGGCTCTTACGGAGGAAACTGTGGCGGAGGCCTGCCGGGTAGCCAGGAAGCGGGTGGTCATGAAGGAAAACGCCCGCAGCCTGGAGTTTGAAAGACTGGGCTTTGAGACTATCATGGGGGGCAAGTACAGCAAGGTGCATTATGGGGTTATGATGTTGTAGGTTCAAGTATACGCTCAGATTGGGGGAGCAGGAGATGGAGATAAAGAAATCGGCTTGTCCATACGATTGCCCGGATTGCTGCGGGTTGCTGGTAACGATAGAGAATGGCAGGGCTGTGAAGGTGGCAGGTGACCCGGAGCATCCCTTTACCCGTGGTACCCTCTGTCCCAAGATGGCCCATTATGAACGGACGGTACACTCTCCCAAGCGCTTGACTACACCTCTGAAGCGGGTGGGGGGCAAGGGGGAGGGCAAATTCACGCCTATCAGTTGGGAGGAAGCTATAAAAACGATTGCCAGCCGCTGGCAGGAGATTATCCGCAGGGACGGGGCAGAAGCCATTTTGCCCTATTCTTATGCAGGCACTATGGGCATCTTGCAGCATGATGCTTGCCATGCACTGTTCTATGCTTTGGGGGCTACGAGCCTTGACCGCACCCTCTGCGCCCCCGCCAAGGGGCAGGGGTACAAGGCCGTGATGGGAGGCAGTCTGACCACAGCCCCCCAGGAGGCTCAAGATAGCGATTTTATCCTGCTTTGGAGCCTCAGCATGCTAGCTACGGACATTCATTTCAAGCATGATGTGGACAGGGCCAGGAAAAATGGTGCCAGGGTTCTTTGCATAGATACATATGCCACCCGGACTGCCAGGTGGGCTGATGATTTTATCTGCATCAAGCCGGGCACAGATGGCGCACTGGCCTTGGGCATGCTGCATGTTATCGACAGGGACGGGCTGGCGGATGAAGCCTTTATTGCCCGGTATGTGCAAGGCTGGCAGGAATTGAAGCAGGAGGTGCTGCCACGCTATACGCCTGCTGAGACTGCCAGCCTTACAGGTGTACAGGCAGAAAGAATAGAGGACTTGGCCCATGCTTTTGTCCAGGCGCGCGCCCCCTTCATCCGCCTGGGCAGCGGCATGTCCCGCTATGGCAATGGAGCTATGACCTGCAGGCTTATCACCTGTCTGCCTGCAGCAGTGGGAGCATATGGGAAAAGGGGTGGGGGGCTTCTGACCTCCTCTGGGGGCAGCAAGGCCTTTGACCGGGATATTATTCGCCGCCCGGATTGGGAGAAAAAGGGCGTGCGCCACATCAATATGATAAAACTGGGCGAGGTGCTGACAGACAAGAGCCTGCAGCCACAGGTAAAGGCGCTCTATGTGTACTCCACCAATCCTGCCTGTACGGCGCCTGAGCAAAATAAAGTCATGGAGGGGCTGGCCAGGGAGGATTTATTCACGGTAGTGCATGAGCGCTTCATGACGGATACGGCCCGTTATGCTGACATCATTCTGCCTGCCACCACTTCTCTTGAGCATGAGGATATTTACTACTCCTATGGTCACTATGTAATCCAGCGGGGGGCAAAGATCATTCCCGCTGTAGGTGAGAGCAAGTCCAACTGGGAGGCGGCGCAGCTGCTGGCTGAGGCGATGGGGATCCAGGAGGACTTCTTCAGCCAAAGCCAGGAGGAAATGGTAGAGCAGCTGATGGAAACTACCACCAAAGCCTGGCCCCTGCCTGTTGACAGAGCGAAACTGGCAACAGGTGAGCCGGTGGCCCTGCCCTTGCCGGAGGATTACAAGCTGGACTTCAAGACCGCCTCAGGCAAAATTGAGATTTTCAATCCCAAGCTAAAGCCTGCCTTGCCGGATTACTTCCCCCCTCATTATGCAGAAGATGAAGGTGAGTTTATCCTCATAAATTCCCCTGACCCCAGAGTCCTGGACAGTTCTTTCAACGAGAGAGAGGAACTGACAAGGGGGAATGTCATGGTGTTGCAGCTTCATCCGGAAGATGCCCGACGGCTGGGGCTGACAGAAGGAGACAGGGTAAGAGCCAAAAACCGGCAGGGAGAGGCTGTATTCACCCTCAAAGTCAGTTCCGGGGTGACCAGAGGCACAGCTGTAAGCGAGGGCTTGTGGTGGCAGGAATATACCGAAAGCGGCAACACTAACCGCCTGACCTCAGCTCGTACCACGGATATGGGCGAGGGCAGCACCTTCTATGATGTGCGGGTTGATTTGAAAGCAGAATAAAGGGCATACTGAAAAAGGCAGGCAGCCATATTGGCCGTCTGCCTTTTTCTGTATGGTTAAATAAATGGTTAAAGCTGCTGCTCTGTCAGCACCATATCAAGAGCGTTCAGCACTTCATTGATATCCTCTTCCGTAATCACCAGCGGCGGCTGGAAAGCCATGACATTGCGGCCGATGCCGTTTTTACCGATGATGAAGCCACGGTCTTTCATGGCTTCGAGAACCTTGTCCAGTTCCTCAGGGGCAGGGCTGCCGTCTGGCTTTACGAATTCTGCTCCGTCCATCAGGCCCAGGCCGCGGATGTCGCCGATTATGGGATGCTTCTGCTGAAGTTCCTTCAAGCCCTTGCGAAGCTGCTCACCACGGGCGTTGGCATTTTCCATCAGTTTATGCTCTTCAATATATTCCAGCACTGCCAGACCTGCGGTAGAGGACACAGGGTTGCCGCCCAGGGTGGATGCACCGGGGCGGGTGTAGGTGTCGGCAATCTCTGTCGTGGAAATGAAGGCGGAGATGGGGGCGCCGTTGCCCAGGGCCTTGGCCATGCTCATGATGTCGGGCACCACATCGAAGTTCTCGATGGCAAACATCTTGCCTGTGCGGGCAAAGCCTGTCTGCACCTCATCGTCAATGAAGAGGGCGCCATAGTGGGAGAGGATTTCCTTTACTCTCTTGAAATACCCTTTGGGGGGTACCACAATGCCTGCATTGCCCTGGATGCTCTCGGCGATGAAGGCGGCGGGCTGGCCGGAGGTAGCGGTCTTGATGATGTCCTCAATGGCATCGGCGCAGGCCAGATTGCATTCCGGGTGCTTCTTGCCCAAGGGGCAACGGTAGCAGTAGGGGTTGGGGGCGAAGTTGATGCCTCCTACAGGATTGGGGTCGGTGCGCCACATGCCGATGCCTGTGAGGCTCATGGTGAGTTTGGTGCGGCCGTGGAGGCCGTTTTTGAGGGCGATGAATTCGCTCTTGCCTGTGTAGATCTGGGCCAAGAGGGCGGCACCCTCATTGGCCTCAGTGCCAGTGGAGCAGAAGAAGGACTTCTGCAGGTTGCCGGGGGTGACCGCGGCCAGCTTTTCGGCCAGGTTCACGAAGTTTTCCGTCAGGTAGATGTTGCAGACATGCTGCAAGGTGTTGACCTGCTCAGTGACTTTTTTATTGATTTCAGGATTGCAGTGGCCGCAGTTGATGACGGAGACACCTGCGAAGCAGTCTAGGTACTTCTTGCCCTCACTGTCGTAGAGGTATTGCATGGAGCCGCGAACGAACTGGCGTGGCTCCTTGTAGAAATGGGCCAGGCAGGGCATAATGTATTTTTTCTTCTTCTCGATGATGCCCTGGGGGCCAAGGTAATTTTTTTCTGCCATAATACTCCTGCTTTCTTAGATAGAATCACGGCTCTGGCGGAAACGGTAGGTGCCAAGGCCAAATTCTCTGGGACTATTTTGCTGAAGTTTTTCCAGCACATCCTCACCAAAGTGTTCCTGACCCTGAGATAGCTTGTCAAGGCTTTCCCGGTAGGCCTTGGTCACCTGGGCTGTCAGCTCCGGGCTGTAGTCCTGTGCTTCGAGGCGGTAAGAGGCTATGCCGTTGAATTTCTCCAGATAGGGATAGAGGCACAGGTCCTTGGCGAAGAGAATGTGGTTGCGTCCGTACTGGTCAAGGCGCAGGCTGTGCTTTTCACCTGCCTTGTCCAATAGGGCATAGCGGCGGTCATAGACCTCCGGGTTGTCCAGGAAGTGAGCGTGGGGCAGGCTCATGCCCGGCAGGTCGTGGTCACAGATCATGGACTCGTAGGAGCCGTGGACGATGACCTCTATGGGCAGGGGAGAGTGCTCCACGATGGCTTTCAGCTGGGAGAATGACAGCTCCAGGGAGGCGCAGCCTTGGGCAATGCCGTTTTCCTTCATAAACTTGGCAGACAGATGGTTGAAAAGATTGAAGGAGTGATCGGCGTAGATGGGATAGTCTGTCAGCTTCTGGGCCAACTGCAGGGAGCCCAGGTTGCTCACCATCAGGCCGTCAGGCTGCTGGGAAAGTTCCTTCAGAGCGTGGAAGAACTGCTCCAGTTCCCCGCACTCCCTGCGGCGGGTGGTGCGGGGGGTCATGACGACAGCTTTGACGCCAGCTTTGTGGGCATAGCCTATTACTTCTTCGTATTCCTTGAGTTTCCAAGGGCGGTTGGGCCGGTAGGCTTCGCCGCCGATGTAAACGCAGTCGGCACCATTATCTATGGCAGCCTTAGCTCCTTCGGGGGTGCCTGCCCGCACTGCAAGGGTACGGTGGGGGGCATTTTCCGCTTCAATGGCAGCTTCTTGCTTCAACACCTCATCCTGGAAGCCTGCCTCCTTTACGGCATTGCTGAAGAAGCGAGGTTCCCGCTCCCCGGTGAAGCCGATGTCCTGTTTGGTAGGTGAACCAAAGGCGAAAGTAGTGGTGAAGTCTCTGGCCCTGTTTTCATAGAGGGAACGCCAGCCTTCCTCATCTACTTCATATCCCAGAGGGTCAGCTATATAGGCATCAATGGCCTTGCGATAGGTAGAGACAATGCGGCGGATGAAGGGGGCGGGACGCATGCGGCCCTCAATCTTGAAGGAGAATACTCCCGCCTGAATGAGCTGAGGGATAGAACGGTACATGCACATGTCCTTGAGAGCCAGCTTATAGGGACCCTCGCTGTTCTTGTCCAGCGCTTCTCCTGTTTTTTCGTCTATGAGCTGATAGGGCCAGCGGCAGGGCTTTAGGCAGCGTCCCCGGTTGCCACTCTGGCCGAAGAGGACACCAGAGTGGATGCATTGGCCGCTTTCGGAAATGCACATATCCCCGTGCATGAAGTATTCCACCTCGATGCCCGTGCGCTCGCAGAAAAGACTCAGCTCTGAGAGAGTCATTTCCCTGCCCACCACAATGCGGGTGATGCCGTATTCCTTCAGCCGTTCGATGGCATTCTCGTTATGGGTGTTCATCATGACGGAAGTGTGCAGGGGGATAGTGAGCCCCATCTCATGCACCAGTTCTAATACGGCAAAATCCTGCACCAGAATGGCGTCGGGGCGGATTTCCTCCAGATAGGCCAGATACTTCCTGAGGGCGGGAATTTCCTCGTCGCTGATGAGGTTGTTGAGGGTGATGTAGAGGCGCACATCATGGGCGTGGGTGTACTCTACTGCCCGCTTCAAGGCATCATCGTCAAAGTTGAAATCCCCCTCATGCATGCGCATATTGAAATGCTTGCCGCCCAGGTAGACAGCATCGGCACCAGCCTCCACGGCAGCTTCCAGAGCGTCCCAGGTGCCGGCAGGAGCCAGGAGCTCTACGGATTTGCGATTAAGAAGCATTGATAAAACTCCTTTATAAATAAGATTTATCGTACAAAACTTATATCAGTATAGCAGGAACTTATTTTATAGACAAGCTACGCATTGATATTCTTAGAGTTTAGATAATACACAGACAAATAAAAATATACTATGCACAATTATTGACATCTATTGAAAAATAAGTTATTATGATAGTCGTGGGCTGAATTGCATGAAAATGTGAAATTTATCTCACAAATTAAATACTACCTAGTATCCAATGAAAGAGGTTGAATGTCAATGGCAAACATCGATCTGAGTCAGTATGGAATCACGGGTGTGAAAGAAATTCTCCACAACCCTTCTTATGAGGTGCTTTTTGAGGAAGAGACCAAAGAAGGCCTCACCGGTTATGACAAGGGCCAGCTTACTGAGCTTGGCGCAGTGAACGTTATGACTGGTGTCTACACCGGCCGCTCCCCCAAGGATAAGTTCATCGTCATGGACGAGAAATCCAAGGACACTGTTTGGTGGACTTCCGATGAATATAAGAACGACAACCATCCTGCTTCCCAGGAAGCCTGGGCTGCAGTGAAGGAGATTGCCAAGAAAGAACTTTCTGACAAGAAGCTCTATGTAGTTGATGCTTTCTGCGGTGCTAACAAGGATACCCGCATGGCTGTCCGCTTCATCATGGAAGTTGCTTGGCAGGCTCATTTCGTTACCAACATGTTCATCAAGCCCTCCGCTGAGGAATTGGAGAACTTCAAGCCTGACTTCGTGGTTTACAACGCTTCCAAGGCAAAGGTTGAGAACTACAAGGAACTGGGCCTGAACTCTGAGACTGCTGTAGTCTTCAACATCACCAGCAAGGAGCAGGTCATCATCAACACCTGGTACGGCGGCGAGATGAAGAAGGGCATGTTCTCCATGATGAACTACTTCCTGCCGCTGAAGGGCATTGCTGCTATGCATTGCTCCGCCAACACGGACAAAGAGGGCAAGAACACTGCTATCTTCTTCGGCCTTTCCGGCACCGGCAAGACCACTCTTTCCACTGACCCGAAGCGTCTTCTCATCGGCGATGACGAGCACGGCTGGGATGACGAGGGTGTCTTCAACTTCGAGGGTGGTTGCTACGCCAAGGTCATCAACCTGGACAAAGAGTCCGAGCCTGACATCTACAATGCCATCAAGCGCAACGCTCTCCTGGAGAACGTCACTGTTGACGAGAACGGCAAGATTGATTTCGCTGACAAGAAGGTCACGGAGAACACCCGTGTATCCTATCCTATCGACCATATCAATGGCATCGTGAAGGGCAAGGTCAATGACCGCAGTGCAGCTCCTGCTGCCAAGAGCGTCATCTTCCTTTCCGCTGATGCTTTCGGCGTGCTGCCCCCGGTTTCCATCCTTACTCCGGAGCAGACCCAGTACTACTTCCTCTCCGGATTCACCGCCAAGCTGGCAGGCACCGAGCGCGGCATCACTGAGCCGACTCCGACCTTCTCCGCTTGCTTTGGCCAGGCCTTCCTTGAGCTCCATCCCACCAAGTACGGCAAGGAACTGGTGAAGAAGATGGAAGCCAACGGCACCAAGGCATATCTGGTGAACACTGGCTGGAACGGCACCGGCAAGCGCATCTCCATCAAGGATACCCGTGGCATCATCGATGCTATCCACAGCGGCGCCATCAAGAATGCACCCACCAAGAAGATTCCGTACTTCGATCTCGAAGTTCCCACGGAGCTGGAGGGCGTAGATTCCAAGGTTCTCGATCCCCGCGACACTTATGCAGATCCTGCTGAGTGGGAGAAGAAGGCCAAGGATCTGGCTGGCCGCTTCATCAATAACTTCCACAAGTACGAGGGCAACGAGGCAGGCAAGGCTCTGGTCGCTGCTGGCCCGAAGCTCTAAGTTTTATATGAATTCAGGAAAGAGCCCCGCAAGGGGCTCTTTTTTGGATGTGAATATTTTCAGGATGTCAATTATTGACATCATTGGAGAGGATGATGGCTTTGAAGAAAGAAAAACTGTGTTTTGCCTCAGACTATCAGGAGGGGGCACATCCAAGAATCCTGAAGCGGCTGGAAGAGACCAATCTCCTTCAGAGTACCGGCTATGGGAAAGATGATATCTGTGAGTCTGCCAGGGAGAGGATACGCATAGCTTGCGGATGCCCGAAAGCAGCGGTTCATTTCTTGATATAAAGGATTTTTTAGGCACAAAGGGAATACTATAGGTATGATGGTGTTCATATCCATTGGAGGAAGAGCACTGATTGCAGAATAAATTGTCAGGGAATTTACATTCAGCGCATTTTCGTGAGTATGGGGAGGTTTAATGTAGTGTTTTCCAGAAGCAAGAAGAAAAAGGTCTACGTGATTGATATATTTGGTGTTATAGAGGCATCCTCGTCATCCATATCTTTGAGCAAGAAGAATACAAATATGCAGAAGGTGATAAAGACACTGCATAAGATTGCAGGCAAAGAGCGTGATGAGGTGGCCGGTGTTATTCTCCATTTGAATACTCCAGGAGGCACCACGGGGACCTCTGAAGAAGCAGCCATGATGGTTGAAAAAGTTCGTAACCAGGGGATTCCTGTTGTAGCGTCGATTGCGGATATATGTTGTTCTGGTGGTTACTGGATTGCTTCTGCCTGTGACTATATCTTTGCCAATCGGACATCCATGACCGGCAGTATTGGCGTTATCATGCAGCTGCCCAATATCAATGGCCTTTCTGACAAGCTGGGAATCAAACAGGTAACTGTCAAGGCTGGCAAGATGAAGGATATTGGCAACCCGTTCAGAGAACTTACCGAGGAGGAGCATGAGTTCCTGCAGGGGCATGCTGAAGAGACCCATGAGATTTTCAAGGAAGCTGTCAGGAAGAATCGCCAAGGCATTCCGGCTGATGTGCCGGAAATATTTGATGGTCGTCCCTTCTCTGCCGACTTTGCTTTGCAGAACCATTTGATTGATGAAATTGGAACCTTCTATGATGCACTGGCATATTTGTGCAATAAGGCTGGTGTGGAGGAAAAAGACATTAAATTGCAACATAATGCAGAGAGGAAGAGTTTGATTTCAAGGTTGTTTTCTATGGAAGTTGATAACTCCTTGATTAGTCTGATGGGGGACTATCTGTCGAAAAAGACGTTTATGTAGGTACACTCAATGTTAGCAGGAATTTTTTGTTCTTGGAATTTGAGCAATACTATTTCTTTTTATGCATATATGGAATATATGTTCTAATTATATTGTAATACAAGCGGAACAAAAAAACGGAAGTGATAAATATGCAGCTGAGTGACTCAGTGAAATACATCAAAGGAGTGGGGCCAAAGAAGGCAGAAGCCCTTGGAAAACTGGGGATAAATACGGTCTATGACCTGTTGACCTATTACCCACGCACCTACGAAGACCAGAGCGTGCTTACTGCTATTGGGGAACTGAAGCCCGGTGTGCAGGCCACGGTGGCAGGGACAATAATGAACCTGCAAGAAAAGCAGGGGGGAAGGCGGGGAATGACTATCCTTACTGCTATGGTGGGGGACGGCACCGGCTTTCTCACCGTTACCTGGTTCAATCAGAAATTCTTAAAAAACAAACTGAAACCCGGTCAGCGGCTCTTTGTCACAGGCAAGGCCACCTATGCCTACGGAGGGCGGGGACAGCTGGCCATGAGCCAGGTTCATTCTTTCGAGGTGCTGGAGGGAGAGGAGGAAGCAGAAGAAAGGTGCGGCATTCTGCCAGTTTATCCGTCTACGGAGAAGCTGAACCAGAAGTATTTCCGCAAGATTATTGGCGGATTGATCGATAGCGGCTTGCCAGCCTTGCAGCTGCCTGAAATTGTTCCCTCAGGCATACGCAGCCATTATAAGTTGCTGCCCAGAGCGGAGGCGCTGAAAGCCATACATTTTCCAGAGGATTTTGTGAAGCTCAAAGAAGCCAGGAATGCTCTGGCCTTTGAGGAGCTTTATCTAATCCAGTGCGGTCTCATGCTGCTGAAGAAGAAGAATCAGCAGGAGGGGAAGGGCATCAGGCATTTGGGGAATAGCCGTAAAGTATTAGCTCTGCTGGAAAGCTTGCCCTTTAGGTTGACCCATGACCAGGACAAGGCTTGGCAGGAAATCTGCAAAGATATGGAAAGTCCCCTGCCCATGCGGCGCCTGGTACAGGGAGATGTTGGCTCCGGCAAGACGGTGATAGCCATGCTGGCTCTGGTGAAGACTGTGGAGAACGGCTTTCAAGGGGCCATGATGGCTCCAACGGAAATCCTGGCAGAACAGCACCATGAAGGCTTTGTCAAACAGCTTGCACCTTTGGGAATCAAGGTGGGGTTTCTCTCTGGCAGGCTCACTAAAAAAAAGCGAGAGGAAATGCATGCGGCCATTGCCGCCGGGGAGTATGATATTGTGGTGGGCACTCATGCCCTGATACAGGAGGACGTTGCTTTTGCCAGGCTGGGGCTGGTGGTGACGGATGAGCAGCACCGCTTCGGCATTGACCAGCGGGCGGCGCTGGAAAAGAAGGGAGCATTGACACCTGATGTATTGGTCATGACCGCTACTCCCATACCCCGCACCATGACCTTGACGGTATACGGCGATCTTGATGTTTCCCTGATCAAGCAGCTGCCCCCCGGGCGCCAGCCCATCCGCACTTTCGTGCGCCAGCCGGACAGGCGGGAGCTGATTTACCGATATGTGCGCACTCAGCTGGAGGAGGGGCGGCAAGCTTATGTGGTGTGCCCCTTGATTGAAGACAGCGAGGACAGTGACCTGCCCTCGGCAGAGGAAGTCTATGACGAGCTGCGCTATGGATTTTTCTATGGCATGTCCTGCGGCCTGGTGCATGGGCGCATGAAGGCGGCAGAAAAAGAGCAGGTCATGCAGGACTTCTACGACAACAAGGTGAAGCTGCTTGTCTCCACCACAGTCATTGAAGTGGGGGTGAATGTGCCCAACGCCAGCATGATGGTCATTGAGCACGCCGACCGCTTTGGCCTGGCTCAGCTTCATCAGCTGCGTGGCCGCATCGGACGTGGGCCCTACAAGTCCTACTGCATACTTGTCTCTGAGGGAAAGACGGAAAATGCCAGAGAGAGGCTCAAAATCATGGAGAGCACAACGGATGGTTTCCAATTGGCGGAGGAAGACCTGCGGCTGCGCGGCCCGGGTCAGTTCTTCGGCCGTATGCAGCACGGCCTGCCTGACCTCAAGATTGCTGATGTACTGGGGGATATGGATATACTGCTGAAAGCCAGGGAAGCGGCGGCAGCCACCTTGGAGAACCGGGAGGACATGGGCTTCGTGCTGCCGGTGCTGGCAGCTCAGTACCGGGAACAGTTTGCCCGCATTACCGAATTGTAAAAGAATAAATGTTCTAAAAGCCTGGACAAGCGAACATAAGTATGGTAACATAATAGCAGAACATAAGTGCGAAAACACTGCCAAAGGAGATATGTACTGTTATGGACGCTATACTTATCAGCTTATTCATCCTGTCTGTTCACATAATGATAAAGTTTGGTACGAGGCTGTATCATGTACGCCGTTACCTCAGGCAGCGCAGGGAGAGGAGGGCAGGACGTACCACTTCCGGGCAGCAGGCTGCAATCAGGCAGAAGGAAACAGGAAGACGTAGATACCAGGTTATTCCTGCCCAGGCCAGCTAGAAAATAGAATACAGCACTGAAAAACGCCATGAGTTTGAACGCTCATGGCGTTTTGTCAGTGCTTTTCTTTTATTTCGGCGGAAACTTCCTTCAGCCCGTAAATGGCGCCTGAAAAAGCGGAGGCCATGATGCGGGTTTCGATTTCCGGGAGTTTTTCTATTTGGGTCAGATGGGCATGGAAAGTATCCTCCATTTCCATGACATTGAGATAGATGGAAAGCCCCAGTTTGTCGCGCAGATCCTTGGATTCGAGGAAGTTGGCCACCAACTGGCCCCGGCGTTTGGGCGTGTCAGCGGCTATGAGGGCATTTGCCAGAGACTTGATGATGGGGTCTTTGAATTTATCGGCAGTTTTCCAGGCAGCCATGCAGGCTTTCTTCATGGGAAGATTGTCGCGCACCAGGAAGAAAATTATGAGGGAGGCCATGGCCAGCACGCTTTTATCGGCTGTCACCCGCTCTACGCAAATCTTGTAGATTTCTTCCGGCTCATCTTCTGTACGCAAACCAAGCTCGATGGCCTGCGAAATATCTTCTGCCCCGGGCTGGAAGAACATTCCTGCTGCTGTCATGCACCCACGGGCGCGTTCTAATGCATTTGTTTCCACGGTTATCACCTCTGAGAAACATTTCGCCATGAGGAGGAACAATTCCTGCCTGGAAAGTGGCTTTGGAGGCTTTAGTCGAGAGTTTTTTCGATGGTGCCGCCGCCCACCACATAGCCTTCACCATCAGCGGTATAAAGCACCACAGCCTGGCCGGGGGTGATGGCGCGCTGTGGTTCATCAAAGATGAGCTTCATCTTGCTGCCTTCGACAGGGAAAGCGGTAGCGGGCTGCTCCTTTTGGCTGTAGCGGGTCTTTGCCAGCACCTGGGTAGGAGCAGACAGTTCCGGCATATATATCCAGTTCATGCTGCCTGCCAGCAGTTCTCTATGGAAGAGGGCGGCTTCGGGGCCTACAGTGACGGTGTTCTTGGCCATATCCTTGCTGCAGACATAGACGGGCTCCCCTAGGGCCAGCCCCAGTCCCTTGCGCTGACCCAAGGTGTAGTGGACGGCGCCGCGGTGCTTGCCTATGACATTGCCTTTCAAATCAAGGAAATTGCCGCCTGCATATTTCTTGCCCTGATACTTTTCCATAAAGCCAACATAGTCTCCATCGGGCACAAAGCAGATATCCTGGCTCTCCCGCTTGTGGGCATTGACAAGCCCTAATTTTTCTGCCAGTTGCCGGGTATCCTCCTTGCTCTCCATCTCGCCCAGGGGAAATTTCACATGGGCCAGTTCCTCCTGGGTCAGGGTGTAGAGCACATAGGTCTGGTCCTTGCTGAGGTCCTTGGCCTTGCGCAGCAGGAAGCGGCCAGCCCTTTCCTCGATGCGTGCATAGTGGCCTGTAGCCACATAGTCCATGCCTTTCTCTTTGGCAAAGTCCATAAGGCGGCGGAATTTCAGGCATCTATTGCAGTCAATGCAGGGGTTGGGGGTGCCGCCTTCTTCGTATGTACGGATGAATTTGTCGATGACCTCCCTCTTGAAGTCAGAGGAGAAGTCCTTCACTTCAAAGGGCATGCCCAGCCTTTCCGCCACGCTGGCGGCATCTTCTATGTCGTCCTGGGTGCAGCAGGTCTTGAAGATGGAGAGGCCGATATCTTCATTGTGGTAAAGCCGCATATTGGCTCCCAGGCAGGTGAAGCCTGCCTCTTTCATGAGATAAGCTGTGACTGAGCTGTCCACTCCGCCGCTCATGGCGATAAGGGCTGTCTTATTTTTATGTTCCATGGTTTTTCCTCGCTTTCTTATAGGAAAAGTATAGCATAATGGTAGGTGAGTGGGAAGAAGTCCTGCCAATGTTTACAAAAGTTTACAAGAATTTACAAGGTCATAGGAAAAACGGCTAAATTTTTACATTAGGCTTTTAATCTATATACAACTGTGCTATAATAAAAAAAATTTCACATACTAAAGGAATAAAGACGGAAAGAAAAGGTGAGCTTCTATGATCAACAGCAAGCTGAAGGATGACCTGACTGATCAGCTGTGCGATGCGGTTCTCTCCTTGCAGAGCCAGGAAGAATGTTACCAGTTCTTTGAGGATATCTGCACCATCAGCGAGCTGAAGGCCATGTCCCAGAGGCTGGAGGTGGCCCGCATGCTGCGGGAGGGACATACCTATGAGGATATTGTGGAGCGCACGGGAGCCAGCACTGCCACCATCAGCCGGGTGAAGCGTTGCCTGAACTACGGGGCGGACGGCTACAATATTGTGCTGGAACGACTGAAGGCCGCGAAGTGACAAATCAGCTGGGGATAGAGGGGGACTAAATTTGGAACAGAAGAAAATACTGGAAATACCATACGGCACCAGAGATTTCCTGCCTACCGAGGCAGCGGAGAAAAGAGTTATCGAGACCAAGCTGGCCAGGCTCTTTGCAGGCTGGGGCTATGATGAGGTGGTGACGCCTACCATAGAGTATCTGGAAACCTTGGACAGGGGTAGCAGCCACAATCTGGAGCCGCATCTCTACAAGCTCATCAGCAAGGATAACCGCATGATGGCCCTGCGCCATGAGATGACCACGCCTATCGCCAGGCTGATGGGCAGCCGCTTGCAGGAAAGAGAGCTTCCTCTGCGTTGCTCCTATATCTCCAGTGTCTTCCGCTATGAGCAGACCCAGACTGGCAGGCAGTGCGAGTTCTATCAGGCTGGGGTGGAGCTGATGGGCAGCGGCAGCGCTGCGGCTGATGCGGAGGTCATTGCCCTGGCGGTGCGCAGCCTGCTGTCTGCCGGGCTCACGGACTTCAAGCTCTGCCTGGGGCAGGTGGAATTCCTCAGCGGGGTCATGGAGCAGTACCAGCTGGCAGAAAATGACTGCGAGGCGCTGAAGGAGGCCATGGAAAAGCACAATCTGGTCTTGTTTGAACAATTGGTGGATGGCCTGAATGTCAATGATGCTGCCAAGAAAGCCTTGAAGTCCCTGCCACTCTTGAACGGAGGCCAGGAAATGCTGGCCAGAGCCCGGGAAATGGCCTTGAATGCCAGAAGCCGCCGTGCTCTTGATAACCTTACGGAAATCTATCATTTGCTGGAAACCTATCAGGTAGCTGACTATGTGCAGTTTGACTTGGGGATTATCCGGGATTTCAGCTACTACACGGGCATGGTCTTCGAGGCTTATGCTCCTGAGCTGGGCTTCCCCGTCTGCGGCGGGGGACGCTACGACAACCTGCTGGCAGATTTTGGCAATCCCTGTCCGGCTACGGGCTTCGCCCTGGGCATTGAGCGGGTGCTGCTGGCGCTGGAACGCCGTGGAGGCGGCCTGCCGGAGACGCCCAAGGATGTCTATGTGGGCTATGGTCAGGGCAGCCTTGAACAAGCTGTGGCCAAGGCCTTGGAACTGCGCCAGGCTGGCAAAGTGGTGGAACTGGCCGCTGCGCCTGGCACTGAGTCAGCGGCAGAGGACATGCAGAAGGCCGGAGGCTACAAGGAATTGCTGTTTCTGTCCTAATGAGTATAAGCAAAAGGTCTGATGGATATGGGGAAAGAGAAGCGCCTGGGCCGGGTGGGGCAATTCCTGCGGGCTATCAGGGCAAGGATTTCTTCAGAGGATCTGGCCTTTATGGAAGCCCACTTGCCCGAGGAGGCCAGGCCCTTATTTCTGGCCATGCACCCTGCCGACCAGCGCCATGTGCTGAATGTGGCATATACGGCTTGGGAACTGGCAGAGAGGGAAGGGGCGGAGGTGGACAGGGAACTGCTGTTGCGTTGCTGTCTCCTGCATGATGCGGGCCGTGTCAAGGGCACCATGGATGTCTGGGGCAAGGTCTGGGCGGTGCTGGCGGAAAAAATCCTGTCAGCGGAGCTTTGGCGGAAGCTGGAATGCACGGAAGCGGCTCACTTCTGGCAGAAGCCGGGGCTGGCTCTTTATGTTTACCGCTGCCACCCGGAAATCGGTGCGGCAAGGCTTAGAGAAGTGGGCTTAAATCGGGAAGCGGAGATTATCCGCTTTCATCACAGCCCACCGATGGAAACAGAAGCAGAGGAATTGAAGCTTCTCAGGCGTGCAGACGCTTTGAACTGATAGATGGGAACGAGGAGGAATTACATGCTGGCGAGCAATAAGGAATATTTGACCATTGCCCTGCCTAAGGGGAAGCTCTTTTCCCTGTCGGCAGAGCTTTTGAAGAAAATTGGCTATACGGCGGAGGGTCTTTCGGATAAATCAAGGAAACTGGTCATCAGCAATGAAGAAAAGAAAATCCGCTTCATCATCACCAAGACAGCAGATGTGCCCACTTATGTGGAATACGGGGCAGCAGATCTGGGAGTCATAGGCAAGGATGTGCTGGTGGAGTCCGGCAAGGATGTCTACGAGCTGCTTGACCTGGGGTTCGGCAAGTGCCATGTGATGATGGCGGTGCCGCGCAAGGAAAAGAGGGAGCGTCTTACGGACTATGCCCAGACCAGGGTGGCTACCAAGTTCCCCCATATTGCTGAGCAATTCTTCACCCGCCACGGCATGCAGATGGAGTATATCAAGCTCAACGGCTCTATTGAGCTGGGGCCTATTGTGGGGCTATCCGAAAGCATTGTGGATATCGTGGAAACCGGGACAACCCTGAAGGAAAATGACCTGGAGGAAATCGCCTATATCATGGATGCTACCGCCCGTCTGATTGCCAACCGGGTGAGCTTCAAGCTGAAATTTGAGCGCATCCACACGTTGGTGGAGGAACTAAAAAAAGTCATGGCAGCAGGGGAGGCAGGCAAATGAAGATAGTCAAGGCAAAGGAAATAGGCGAGGCTGCCGTAGAGGCTCTGCTGAAGAAGAAAGCCTTCGATGAGGTGGAGCTGAGCCCCAAAATCCGGGAGGGCAACAAGCGGCTCTTTGGGGAAGACCTCTCTGCCGCCGAGCTGGTGCGCCGCATTGTAGGCGATGTGCGCCGGGAGGGGGACGAGGCGGTCATCCGCTATACCAAGCTGATTGACAGGGTGGAACTCACGCCGGAAGATTTTCTGGTGACGGAAGCGGAGTTTGAGGCGGCAGAAAAGGCAGCAGACCCGCAGGTGGTGGAGTCGCTGAAGAAGGCTGCTGCCAATGTGCGCCGCTACCATGAGGAGCAGAAGCCCAACTCCTGGATGACCTATAGAGAGCAGGGCTCTATCCTGGGGCAGTCCCTGATACCTTTGGACAGGGTGGGCATCTATGTGCCCGGCGGCACTGCTGCCTATCCCTCCTCGGTGCTGATGAATGCCGTACCTGCTTCGGTGGCAGGGGTGGGAGAAATCATCATGATGGTGCCGCCCAAGAACGGGCAGATAAATCCCTATGTGCTGATAGCGGCGAGATTAGCAGGGGTCAGCAAGATTTACAAGATTGGTGGCGCCCAGGCCATTGCGGCCATGGCTTTCGGCACGGCTACCATTCCCAGAGTGGACAAGATAACCGGCCCCGGCAATATCTTTGTGACCCTGGCCAAGAAAGAAGTCTACGGTCATGTGGATATAGATATGCTGGCCGGCCCCAGCGAAATCCTCATTGTGGCAGACAAGAGCGCCGATCCCGTGTATACGGCGGCAGATATGCTGAGTCAGGCGGAGCATGACCCCCTGGCCTCCAGCATTGTCATTACCGATGATGAAACGTTGGCTGAAAAGGTGGCGGTTGAGGCAGAGAAGCAGCTGCAGCAGCTTCCCCGGCAGGAAATTGCCCGGGCTTCTATAGAGCGCAATGGCCTTATCGTCATTGCCGAAGATATGCTGCAGGCTGTTCGCTTTGCCAATGTCTCCGCTCCTGAGCACATGGAGCTTTTGACAGAGCAGCCCTTCCAGCTGCTGCCCTATGTGCGCCATGCGGGGGCGGTGTTCCTGGGAGCTTATTCCCCGGAGCCGCTGGGTGACTACTTTGCCGGGCCGAACCATGTGCTGCCTACGGGAGGCACGGCCCGTTATTACTCCGTGCTGAATGTGGAAACCTTTATGAAGCGCATGAGCCTTATTTCTTATACCCAGCCTGCCCTTGAGGCGGTCAGCGAGGATATCATCAGACTGGCGGAGACAGAGGGGCTTGATGCCCATGCCAATGCCATCAGGCTGCGCCGGGAGGGGAAGCAATGAGCGAGAATAATAAATTGCGCAGGGCTGAAGTAAGCCGTGATACGGCGGAAACTTCCGTCAAGGTGGCGCTGAATCTTGATGGCAGCGGCGAAGGCTGCATAGATACTGGCATCGGCTTCTTTGACCATATGCTGAATCTCTTCCAGTGCCATGGGCTCTTCAATTTGGAGGTGCGCTGCGATGGGGACTTGGAAGTGGACGGCCATCACAGTGTGGAAGATATTGGCATCACCATGGGCCTTGCCCTGCAGGAAGCACTGGGGGACAAGCGAGGGATAAGGCGCTATGGCACCTTCTACCTGCCCATGGACGAAGCTCTGGCTTTTGTTTCTTTGGATATCAGCGGCAGGCCTTTCCTGGTCTACGACGGGGGAGAGATGGCACCCATGATTGGGGGCTATGATACGGAGCTTACGGAGGAATTTCTGCGGGCTTTGGCAGTGAATGCGGGGCTGACCCTGCATGTGAAGGTGCTCTACGGTACCAATTCCCATCACAAGGTAGAGGCCATCTTCAAGGCCCTGGGCCATGCCCTGCGTGAGGCGGTGTCTATAGACCCTCGTGTGCAGGGGGTGCCTTCGACGAAAGGGAGCTTATAATGATAGCAATAGTAGACTATGGTGTGGGCAACCTTTTCAGCGTCCACAAAGCCCTGCTGGCTGCAGGAGCAGAGGCGGAAATCACCAGTGATGAAGCGGTGATCCGCCAGGCGGAGAAAATCGTGCTGCCGGGGGTGGGAGCCTTTGGGGACTGCATGAAGGAACTTAACCGGTCCGGCCTCATACCAGTTATCAAGGAAAGAATCAGCGCCGGTGTCCCCCTGCTGGGCATCTGCGTGGGACTGCAGATACTCTTTGAGGATAGCGAGGAAAGCCCCGGAGTGCCGGGGCTGGGTATCATCAAAGGGCATGTGAGGAAGATTGAGGCTCCTGGACTCAAGGTGCCTCATATGGGCTGGAATGCCCTGGCCGAGGAAAAGAACACAGATTTGTATGATGAATTGCCCGCTGGCAGCTATGTTTATTTCGTCCACAGCTATCATGCTGTGCCGGAAAACGCTGAAGTTGTGACAGCAATTACCAATTACGGCAGCAAGCTTACGGCTTCGGTAAAGCAGGGCAAGGTGGAAGCTACTCAGTTCCACCCGGAGAAATCCGGCAGGACTGGTTTGCAGATATTGCGGAATTTCGTAAGTTGTAAGGCATGAAAGGGGACAGGGCATGAAACTTTTTCCGGCGATAGATATTCGGGGCGGCAAATGTGTGCGGCTTCTGAAGGGAGATTTTGACCAGGAGACGGTGTTCTCTGACAGTCCTGCAGATATGGCGGCTCAGTGGGAGAGTCAGGGGGCAGAATTCCTGCACCTGGTGGATCTGGACGGTGCCAGGGCGGGGAAACCCCAGAATCTGGAGACGGTGAAGGCTATTTTGGCCAAGGTGAAGATTCCCGTAGAGCTGGGGGGCGGTATACGCACCCTTGATGATATCAAAGAAGTCCTCGGTCTGGGTGTGCGCCGGGTCATACTTGGCTCTGTAGCTGTCCATGACCCTGCTCTGGTCAAGGCCGCCTGCGAGCAGTACGGTGACCGGGTGGTGGTGGGCATCGATGCCAAGGAGGGCATGGTGGCGGTAGAGGGCTGGGGACAGACCAGCAACCTTGAGGCTCCCGTGCTGGGGAAGATGATGGCAGAAGCAGGTGTCAAGACCATCATTTACACGGATATCAGCCGTGACGGTACTTTAGGTGGTGTGAATGTGGCAGCCACCGTGGAGATGGCAGAAAAGAGCGGCCTTGAGGTGGTAGCCTCCGGCGGCATCAAAGACCTGGAAGACATCAAGGCCTTGAAAGAACATGAAAAGTCAGGTGTGGCAGGTGCTATTTTAGGCAAGTCCCTCTATATGCATACCCTTGACTTGAAGGAAGCCCTGGCTGTGGCAGGAGCGTAACTCAATAAGGAAAAAGCAGGCATAATTTCAGATATATTGAATATGCACAAAAGCCCCCGGGAATCAGGCCAGCTGCCTGATTTCCCGGGGGCTTGTCATTTATGAGGATATCTTATTTCTTGCGCAGTACCACGGCGCTGCGGGCAGGAATGTAGATTTTCAGCCACTCCTTGCCATCTTTCTCGTAAAGGGGGTCAGGGATGGTGGCATGGACTACGCTGTCGTCAGCCAGGCCGTTGCCGCCAAACTCTACTGCATCGCTGTTCAGCACGACTTTGTATTTTCCTTTGGGTACCAGGAAACCATAGTCCGGGAAGGAGCGGGTGGGAGAGAAGTTGAAGATGAAGATGAGGTCACCGCGCATGTAGGCCAGCACCTGATCGCCGTCATTGTGCCAGATTTCTACTACCGGCTGCTTCTGTATGTTCTTCACAGTCTTCAAGCAGGAGAGCATAGCCTGGTCGAAATCTCCCAGATAGTGGTAGCAGAGATTCTGATCATCCACCAAATGCCACTGGCGGCGGGCATACTTATAGCTCCAGCCATTGCCTTCACGGGGGAAATCAATCCACTCGGGGTGGCCGAACTCGTTGCCCATGAAGTTCAGATAGCCGCCGTTCAGGGTGGAGGCGGTCACCAGGCGAATCATCTTGTGCAGGGCAATGCCGCGGTCAACCATGCCGTTGCGGTCTTTCTTGCTGAAGTGCCAGTACATATCAGCATCGATGAGGCGGAAGATGATGGTCTTGTCACCTACCAGAGCCTGGTCATGGCTTTCTGCATAGGAAATGGTCTTCTCGTCCTGACGGCGGTTGGTGACTTCCCAGTAGATGCTGGACATCTTCCAGTCCTCATCCTGCTGTTCCTTGATGGTCTTGATCCAGTAGTCAGGGATGTTCATGGCCAGGCGGTAGTCAAAGCCGTAGCCGCCGTCTTCAAATTTGGCAGCCAGGCCGGGCATGCCACTGACATCTTCGGCGATGGTGATGGCGCCGGGCTTCACCTCGTGGATGAGCTTGTTGGCCAGGGTCAGGTAGCAGATGGCATTGTCGTCCTGATGGCCGTTGAAATAATCACCATAATTCATGAAGGCTTCGCCCAGGCCATGGCTGTAGTAGAGCATGGAGGTGATGCCGTCAAAGCGGAAACCGTCGAAGTGGAACTCTTCCAGCCAGTATTTGCAGTTGGAAAGGAGGAAATGGAGTACATCATCCTTGCCGTAGTCGAAGCAGAGGCTGTCCCAGGCAGGATGCTCATGGCGGTCACCGGGATAGAAGAACTGGTTGGGGTCGCCACAGAGGTTGCCCAAGCCCTCTACCTCGTTTTTGACAGCGTGGCTGTGGACAATGTCCATGATGACTGCCAGGCCCATGCTGTGGGCGGTATCAATGAGTTCTTTCAGTTCCTCAGGGGTGCCGAAGCGGCTGCTGGGAGCGAAGAAAGAGCTCACATGGTAGCCAAAGCTGCCATAGTAGGGGTGTTCCTGGATAGCCATGATCTGCACGCAGTTGTAGCCGTCCTTTTTCACCCGGGGCAGGACGTTATCCTTGAACTCTTTGTAAGTGCCTACCTTTTCGGCATCCTGACCCATGCCCACATGGCATTCATAGATGAGCAGGGGGGACTTGTCAGCCTTGAAATTGTCATCATGCCAGGTGAATTTCTTGCGGGGATTCCAGACCTGGGCGGAGAAAATCTTGGTCTCCTCGTCCTGCACTACCCGTTGCGCCCAGGCAGGGATGCGCTCGCCTTCACCGCCACGCCAGTGGACTTTCATCTTGTAGAGGTCGCCATGCTTGATTTTTCCGGCAGGGACAACCAGTTCCCAATCCCCAGTGCCAGGAAGGTGCTTGAGTTTATAGGCTTCGTCTTCCTGCCAGTTGTTGAAATCGCCGATCAAATAGATAGAGAGGGCGTTGGGCGCCCATTCGCGGAAGACCCACCCCCGGCCCTGCTTGTGCAGGCCATAGTAAAGATGGCCCGTGGCAAAGTCCGACAGGGAGCGCTTGCCGTTTTGGGTCAGCTGGCTGATCTTCCAGAGGGCATGGTCATGGCGTCCACGGATAGCATGTTCGTAGGGCCTGAGCCATTCGTCGTGTGCGATAATGCCGATGTCTTTGTTTTTTGCCATAGTCTGCGCCGCCGCAGTCCGTCCTGCAACGGCTCACTCCTCCAATCCCAAAGTCAAAAAATATTCACTAATTTATTATAGCGTAAATTGTCAGTTTTTACCATAGCTGAAAGCATGGCATTTTTATATTGGCATAAAACAAATCAACCTTCAATTTCATGTCTGGGGAAGCAAGATGCTTTGGCTATGATTTTGAAAAAAGAGCTGCATTAGGGGGTTGACAAACATCTGAGGTGAAAGTATACTGTAAAGAAAACCAAGTGCATTGTGCATTTTGGGGCATGCTTATCATCTTGTGGGGATGTAATGGTCTCGACGGGGATAGATGGTATGTCGATAGCGAGCCGAGACGCCTGATCTCGTTAAAATTGGCAACTAGCTTAAATATAAAAGCTAACGAAGATTACGCACTGGCTGCTTAAAGCCACCTCTCTCTGACTGACTCCCACTAGGACAGAAGAGAGGCCAAATGTGGGATACCTGGCGGGTTATGTCCGAGAGCCTGCAGGGGAATTCTTTATCGGGCTCGGGATGAGGTTCTTTGTTTGTGGAGAGCCGATTCCTTAAAAACGACCACAAACTGCGCTCGGAGAAGTCGGTGTAGCAATATTTTCGGACAGGAGTTCGATTCTCCTCATCTCCACCAATAAGAATATTTCAAGGACTGCTTTTGAAGGAAGCGGTCCTTTTTTGCGCACATAAAATGCAGTTGTCGGATAAATATTCACATATAAGCTATAAATATTCATATAGTCCTTGACAAAAAGATGTTATCTTTATATCATGGGAAAAGTGTCTATATGTATGAACTAACAACCATGCGAGGAGATTTTCATGGAGAAAGATAAATCGTTCTCTGAAACAAATAATTGGGACAGCAGGCTGAAGTTCTTTGGCTGCTCTCTTTTTGGTCTCATGATGTTTTTATGTCCCCTGGGGGGAGGAGAAGGCTTCAATACCCCTTTGAGTGTTCTGACGGAAATGCTGGACAAGTGGATAGGCGTGAATCTTCCCTGGCTTCTGACCTGCCTGGTTGTGATAGCAGCCGTGCTGGCTGCAGGGGGGCTTTTTGTGAAGCCTGCTTCTCTTGAACAGCATAAATGGCTGGCAGAGTTGGTTCACGTGTCAAAGCCTTATCTGGTGACCCGACTGGGGGCGGCAATTGTAGCCTTGGGGGTATTCTTTGGTGTTGGGCCTGATTGGATAGTGGGGCCTGATGTAGGGGGCAGCATGATGGGGCTGGGGCAGACCCTTATTGCTTTGGCCATTACCTTGAGCTTTATCCTGCCTTTTCTTACAGATTGCGGGATTATGGAGTTTATAGGAATACTGCTGAAGCCCCTGGTGCGTCCTCTCTTCCGAGTGCCGGGCAGGGCTTCGGTGGATCTCATCGCTTCTTGGCTATCTTCCTCCAATACGGCAGTGCTGATCACTGCCGGGCAGTATAATGGAGGCTTCTACAGTCGTCGGGAGGCTGCCTGCATCATGACTAACTTTTCCCTGGTTTCCATTCCCTTCTGCCTGGTAGTGGCAGAGACCCTGCAGGTGGCAGACCATTTCCTCCTTCTCTATGGTTCTGTCACGGCCATTGGCTTGCTGCTTGCTGTAATCGGAGTGAGAGTCTATCCTCTGGTGGCGGTGCCCAATGAGTATAGGGGCGAGATGCGATTGGCGGAGGAAGTGCCACCAGAGGCAACCTTGCTGAGGTGGGCTTTCCGTGCGGCTTTGGAAAGGGCGCAGGAATTCAGCTTGCAAAAAGCATTTAAGCAGGCTGCGGAAATGACATTGGGCATTCTTTTTGATTTGATTCCTGTGGTCATCGCCTGGGGCACTTTCGGTTCCATTTTGGTGAATGAGACGGGCATTTTCCATTGGCTGGCTTACCCCATGGGGCTTTATCTGCAGCTTTTAGGTGTGGAGGGAGCCTTCCAGATCGCTCCTGCCACTTTAGTTGGCTTCATCGATATGTTCATCCCCGCCCTGATCACCAGCACTGAGCTGCCCTATGCCACCCGCTTTGTGGTGGCGGCTCTTTCCCTGGTGCAGATTATCTATCTGACGGAAGTGGGGAGCATTATCGTCAAAAGTGACGTGGGGCTGGATATGAAGCGTCTGTTCCTTATCTTCATTGAAAGAACTTTGATAGCCCTGCCGTTGATTGTCTTGGCGACAAGACTTCTTTGATTCATACCGCATCTGCTTTGGGCAGATGCGGCTTTTTATTTTCTTCTTGCAGGCGTTTTGAGGGCTGAGGCAGAATATATACATGCAAGTGATTTTGATGCAGCAAGGGTGGAGGTAAACAATGGCAATGGAATGGGAAGGCATGGCGGCGCTGCCGATGCCTATATTCATTTATTCTTATGAGGAAGAAGAGGGCAGGAAGTGCCTGCTGGTTTCCAAAGGGCTCTGTGACTTCCTGAAACTGGAGGAAGAGGCATCATGCCGCTACTTGTCCCAGTCGCTGGAGATGGTGATACATCCTGAGGATACACAGAGAATCATCCAGGCTACGCATAGGGCTATGGAGAACAAGGAGGAGCAATGGCGCCTCAGTTTCCGCCTGCTTTTGCCTTGCGGCGAGTATGTCTGGGTTCTCTGCCATACAGTACAGGTGAATCTGCCGGAGGGAGGGCGGCTTTTCTACAGCAGTCTCATGGATGTGGCCAATGAGCATGCGCAGAATGAGCAGCAAAGAGCTGAGCAGAAGCACATGAATCTGCTTCTGGACAAGATTCTGGAGACCACACAGATAGGTATTTTCTGGAAGGACAAAGAGCGCCGCTTTTTAGGTGCCAACAAGGCTTTCTTAGAGTATTACGGCTTTCCCAGTGAATCCGTTATCATAGGCAAGACCGATGAGGACATGGGCTGGCATGCTGATGATGAACCATATAAGAAGGATGAGAGGTGGGTACTGGAGACGGGCCATTCCACACACAGGGTCAGAGGGAAATGCCTGAGCCATGGGGAGATGCGTGATATCGTGGCCAGCAAGAGCCCTTTGATTGAGAATGGCGAGATTGTGGGCTTGGTGGGCAGCTTCGAGGATGTCACTGAGGAGTACCGCCAGCAGCAGAAAATCGTGGAGCTCAACGACCGCCTGCTGGCTTCCCTCAAGCGCACGGAAATGGCCAATCGGGCCAAGACGGCGTTCCTTTCAAATGTGAGCCACGACATGCGTACTCCGCTGAACGGCATCTTGGGGTTTACAAGGCTAGCGGTGGCTTCTGACAACATGGAAAAAGTGCAGAACTATCTGCAGAAGATACTGAAATCCGCCGAGCTTTTGCAGAGCCTGATAGACGATACCCTGGAGCTGTCCCGCATTTCTGCGGGTAAGATGAGACTGGAGCTGGAGACGGTGGAGGCAGAGACCATGTTCGATGCACTCATCACCACTATCAGTTCCATGGCAGAGAGCAAGGGCGTGCTCTTTGAGGTAGAGGGCAACCTGGCTGACATGGGCACGGTGAAGGTGGATGCCCTGAAGCTGAACAAGGTTTTTCTGAATCTGCTTTCCAATGCTGTGAAGTTCACTCATGGGGGCGGCAAGGTTACTTTCTCTGCCACATGCCTGAAGGAAAGGCAGGGGAGCCGCAGGAAGTGCTGCCTCATTGTCAGGGATACGGGCATAGGCATGGAAGAGTCCTTCCTGCCCAAGATGTTTGAACCCTTTGTTCAGGAGCATAGAGCATCAGTGCAGGGCACAGGACTGGGACTATCTATTGCCAAGCAACTGGTGGATATGATGGGCGGCGTTATCTCGGTGAACAGCGAAGTGGGCAGGGGTACGGAATTCAAAGTGGAGATTTACCTGGAGCAGGTAATGGCACCTATGCCCGGCAAGAGCAAGGAGGAGATTCCCAGGGACTTCTTCAAGGGTCGCCGGGTGCTGCTATGCGAGGACAATAATCTGAATCAGGAATTGGCTAAGACCCTGCTGGAGGATGAAGGCATGGTGGTGCTGGTGGCTGAGAATGGACAGATTGGCTTGGAAATCTTCACGGATTCTGAGCCGGGCAGCATAGATGCCATCCTCATGGATATACGCATGCCCATCATGGACGGCTTGCAGTCAGCCAGGCTCATCCGTGCTCTGCCCAGGCGCGATGGGCGGACAGTGCCTGTCCTGGCTCTCACTGCCAATGCCTTCAGAGAGGATGCGGAAAAATCCAAGGCGGCGGGCATGAACAGCCACCTCACCAAGCCTTTGGAGCCGCAGAAGCTGTTGCATGACCTGTGGCACTATATGGAAGTATATGATGAAACCCGTTCCGGCTGGCCGGGACAGATCAGAAATCTAAAAATCTAAAAAAGATATTGCCAAGCCTTATATGGGTATGATATACTTTTTCACGGTGTAAAAATAAACATGCTGACCCGATAGCCGTACTGTGCCGAAGATATGCGGTGACGCGGTAAATGAGGGCGGCAGAAGCACAAAACAGGAGGTGCACCACTATGTCAGTTATTTCTATGAAACAGCTTCTCGAGGCAGGTGTCCACTTCGGTCATCAGACTCGTCGCTGGAACCCTAAAATGGCCCGCTACATCTTCACCGAGCGCAACGGTATCTACATCGTTGACCTCCAGAAGACCGTGAAGAAGATTGATGAGGCTTATGCTTTCCTGCGCAGCGTGGCTGAGAAAGGCAAGTCCGTGCTCTTCGTGGGCACGAAGAAGCAGGCTCAGGAAGCTATCCGTGAGGAAGCTGAGCGTGCTGGTCAGTTCTATGTCAACGAGCGTTGGCTGGGCGGCATGATGACCAACTTCCAGACTATCCAGAAGCGTGTTGCACGCCTCAAGGAACTGGAGGCTATGGAAGAGGATGGCACTTTTGAGGTTCTCACCAAGAAGGAGGTCCAGGTTCTCCGCCATGAGATGAACAAGCTGGAGACTTACCTCGGCGGTATCAAAGAGATGAACAAGCTGCCGGGCGCCCTCTTCGTGGTAGATCCCCGCAAGGAGCGCATCGCCGTGGCTGAAGCCCGCAAGCTGAACATCCCCATCGTGGCTATCGTTGACACCAACTGCGATCCTGATGAGATCGATTATGTCATCCCCGGCAACGACGACGCTATCCGTGCCGTGCGCCTGCTGACTGCCAAGATGGCTGACGCTGTGATGGAGGGTCGTCAGGGCTCTGATGGCAGCGAGGCTCAGGCTGCTGAGTAATATCGGCTGATATTTGACAAATGACCTAAACGGGGTAAGGGAATCGTTATCCCTTGCCCCGTTATTTATTTTTGAGGAGGAAATATAAATGGCAATTACTGCTGCTATGGTAAAAGAACTGCGTGAGACCACTGGTGCAGGCATGATGGACTGCAAGAAAGCTCTGACTGCTGTTGACGGCGACATGGCCAAGGCTATCGACTTCCTGCGCGAGAAAGGCATTGCCAAGGCTGAGAAGAAGGCTGGCCGCGTAGCTGCTGAGGGTGCCGTTGGTGCTTATGTTTCCGAGGATGGCAAGGCAGGCTGCGTAGTTGAGATCAACTGCGAGACCGACTTCGCTGCCGGCAATGACCAGTTCAAGGCTCTGGTGGCCAAGGTTGCCAAGCACATCGTGGATGCCAAGATCGCTTCCGGCGATGTAGATGCCCTGGGGAGCAGCGAGATCGAGGGCAAGAAGGTTTCCGATCTCATCACTGAGGCTACTGCTACCATCGGCGAGAAGATTTCTCTCCGCCGCTTCGCCCGTTATGAGAGCGCTGGCCAGGTTGCTTCCTACATCCACATGGGCGGCAAGATCGGCGTGCTGGTTGACCTCACCGGCGGCAGCAAGGAACTTTCCCACGATGTGGCTATGCAGATTGCAGCTGCCAACCCTACTGCCATCGACCGCAGCGGCGTAGATGCTGCAGATCTCGAGCATGAGAAGGAAGTGCTCCGCAAGCAGGCTCTGGAAGAGGGCAAGCCCGAGAAAATTGTTGACAAGATGGTGGAAGGCCGCATCAACAAGTTCTACAAGGAGGTCTGCCTGAACGAGCAGATCTTCGTGAAGGATTCCGACAAGACCGTTGCCGATGTACTGGGCAGCGAGAAGGTCAATGCTTTCACCCGCTTCCAGCTGGGCGAGGGCATCGAGAAGAAGGAAGAGGACTTCGCTGCAGAGGTTGCTGCACAGATGAAGTAAGAGAGGCTCATGCCTTTGGAGAGGACACTTTAAGGAGTGTCCTCTTTTTGTTGGAAAAATAGGGGCTTCGCCGTTTACGAAGGAAACCGTGAAATAAATCTTGCAAATTTCCTCACTGACAAGGAAAAATGCTTGACAGCCTGCAAAAGTCTGCGTATAATAGCCAATGTCAAGGAGATGACCTTGGCAGATATCAATGACAGGTGAGGATATGCTGGAACAGCTTTTATACTTATCTACACTCTTTGACCTCTATGGTCCCTTGCTGACGGAAAAGCAGCAGGAATGCCTGAGACTTCATCTTTTTGAAGATTTCTCTCTGGCAGAGATTGGGGAGAGTCTGGGGATATCCAGGCAGGCGGTGTACGACAATATCCACCGCGCCCAGAAGGCCATGGAGGGATATGAGGAAAAGCTGGAGCTGGCCAGACGCTATCACCTGGAGCGGCAGGAACTTTCGGAACTTGCCGGCAAGATAGAAGGACTGAGGCAGCCGGGGAATGAAGCGGCTGTGGATGATATATTAGAGAGGCTGACCCCGCTTTTGGGGCAGGCTGGCCAGGAGGCATAACCTTTGATTTTTGAATCTTTATCCGAGCGCCTGCAGGAAACCTTCAAGAAGCTGCGGGGCCATGGCAAATTGACGGAGGATGATGTCAATGAAGCCATGCGAGAAGTGCGCATGGCGCTCCTTGAAGCCGATGTGAACTTCAAGGTGGTCAAGGACTTCATCAAAACTGTCAAGGAACGGGCCGTGGGCCAGGAAATCCTGGAGACCCTGACCCCCGCCCAGGTAGTGGTGAAGATTGTCGATGAAGAGCTCACGAACCTCATGGGAGGGACCCAGAGCCGCATCAACATGAGCCCCAATCCACCTACTGTCATCATGATGGTAGGCCTGCAGGGTGCCGGCAAGACCACTTCCGCCGGCAAGCTGGGGCTGTCCTTGAAGAAACAGGGCAAGCGTCCCCTGCTGGTGGCGGCAGATATCTACCGCCCGGCTGCTATCAAGCAGCTGCAGGTGGTGGGGGAGCAACTGGGTCTGCCGGTTTTCACCATGCCCCAGGGCACGGACGCGGTGACCATTGCCAAATCCGCCCTGCCATATTCTCAGAGCCATGCCAATGATGTCATCATCATCGATACGGCAGGCCGCCTGCAGATTGACGAAAAGCTCATGCAGGAGCTACGGGATATCAAGGGTAATGTGAAGCCTCACGAGATCCTGCTGGTGGTGGATGCCATGACCGGTCAGGAGTCCGTGAATGTGGCTCAAACCTTCAATGACAGTCTGGGGCTGGACGGCGTGGTTATGACCAAGCTGGACGGCGATGCCCGCGGCGGCGCGGCGCTTTCCGTCAAGGCCGTCACCGGCGTGCCCATCAAGTTCATCGGCATGGGGGAGAAGCTGGAGGCGCTGGAGCCATTCCACCCCGACCGCATGGCTTCCCGCATCCTGGGCATGGGCGATGTGCTTTCTCTGGTGGAGAAGGCACAGGCTACCTTCGATATGGAGGAAGCCAAGGCCATGGAGAAGAAGCTGCGCAAGGATGAATTCACCCTTGATGACTTCCTTTCCCAGATGCAGCAGGTCAAGAAACTGGGCTCTCTGGAAAGCATTTTGGGCATGATTCCCGGCATGGGAGGACTCAAGAAGCAGCTTGAGGGGCAGGATATAGATTTGGATGGCAAGGAAATGCGCCAGATTGAGGCCATCATCAAGTCCATGACTCCCAAGGAAAGGGCAGACATCACCATCATCAACGGCAGCCGCCGCAAGCGCATAGCCATGGGCAGCGGCACCAGGGTGCAGGATGTGAACAGGCTTTTGAAGCAGTTCGGCGAAATGCGCAAGATGATGAAGAAGATGAAGAAAATGCAGAAGGGCAAGAAGGGCGGCTTCCCCGGCCTTGGTGCTCTGGGCGGTCTTGGTCTTCCCAAGATGCCTTTTATGAAGTAAGTTTGATTTTATCCCTTTGTGGATGACATAAAGAACCAACGAAAGGTGGTGAAATAAATGGCAGTAAAGATTCGCTTGAACCGCATGGGTGCAAAGAAGAACCCCTTCTATCGCATCGTGGTAGCTGATTCCCGCGCTCCCCGTGATGGTCGTTTCATCGAGATCCTCGGTAACTACGATCCTTCCAAGCAGCCGGCAGCAGTCAGCGTTGACGAGGACAAGGTTCTCGATTGGATGAACAAAGGTGCTCAGCCGACCGATACCGTCAAGAATCTCCTGAGCAAGCAGGGCATCATGGCTAAGTTTGCTGAGAGCAAGAAGGCTAAGAACTAAGAGGAGAACTGAAACATGAAAGAAATTGTTGAGGTTATCGCTAAGTCCTTAGTGGATCATCCCGAGTCCGTTGAGGTCTCTGAGAAGCAGGACGGGGACCAGCTGGTGCTGGAGCTCCGAGTGGCTGAGGATGATATGGGCAAGGTCATTGGCCGTCAGGGGCGCATAGCGAAAGCCTTGCGTACCGTGGTCAAGGCTGCAGCCACCCGGGAGAACAAAAAAGTCACGGTTGAGATTATTTGAAGAAAAGCGGCAGGGCCCCTTTTGAGGCTTGGCCGCTTTTCTTGCTAAACAGCTATAGAAAGAGGTATGGACATGGATTCTATTTCCCTTAAAATGCCTGTGACCATCAAGGCAAGGCTGACCGAGAAGCTCCGCGAGAAGATGATCAAGGAACTGGATGAAGGCATCAGCCGCGCTCAGTTGGAAGTGCAGCAGATTGAGATCCAGGCCAAGCGTGCCATTCAGGAAAACGAAGTGCCTGAGCCTACGGTGACGGACATTCAGCGCCTGAACATGATCAAGCAGCATTTCGGTGAGGAGCGCCAGAAGCGCCTGGACTTCATTGCCGAGTCTCAGCAGCGCCGTGAGGATGCCCAGAAACTGGTTCTGGGCGCCGAGATTGTCCAGGGCACGCTGGAGCGCCAGGTGGAGGTTCACGTAGGTGACGATATGCGTGAGCTCATGAACGTGGAAGTGCTGGTGGAAGATGATAAAATCGTTGCCATCAGAGGCTAAGTCCAGGAATCGCATCACCATCGGCAAGGTGGGGGCTGCCCACGGCATCAAGGGCGAGATGCGCATCATCCCCCTGACTGACTTCACGGAGCGTTTCAGCACCATGAAGGAAGTCATGGTGGGAAATGAACTGCTGCACATCGAAAGCTGCAAGTACCACAAGCAGTATGTGCTGCTGAAGTTCCGCGAATATCCTCAGCGGGAGCAGGCCGAAGCCCTCACGGGCAAGATGCTCACCATTGACCGCCAGGAGGCTGCTCCCCTTAGCGAGGGCGAGTTCTACACCTTCGACATCATCGGCCTCAAGGTGCTTGACCATGCAGGCCAGGAACTGGGCACAGTGGAAAATGTACTGCGCACGGGCAGCAATGATGTGTACCAGGCCAGGAAGCCAGACGGGGGAGAGTTGCTGATTCCTGCCCTCAAGGCAGTGGTGAAGGAAATCAATATCCCGGGGGGCACTATGACGGTGGAAATGCCAGAGGAAATCACGGCAGGCGGCAAAGAAGCCGCAGGAGACAGCCATGCGCATTGACATGGTGACCCTGTTCCCGGAGATGTTTCTGGGACCCTTTGGTGACAGCATCACCAAGCGGGCCATCGAAAGCGGCATCCTGGATATCCACTATCTGAATTTCCGTGATTATTCCTTTGACAAGCACCATCATGTGGATGACTCTCCCTTCGGGGGCGGCGCCGGCATGGTATTGAAGCCGGAGCCGCTTTTCAGGGCAGTCAGGGCTTTGAAGGAAGAAACAAAGGAATTTGAAGGGAATCGGCGGGTGCTCTTGATGGACCCTTCCGGGCCTACCTTCACCCAGGCCAAGGCCAAGGAACTGGCAGGCTATGACCAGCTGATTTTCATCTGCGGCCATTACGAAGGTTTCGATGCCCGCATCACGGAAAATCTGGCAGACGAAGCCATTTCCATCGGCGACTATGTGCTCACTGGTGGGGAACTGCCCGCCATGGTTATCACGGACGCCGTGTCCCGCATGCTGCCGGGAGTGTTGGGGGATGAGGAATCTGCTCCCACGGACTCTTTTTATGAAGGGCTGTTGGAGTTCCCCCAATATACCCGCCCCCGGGAGTTTGAGGGCATGGAGGTGCCGGAGATACTGCTTTCCGGCGACCACGGCAAGATCAGGGAGTGGCGGCGGCAGGAGTCACTGCGCATCACCCTGAAGAATCGTCCTGACCTTTTGGAAAAAGCGCCCTTGACGGATAAGGACAGGGAGTATCTGGCAAGGTTTAGGGAAAACTTGTAAAAGAGCCAGTTTTTCCTTTACAAGCCAGCGTTTCCTATGGTATACTGCAAAGGATGTCGATGACATCGGGGAGCCACAGCCCGGATAGCGATTCTCCAACGCACTCTTGGCTGCAGGCGCTGAATTTAAAAATTTTTTTAGGAGGAATTTTTCATGCTGACTCAGGAAGCAAAACAGGAAATCATCAAGAAGTATGCCGTGCACGAGGGTGACACCGGTTCTGCAGAGGTGCAGATCGCTGTGCTCACTGCTCGCATCCAGTACCTCACTGACCACCTGAAGGAGCACAAGAAGGATCATCATTCCCGTCGCGGCCTGCTGAAGATGGTCGGCCATCGCCGTCGTCTCCTCAGCTACCTCTACAAGACGGATATCGAGCGTTATCGCTCCATCATCAGCAAGCTGAACCTGCGCAAGTAATTGCCGCTGTTTTGGTTTGCGAAAAGCGGGATTTTATCCCGCTTTTTTAATTGCGTGAAGGATTCGCTGCATTTTTATAGAATATACATAAGTGTTATGTGAAAGTTATCGAAGATTCAGGAGGGAAACTGATGTATAGTTTCGAAACGGAGCTGGGCGGACGCAAGCTCATCATTGAAAATGGCAAGATGGCCAAGCAGGCCAATGGTGCAGTGCTGGTGCGCTACGGCGATACGGTGGTGCTGGTGACGGCTACCGCCTCGGCAGAGCCGCGTGAGGGTGTGGATTTCTTCCCCTTGACGGTGGACTATGAGGAGAAGATGTATGCAGCAGGGAAGATCCCCGGCGGCTTCATCAAGCGTGAGGGCCGTCCCTCCAGCGATGCCATTCTCTGCGCCCGCCTCATTGACCGTCCTATCCGTCCTCTTTTCCCTGAGGGCTTCCGCAATGATGTGCAGATCGTGGCTACTGTCATGTCCGTGGAGCAGGACAATGCCCCGGAGCTGGCAGCCATGATCGGCGCTTCCTGCGCCCTTACCGTGTCTGACATTCCCTTCATGGGACCAATCGCCGGTGTGCGTGTAGGCCGGGTAAATGATGAATTCGTCATCAACCCAACGGAGGCTCAGCGGGAGGTTTCCACCCTGAACCTGACGGTGGCAGGTTCACACGATGCGGTGATGATGGTGGAGGCAGGTGCAAACGAACTGCCTGAGGAGGTAGTGCTGGATGCTATCCTCTTCGGCCATAAGGAAATCCAGCGCCTGGTAGAGTTCCAGCAGGATATCCAGAAGGAGTGCGGCAAGGAGAAGAAGGAAGCCAAGCTTTTCGCTGTGCCTGAGGAGCTTTCTGCTGCCATCAGCGACTATGCCAAGGCCCGTCTGGATGAGGCTACCCGCAATCCTGACAAGCTGGAGCGGGACGCCAACATTGCGGAGATCAAGGCTGATACCATGGAGCATTTCCTGGCTGACTGGCCTGAGTCTGACAAGGAAATTTCCTATATCCTTTACAAGCTGGAGAAGGATATCGTCCGCCACATGATCACCCATGAGAAGATCCGTCCTGATGGCCGTGCCCTGGACGAGGTGCGTCCTGTATCCTGCGAGGTAGGCATACTGCCCCGTACCCATGGCTCCGGTCTCTTCACCCGTGGCCAGACCCAGATTCTGAATGTGACTACTCTTGGTGCCATTGGGGATGAGCAGATCATCGACGGCCTTGGCCCCGAGACTACCAAGCACTATATCCATCACTACAACTTCCCCGGCTACAGCGTAGGCGAAGCCAGGCCCATCCGCAGCCCGGGCCGCCGCGAGATTGGTCACGGCGCATTGGCTGAACGCGCTCTGGTGCCGGTGATTCCTTCCCTGGAGGAGTTCCCCTACACCATCCGTCTGGTGTCCGAGGTGCTGGAATCCAATGGCTCCAGTTCCATGGGCAGTGTCTGCGGCAGCACCCTGTCCCTGATGAACGCCGGCGTGCCCATCAAGCGCCCTGTGTCCGGCGTGGCCATGGGCCTAGTGAAGGATGGGGACGCTTATACCATCCTCACTGATATTCAGGGGATGGAAGATGCTTTGGGCGACATGGACTTCAAAGTGGCAGGTACGGAAAAGGGTGTCACCGCCATTCAGATGGATATCAAGATTGCAGGCATCACCCGCGAAATTCTCCACGCTGCTCTGGAGCAGGCCAAGCGCGGCCGTGCTTTCATCCTGGGCAAGATGCTGGAGTGCATTCCCGAGCCCGCCAAGGAGCTTTCTCCCTATGCTCCCAGAGTGGAGACGGTCACCATCAAGGTGGACAAGATCCGCGATGTCATCGGCACCGGCGGCAAGGTGGTCAGGAAGATCACCGAGGAAACCGGTGTGCAGATGGATATCCATGAGGACGGCAATATCTTCATCACCTCCAATGATGCAGAGGGCATGAAGAGGGCCAAGGAGATGATTGAGGAAATCGTTCATGAGATTGAAGTGGGCGAG
>CACZHK010000021.1 GCA_902780915.1 Pseudoselenomonas ruminantium | reverse complement strand
ATGCCACTACATTGGTTGCAGCTGTATAAAAACGAATTTTTTGACCTTAGGGGAACTCTGCGCCTTTTTAGGCACGGAGTTAAGGGGTTTCATAATAAAAAATTATATCAAAAAACCAGCTTCCTGTCTAATCCTCCAAGGAATGTTGTGGTTGTAACGGCAATGACAAAACACAAACAGACACGGCTCCCTCACTCTCAAAATGTCATGGGTTCCGTGCCTGCTATGCCTTTGTCAAAGTTCAGCCATGATCCCGTTCTGGAGCAGATATAGATAACACCTGTCTACCTTGCGGCTCAGCAATTCTGCGACGGACTCCTGGTACAGGCTTAACTGTGTCTTATAGCGCTCTATGGCCTGATTCCCTGTAAGTCCCCTGTCGGTCTTATAGTCAACCAGCACCAAGCGGCCCTGCTCATCTTCAAAGAGCAAGTCAATGACACCCTGCAAGAAAATCCTGGCTTCGGGATCTTTTGCCTCTGGATAGAAGCGACTGGCGGGCAGCAGCCGGCAGAATGGCTGCTCGCGGTAAATGTGGCGAGCCTTGCGGAGCATTTCTCCCAAAGGCGAGGACAGGAGATTGACAATCTTGCCTCCATCCACAGCCTGGCATTCCCCGGGCTGGAAGATGCCAGCCATTTCCATCTTCTCTAGCTGCTTGCGCACAGCGGCATATTCTGCCGGGGTATGAAAGTCGATATGCTGCAGGGCAGTATGCATGAGAGTGCCTCGCTCCGCAGGAGTGAACGCCTTTTTCTCCTGATTCTGCTGCAGGAAACGGGGACGGCTCCATTCTTCCTCCAAGACAAGGCCAGCGGAACTTCCTGCTGCCAATGGCAGTGTGCTGTATATTTCCTCTTTGGCTTGTTCCTGCCAGCTACGGGCCTTCAGTTCCGTGACGGAAGCCTTGGCGGAAACCTGCTCCAGCCCACGGCTGTCATAGAGCCACCCCAATCTCTCCCGCACAATATCTCGCTTTTCCGTATCCGGCAGTGGCTCGCCTGCTTCCACGGCCTGAAGAATGGGATCTGATTCTTCTGCCGCCTGCTTTCCATCTTGCAGTTCAGCACCGGGAATCAAGCTAAGGTTAAACTCCGCCCCCGGCTCCAAATCGAGGCTCCAGTCCAGGAGCGTCGCAGGCAGCCCTGCCAGTTCCCTCAGTTTCCTGCCCCCCTGATGGCGAGCTGCAGAGAGCAGAATCCACTCCAAAACACCCTTGGCAGATTTCAAGACAGTCTCAGGCAGGGCTGCTTCCTCCCTGCCCACGCCGCGGCAAAAACCTGCCACAACCCGGCCAATTTGCTCTTTATTTGCCCTGAGGGTTCCCGTGAGGATCAGCTTTTCCTTAGCCCGGGTCATAGCCACATAGAGCACTCTCATTTCCTCAGCCTTGGACTCCGCAGTGATACGCCGCTGGATCAGCTTCCAGGGCAAAGTCTGGTACTGTTGCCGTCCGGCCTTGCTCCGCTCAACGAGCTGGGGACCGATGCCCACTTCCTGATGGTAGAGAAAAGTGCCCTTGGCATCGTTCAGGTTGAACTGCTTGCCCAAATCGGACACGAAAACCACGGGAAACTCCAGGCCCTTGCTCTTGTGTATGCTCATGATGCGCACCACATTCTCGCTGTCCCCCAAAGTGCGGGCCACAGCCAAGTCAGTCTCCCGCTTTTTCAATTCCTCGATAAAACGCAGGAAACGGAACAGACCCCGATAGTTGGTCTTTTCATAGTCTGCTGCCCTGTCGGCCAGCATGCGCAGATTGGCCTGCTTGAGCAGGCCTCCCTTGAGACCTCCTACATAGTCATAATAGCCTGTCTCCCGATAAAGCTTCCAAATCATTTCCGGCACACTGTGACTCACCACGAAGCTGCGCCACGAAGCCAGACGTACCTGAAAAGCTGCCGCCTTGGCAGCCAGTTCCGGCTCCAACCCGCTTTCCATCTCCTGGGCTGTGAGCAAGGCACCGTAGAGGTCATCTTCCTCAGACGATACTCTCAGCTTGGCCAGTTCCTCCATAGTGAAGCCACCCAACGGGGATGCCAGCACTGCGGCCAGAGGGATGTCCTGGCGAGCGTTGTCCACGATGCTCAGAAGGTCGAGCATGAGACTGACTTCAGGAGCCTTGAAGTAGCCCCCGCTGACATCTGCGTAGGCGGGAATGCTGTGCTTCCTGAAAGTTTCCAAAAGCACTTCTGCCTTGCCCTTCATCGCTCGCAGGAGCACCGCCATGTCCCGGTACATGATGGGGCGATATTTGCCCCCCTCATAGACCTTGCAGCCTTTGGCTATGAGTTCTTCGATACGGCAGGCAATCTGCTGTGCCTCGAGGGCAAAGCCCGTCAGTTCCTCTGCCTCGTCTTCCTCGTCACTGCTATCCTCCTCCTTGCTATCGTTCAGGAGGATGAGGTCAATATCCAGGCCGCCCTTGATGGTGCCCTCTGCCTCGGGGAAATCCGCCCCCGGATAGAGCTTGGACTGCTCATCGTACTCGATTTCCATAGACTCACGGTGCATGATCTGATCAAAGAGATAGTTGATGGGCGCTAGTACCTCCTTGCGGCTGCGGAAATTCTGCCGCATAGTGATAAGCTCGTTTTCATCTTTTTCCGTCGGCTTCAAGGGGAAGGACTCGTACTGCCGCTGAAAGAGATAAGGGTTGGCCAGGCGGAAGCGATATATGCTCTGCTTCACATCCCCCACTGTGAAGCGACTGCGGGGACGGGCCACCAGCGAGAGGATGGCCTCCTGCACGCTGTTGGTGTCCTGATACTCATCCACCATGACCTCCACGAATTTCTTCCGGCATTCCAGAGCCGCTTCGCTGGGCACATAGCGGGGCACCTCTGCCAAAAGCCCCTCCTCATCAGCGCAGAGAATCTGCAGGGCATAATGCTCCAAATCGTTGAAATCCAGCACATTGCGCTCCTGCTTTGCCTGGCGCAGCGCCGCCATGAAATCCAAGGTCAGGGAAGTGAAGCGCCTGATGGTGGGAGCGCATTCCTTGAGCATGGCCAGCGTCTCTTCCTCTGTATAGCGGAAGTAATCTTTGCCCAATGCCTTGACAGCAGCCTTCAAAGAATCGTGCTTGACCTCAAAGGCCGCCCTGAGCGCAGGATAATCTTCTTTTAAGGGCCTTAGCACCTTAGCTGAGCTAAGTTTCCCCGGCTTGAAGGCGGAAAAGGCCTCAGACAGCCCCTGCCAGTCCTGCCCCACTTGAAAAATATCATCTATGGCAGTGAGGGTTTTCTGCAGCACCTCCCCATATGGGGCAAGGGCCGCAGCCACTGCCTCCCTCTCCATAGCGCCAACTTCCTGCAGGGCTCCCTCCTTCAGCCAGTGAGCAAAATCATCCCCCTGGGCCTCAACTGCTCGCCTGCCTTCCTCTATCCTGGCCCAAAGTTCCTTCCCCCAGGAAGTCTCCCAGATGCTTACTCCCGAAACGACCTGATACCTTTCTGACTGCTTCCTGAGCCAGGCCTCCGGCAGAGGCTGGCTCTGGCTGAACTCGTAGAGACTAAGTACAGCCTTGTATACCTCATCATCGCCATGGTCATTGCCATAGTCATCCACAAAAGCCAGGAACTCCTGCCACTTTTCTCTCTCAGCCAGATATGCTTCCTCCGAATCAAAGCTCTCTCGCTCCGGCTCATGATAATGCTCCTCCAGCAGTTCCTCCAGCACATCCTGCTTCATGAGCACCACTTCCTGCTCTCCGGCCAAACGAAACTGGGGATCTACATCTATGGCCTCGATATTCTGGCGAATAACGCGCTGGCAGAAAACATGGAAGGTGCTGATGGAAGCCCCCGTCAGCAGGACGCTCTGCCTGTCCAGCCAGCTTATTTCCTGAGGCGTTTCCGCTTCTGACAACTCAGCTTCCAGCGCGGCACCGATGCGCTCCCGCATTTCCGCCGCGGCGGCATTGGTAAAGGTCACCACCAAAAGCTCATCAATGCTGCACTCATGCTTCAAAAGGCGGCCAATGATCCTGTCCACCAATACCCGGGTCTTGCCGGAACCTGCAGCAGCAGCCACCAGGATATTGCGCCCCCGCTCCTGGATGGCCTTCTTCTGATCGTCAGTATATTGCATCATTCCAGTCCTCTCTCCCCATCAGCTTCGCCATCTCTTCTTCCAGCACGACAGCCTCCTGCGGCCTGAGTTCCCTGTAGCTGCAACCGGGCAGATTGGCATCGAAGCCGCACACATCCTTGAAACGGCAGTAAGTGCAGGCAGTCTCCACCTGCTTATTTTTCAACCTGTAAGGACGGGCGGCTATTTCCCCGGCCAGTATCCTGTCGCCTGTTTCCTTGAGAATATATTCCACGTAAGCCAGCAAAAGCTCAAACTCCTGCGGCGTTTTCACACTGTCAGGGGGCACGAAGGAGGTCTCTTCCTCCCCCTCCTTGACACTTGCAAAGATATATTCTCCCTGGGCTCCCGCCTCCAAGGCCTCGATGATGTCCCTGTCAGCCAATACCCAGCCCGGCATACGCAGCCTCTTCTGCACCTTTCTCTGCAAAACCTCCTCTGAGAGCTTGCCCTTCTCCGTATCCCTGCCCCGGATAAGAGGGTTCTGCAAAAAAGCATAGAGCATGCCGGCGGGCAGCCGCTGCTCTCCCTGCTGAGCCAGCAATTCCCTGGCTACCAGCAGATAGGCCAGCAGTTGCAAGCGCAGGCCATAGTAGACCTCAAAGACATTGATGGCTGCCTGCCCCGTCTTGTAGTCTATCACCAGATAGTAGGGAGCATCCGTTCTCACATCCAAACGGTCAATCTGACCCTTGAAGGACAGTGTATATCCATCCTTCAGAGGCAAAGGCTTCAGCTGCACCCTGTCACCTGCCCCGCCGAAATGCTCTTCAAAAAAGACGGGACGGAACTTGGACAGCGCCGCCCAGGCGGTGAGCTGATTCACTGCTCTTTCTGCCGTAGCCTGCAATCTCCGCTTGAGGTGGCGGTAGTTGTCGCGGCTCAGCAGCACCTCGCTCTGCAGCCTGGGAGCCAGTTCCTCGATAAGCTCATGGCAGATTTCGATGCGGCGGGCCTCAGGCACCGCCCCCCACTCATGGTTGTATTCTGCCCCTACTTTTTGCCCATAGCTGCTGAGTACGGCATGCAGCAGCTGCCCCAAATCCAGGGCGCGGAACTTATACTCCCGCCTTTCCTGCAGTTTCAAGCCATAAGTGGCAAAATGGGCAAAAGGACATTTGCTGAAAAGCTCAAACCGGGTAACGCTGCCCCGCAGCCTGCTGCCACTGAGGAACAGCAGCCGGGCTAGTTCCGGGGGCAGAAACTCTGCCCTGCCTCTGGCAAAGAGGCCTGAAAGGGCCAGATTCAGCCCCGCAGCAAGCCCGGGCTGTTCTCTTGCCCAGTTATACACATCCTGCCAGAAGGGTTGCATATTGCCCAGTTCCTTTTGCCCGCGAAGGGCGGAAGCCAGACCCGAGAGAGCCGGCCCCGGAGCAGAGAGCAAAAACTCATCATTGCGCTCCACCGTCTCCAGCGGAATGGAGATAAACTCCGCCTGCGGGAAAATTTTTCTGAGCCGCTGCACCAAGGAAGCAGGCTGCAGGCCTGAGCCATCACTGTCTGCCAAAGCGTAAGACACCCAGAGGTATTCCCTGGCCTCGGAGAATCCCCGATACAGCAGGAATCTTTCTCCAAAGCTTCTCTCCTGGCTGCCACGGGAGATATCAAAGTGCCCCTTGCCAGCTTCTGCTCTTTTCTCAAAGGCGTCGGCAATATGTATCCTGTCGGCGTCTGTCAGCAGCCCCTGCTCCTTGCTGCGCCTGGGCATGATGCCTGCATTGGCCCCCAGAATGTAGAGGGCGGGGATATTGTCCAGGCTATTCTGGTCAAAGGAAGCAATATTCACATAGTCCAGCCCCGGCGGTATCAGAGAAATTTTCAGAGCATCAAGGCCGGCGCTGAGCACTGTCTCATAATCCCTGAGGTCCATGACCTCCTCGCCACTGATTTCCACCAGCTGGTCAAAAAGCTCCATGCAACTCTCCCAAATCTGCCTGTGCTCCGCCGCATCAGCCAGGCGTCCCTCAGCCTCTGCCACCTCCTCCCATTCTGCCAGGCGCTGGGGCACCTGCAATTCCAGCAGGAAATCATAAAGTGCAGCCGTCATATCCCTCACATTTGCTGCTCCATTCAACGCCTTTCCCAGGTTAAGCAGGGGAAGGGCTGCCAGGCGGCGCAGCCCGTCTATGTGCAGGAGCCTTTCCTGCGCCTTCTCCTCAAGTTCTTCCTCCTCCAGGCTGCGGCTGCGATGCCAGTCCCAGTTCCGTTCCTGGGTCCAGCGCCCCTTACCCCTGATGCCGAATTCCAGCACATAATTCTCCAGCTTGTCCACATCATCGCGGACGCAGGGAAAAAAACCCGTACGCAGGCAGCGAAAAACTGACTCATACCGCCAGCCCAGGCGTACTGTCTCCAGCGCCGAGCGCAGCAACTCTGCCAAAGGATGATGGATGCTGGGGCGCTTGCCATCGTAGAAGTAGGGAATGCCATATTCCTGGAATACCAGTTGCAGGAGACTGTCATAGACCTCCCCGTCCCGTACCAGCACACCGATATCCCGATAGCGCCAGCCCTTGCGAGCCAGACGCAGGATATCTGCAGCCAGCACCTCCACCTCCAGGCGGCGGTTGGCGGCCTCCACCAGCCGCAGGCCCTTGCTCTCCTTGCATTTTCCTTCCCCCGTGGCAAAAAGATGCTGTTCCAGGAAGGAAAGGACGTGATTCCTGGCTCTTTGATTTTCCTCCAGCAGGGTTACGCCAAAGCTGCCTCCCCCCAATTCACACCAAAGGTTCTTCAAGGCTGCCAAGGTCTGATAAGAACGATGGAACATTCCCGTTTCCAGCTCATTTTCCGGCACCTTGAGGTTCACTGCCCCTCCCGAGAGGTTCTGCCCACCTAAAGGCAAGGTCACGTGCACAGCGGCAGCACTGCCGAGCAGTGCCCCCATAACCTCCAGTTCCTGGGGATTGAAGAAGGTGAATCCATCCACCCAGATTTCCGCACCTTTCAAGGTGGTTGACTGAGGAATCTTGGCAGCCAACAGCGCCATCAAATCCTCGCTGTCGTTGGCCCGCCCCTCCATTTCTTCCTGAAAATCGTCCACCAGCCTGGCAATCTCCGTGAGCTTGCCAGACAGGCGCCCCTTCCCCAGACCCTCTGCCGTTTCCCGCAATAGATCCGTAGGCAGGCGGTAGCTTTTGAGTTCCTTGATCATGCCGGAGAGACTGTCCGTGAAGCCCCGCTGGCGAGCCGCTCTGGCAAAAATCGTCAAATCCCCCTCCTGCTGATGCTTCAGCAGGAGTTTCCTCAGCAATAGCTGCCGCCCCACATCGCTGATGCGGGGCAGCCCCGCCCCGCCGGTTTCCAAGAGCACCTGCCGGGCAAAGCGGCGGAAGCCGAAGACCACTGCCCGCATAAAGCCTTGCCCATTCCCGGGCAAGGATTCAGCCAGCAATCGCTCCATCTTGTAGGTCATATGTTCCGGCACCAGCAGCACCAAAGGATCGCCCAAAGGCGCCTCCCTGATGGCGGCACAGATAGCATCCAGGCAGTGACGGGACTTGCCCGTGCCCGAACGTCCCACTATAAAGTCAAGTTTAGCAGTCATATCGCGTACCTTCCTGTGTCACTATCATAAACTCACCGTACACCTGACGGTGTCCACACGCCCTTACACGAAAAAGGGACAGGCCCCTGAATGAAGCCATGTCCCTTCCTTCTTTTTGGTTCAATTCTCAGCCGAAGCTGAAAGGCGTGGTCACCCTTCTGAGAGTACGCCCGCAAGAGCAAGTCTCCTCTATCATGCTGACGGCCTGGCCTGTGCGGTAGCGTATCAGCGGCATAGCCTCAGCCTGCAGGCTGGTCACCACCAGCTCACCCATCTGATGAGGATCTGTCACCGGCATATCGCTGTTGAAGGCGATGATCTCCGGATAGAAATAATCTTCCTGAATATGCTGGCCGCTACGAGCCTCACACTGGAAGAGCATGCCCGCCGTGCCCAGCTCCGCCGAAGAGTAAAGATTGAAGACCTTGGCTCTGGTACGATCCTGGATATGGCGCTGCATGGGGTTCTGTATGCCCGTAGGGTTCATGCAGATAATCTGGGTCAGGGGAAAGTCAACGATATTCTTGCCCTGAGCCTGCAACTGAATAACCAGCTGCATGATGAGCTGCGGCGTGGTGACAATAGTATCCATGGTCACCAGTTCCATGAGCCTGAGCCACTGACGATAATCCACTCCCATAGGCACCACCGTAGCGCCAATCATCTCCAAGGCATACTGCACATCCAGCAGGCGGCTGTCAGCCAGTTCACCCTGCAGGGCCACCACCGAAGCGCTGTTTATCCCTATGCCCACCAGACAGCGGGTCATCATCTCCACATTGCGGGCAATATCCCCGTTGGTGTAGAGCTTTAAGAGTTCCCCCGTCATCTGCTGCATGTGGTTGAAGCGCATGATGCCGGATATAGGCAAAGTGAGGATATCAAGGGAATCTATCTGGTGCAGGTCGCTAGTGTGCAGGAAGGGAAAACGGCGCAAGTCCTCCAGGGACTTCACCTCCTCGGCCTTCACGCCAGCTTTGGCAAAGGATTGCTGATAGAAAAAGCTCTTCTCCTCAGCCCAGCGAAGCTGCTTCTGCAAAAGCCCCAGCTGCAACTCCCGCATGGATTCCCTATCCATTTGTTCTATATGTTGATTAGCATACATGCCTATAACACCCGCTTCGCTAATTATTCCGGCTCTTCCCGGAGACACGGTCAGAGGGGTCTCTGGTAGAAGAAAGGCTGGAAGCTGGTATAGCCCAGCTTGCGGAAGTTCAGTATGGCTTCCGTCGCCCCTACGAAGAGAATCCCGCCAGGCTTCAAGGCTTGGAAGAAGTTCGCATAAAGCTGATCCTTGGCTTCCTCAGTGAAATAGATGACCACATTGCGGCAGAGAATCAGGTCAAAACCGCTCTCGAATTTATCCTTCAGCAGGTTGTGGCGCTTGAACTCGATGCAGGACTTGATTTCGCTGTTGACAGCATACTTGTCCCCCTCCACCTTGGAGAAATACTTGTTCAAGCGGCTCTTATCCATGCTCTTGATTTCACCTTCATTGTAGACGCCGCGCTTGGCCTTGGCCAGGATTTCGATATCCAGGTCGCTGGCCAGGATGCGATGGCGCACATTCGGGGTCATTTCTTTCATGATAATGGCCAGAGAATATGGCTCAGCCCCGATAGAACAGCCTGCGCTCCAGATATTGAGCTTAGGAGAGCGCTTCAAGAGGTCAGGAATGACATCCGTTTCCAGCTTGCCGAACTTCTCCGGCGTGCGGAAGAACTCTGACACGTTGATAGTCAGATATTCTATGAAAGCTGCAAAGTCATCCTTGTTCTTGGCTGCATTGTCGAAATACTCACAGAAGGAGTCCATGCCGGCCCTCGTGACCAAATTGCCGATGCGCCTCTTCATCTGCGGTTCTTTATAGAGGTCGAGGTCAATTTCCGTTTTTGCCTTGAGCTTCTGCTTAAAACCAGCCCAGTCCTTATCATCCATCATAGCGGTCTTACCTCCCAAAGTCAAATTAATCTGCTTGTGTGTGTTAATTCCCCCTTCCCCTCCATAATTCCTTCTTTTTGAAAAAAAATAGTCCCAAGATGTTGTATAGATCTCGGGACTACGCCAAATATCTTCTTACTCGATGTCAAAAACTGTGCGGTTAGCATCCTTGGAAACCTTGGGCAGCACGATGTGCAGGATGCCGTTGTCAAAAGCCACGCTGACAGAATCCTTGTCTATGCCATCAATCTTGAATACGCGCTCAAACTCCCCTGTGCGGCGCTCGCGGCAAATATACTTCACCTCTTCTGCCTCCAGCTCCGAGCGCTCTGCCTTGATGCGCAGATAGCCATCTTCATCATAGGAAACAGTGATCTGCTCCTTGCGGAAGCCCGGCAGCTCGCCAAAGAGCTCATAGGCAGCCTCTGTGTCGATGACATCCACCCGGAAAGAAGCAAAGGCACCGCTGACACGCCCCATGGGGTTGCCCGGCTGGTCAGACATGAACTCCAGCAGGCGCTCCACAGCCTCCTGCCCCTTCTCCACATTGCCCTTGAGATTGAAAGGTACCGTTCGGAACATACTCATCCCTCCACGTTATAAAAGAAACTTTCCATGACAACCTTTCTTGCTATGTACATTATAACGCAATTATTCACATTTTTCCATAAAATTTCTCATAAATCAGGAAAGGACGGCCGTAGCTTCCACCTCGCACAAGGCCCCTGCTGGCAGGTCTTTCACCGCCACGCAGCTGCGGGCCGGTTTGCTGAGGAAATGCTTGGCGTAGACTTCGTTGAAGGCCTTGAAGTCGGCAATATCTGCCAGGAAGCAGGTAGTCTTCACCACATGGCTCATATCAGTGCCTGCGGCTGCCAGTACAGCTTCTACATTCTTGCAGCACTGCTCGGCCTGCTCCTCGATAGTCTTGGCTACGATTTTCCCTTCTACAGGATTGATGGCAATCTGGCCGGAAAGATAGAGCGTATTCCCTGCCTTGATGGCCTGGCTGTAAGGACCTACGGCTGCAGGTGCCTTGTCGGTATGAATGATTTCCATAGATGATTCCTCCTGTATTTTGCAAATGTCAACAGTATCTATTTTAGCTTAACAAGGAGCTATTTACAAGGTTACAGACAGAAAAGGAGAGATTCTCCTCTGGCAGAGGCAAGAATCTCTCCTGAACCCGTTTATTTCTTTTCCAGGCTGTGACAGCCGCCGCAGCAGCTGCAACTGCCGCCTGTGCTGCCGCAGCAGTCCTCCTTGCCGTCACGCAGGTTGCGATAAACATGCCGCACAGCAAAGAACAGAGCCACAGCCAGGCACAAGCCTACGATAAAGGTAGACATATTGGATACTCCCATCTATCCCCAAGGGGAAAATCAGAAGCCCAGAGCGCTGCCAATCTGATAGACCAGCAGGGAAACGAACCAGGCTACCACAAACATGTAAACTGCGGAGAAGCCCATCCACTTCCAGCCGCCTGCTTCCTTCTTGATGGTGCCAAGAGCAGTGACGCAGGGAGTGTAGAGCTGGGAGAATACCATGAAGGCAATGGCGGACAGAGCCGTAAAGGAGGTAGCCATGCCGGTCTTCATCATGGTCTCAGCAGCTTCCACTGCTTCCTCAGCCTCGGTGGACACATCAGCTGCGCCATAGAGCACGCCGATGGTGGACACCACAGCTTCCTTGGCCAGGATGCCGGAGATAACGGCAGCGCCTGCTTCCCAGGTGCCAAAGCCATGGAATACGAAGAGAGTGGACATCCAGCCGCCCATGGTCGCCAGGAAGCTTTCCTCAATCTCGCACATGCCACCGGCATTGAAGTTGGACAGCAGCCAGATCAGCACAGAAGCAGCAAAGATGATGGTACCTGCCTTGATGAGGTAGCCCTTGCCCTTGTCCCAGGTCTCCAGAAGCACCGTCTTCATATCCGGCATACGGTAAGGAGGCAGCTCCAGCAAGAAGGTGGAACCTTCTTCCTTGAACATGGTCTCCCCCAGCACCTTGGCCACGATGATGGCCATGACTACGCCCAAAATGTACATGGCAAAGACCACATTGGCGGCATCATCCGGGAAGAACATGGCAGCAAAGAGAGCCATGATGGGCAGCTTCGCGCCGCAGGTCAAAAACGGTGTGATCAGAATGGAAATCAGACGGTCCTTGTTGGAATCCAGCGCACGGGCACCCATGATGGCGGGCACGCCGCAGCCGAAACCCATCATCAGGGGCATGATGCCCTTGCCCGTCAGGCCACAGCGGCGCATGATGGGATCCATGATGAAGGCAATGCGGGCCATATAGCCCGTGCCATCCAAAAAGGACAGGCAGAAGAACAGCACGAAGATAAGGGGCACGAAGGTCAGCACAGCGCCTACGCCACCGATGACACCATCGGTGATAAGAGCCTGCATCCACTCAGCCACCCCGGCAGCCTCCAGCGCTCCCTTGGACCACTCAAGAAAATCTTCGTTGATAAGTGCATCCAAAGCATCTGCCAGGGGCTGGCCAATCCAGGTGAAGGTAATCTGGAACACGGCATAGAGGATGGCCAGGAAAATAGGCAGGGCCAGCACGCCGTTGGCCAGGAACTGGTCGAATTTCTCGGAAGTGGACTGACCCACATTGCGCATATCCACAGCGGCTTCCATAATCTGGTCAATCAAGGCGTAGCGGGCCTCAATGACTTTTTCCTGCTTTTCACTCTCACTGAGGGAACTGCTCTGAATCTCCCTCACCTTCTCGATATGAGCCTTCACCTGGGGGCTGGCCTCATAGTTGCTCATGACAGTAGAAGTGAACACATCCAACAGTTTCTTGGTGCTCTTGGAACTGCGTCCCACGGTCTGCACCACAGGCATGCCCACCACATCTTCCAGCTTCCTGGTATCGATGCGGATGCCGCGGCGCTCGGCCTCATCTGTCATATTGAGGTCGATGAGGAGAGGGATCCCCTTTTCCAGCAGCTGCACTGTCAGGAACAGGTTGCGGGAAATATTGGTGCTATCCACCACGTCCATGACCAAATCCAGCTTGTTGTTGGTCAGATAGTCGATGACAATCTTTTCTTCCGGGGAACGGGCGTTGATGCTGTAGGTACCGGGCAAATCCACAATGGAAATGGCACGGTCCTTGTGACGGGCATAGCCCACTTTCTTATCCACGGTGACACCAGGCCAGTTGCCGATTTTCTGCCGCGCACCGGTGAGTTCATTGAAGATTGTGGACTTGCCGGTATTGGGATTGCCGGTAAGTGCTACTGCTAAAGTTGACATTTGCTGCTTTCACTACTCCTTTGCGAATCGATTACAACTACCTGCGGAATTGATCAGTTTACCTGCTGCACCTCAATCTGTGCAGCGTCATCACGTCGCAAAGCCAGATTATAATAGCGGACATTGATGGCAATAGGATCTCCCAAGGGAGCCGAACGAAGCACCTTCACCTTCGTGCCGGGAATGAGCCCCATAGTCATCAGCCTTTCCTTCAGCGCAGAATCGCCAATCTGCTGAATCTTGAGCGTCATGCCGGTCTTTCCATCCTTCAACGTCAAGAGAAACGCCTCCTTCAAACAATGCTTCGAAAATGATAATGATAATTATAACTATAATTAAGTACGTTGTATATGATAAACCATCTCAATAACATTGTCAAGATACCTGAAAACAGTTATTATTTATTTCAATTTCGGAAAATTCTTTCATGCACTCGCAAAAAAAAGAGAGGGATTTCTCCCTCTCAAAATCAAAGTTCACTTCTCGTCTATCAGCTCAACCAGCTCATCATAGTCCTTCTTCAGCTGAAAATAGTCATCGGCCAGCTGCAAGGCCGTGAGAATGGCAATCTTCGTGCTGTCGAAGCTGTGCACCTGATGAGCTACCTTCTTCATCTGCTGGTCTACCAGCTTCCCCAGAGCTTCCATATGTTCCGGATCATCTGTCTTCAAGGGAAAGCTATCCCCAAAGATTTCCAGCACAATCCGCTGTGGTACTTTTTTCGTATCCTTTTCATTTGCCATAGCATTCACCTCACTCAGGCGCGAAGCTCAGCCTGGAACTCGCGCTCCACGGCCTGCAGGATATTCTTGAAGGCGCTGTCAGCCTCTTCGTCCGTCAGAGTCTTGTCCTTGGACTGGAACATGAGGTTGAAGGCCATGCTCTTCTTGCCCTCTGCCACCTGCTTGCCAGTGTAGACATCGAAGAGGGTGACGCCCTGGAAGTACTTGCCGCCGTTCTTGGAGATTACCTTCTCGATATCGGCTGCCTGCACCTCATCATCTACCAGCATAGCCAGATCCCGGCTGATGGCAGGATATTTGGGCAGGGACTCGTACTTGAAGGACTTGGCTGTGTATTTCATGAGAGTCTCTACATCCATCTCGAAGATATAGACAGGCTGCTTGATGCCGTAGTTCTCAGCCGCCTGGGGATGGAGCTCGCCCACGGTGGCGATGACTTCCTTGCCCTTCTTGAAGACAGCGGTCTTGCCAGGGTGCATGGCGTAATGCTCCCCTGCTTCCACCGTGTACTTGCTGATGGAAAGGGCAGCCAGCAGCTGCTCTGCGATGCCCTTCATGTCATAGAAGTCCACCATGTCATGGGGCTGGTTCCAAAGAGCCTCGTAGCGGCGGCCAGAAATCAGACCCACCAGCTTCACCACTTCGTGGGGCAACTCGGTGACAGGCAGCGCCTTGGGGGCAAACACAGGTGCCACATCAAAGAGGCGCAGGTCCATGTTCTTGCGGGAGAAGTTGCGCACGGCGTTCTCCATGATGCTGGTGAGGAGCGTAGTCCTCACCAGCGGATATTCGTCCGTCAGCGGGTTCATGATGGGCACAGCCTGGCGCAGCTCGCTGTCCTCAGGCACGCAGAGCTTGTCCAGGGCTTCGGGGCTGGTAAAGCTGAAGGACAGCTCCTCGGTCATGCCCAGGGATACCAGCACGCGCTTGATGCTGTCGATGAAAGTCTGGCGGGCGCTCTGGGTGCCCTGCATCATGTCACCTCTGGGAGAGGTGCTCTTGATGCTGTCAAAGCCCACGATGCGGGCCACTTCCTCGGACAGGTCTTCCATCAGGCTCACATCGTTGCGCCAGGTGGGCACCAGAGCCTCGAAGCCCTCCCCCTTAGCCGTGACCTTGAAGCCCAGGCTTTCGAGGATTTCCGTCATCTTCTCAGCAGGCAGGTCAGTGCCCAGGCGCCGGTTGATGGCCTCGGCAGTGTAGGCCACAGTCACCTGCTCCTTGGGCTCGGGATACACATCCACGATGCCCTTGGTGACGGTGCAGGCCCCCATTTCCTGCAACAGCTGGCAGGCACGGTCCAGGGCGCGGCAAGTCTTGGTCACATCCACGCCGCGCTCAAAGCGGCCGGAAGCCTCGGAATGGAGGCCGCAAGCACGGGAGGTGCGGCGGATGCTGGGGCCATTGAAAGAAGCAGCCTCGAAGATGACCGTGGTGGTCTTCTCCGTGACCTCGCTCTCCAGACCGCCCATGATGCCCGCCAGTCCTGCCGGATGCTCGCTATCTGCGATGACCAGTTCCTCACCCTTGGCCAGACGCTCAGAATCGTCCAGGGTGTGAAGATTCTCTCCGGCTACGGCACGGCGGGCAGTGAGGCTGTGGCCCTTCACCTCGTCGTAATCATAAGCGTGCATGGGCTGACCCAGTTCCACCATGACAAAGTTGGTGACATCCACCACATTGTTGATGGCGCGGATGCCTGCCCCTTCCAGACGGGCCTGCATCCAGGCAGGAGACGGTCCAATCTTCACATTCTTCACCACACGGGCAGAGAAGCGGTCGCAAAGGTCACGTGCCTCAATGCCAATCTTTACCATCTCGGCAGCGCTGGCCTCATCATCTTCATTTACTTTAATCTCGGGATACTTGGCGGGAAGTCCTGTCAGCACAGCCGCCTCACGCACCAGACCCCAGACGCTGAAGCAGTCGCCGCGGTTGGCAGTGAGCTCGAACTCCAGCACCACATCGTCCATGCCCAGGACAGTTGCCACGGGCACCCCCACAGGCGTATCGGCAGGCAGGATGTAGATGCCGTTCAGCTGCTCCTCAGGCAGTCCCTCAATGTCCAGTTTCAACTCCCCGGCAGAACACATCATGCCGTTGGAAGGCACGCCCCGCAGCTTGCCCTTGGAAATTTTCTGTCCCGTGGGCAGCAGCGCCCCAACCATGGCGGCGGGCACGATATGGCCTTCCCTCACATTCTGTGCGCCGGTGACAATCTGCACCCTTTCCTCCTTGCCCACATCCAAGGTGCAAACCCAGAGATGGTCGGAGTCAGGATGGGGCACGATTTTCTCAACCTTGGCCGTCACTACTTTCTCCAGGCCCTCATCAGCCCGGATGACATTCTCCACGGGCACGCCGGCCATGGTGTATTTGTCCGCCAATTCCTCGGCAGTTACTTTATCTTTCAGGTCAATGTAGTCCTGAAGCCATTTCATGGATACCTGCATTTATCTATTCCTCCTCAAGCTCAGAACTGGCGCAGGAAGCGCATATCGTTGTCGTAGAACAGGCGCAGGTCATCCACGCCATAGGAGAGCATGGCAATGCGCTCCACGCCCATGCCGAAGGCAAAGCCGCTGACCTTCTTGGGGTCGTAGCCGCTCATGGCCAGCACATTGGGATGCACCATGCCAGCCCCCAGGATTTCCAGCCAGCCAGTGCCCTTGCACACCCGGCAGCCTTTGCCGTGGCACATGACGCAGGAGATATCCACCTCTGCGGAAGGTTCCGTGAAGGGGAAGAAACTGGGACGGAAGCGCACCCCCACCTTCTCGCCGAAAATCTGGCGCAGGAATGTCTCCAGAGTGCCCTTGAGGTCAGCCAAGCTGATGCCCTCGTCAATGACCAGGCCCTCTACCTGAGTGAACATGGGAGAATGGGTAGCATCGTACTCGTCACGGCGATAGACCCTGCCGGGAGCAATCATGCGGATGGGTCTGTTGGCCTCACCAGCCTGGCTGTAGCGCTGCATGGTGCGGGCCTGCACCGGGGAGGTCTGGGAGCGCATGAGGATTTCTTCGGTAATATAGAAGGAATCCTGCATGTCACGGGCAGGGTGATCCTTGGGCAGGTTCAAGGCCTCGAAGTTGAAATAGTCCCGCTCGATCTCAGGCCCTTCCTCCACGGAAAAGCCCATGTGAACGAAAATGTCCTTGATGCGCTCAAGGGTCAAAGTCAGGGGATGCAGATGCCCAAGAGCCTGGGTACGCCCCGGCAGGGTCACATCGATTTTCTCGCTGGCCAGGCGGTTCTCCATAGCCCGAACTTTCAGTTCTTCATTCTTCTCGGCAATGAGTTTCTCCAACTCACTGCGGGCTTCGTTCACGATCTTGCCCAGACGGGGACGCTCTTCCTTGGCCACAGCGCCCATGCCGCGCAGGATGCTGGTGAGCTCTCCCTTCTTGCCCAAGAACTGCACTCTGATATTGTCCAGTTCCTCCAGGCTGCCGGCAGCCTTCTTGATAGCCTCCGAGGCCTGAGCCTTCAGTGCTTTGATTCTTTCTTCCATCATCAAACCTCCTACAATCTTCGGGACAACTTTTCAAGCAATAGAAAAGCTCCGCCCCTCAACGCAGACAGCAAACGAGGGGCGAAGCTGCAAACTTCGCGGTACCACCCTGATTTATCACTCAATGGCTCTAACGCAGCCCTGCGTCCGGCTCTCACCGAAGGACTCCGGAGCGAACTTTCAGCCAGCCGCACCGTCCCGCTCCCAGTCCAGGCAGGACTCCCTGAAGATGCATCTCCGACTTACTCTTCTCCATCATTGCCACGATGGTATACAGTTTACCATATAGGAGCGTTTTTGGCAATGTGTTCAAATTTTGTCATTGGCAAAATCTTCCCATTGGCGTTTTCCCACAGGGACCAGAGCTATCTGCTCTCCCAATCCTCCAAAATCTTATCCAGAGGCTCCTGCAGGCTTCTGTACATTTCCAGCAGCCCCGGGGTCTTTTCTGCTATAAGGCTGTCATTTGCTTCCTTGCCTGCCATTTCCAGCTGGAAGGCCAGGTCTGAGAGAGCACTGGCACCTACAATGCGTGAGGTGCTTTTCAAAGAGTGTACCAGTATGGTGTAGTTCTTGAGGTCCTGCTCCTGCCAGGCCTTTTCGATCTTGGCAGATTTTGAGCCGATGGAAGCTGAGAAGATGGAAAGGGGTTCCATGTAGTCCTCCTCACTGCCACAGTGCTCAATGCCGGCCACGGGGTCGATATCGTCCAGCTCGAAGAGAGCAGTTGGCAGGATATCCGAAGTTTCCTCTGGGGGCGGTGTTGCTGTCCCTTCCTCTGTCACCAGCTGCACCTTTTCCTTGGGCAGGTAGTGTATCATCATGCGCTCCATGTCCAGGATATTGACGGGCTTGGGCAGATAGTCGTCAAAGCCTGCTTTCAGCATACGCTCCCTGTCACCGGCGATGGCGCTGGCGGTGAGGCAGACGATGGGGGTGGCTTTGGCTTTTTCCGGGTAAAGCTCGTAGAGCTTTTTCAGGGTCTCGATGCCGTCCATTTCCGGCATGCGGTAGTCCAGGAAGATGATGTCGTAGTCCGTAGCGCCGAATTTCTCGATGCACTCCCGGCCGCTGGCGGCTGTCTCTGTGAGGAGCTGGGTCTTTTTCAGGAGCCCCACTATCACCTTCAGGTTCAGGGGGGTGTCGTCCACCAGCAGCACCCGGGCCGTGGGGGCCAGGAAGCTGAGATGCTTCTTGACTGTCTCGCCGATGATGGGAGTGCTGCCAAGGTCGAATTCGCCTATCTCTGTGCTGTCCACTATCTGCTGGCCCACGGTGAAGGAAAAGACGGAGCCCTGGCCGTAGGTGCTCTGCACCTGCAGGTCGGCCCCCATGAGCTTCAGCATGCGGGAGCTGATGGCCAGGCCCAGCCCGGTGCCCTCGATGCTGCGGGTGCGGATGACATCAAGCCGGTCAAAGGCTGAGAACAGCTTGCCCAGTTCCTCGTCTTTGATGCCGATGCCCGTATCTTTCACCGCCACCTCGATGGATACATCGTGGCCTTTTTTATGGGTCACCTGCATTTTCAGGGTCACGGTGCCCTTTTCTGTGTACTTGGCGGCATTGGTCAGCAGGTTGGTGATGACCTGCTTCAGGCGCAGCTCGTCACCGAAAAGCCGGGTGGGCAGGCTGGGGTCGATTTCCAGCCGGAAAATCAGGCCCTTTTCCTCCAGGCGGAATTTCACCAGATTGGCAAGATCTGAAATGAGGGTGCGGGTGTCGTACTCTGCCTCGATGAGCTCCATGCGGCCCGCCTCGATCTTGGAGAAATCCAGGATGTCGTTGATGATGCTCAGGAGGCTGGTGCCCGCTGCGCCGATATTGTGGGTGTACTCCAGGATGTTCTTGTCGTGGCTCTCCCGGCGTATCAGCTCGTTCATGCCCAGGATGGCGGTGATGGGGGTGCGTATCTCGTGGCTCATGTTGGAGAGGAAATTGGTCTTGGCGCGGTTGGCTTCCTCTGCCGCCTTGAGGGCCTGGCGGGTGGCCTCGCTCTGCTCCAGCAGCTTTTCCTGCAGGGCGATTTTTTCCTCCAGCTGCTGCTGTCTGATGCGGGCCTCGGCTTCCTCTTTGACGCGCTCTCTTTTTTCCGTGATGTCTGATATGAAGACGAAATAGACGCCGCCGTGGGTCTTTGTATTTGAAAAATGGCCGTAGTCGTCTACCCAGCGAACCTTGCCGTCCCGGCGGATAATGCGGTACTCCACATAGTCCATGCACTCGCTGCTCTTTTCTATCTGCTCATCGATGGAGCTGGAGATTGCTTTATAGTCATCGGGGTGTACCATGCCCTTGAAGGTATAGCCCGTCAGTTCCTGGAATTCCGCAAGGTCCTGGCAGCCGAAGATTTCAAAGACTGTCTTGTTGGCATAGAGGATCTCTTCGGGCTGTTCAGCCTTGTAGATGAAGAAGCCCCCGGGCATGTGCCGCCCGATTTCCTCCACCACCTTGAAAGCCTCGCTGCCCAGCTCATAGTTGCCGTTAAACATGGGTAGTCCCTCCCTGATTGCATTGTTGGATTTGTGTTGTTAGTTATAATTATAAGGCCATTGTGCAAATTTTTCTACAGGCAAAATATTCAGCCACGGGCAGGATTTAGGTGGGCTTTGGCGAAGTGAACAGGGAGATAATATGGTCTGGGAGGAATGGGACTATGGAAAAAGTCATATACATAGAGAAGAAGCAGTACCTGGTGGACCGTGCGGTGGAAAACAATCTTAGGGAGGCGGGCTTACAGGTATTGAAGGTAGCCGAAGACCTGGAGGAAGTGAACCGCCGCCGCCACGAGGCCGAGATTTTCATCTACAACCCAGCAGAAGACAGCAGTGAGGCAAAGAACCTGGTGTCATACCTGGCCAGTCTCTGCCGGGACAGCCGGAAATCACTTTGTCTCCTGGGCGACAAGGATTTCCTGGAAGAAATGAAGGCCCTGCCGGAGGGTGCAGGCATCACCCGCACCTACACCCCCCCGGTGGACATGAAGAAGCTGGCGGCAGATGTTCTGGATTTGGCCAAAGGGCAACAGGAATACAGGCGGCGCAAGCAAGTGCTCATAGTGGACGATGACGAAGATTTCCTGGCCATCATGACCCGCTGGCTTAAGAACTCCTACGATGTGGAGGGCCTGCAGTCCGGGCAGGAGGCCCTGGACTATCTTGACATAGAACAGCCGGACCTGGTGCTGCTGGATTACGAGATGCCGGAGATGGATGGCTATGAGGTGATGGAGCGCATCCAAAAAAATCCCGTCACCTCCAGGATTCCCATCATCTTTCTGACAGGCATCAACGACCGGGAAAGCGTCATGCGCATCATCAAGCAGCGCCCGGACGGCTACATCCTGAAATCCACCAATAAGGCAGAGTTGCTGGACACTCTGGCAAAATTCTTCTACGAGAGATGCATGGGTAAGGGCTGAAAAAGAAGGAGCCTGCCCCCTGACTATTCACAGTCAGGGGACAGGCTCATTTTAGTTCTATGCTTTTATATCTACCCTTACTCCGCTACCGGCTTCATAGTCGGGAACAGCAGCACGTCGCGGATGGAAGGTGCGTCGGTAAGGAGCATCACCAGGCGGTCCACACCAATGCCCAAGCCGCCCGTGGGGGGCAGGCCATACTCCAGGGCGGTGATGAAGTCGCGGTCCATGACATGGGCCTCATCGTCACCAGCCTCACGCTGCTTCAGCTGCTCAAGGAAGCGGCCTTCCTGGTCGATGGGGTCGTTGAGCTCCGTAAAGCCGTTGGCCAGCTCACGTCCATAGATGAAGAACTCGAAGCGATCGGTGATGCGGGGATCTTCCGCATTGCGCTTGGCCAGAGGAGAAATCTCCGTGGGATGGCCGGTGATGAAGGTGGGCTGGATAAGGCTTTCTTCCACCTTTGCCTCAAAAGCCGCGTTGAGGATGCCACCGATGCCGTGACGTTCCTCATAGGCCACACCAATCTCGTCAGCCAGTTTGCGGGCTTCTTCTACAGTCTGGCAGGCCAGGAAGTCCTTGCCCGTAGCTTCCTTCACCGCATCATTCATGCTGATGCGCTTGACACTGGAGAGATCAATATCCACACCCTGATAGTTGATCTTGGTGGTGCCCAAGACAGTCTGGGCTGCATTGCAAACGATGCCCTCGGTGATATCCATCAAATCTGTGTAGTCAGCGAAAGCCTGATAAATCTCAATAGAGGTGAACTCCGGATTATGGCGCACATCCATGCCCTCGTTGCGGAAGACGCGCCCCATTTCGTATACCCTGTCCAGGCCGCCTACCACCAGGCGCTTCAAGCTGAGTTCCGTAGCAATGCGCAGGTAAAGGTCAATGTCCAGGGCATTGTGATGGGTGATGAAAGGACGGGCTGCCGCACCACCTGCAATGGTGGACAGCACCGGGGTCTCCACCTCCAAGAAGTCACGCTCATCCAGATAGCTTCTGATAGACTTGATAATGCTGCTGCGCTTGCGGAAAGTATCGCGCACCTCGGGATTCACAATCAGGTCAAGGTAGCGCTGACGATAGCGCACATCCACATCCTTCAGGCCGTGGAATTTCTCCGGCAAAGGACGCAGGGACTTGGACAGGAGGTCGAAGTCCTCTACCCTCACGGTGATCTCACCGCGACGGGTCTTGAACACATGGCCCTTGACGCCGATGATATCGCCGAGATCCAGGCGCTTGAACTCTTCCTTGTACTTCTGCTCCCCCAGCACATCCAGCTTGAAGTAAATCTGGATATTGCCGGTGCGGTCATTCAGAACAGAGAAAGAAGCCTTGCCATGGCCGCGGATGGCCATGAGGCGGCCTGCAATGGTCACGGCTTCCTCGCTCTCCCCATCCTCTTCCAGATAGTCATACTTTTCCTTCAAGGCTTTGGCATAGGCATTCACCTCGAAACGATGACCGAAGGGAGCAATCCCCATTTCCCGGAAGGCTTCCATCTTTTCCCGGCGCACCTTCATCAAGGCGCCCAAATCCTGGGTAGACTCCTGCTGAGTCTGCTGATTCTTGTCTGACATATACGCAAATGCTCCTTCTATTAGCCCTTGATTTCCACTATCTGATACTTGATGACACCTGCAGGGGCATGGACATCCACTGTGGCCCCTACTTTCTGGCCCAGGAGAGCTGCTCCCAGGGGAGACTCATTGGAAATCTTGCCCTCGTCCGGATCTGCCTCGGTGGAACCTACGATCATGAAGGTATCTTCCTCATCAAATTCAATGTCTTTGACCACTACCTTGCTGCCCATCTGCACCATGTCGCTGCTGCCAGCCTTGATGATGTCAGAATTGCGAATCTTGTTTTCCAGTTCCTGGATCTCGCCTTCCAGAAATGCCTGCTCGTTCTTGGCATCATCATACTCGGAGTTCTCGGAAAGGTCGCCCAGGGCAATGGCTGCCTTCAGTCGGTCAGCCACCTCGATGCGGCGCACTTCCTTCAAATACTTGAGCTTCTCTACCAGTTTATTGTAACCATCTTCGGTCAGCATGACCTTCTTATCTGCCATGTTTAACGCCCCTTTATCTAATCTAGTCTAACTATTTATTGTACAGAGTTTGCCCCGCCCTGTCAATGAGAGCCAGCTTCTGCTGATGAGTCAGACGCTTCAGATGCCACTCCCTGCTCATGGCAGCACTCTTGTCCGGCAGTTCCTCGAAGTAGGCCAGGCGAACAGGCAGGCGGGACCGGGTGTATTTGCCCCCGCGCCCCGCCTGGTGAGTCCTGATGCGTTTCTCCAAATCGTCTGTCCAGCCCACATACAGGCTGCCGTCCCTGCATTCCAGCATGTAGGTATAGGCCAAATCACTTCGCCTCTTTGATAGTGACCTTCTCCATCGTCACCTTCTCCAAAGGACGGTCAGAGAAGTCAGTATCCACCTTGCCAATCTTCTTCACTACCTCCATGCCCTTCACGACCTTGCCGAACACAGCGTGATGGCCGTCCAACCAGGGAGTCTTGTCCAGGGTGATGAAGAACTGGCTGCCGCCGGTGTTGGGGCCTGCATTGGCCATGGAGAGGATACCCTCGCTGTCGTGCTTCAGGCCCTCGCCAAACTCATCATCAATGGTGTAGCCGGGGCCGCCCATGCCGGTGCCCGTGGGGTCGCCGCCCTGGATCATGAAGCCGTCGATGACGCGGTGGAAGATAACTCCGTCATAGAAGCCTTTCTCCGTCAGGTCAATGAAATTCTTGGTAGTCTTGGGTGCCTTGTCCTCAAAAAGCTCGATTTCGATAGTCCCAAGATTGGTTTCAATAACTGCGATGCGATTTGCCACTTTCTTCGCGCCTCCATTTTTATCCGCCTGGGCCGAGCATCCCACTGTCAAAAGGAGCAGGGCAGTCAGGGCCAATATCATTATCTCTCTCATTTTACCTTACCTCCCGAGGTTTTTTCAATAGTTTCCCCAAATTAGTCCAGAACTCCGGGGGCAAAGTTTCCTTCCCTGAAAATCTCCACTTCCTCTCCTTCATGGGTAGTGCCCACAATGGAGAGATCAGCCGTACCTATCATGAAATCCTCGTGGACTAAAGAATCATTCACCCCATGCTGCAGCAGGGTCACGCTGTCCATCTTCTCCCCGCCTTTGAGGCAGGTGGGATATGCCTTGCCCAGGGCCAGATGGCAAGCGGCGTTCTCATCAAAAAGGGTGTTGTAGAAAAGGATGCCACTGCTCGAGATGGGCGAATCATAGGGCACCAAGGCCACTTCGCCCAGATAGTGGGAACCCTCGTCCATGTTGATGAGCTCCTTCAAGGTCTCTTGCCCTATTTCCGCCCCAAAATCCACTACACGGCCCTCCTTGAAGGTCAGATGGAAGTTCTCAATGCGGTTGCCGTTGTAAATCAGCGGCTTGGAGGCGTAAACCGTGCCGTTTGCCCCTTCCCGCCGGGGCAGGGAGTAGACTTCCTCCGTAGGCATATTGGCGGCAAAGGTCACTCCCGTGGCAGATTTCTCTGCTCCTCCTGCCCATATATGGCCCTCAGGCAACTCCACCGTCAAGTCGGTGCCCAGGCTGTTCCTGTAGTGCAGGCTCTTGAAGTTCTTCTTGTTCAGGAACTCCGCCGCCCTCTGCAGAGTGGCGATATGTTCCCGCCATGCCTCGGCTGGATCTTTGCCCGGCTCAATGCGCACTGTGCGGAAGATCTCCTGCCAGAGCCTCGCCTTTGCCTCTTCCTCGCTGAGTTCAGGGAAGATTTTTTTCGCCCAACCTGCCGTGGGCACGGACACCACGCACCAAGTGTTCTCGTTATTCATGAGCCTGGCCCGGTATTCCAGCAAAGCCGCCCCTGCCGCCTGAGCGTAGAGGGTGAGCTTCTCCGGCTCGATGTCCTTGAAAATCTCGGGGTTGCGGGCAGCAATGGACACAAAGGCCGCCCCCTGCTCGGCGTAGTCCTGATAGAACCGCACCCGCCAGTCGGGGAATTCCGTGAAAATCTCCTTCGCACCCTTCTCAAAGCGGATATGGGCCAGCTCCTCGTCGCTCCAGCTCACCACCACATCGTGAGCCCCCGCCTCGAAAGCCTCGGCGGCGATCAGGCGGGCAAATTCCGCACATTCAAGAGGGGAATTTACCACCAGCAGCTGGTCATGCTGAAGATTCACCCCCACCTTTACCACTAATCTGGCATATTTCTGCAATAATTCCTGTTTCATCTACTGCTTCCTTTCCCAGCTGCCCTGATCATCCACATCATTTTTCTTCAGCAAATACAAGGGGCGGTTTTTCACTTCCGTATAGATACGTCCCAAATACTCCCCCATCACCCCCAGCATGATCAGCTGAGTGCCGCCGAAAAGGGAGAGACATACCATGATGGTAGTCCAGCCGGATACGGCTTCATCGCAGATATAGGCGTACAAGACGTGCAGGAAAAGCAAGAAGCTGAAGAGAGCGAGGATGATCCCTGCCACAAAGGCCGCCCTCAGCGGCACTACCGAATAGCCAACAATGCCGTCAACTGCCAGCTTGGCCATCTTCGAAAAGGAATACTTCGACTTTCCTGCAAAACGGGGCGGCGCCACAAATGGCACCTCCGCCATTCTGAAGCCCAGCAGGGTCACCATGCCACGCAAGAAGCGATCATGTTCTCGGTACTTGCGCAAAGCCAGCACTGCCTGCCTGTCCAAAAGGCGGAAATCTGAGCCACCGGGGCGGATATGGACACTGGACAACTTATTTATGAGCCTGTAATACAGCTCCGAGGTTTTCTTTTTCAGCCAGTTGACCCCCTGCGTATCCTGGCGGATGGTCTGGACAATCTCATAGCCAGCCTCCCAATTCCGCAAAAGCTCAGGAATCAGGGCAGGCGGATGCTGCATGTCACCATCCATGGAAATGACCGCATCCCCCTGGGCATGGTCAAGGCCGCAGGTCAGCGCCATCTGATGACCACCGTTGCGGGAAAGAGCCAAAACCTTGATATGTTTGTTCTCAGCATGCAGACGCTCAATGATTTCCAGACTGTTATCCTTTGACCCGTCATCAACAAAAATCAGCTCCCACTCATAGTCGAGTCTTGCCATTTCTTCAGCTACGGCTGCAGCAAAATGCTCAATATTGTCCCCTTCATTGTATACCGGCACAACTATTGATACGCTTTTCAAAGTTCTCTCTCCTCTGCCTCACGGTAATAAAGCTGCTGCTTGTATCCTTCACCTAACTGCTGCCAGTTCCCCGGCCATCTCTTCTGAAGATTCGCTATCCCCTCTTTCGTGGTGATAACCAGAAGGGGCTTGCCTGTATCCACTGAGTCTATATCTTTCTTGGGCACTATATCGGTAACGCTCCAGTCAAGGCTTCTCTCATCAGGAATATCTGCCCTTTCCACCAAGTCATGGGGATATGCTCCGGTGTAATAAGAAAAGGATATCACACTCCCCCTCCTGGCATAACAGTAAAGCTCAGCACCTTTATCAAGATATGGCCTGGCTGCCATAGCCATCGGGTACGAAGAATGCAGTTCCATCTTGGGCACCGCCACCCCAAAAAGGAGGCACAGATAGACCAGTGACATGGCCGCTGCCCCGTAGAAAAACTTCTTGCCTGTCTGGCAGAAATACCTGGCCATCAACAGCACCACGGGAAACATATAGGGAAAAGTATAGGTCACGTACTTGGTGGCAAAGCACTGGAACACCACAAAGACCGTCACTGCCCAAACCAGCAGGAATTTGGTGGAGGCAGTCATTTCCAGCCGCCAGCCCTTGCGCCATTTTTTTATAGCCGCAGGCACAGCCACCAGGCTCCAGGGGAAGAAGCCTGCCAGGAATACTCCTACATAGTAGTACCAGACATTATCCCGCGGGTGCTCGGACACAGTGACTCTCATCACGTTATGCACACCCAAAAAAACATCTACGAAGTCACGTCCGTGGAGCATGAACATGGGCACATACCAAATGCCCGCCACTACCAGGAACAGCACAAATCCCAATAAGATCTCCTTGGCCAGCAGCACCCGCAAATCCCTTTGCCACAGCAAAAAGAGCAGGATGATAACTCCAGGCAGGCAAAGGCCAATGGGACCTTTGTCAAGCACCGCCAAGGCGGCTGCTGCAAAAGCATAGCAAAAAAATATATTTCTTTTCTCGGTATATCCCCTGTAAAAGCAAATGAGCGTAAGGGATATCGTAACCAGCAAAGTCATGTCTGTGATTATGGCATGGCCCACATACCAGGTTTCCAAAGACGTAGCAAACAAAATCGCGGCCACGAAAGCTACCCGGCTATCATATAATCTCTTGCCCCACCAGTAGATCAAAGCTATAGCTGCTGCCACCATCAGGGCAGAAGGAAAGCGGGCTGCAAAATTATTCAAGCCAAAAACAGTGAAGGAAGCAGCCAGTTCCCAATAGTATAATATAGGCTTGTCAAACCAGAAATTTCCCAATATGCGGGGAGAGAAATAATCATTGTATATAATCATTTCCCTGGCGGTTTCTGCATAATTGCACTCCACCGGTTCTGTGACAGTGAGCAGGTTGTTGCCCAATACATAAAGCAACAGCCACAATATCCCCAACACCCACAGGTGTTTTTTTTCATCTACCATATCCATTGCCTCCAAATGCAAGGTTGTTCCATCTACCGTTTCCTATCTGCTTGCCTGAGATTTTCCTTTTCCATCTTCTTTTTCCTGCGCCTGAGCATTTCCTCTATATCAACCCCCGGCGTGCTGAAGCCGCGGCCCATGACCTCATTGGCTGAAATCACAATCATGAAAGCTCCGGGGTCGAAGAGGTTGGCAATGAGCTTGATCTTCGACACCTGAGTGAGATTCACCACCACGAAGACCACATTGCGCTCCTTGCGGGTAAAGGCTCCCTGCCCGTGCAGGAAGGTGACCCCCCGCCCCACCTCGGTGATGATGCCCTCAGCGATATGCTGGGCCTGGTCGGAGATGATGAGCACCGCCTTGCGCCGGTTGAAGCCTGCGATGACCTTGTCAGTCACCGTGCCGTTCATATACATGCAGATGAGGGTGAACATGGCAGGAGCCACGCCGAAGAGAAAGGCTGCCGCCGCCATGATCAAACAGTTGAAGGCGAAGATCACGCCCCCCATATTCAGTGAATAATACTTCTTCACAATGGCTCCGATGATGTCGAATCCGCCTGTGCTGCCATTCATGCGGAAAACAATGCCGTAGCCTATGCCATTGAAGACACCGCCAAAGATGGCGGAGAGCATGATGTCATTGACAGGAGCGTAAGCATTGAGGGGCCTGGTGAAATCCAGGAAGAAGGAAAAGATAGCCGTGCCGATGATGACATCAAAGGTATATCCTTTGCCCAGGGTTTTCCAAGCCGCCAGCAGCAAGGGAATATTGTATAAGAAGGTCTGCAAGCCGATGGGCAGATGACTCAGATAATAGACGATGATGGCGATACCCGTGGCACCGCCAGTCAGGAGGTGCGCCGGCACCAAGAAGAGATTGATGGAGCAACTGGCAATCAGGCAGCCAAGAGAGATACCAAGATACCGCAGGAGACGGTGTTCAAGCATCTTCAGCTGTATCATTCAGCCTTTCCTCCTATTCTGAGGTGGGGCAATTCACCCTTAGGCAGAGCCGAGATATCTATTTCCTTGGTCTCAAATCGTTCCGCCAAGGCCGCATCCTCCAGCCCTTCCTCGATGTCAGAGCCTTCGATCACCATGCGTTCCGCTTCCTCCGGTGTGAGCGGCAACGCTGTAATGCGGGCACCTGCCAGCGCCCACGACTCGCTATCCAGCTCCAAGAGCAGATGCTCATGAGGATGCCCGGGGCGGTCGTAGATGAAATAAGGCACACCGTCTTTCCACTGCCGCGTTGTCTTGCCATAAGTCTTTTCCAGCCAATAGGAGGTGGCCCCCTGCCGCACATTGCGGCGCAAAGTGTAGTCCTTGCCGGACAGGACAATATCTGCCACCTTGCCCGTAGCCTTCACAATGCCCACCTTGACTCCTTGATATTCATAAATGGTCATAGGCACGCCCTGCATTGTCTGATCCTTGTCATAGAGAGGTTCTCCCAGAGCATCTTTCATCCGGTCAACTCCATCTCCCAGCCTCAGCCCCTTGTAGCCGAAATCACTGTCCTGCAAAAGGACTTTGGCAGCTTCTGTTGGCACAGGTGCGAAAATACTGTCTGAACAAGCTGGCGCAATTATGTTCAGACAAGCCAGCACAGCCAAGCTGGTTCCTATCTTTTTCATCATTTCTTCTTCCTCATTTCATCAGTATCGAAAATCAAGGTCACCGGGCCGTCATTGATAGATTCCACCTGCATATCCGCCCCGAAAATGCCATGCTGGGGAGCGAAGCCCTTTGACTTCAGCTGCTCCATGAAGCAGTTATAAAGGGGCTTTGCCAGTGAAGGCGGTGCCGCATGAGAAAAACCGGGACGGCGGCTGCTTAGGTCGGCATAGAGGGTGAACTGAGATACCACCAATATCTGTCCTCCCACCTGCTCGAGATTCAGGTTCATCTTTCCCTGCTCGTCCTCAAAGACCCGCAGGTGGACGATTTTTTCTGCCAAATAGTCTGCCTCGGCCTCCGTATCCTCCTGGCCTACGCCCAGGAACACCAGATACCCATGGCCTATGGCTCCCTCAACCTTCCCCTCAATAGAAACCGAAGCGGATTTCACCCGCGTAACTACTGCCTTCATTTCCCGTCCTCCGTCATGTAGGGCTTGACAAAATCCCTTATGGTCTTGAAATACTGTTCCTGTCCCGTCTGGCTGGCCGCCCCATGGACAGCATCCCCGATAAAGAGGATTTCCTTGCGAGGTGCTACGGCAGCATCATATAGTTCCTGAGCCATGGAAGGCGGCACCAAAGTATCCTTCAAGCCATGGATGAAAAGCATAGGCACCTTGGAGTGCTTCACCGCCTGCAAGGGCACCGCCCTGCTCAGACTGAAGCCTGCCACGTCCTTGCAGCGCCAATCCAGCAGGTTCATGGCCGGGAATGGCGGCAGGCCGAAAGACTCTTTCATCTGATGGGCCAAAAGATCAAAGGCGCTGGTATAGCCGCTATCCTCCACGCAGGCCACCACCTGGGCGGGAAGATACTCATCGTCCGAAGCCATCATCACCGTGGCAGCTCCCATGGAAACCCCATGGAGCACGATGCGCGCCTCGGGATAGCGCATGGCAATCTGCCCCGCCCATCTAGTCACATCATTGCTTTCGTAGAGCCCCATAGTGAGGAACTTGCCCTCACTCTCCCCCGAAGCCCTGAGATCAGGGGTCAGCACATGATACCCCATCATGAGATAATTTTCGGCTATATAATAAGAATTTGTCTGGTTGCAGCCATAGCCATGGGCCACAATCACCCATTTGTCAGAGCTTACTTTAGGTGAAAAATGAGTAGCGACCAAGTGCAGCCCATCCCCGGACTGCATTTCCCACGACTCGCTGAGGTAATCCGGCCTGTCATACTGGCGGCTCTCCGGCGGCATCAGCAGGGCAAAGGCCCGAGGCGGCTCCGCATGCCCCCCGTAGGTCCCCCTCTCCAAGCCAAAGGATACCAGATAATTGCCAATAAAGTAACCTGTGCCCAGGATAAAAGCCATCGTCACGAGCAGCGCTGTCAGCAGGCAGGAAAAGAGTATCTTCTTCATTCATCCGCCTCTCTTTCAAGCAATAAGAGTATTATAGCATATTTTTAACCGCATTGCCTGTTCAGCCTGCCCGCTTTTTTGCTCAGCACCCCGCCTTGCCACGAAAAATAAGCGCCAAGCCGCAGTATATATAGCTTCGTTCCTAATAATTCGCCAATCCTATCTTCACGTTTTTTGACGATTCCTGCTGCGTTGACAAATCCTCGTCATGGCACGCCAAAAGCAGCCAGCCTCCTGCATGTCGTGCCCCTTCCGCAATTCATAGCGTATATAATTGGGGGACTGCAAGAAGCTGACTGCTTGCTACGGTAACTATCTGTTTGAAATGAGCCGTGAGGCTGTCCAAAGGCATTTGCTTGGTATAGCTAAAGTCTGACTGGCAGCCAAGGCTCAAGAAGCTGTGACCGCCATCTGGTAGCGGCTGCGCACGCGTTCCATCATCGCTTCATAACAATTGAACAAACTTTCAAGGACAGATTTCTTCTCGTCAAGGTCTTTCCTGACAAAGTACTGGCGGATTTCCTGCTGAGCCGCCTTATCATCCTCATCGTAAATATCCATAAGCAGTTTCATCGTGAAACGATGATGCTTGCTATGCTCCTCAGACAGAGGCTTGATCAGCACTTCGTAGAGCCTTACTATCCGTTCCGAAAAATCAAGCACGCTTTCAGCGGGATACTTCTTGAAATGTATGGAGAGTATCTGGCCTACCAGCATCTTCATATCATTCCATTTGTCATCATTCAGGACGTAACAATCCCGAAGCCGCAAATCTGTTTCTATGTAAGCATAAGCCTTCAGACGCTCCGACCATTCACTAGACAGCAGCCATCGGTAGAATTTTTCCAAGCCTATCCTCCTCGCTTTCATCATTGAATCGTTGTCCTCGTTATCCCGATTCTCTATGATTATATTATTCCGCGAGAATCTGAAAAAATCCTGCATGGAAAATTCAGAAAGGAAAAAATTATGTTACAAAGTTACATTTAGCCAAGACTATTGAGGAAATTGGCGAGCATTTTGTGTCCCTCCGGAGTGAGAATGGACTCCGGGTGGAACTGTATGCCCTCCACCGGGTATTCCTTGTGCCGCAGGCCCATGATGGTGCCATCTTCCAGTTCGCTTGATATCTCCAGGCAGTCCGGCAGGCTTTCCCTCTCCACTATCAGGGAATGGTATCGGGCCACAGGAATATTCTGTGGCAGTCCCTCATAAATCCCCCTGCCATCATGATGCAGGGGAGAGGACTTGCCGTGAACGATGGCACCTGCCCGCACCACTTTGCCCCCATAGACCTCGCCAATGGCCTGATGGCCCAGGCAGATGCCCAGGATAGGTAGCTCCGCTCCCAGCTGTCGGATAGCGTCCTCGCTGATGCCGGCTTCTTTTGGCACGCCGGGGCCCGGAGAAATGACCAGGGCTTCATAACCTCGCTGCTTTATCTCCTTCACAGTGATGCAGTCATGGCGGATGACCTCTACCTCTGCCCCTAGTTCCGAAAGGAGCTGATAGATGTTGTAGGTGAAAGAATCGTAGTTATCTAAAATAAGTATCACCGTTCTCCACCTCCTCCACCACTTCAAAGAGTGCCTTTGACTTCTGCAGGATTTCCTGATATTCCTTCTCCGGCACAGAATCGGCCACAATGCCCGCCCCGGACTGGATGACTGCCTCCTTGTCCTTCTCGATGCGCATAGTGCGCAGGGTGATGCACATATCCATATTCCCGGCAAAGTCCATATAGCCCACAGTGCCTGAATAGGAACCACGTCTCACAGGCTCCAGCTCATTGATGATTTCCATGGCCCGCAGCTTGGGCGCACCGCTGACGGTGCCAGCCGGGAAAGTGGCCCGCAGCACGTCCAGGGGCGCATGCTCATCCCGAAGGCTACCCTGCACCTCGGAAACCATGTGCATCACATGGCTGAAATACTCGATTTCCCGCAGCTTCGTCACCCGCACCGTGCCCGCCTCGCTGATGCGGCCCAAATCGTTGCGGGCCAAGTCTACCAGCATGGAGTGCTCAGCACATTCTTTCTCGTCTGCCTTGAGCTCCACCGAGAGAGCCTCATCCTCCTGCAGGCTGCCTCCCCGTCGCCTGGTACCGGCAATGGGATAAGTATAGACATCCTTCCCCGCCACCTTCACCAGCATCTCGGGGGATGCTCCCACCAGTTTCACCGGGCCGAAATCCAGGTAAAACATATAGGGAGAGGGATTCACCTGCCGCAGGCGGCGGTAGAAATGGAAGCAGGGCTTGGTGATGGGGACGCGGAACTGCCGCGAGGGCACCACCTGGAAGATATCCCCGGCAAAAATATGCTCCTTCGCCTGATGGATAGCTTCCAGAAAATCCTGGGGAGCCTTTCCATAGAGCTGCTGGAAGTCCAGCTTCTCTTGTCGCGGCTTTTCCTCCTCACGGGCTTTCGGCACCGGCTCTGCCAGGCATTTCACGGCCTCCTCCATGCGAGTTGCCGCCTCGTCATACACCTCACCGGGATTCCTGCCCTCTGCTTCTGCCAGATACACCAGCCTGGCAGAATTTTTCAGGGCATCAAAGACCACCAACAGGCGGCAGATCATGAACTGGCCCAGAATCTCATGTTCACCGATTTCCAGCCCCCGCACCCTGTCGAAGACGGCGGCAATCTCGTAGTTGAAATACCCTACCAATCCTCCGTTCACCAGGGGCAGCTCATCTGCCAGCAGGGGCTTGAAGCCCGCCATGAACTCTTTGATGGCACTCACCGGCTCCCCGTTGATGCAACGCATGACATCGTCCTGCTGCACCATCAGGCGTTCCTTGAAGACCTGGAGCCGCGCAAAAGGCTCCGCCCCGATGAAGGAGTACCTGCCGAATTGCTGGTGGGTGGTATCCACCGATTCCAGGATATAGCCCCGGCTACCCTCCACCAGCTTGGCGTAGACTGACACCGGGGTGTCCATATCCATATTTATTTCCGTAGAAAGGGCAATCAGATTTGCCCTTTCTGACAGCTTGATGAATTCTTCCTTGGAAGGTTTGATCTGCATTGGCACCGCCCCTAACCTTTGGGAGTATTAAGCTCCTTGATAATCTCCTGCTCAGGCTTGCCCAGCACCCAGCCCAGCGCCTTGATCTCGGAGTACAGCATGACCCGCTGTTCCCGGTTGTCATCATGGCTGCGCATGTATTCCTGATACTGGATGATATCCTGATTGTATTTGGCGAGGATTTCCTGGGTGTGGCGGCCATGGCGGCGGGTAATGAGATTGCCGTCCTTGACCCGCACTTTCTTCAAGAGCTCCACCGGGTCATCCTGCATATTTATTTTCTTCTTGTTTTCAAAATCTTCAAAAATGCTCATCTTGCTGCCTCCTGTCTGCCAAAAGACTTAACTGATAAAGGAAAATATTCGTCATGCAGGCAGAAAATTCCTTTCAGGAGTTTATTGGAAAGCTTTGTCTAAAGCCTTGCGCATATTGCCGATAAGCGCCATGGCCTCGTCCTTTTGGCCGTCCAGCAGGCGCTTCACCACGGCGCTGCCCACGATGACTCCGTCCGCATGGGCGGCAGCGGCGGCAGCCGCCTCCGGGGTGCCGATGCCAAAGCCTATGGCCAGGGGCACCTGTGTATGCCTGCGAGCCTCGGCACAGACTTTGCCGATGATGCTGTAGTCGATTTCTTTGACCCCGGTGACACCATAGTTGGAGACGCAGTAGATGAAGCCGGAGGCTTCGGCACAGGTATCCTCCATGCGCTCGCCGGTGGTGCCGGGGGTGATGAACTCCATGAGGTGGAAACCATAGGCCGCGGAAATCTTCCGCATCTCCCCTGCCTCCTCATGGGGAACATCAGGGGCGATGAGGCCGTCCAGGCCGGCTGCCATGGCATCTTCCACGAATTTTTCAAAACCGTAGTGATAGACCTGATTGATATAGCCCATGGCCACCAGAGGAATCTGGGAGGTCTTGCGGATTTCCCGCACAATTTCCAGCACCTTGGGCAGAGTCATGCCATGCTTCAGAGCCACCACCGAGGCCGTCTGAATCACCGGGCCATCCGCCATGGGGTCGGAGAAGGGCAGGCCCAGCTCGATGATATCCGCCCCTGCTTCTTCTGCCCGCCTGATGGCCTCGATGGTGCCCGCCGCATCTGGCATGCCCGCCGTGATGTAGATGATCAGGGCCTTGCGCCCCGCCTGCTTCAGTTCTGCGAATTTATTTTCCAGCCTTGTAGACATTACGCTTCCTCCCCCAATGCCTTTGCTACCATCTGCACATCCTTGTCCCCGCGCCCCGAAAGGGTCACCACCACCGTTTCCTCCGGCTTGGTCCGGGGCATCAGTTCCTCCAGGTAAGCCAAAGCGTGGGAGCTTTCCATGGCGGGAATGATGCCCTCGATGCGGGAAAGGCGCTGGAAGGCATCCAGAGCCTCCTGGTCGGTGACGGACACATACTCTGCCACCCCGGCATCCTTGTAGAAGGAATGCTCCGGGCCTACGCCTGGATAGTCAAGGCCAGCGGAAATGCTGTAAGCCTCCACCACCTGGCCGTCCTCATTCTGCAGGAGATAGCTGAAAGCCCCATGAAGGATGCCCGGCTCGCCAGTACCGGAAAGGGTCTTGGCATTGTCCCCGGCTGCATCGCTCCTGCCGCCTGCCTCCACGCCGAACAGCTTGACGGATTTTTCCTCCCGGAAGTCGTAGAAGGTGCCGATGGCATTGCTGCCGCCGCCGATGCAGGCCACCACATAGTTGGGCAGGCCCCCCAGTTTCTCCAATGACTGCTGGCGGATTTCCTCACCGATGACCTTCTGGAAATCACGCACCATGGTGGGGTATGGATGCGGCCCCACGGCAGAACCGATGATGTAGTGAGTATCCTCAATATTGGTAGCCCAATAACGGATGGCCTCGCTGGTGGCATCCTTCAGGGTGCCAGTGCCGGAGGAAACAGGTATCACCTTGGCTCCCAAGAGCTTCATGCGGAACACATTCAACTTCTGGCGCTCCACATCCACAGCTCCCATGAAAACATGGCACTCCATGCCAAAAAGAGCTGCCACCGTAGCCGTAGCCACGCCATGCTGGCCTGCGCCGGTCTCCGCCACCACCCGCTTCTTGCCCATGCGCTTGGCCAGCAGAGCCTGGCCCAGGGCATTGTTGATCTTATGGGCGCCGGTGTGCAGTAGGTCTTCCCGCTTGAGGAAAATCCGTGCCCTGCCATAGTGCATGGTCAGCCGTTCCGCATAGTAGAGGTTGGTGGGACGGCCCGCATACTCACGCAGGTAGCTTCTGAACTCCTCCTGGAACTCAGGGTCCTCCTTGTATTTAAGGTAAGCTTCTTCCAATTCATTCAGCGCCGGCATGACGATTTCCGGCACATACTGTCCGCCAAACTTGCCAAATCTGCCCTTGGTATTCATTGCTATTCCCCATTTCTATACGATTCAAGCCGAAGCCTTAGCCTTATCTCCCACATCAGCCATCAAGCGGGTCTGACGAGCCATATTCTCAGCCCTGACCAGTCCCTCGCCCACCAGGATGCCGCTGCAGCCTGCCTGTTGCAGGAGCTCTGCATCTTCCGCTGTAAAGACCCCACTTTCGCTAATAATCTTATGTTCTTTCGTAACATAAGGCATTAGCTCCAATGTATTCTCTATATTTGTTTCAAAAGTAACCAGATTGCGGTTATTGATGCCGATATACTCGGCTGGAGTAGCCATGGCCGCCTCCATGTCCTGCTCATCATGGACTTCCACCAGCGCATCCATGCCCAAGCTCCAAGCGGTGTAGAGGTACTCCCGCAGCTGGGCGGGGGAAAGGATACGGGCTATCAGGAGCACCGCATCCGCCCCCAGCAGCCTGGCTTCATAGAGCTGGTACTCATCAATGACGAAATCCTTCCGCAGCAGGGGCAAGTCCACCGCCTGCCGTACTTCCCTGAAGGACTCATTGCTGCCCAGGAAATGCGGATCCGTGTGGACAGACAGCATGGCCGCCCCGTTGGCTTCATAGATATGGGCCATCTCTACCACGGAATGAGTCTTGTTCAGCCGTCCCTTGGCAGGAGACTGGAGCTTGCACTCGGCAATCAGGTTCCAGTTCCGCTGGCGGAAGCTGTGGGACATGCGAAAATGTCCGAACTGCCCCTGCCCCTCATTGAGCCTGGCCTTGAGTTCTGCCAAGGGCATCTGCATGCGAGCTTCTCTGACAATATCCTTTTTCTTGGCCACAATTTCAGCTAAGATATCTTTCATGGTCTTGCACCTCTCTATCGTGTATGCTTTTCAATCTCATGCACTGCTTCCCTAGCCACCTTGGCTCTATAGTTCTCCCCCTCACCATCGTTCCGCCTCTTTGAGGAAAGAACGGATACGGCTTACGGATTTCTCACCCTGCTCCTCCAGGCTGCCGGACACATCCACGCCGTAGGGGTGAAAGGTTTCCACCACTGCGGTGAGATTATCCTCAGAAATCCCGCCTGCCACCAGCAGGGGCTTGGTAAGCCCTAAAGTCTCCCGGCAGGCCTCCTGCCAGGCAAAGGACTTGCCAGTACCGCCAACCTCGCCCCTTACGAAGCTGTCCAGCAGGATGATTTCCGCCGGATAATGCTCTGCCTCATCAGCGCTGAAGTTATCTCCATAACGGTAGGCTTTGATTACTGGCCGCACTACCTGCCTGGCATAATCTTCATCCTCGTGGCCATGCAGCTGTATGTAATCAAGCCCGCAAAACTCCGCAATCTCATTGACTTCGTGTAAAGGAGAATCAACGAAAACCCCAACCCTCTTGCTGTGCTTGACTCCAGCAGAAATCTCCTTTACTCTATCTGGTGACACATAGCGGCGGCTGCCCTGATAGAAGATGAAGCCCAAAAGGTCAGCCCCGGCAGTTTCTGCCGCCCTGGCCGCCTCCTCTGTCTTCAGCCCGCATATCTTGACTATCATCATGCCTCTCCTTCCACCTTCCGTCAGCCCCCGGGCTGCCATCTTTCCCACAAGCGGGGCAAGCTAAGAGGAATTACTAAAATAAAAAGCCCCGGCAGGAAAAATCTCTTCTTCCTGTCGGGGCGAAATATCTCCGCGGTGCCACCCGATTCAAACCTGTAGCCAGGTTCCTCATCTCAGGCACGGAGAAAACCTCGATGCCCTAGCCCTGTAACGGGGGCAGCCGTCCCAGCCTACTGACATATGCCATGCTTTCGGTGAGCTCTCACAGAACCATTCATCAAACCTCATCCATCGGGCCTCACACCTTCGGAAAACCGACCCCCGACTCGCTGAAGGACTGCAATCTGACTACTCTTT
>CACZHK010000020.1 GCA_902780915.1 Pseudoselenomonas ruminantium | reverse complement strand
TATAAGGGGTGGTGCCCATGTTTTTTCTGTAAACGGGTAAATTCTTATTTTCGAAAATACATGTAAATTAAACCATCGAGTTTTTCAACACGCCCTAATCCTTTAGGGCGGTGCTATGTCGGGGATTTGTCAACGATGCAGGGACAGTCAAGACCCGTGAAGATGAGCTGAGTGAACTAATCAACACGCCCTAATCTTAAACCCCTACGATTTCAAGTACATAGGATTTTCTTTAATCCCCCCCAAATTCCCCCCCTAACGCAAAAAGAGCCTTGGCAAAACGCCAAAGCCCTTGTATTTCCTGGTGCGCCTGGAGGGATTCGAACCCCCGACCCACGGCTTAGAAGGCCGTTGCTCTATCCAGCTGAGCTACAGGTGCGAATGGTCGGGATGACAGGATTCGAACCTGCTGAGCTACAGGTGCGAATGGTCGGGATGACAGGATTCGAACCTGCGACATCCTGCTCCCAAAGCAGGCGCGCTACCAAACTGCGCTACATCCCGTCACATACCCTAATATTATATACACTTGCTCTTTTTCTGTCAATATATTTATGTGAATTTGTGCAACTAAAAACTCGAACCAGGCAATGTGTTTTTTTCTTTTTGACCTATTGACTTTTTGACCTTTATGGGTATAATAATAATTGCAAGAGGGAAATGACCTAGAACAAAGGGTTCAGTTCTCTCCCACAAATAAAGTTCCTATTTCATGAAAGGAGATTGATCATCATGTTTGGTCTGGTTCCATTTGCATCTGGCAATGAGCTTATGAGAGAAGAAGGCAAGTTGTTCAATCGCCTGCTAGATGCCTTTGATGCCCCCTTCACTAGTGCAAGCAATATTGGCTTCAAAGTCGATGTCAAGGACAACGGCACGGCCTACGAACTTACCGCCGACCTTCCCGGCTTCAAGAAGGAAGATATTTCCTTGAGCTACGAAAACAACTACCTCACCCTTTCTGCTAAACGGGAAGACAGCAATGATCAGCAGGACAATAACGGCAACTATATCCGCCGGGAGCGCAGCTATGGTCAGATGACGCGTTCCTTCTATATCACCGGTATTGATAAAGCAAACGCCGCCGCTGATTTCAAGGATGGCGTGCTTAAAATCCAGCTCCCCAAACTTCAGGAGCAGGCTCCCGTTTCCCACCAGATTCCTATTTCCGGCTGACCGACAGCTTCTAATTCCATTTTCATCTAAATCCCCGACACCTTAAAAGGCAGCAGTCGCATGTCTATCTTCTGACATACGGCTGCTGCCTTTGTTGTCTATCACCGTAAATGTTGCTGATTTATGCTGGATAATATATACATCAAAAAAACCGCCTTTGAATTTCATCAAAAGGCGGTTCTCTTCTTTGCTTATATCCCCCGCAGCTTAGTGCTGTCCAAATCTCTCCTGGAGAACCGCCATTACATCTGCCGGATTCAGTCCCTGCTCAGAAATAAAGCTTGCTATTTCCTCATGCTTGCTGGCAGCTGCTGCCTTCTCAAGCTTAGCCAGCTCTTCCTTCAAGCTCTTGAGCTGTGCAGTCTTGGCCTCAATCTTTGCCTTGATGCTCTCAATCTTCATCTCATAATTTACCTGACGTGCCATTTAATTTTTCCTCCTTGCATCAACTGATTAATCGGATAATCGATTTTGATTCGACTTGTTGAAATACGACCATTTATAATCATACTCATATTTTGATTTTACACAAATATGCAGAAAAAATCAAGATTATTCCGCAAGTATTTATTGTTGACTCGCAATTTATATTACCTTTATCACAGCCAAATTATGCACCAATCTCCTGAAGAATACCCAGCTGCTCAAGTTCTTCCTTAATGGCCGAAAGCGCCTCCTCATCCGGCACCTTCACCGTATGCACATGCAATCCCCCTGTCACTACGGAAATTGGCGCTGCCTCGCACTTCTGCATCTTGGTGAGGAAGTTTCTTACATCCCGGCGACTGGTGAGCAATAAATCAGCTTTCAGCGGCCCATACACCGGGTGTTCCACAATCACATCCAGCACCTCACCGCCATTGTCCACAAAAGCCAGCAGTTCCTGCTCCATCGCCTCCTGGCTGTGGCGGCAGATAAAGCTCACCAGGAGCCCCTCCGCCCCCTGTCCCTCAGGCATGACATACCCCCGGGGCGTAGCATAGATCTTCTCCCCCTCAGCCCTGAGGATGCTGATATCCCCCACGATAATCTGCCGGCTCACCCCAAATTCCCGGGCCAGCTTCGTGCCGGAAAGGGGAGAACCGGCCTCCCTGAGCCGCGCCAGCACAGCGCCCCTGCGTTCCTCTGTAGTCAAAGTCCATCACCTGCCTAATTATATGTTACCACCAATTATATACACATAGAAAAAAGCCGGCAAGTCCTAAGCCTGCCTGCATTTTTCATAACTATTTCAAATCAGCATGTTCACTGTCATGGCGCTTTGCTCTGCCGGATTGGGTGCCCTGTCCGGCAGCCTGGCCATGCGTTCCTTGGCCAGTTCCAAGAGTTTCTTGGCCTTGGCTACCTCGGCCTCATCGCACATATTCTGCTTCAGGCCGTCCTCCACCTGCTGCAAGTCCTCCTCCAGCAGGGCAAGCACAGCCTGCATATCTCCCTTGGTAGCTGCCGCTGCAATCTGCCTGCGACGCTTGTCCTCATTGATGGACACGGTGCTCTTGGTGGATTCCGCAGTTACTTCACCATTTTCGTCAATGGTGACCTGCATCCCCTGGAACCCCACCTCGTCTTTGCGCTTGGCATAGCTTTCGTCTGCCGCTTTCAAGATGTCAAAGAGCCTGTTCCTGCTCTTCTCGTCCGTCACGCACTTCTGCAGGAACTTGCCGGAAATGCTGGCCATGCCGCCCTTGACAACCTCAAAGCTGCCTTGCAGGTACTTATACAGCTCGTCCTTATTGGCAAAGCCGGCAGCTTTCTCAGTCCCGGCATTTTGCACCACCTTATCCCGCACAGGATTTGCCTGCGCTTGCAGAGCCGCCAGAAGTCCCTTGGGCTCCTCGGCTTCCTTAGCCGCTTTCTCCCTGTTCTTCTCCAGCAGTTCCTGCCTGGCCTTGGCAGAGGACTTTTTCTTCTTTGGCTTGCCCAGCATTTCCTCCCACCAGTTCTTCTTTTCAGAACGCTTGAGATGCGACTGGCTGCGCCTATTGCCCTCATCGCTTTCCGAAATGCCCCAGCCGCGCAAGCCGCCGTTATCATCGATGATGAAGCCGTGGGATTTCAGCTTCCTCCCCGGCATGATCCCACCATTGACATCAGTATGGGCCACATCATAAATCAGTGCCTCATACTCCATGCGCTTCTCCGGGTCCTGCTCCATCTGCTTGAGAATCTTGGGCGAGATGGACAGGTTGCTTGTGCCTGTGCCAGATAAAGGCCCCGTACCCACGGTGATGTTGAGGCCGGGATATTTTTCCTGCAGTTCCTTGAGAACCCCCTTCCCCTTCTCCTCCTTGCCTTCTTCTTTTTCTGCCCTACGAGCCTTGGCGAACTCATACGCCGCCTCAGTCACATAGCTAGCTCCTACTTTTACCGGCATACTCCTTACCTCCCTGTATAGACGAACTCCTCTTTACCTTTATATCGTAAGGCACCGGCTATTCTTAAGAGGGTAGGAGCGAACGGCAGGATTTGGGGCGTGAATGGCCTTGGAAGCAAAACTGCCATAGTATCCTATCCGCGGGCTCCCCAGAAGCTAAACAAGAAAATTATCTGCAATCTCAGTTACTGCGCTGATATAGCATGATTGTCAATAAAAATCTCTTCTTTTTTTCGTCTGCCACGATATCCACTGTCCCCTGATATTTCTCAGCGCATCTGGCAATATTCGTCAGGCCCAGGCCGTGATGGCTTTTGTCCTGCTTGCTGGTGGTGGGAAACTCTGCTCCCTGTTCCCATTGCAGCACCCCGACAAAGTCATTAGTCACATCAATGAAATACAGTCCTCCCCGCTGATAGGAACGCACTTCCACGGTTCCAGAGGGAACCTGTTCGCAGGCTTCAAGAGCATTTTGCAAGGCATTGCTCATTATCACGCTGATATCATACACATCAAAATCTCCAGCCTTGGGATAATGGAAATCCGCTTCGAAAGCTATGCCCCTCTTCCCTGCCTGCTGCCTGGCTTGGTGCAAGATGATATCTGTGATGGCGTTGCCTGTCTTATCTGCAAAGTCAAGCCTGGCCACGGTCTTTGCCATGCCATCAAGGTACGGCTCCAACTCCCTGCCTTCCCCCGGCAAGTGGCTGTCCACATAAGCATGAAGGCTTTCAATATGACCTCGCAAGTCATGACGCAGCCCTCTGATGTCACCGTAGATATCCTCAAGCTCCCTCACCTGCCTTTGCACATCTGCCACGCTCTTTTCCAGCAGTTGTCGCTTCTGCTCCTCTTCCTTGAACTGCACCAGCCCCCGCAGGAGAATCACTGCTGACACCACCAGCCCTAAAAGCAGCAGACTTGCCATCGGCAGGAGGAACAAGATTTCCGGAGCCCTGTCGTAGATAAGCATCAAGGCGCTGTTGTCCACAGAAAAGGCCATGACCCGCAAAGTCAAGTCAATGACCAACGCTGTAAGGCAGGGCATGAGCAGGAAGAAACTTTCCTGTGGCTTCAGCTCATAATCCCTGGGCAGCAAATGCCTGCTGATAAGATGAAGGTACAACGCCAGCAGTGCCAGCTGCACCAGACGGCAGAAAAGCAGCACAACGAACACAGCCCCACGGTTCACTGCCTCCATCATAGCCAGCAGGCTTTGAGCAGGCAGCACTGCCCTTGCCATCGCCATTTCAAGCAAATACTGCCACAAAGGCCCCCAAACATCCATCAGCACATGGGCCAAAGGACTTACAGCAAATTTCAGTATGCCCCAGCCCGCCCAGAAGCTCACTACTATGAACATCTGCCGGGGCAGGTCGTTAGCGAAGAACCCCCTTTGCAGCACCACCATCAGCAACGCTCCCGCCATGAGATTCGCCATGCTGCCATAAATGCCCTGCTGGGCCTGGGGCATGAAGACTTCCACCGCCTGCCCCCAGAACCCCAGCCCCACCACATAAAGAGCCAACCAAAGGGCGAGCGCCTTTTTTCTCTGTCCTGCTTTCAAGTACAGAAATTTTTCCGTATAGCGGAACGCCAAAAAGCCGGAGGCCAAGCTGACCATGACCTCCAGCAGATAATCCTCAAACATTTATAAGGCCCCCTCCCTTGGCATAGCGAAGGTAGGCCTTCACAAAGGCCCCGTACTTCTTGTGGGCCAGCATGACCGTTTCCCCGCCCGTCACTTTTATTTCCCTTTGGCTGTACGCCGTGATGCAGGCCAGGTTCACCAGATAGCAGCGGTGGCAGCGGTAGAAGCCCGCCCCCAGCCTTTCCTCGAAATCCTCCATGGTGCCTTGGGCAGGGAAAGAGCCTCCCTCCGTGTGGAAGATCACATTCTTGTTGTTGCTCTCTACAAAGCGAATATCACGCAAGAACACCTTGCGGCTCTCCATGTCCCCACCCTGGCCCCGCGCCTTCAAAAGCACATAGCCCTCTCCCTGCTGATGCAGGAACTCCGCCTCCCGACAGGCTTTTTCCAAGACCTGCACGAACTTTTCCCTGTCTATGGGCTTCACAAGATAATGGAACGCCTGCACATCAAAGGCCGCTTCCATATACTCCCTATAGCCCGTGACAAAGATGATGATATGGCGTCGCCCCCGCTCCCTGGCCCGCAGGCAGCGGGCTAGTGCCATGCCTCCGGCTCCCTTTATATCCAGGAAATAAATATCGAATTCTTCACCAAAGGCCAGCAGTTCCTCTGCCGAAGCAAATGACTGCACCTGCGCTCCCCTCTTCTGACTGCCTATCAGTTCCTTCAGAGCAGTCCCTGCCTCTATATCACTGTCGCAAACAGCTATCTTAATTTTCACATTCAAGTCTCCCTTGCCCATTATGCCAATTTACATTGTAAGCACGAAAAGAGAGATTATTCAATAGCCTTGGAGCCAACAGCCCTGTTTGTGGTGCGAATGGCCATACCCCTTGCATATACGAAAAAAGCCACCCGAAGGTGGCTTGTGCATTCAATGGTGACCCACCACGGAATCGAACCGTGAACCTACTGATTAAGAGTCAGTTGCTCTGCCAGTTGAGCTAGTGAGTCATATGGTGACGCCAATGGGATTCGAACCCATGAACCCGCCGTGAAAGGGCGGTGTCTTAACCGCTTGACGATGGCGCCATTGGCTCCTCGAGCAGGATTCGAACCTGCGACAGCCTGATTAACAGTCAGGTGCTCTACCGGCTGAGCTATCGAGGAATGTCATGGCGTCGCGCTTCATTTCTTGCGCTGTGCCTTAACAACATAGATTATTATACACAGGTCTACCCCATCCGTCAACACCTTTTTGAAACTTTTTTTGAAAAAATTTCAAAGGCCTATTCCTTGAGCTTTCTGTCCGCATACTGCAGGAGGATATGGCCGCTTTTCCTGTTGGTGGCCAAGGGGATATTGTGCACATCGCAAAGCCTGAGCAGGGCATTGATATCCGGCTCATGGGGCTGGGAAGTCAGAGGATCACGCAGGAAAATCACATAATGTACCTGCTCCGTAGCTACCATGGCGCCAATCTGCTGATCGCCTCCCAGCGGGCCTGACATCATGGTCTCTACCTCTAGTCCCAGCTTCTCCTTCAGAAGCGTTCCCGTGGTGCGGGTAGCCACCAGATGAAAATGGGAAAGCAAATCCTTGTGATGGGAGGCAAAATCCAGCATTTCTTCCTTCTTCTTGTCATGAGCGATCAAAGCGATAGTTTCCATAAGACATACCTCACTTCTCCAATAGTGGATTTTCATGCACTTACATGTAAAAGTAAACTCCATTGAGAGAATTTTGTCAACAGGCAAAAACCTCCCTCACTCCTCCGTATAGATGATATTGAACTTCATCCCCTGGTCATAGTTGCCAAACCCCCGGCCAAAGAGAGTGCAGCCGCCGGCATTCTGCGCCTCAGCAGGAGCAGCAATGCGGAAGCGCAGCTCGCTTTCGTGGTCCAGGCTCAGGTTATGGATGCTCTTGGGTGAAATCATGCGCCCATCCATATAGGTGCCCTCTCCATTGATGGTGAGGAGCTTCAACAGGCCGTACTGATTCCAGTTTGGGTCCCACCAGTCCGGCGTATACCGTCCCCACACATCACCGAAATCCCCGGGGCTGGTCCAGGAGCCGATTTCTTCCCCATTCAAGGAAAACACCAGGTCGCTGGGCCAGTTCTCCGCCACCCCAGGCGCCTCGGAAGACACCTCAAAGGAAAGCTGCAGCTCGGAAAGCTGCTGCCCCTTCTGCAGATAGTTGGGCAGGCGGTACTCCACGAAGCCGGTGCTGAACCAGAGAATCCCCGCCTGGCTCCTGCGGGGGTCATCGAAGAAGGAAGGATCGTCCACCTTGCCAATGAGTTCCTCCGGCGTAGCCAGGCCGCAAGTAGGCGTGATGGAAAAGTCACTGTACTGGCCAATGGGAATTTCCGTGGCATAGATTTTCTGGGTAAGGAGCTGGCGGCGGAAATTCAGCAGGAACTTGTCCTCCGTCACAAAGCAGCCCTTCCGGGCACTGCTCTTTTCCCCGCTCTCCCCCAGCTCAATCAGTCCCGCCGCCGTGAGTATCTTGATATTCTGGGTAATGGCGGCCCTGCTGACCCCAAATTGCTCCGAAAGCTCCATCAGCCCGACGCCGGGATGCTGGGTCACATAAAGCACAATCTGTATCCTGAGTTCGGAACCGATGGCCTTGGCAAAGGAGGCCAATTCTTCCAAACTATATAATTCACGCATAAGGCACCTCTTTAATTAAGACATTTCTTAATCAGTATAACACAAACTATGAGGCCTTGCCATACTTTCCTATAGAAGAAAAAGGAAACAAGAAAAAATAAAAATAAATTAAGCAAAAAGTATTGACATACTGATAATAAACGAGTATATTAAAGCCGTAAGATTTAATAAAGCAAATTATTTACTAAGTAATACAATTAAGTATTTACTTAACAACAAAAAGGAGATGCTTATTATGGTAAAGTCCTATCCCAACCCCCTGGTTTTTCAGAGAGCTGACCCCTGCATCTATCGTCATACAGACGGCTACTACTACTTCACCGCTTCAGTGCCTGCCTACGACTGCATCGAGATTCGCCGTTCCCGCACTCTTGAGGGTCTGGAGGAAGCCGAGCCCTTCACAGCTTGGGAGCATCACGCCAAAGGTGAGATGAGCCACCTCATCTGGGCTCCTGAGATCCACTATCTCCGTGGCAAGTGGTACATCTACTTCGCCGCCGCCCCCAACGACAAGGTGACGGGAGATACCTTCAACCACCGCATGTATGTCATTGAAAACAGCAGCGAAAATCCCCTGACTGACAGCTGGACTGAAAAAGGACAAATCCGCACTGGCTGGGAATCTTTTTCTCTGGATGCTACTGTGTTCGAGCACGATAATGAGTTATACTATATCTGGGCGCAGGAAGACAAGGGGCTCAGCGAGAAATCCCACTCCAACCTCTACATCTCAGCTATGGAGAACCCCTGGACCCTCAAAGGTGAGCCCCTGCTGCTGACCCAGCCGGAATACGACTGGGAAACGAAGATTTTCTGGGTGAACGAAGGCCCCAGCGTGCTGGAGAAAAATGGCCGCATCTTCCTCACCTACTCCGCCAGCGCCACGGACGAGAACTACTGCCTGGGCATGCTGGTGGCAGATGCAGATGCAGACCTCCTCTCTGCCAAGTCCTGGAGCAAAATGCCCCACCCCGTCTTTGGCACTTCCTACAGCCATCATATCTACGGCCCGGGACACAATTCCTTCACCGTCTCCGAGGACGGCAAGACGGATCTTTTGGTCTACCACGCCAGGAACTACACGGAAATCGAGGGAGATCCCCTCTACGACCCCAACCGCCACACCAGGGTGCAGCCCATCCACTGGCTGGCCAACGGCATGCCGGACTTCGGCGTACCTATAGAAGAAAATCGCACTATGGAAGATTGGGAAGGAGTGCCCTGCCATGCCTAAGATTTTCAACCGGGATTTCATGAACTACGGTGGCCTGTTTTACTTCTACTTCATGATCTGGGCCATCGTGCTGGCCTTCCTGCCCCTGTGGCTGAAGGATATCGCAGGCCTTGACGAAGCAGAATCCGGCTTTGTCTTCTCCTCCATGTCTCTCATTGCCCTCTGCTATCACCCCTTCTTCGGTGTCATACAGGACAAGCTGCGCTTCAGGAAGAACCTCTTTGGCGTCATCGCCATTGCCCTTCTTTTCATGGGACCCTTCTTCAGCTATCTTTTCCAGGAACTTCTTTCCTTCAATGTCTACGCAGGCGCCCTCCTGGGCAGCAGCTATCTCTCCCTCTGCTTCTTCGGCGGCGTAGGCGTAGTGGAATCCTACATCGAGAAAGTCAGCCGCAAGAATGGCTTTGAGTACGGCCATGTGCGCCTCTTCGGGTCGCTAGCCGGTGCTACTGCCACCTTCATCGGCGGCCTCCTGTATGTGAACAATCCCGACAGCATTTTCTGGTTCGGCAGCGGCTCCGCCGTGCTCCTGTGCCTGCTTCTCTATCTGGCCAGGGTCAAGGGAGAGGACTCCCCGGAGGAGCAGAAAGCAGCAGCTTCGGCTGCAGGCATCAATAAGAAAGATGTGCTGGAAATCCTGAAGCTCAAGAGTTTCTGGGCCTTCGCCCTCATCATCGTGGGCACCGCCTCCATCTACGATGTCTTTGACCAGCAGTTCCCCAACTATTATGTAACCTTCTTCGGCAGCAAAGAAGATGGCATCGACACCTTCAGCAAGCTCTGCTCTGCCCAGACGGCCCTGGAAGCCATTCTCATGGTCTTTGCCCCGGCTCTGGTGAACAAGATTGGCGCCAAGCGCGGCCTGCTGCTCTTTGGCTTCCTGACTTTCGTCCGCATCGCCGGCAGTGCTTTCTTCACCGACCCCATCGCCCTCTCCGGCTTCCGCCTTATCGCTGCCTTCGAGATGCCTCTGATGCTGGTATCCGTCATGAAGTACATCGCCTCTGTCTTTGATGTAAGGCTCTCCGCTACAGTGTACCTCCTGGGCTTCAACCTGGCCAAGCAGGGCGCAGTAGTCATCTTCTCCTCCATCGCCGGCGGCATGTACGCCTCCATGGGCTTCCAGAGCACCTACACCTTCCTGGCAGCCAGCGTCCTCATCATCACCCTCATCAGCGTCTTTACCTTAAAAAACGATAAGGCACAGGAGAAACTTGTGCCGGCAATGGAAAAATAGCATATTCAGCAGAACTCGCTCGCGTATAGGCAAATAATACCCGGGCGAGTTTTTTCTAGCCCTTTTCCTTGCCTTCTCCCCCTTCCTATCTTACAATTGAATAGATTATCGTCATCACAGAAAGGACACGCTTATGGACGACAAAGACTTCCGCCGTATTCCGGAGGCCAGCTACCTGAATACGGACAATACCTGGCGTTACCGTGCCATTTTGCATTTCTGCTTCAAACGGCATGAGCATATGCAAACCTACGTTTACCCGGAGGACATTTTCCATCAGCTGAAAAAAGATGCCCATTTCAAGGAATATACCTTTGACCAGCTGGAGCAGGACCTCACCTCCCTGGTAGGCTGGAACAATCTCATTCCCCATCAGGAAACAGGGCGCTCAAAGACCATTGCAGACTTCAAGAAAAAGCGCTTCCGCTACCAATGCAGCCCCTATACCGTAGAAATAGAGCGCATGCTGGAAAAGCTCAGGACCATCGGCGAAGAATTCGGCGGCTCTTTGGAAACCACCCAGTTTGACCGCATCATAAGCGCCCTGAAAAACCTGCTCTTTCCTCCTGCGCCCCTGCCGGACAAAGAAATCTACCAGCTCTGGGACGACCTGGAGCATTACTTCCGCACTATGGTGCAGAACGCCTCGGACTATCTGGCCCATCTCAAGAGCGCCAAGGTAGAGGAACGCATGCAGACCACGGCTTTCATTGTATATAAAGACAAATTCACCCACTACCTGCAGACCTTCGTCATCGGCCTGCAGCACAGCGCCCAGCGCATGGAAAAACTGTTCAAGGACAGTACCCCGGAGCTTGAAGAAAATCTTTTCACCAGGCTGGCGGAATACCAGCTGACCATTCCCCTGCTGGGAGAGGAAAAGGCCAAAGAAGATTACCTGGAGGACTTCCGGGAAAGCTTCCAGGTCATGCGGGAATGGTTCATAGGCACAGGCTACAGGAGCAGCGAGCTATCCGCCCTGTCCAAAGAGACGGTGGACACCATTCGCCGCATTACCAAATTCGCCCAGCGCCTGGCAGAGCAGCACCAGTCCTTCCGCAGCCGCAAGGCCGAGTACCTGCAGCTGGCTCAGTGGTTTTCCCAGCTGGATACCAAGGAAGAGGCAGATGAACTGAGCGCCCTCGTCTTCGGCCCCGCTGGTGGACGCCATTTCTACACCGAAAGCCGGGAGATGGAAGACTACACCAGCCGCATAGAGGAAGAACCGGCTGCCTTTCTGGAACTTGCCCCCAGGGTCAGGACTTATCGGGAACGGCAGCGCCAGACCCCCATTCAGGAGCATAACGCCGCCAAGGAGGAAGCTCGGCGGGCACATCTTAAGCAGCGGGAAAAGCTCTCTGCCCTCATGGAAAGCCTTTCCTCCGATGACCTGATAGACTTCGAGCACCTGCCCACCCTCTCCAGGGAGGCGCGGCAGATGCTGCTGGGCTGGGTAGCCAGAGCCCTGCACCGCAATCCCATCAGCACGGAAATGGGCTTTGGGGTGGAACTTCTGTATGACCCGCAGGAGAAGCGCAAGGTCATCCTTCACTGCGAGGATGGGGACTTTGCCCTGCCTCCCATGAAATTCAAACTGCAACGGAGCAAATAAACTATGGATGAACAGGAAGAATTAAGACAGGCCGCCCAGATCCTGATGGAAAACCGCTGGGTCACCCGCAAGGATATGCCGGAAGAATATCTTTTGATACGCCGCCTGGAGCGCCCCCTGCGGCACTTTTTCAGGGACAGGTGCGGCTGGCCCCTGCTGGTCACGGCCCAATTTTACAAGCTGGAAAAAATCCCCGCCCAGGCCCAAAGCTTCATGGGCCTTGCCCCCATGCAGAGCCGGGAAGACTATGTGCTCCTCGCCTGCGTGCTGGCTTTCCTGGAAGAATATGAAACGGGAGGCCAGTTCCTGCTGGGTGAACTGGCAGAAGCCCTCCTCTCCTACTATCCGGAAGACGCTTTCACCAGCAAGCTGAACTGGGAAGATTACAGCTGGCGTAAAGCCCTGATAAGGGTGCTGAAGTTTTTGGCAGAAGAAAAAATCATAAACATCGTGGACGATGAAAGCGAAGGCTTTGTCTCTGCGGGCCTCAAGGACGGGGTCATGGGCGGCGAAGCCCTTTACGAGGTCACCTCCCTCTCCCGCTATTTCCTGCGCAGTTTCCCCAAAGAGCTCCAATATTACAGCAGCCTGCAGGAACTAGCCGAGGCGGATTTCTTCACGGAGAATACTGAAGAAGCCCAGGCCGCCCGGCAAAGGCGGCAGAGGCTCTACAGGAGCCTGCTGCTCACCCCTGTGCTTTACAAGGGCGAAGATCCTCTGGATTTCCTTTACCTGAGAAACCGCAGGGAAAGGTTCATAAACGATCTCTCAGACTATCTCGGCCTCCATTATGAGCTTTACCAGAACGCGGCTTTGGCTGTATCCCACGAACAAAACACCTGGTTCCGGGACGTATTCCCCGCCAAATTCCGCGGACTGCACGACATCATGCTGCACCTGTCCCACTATCTGCGGCAATTGCCCAAGGAAACCCTTGCCCATCCCTTCAGCCAAGAAGAATGGCTGGAACATCTGGCAGCCCTCGCTGAGGCCACCCGGAGCGGCTGGACCAAGGAGTACAGGGAAATGAAGCAGGAGCGCCTGTCCAGAGAACTGCTATCTGAGATGCAGGCCTGGGGCATGGCCAGAGTGGGAGCAGACGGCTCCGTCACTCTGCTGTCCGCAGCATTCAGGCACGAGGGTGCCTATCCTAAAAAATACGGCAAGAAAGAAGCGGAGGAAGACAAATGAGCGAAAACCGCTGGCAGGCCCACCGGGCAGGCATTTTGAATTATTGGTATTATGACGAAGCCGAGTTTAACTTCTCTGGTGGCCGCCTGCTGCTACGGGGCAGCAACGGCTCCGGCAAATCCGTCACCATGCAGAGCCTGGTCACCGTGCTGCTGGACGGGGTGAAGCGGGCTGACCGCCTGGACAGCTTCGGCTCCAAGTCCCGCACCATGGATGACTACCTGCTGGGAGAAAAGGAAATCAACGGCGACAATGAGCGCACGGGGTATCTCTACCTGGAATACAAGCGGGAAAACAGCGACCAGTACATCACCACAGGCATCGGCCTTCATGCCCGCCGCGGTTCCTCCAAGGTGGATTTCTGGGGCTTCATCCTGCAAAACGGCCGCCGCATCGGGGAGGACTTTGCCCTCTACCGCCTGGTCAAAAATCCTGAAACCGGCGCAGAGCAGAAGCTCCCTCTCACCCGCAGGGAGCTGGAAAACGCCATTGGCCAGGATGGCCGTGTCACCACGGAGCAGAAGGAATACATGGCCATGGTGAATCAGTATATCTTTGGCTATGAGGATATAAGCAAGTACGAAGAACTGATGAAGCTCCTCATTCAGCTGCGCAGTCCCAAACTCTCCCGCGACTTCAAGCCCAGTGTCATATACGAAATCCTCAACGAGTCCCTGCCCACCCTCTCCGATGAAGACCTCCGCCCCCTGGCAGAAACGCTGGAAAATATGGAAAAGACCCGTCTGGCCATCGAGCAGCTGAAGCGGGAGCAGGCTGCCTTCAAGGACATCTGCAAGGCCTATACCGGCTACAATGCTGCCGTACTGGCTGAGCGCGCCCTGGGAGAGGCAGAGAGCAGGAAGGCGCTCAACCGGCTGAAGGCGCAGGAGGAAGAACAGCACTCCCAGCTGCAGGAAGCTGAAGCAGCAGCAGACGCTGCCAAGCAGAGGCAGCAGGAACTGACCGTAGAGCAGGCCGCCCTCCAGCAGGAGCAGCGTGACCTGCAGGAACACGAAGCCTACAAGGCCGCTGAAAAGAAGAAAGAAGCGGAAAGCCAGCTGGCCAAAGAAACGGAAGAAAAAGAGCATCGGGAAGAAAGCCTTGCCAGGAAGCGCCGTCGGGAGCTGGATCTTTCCGAGCTGATGAAAAAAGAGGAACAGGAACTCTCCCAGCTGGAAGGCGAGGCCAGTCAGCTCCTGGAAGACCTGCAGGCTCTGGCAGATGAAGCGGATTTCGGCGCCCACATGGCGCTGGCCCAGGGCTTCAGGCTGGATAATCCCCAGCTGAAAGAACACTTCGCCCTGTGGCAGAAGGAACGCAAGGAACACGGTGCCCATCTGCAGGAGCTTCTGAGGTCTCTGCGTCAGTACGAGGAGCAGGAGCGCCGTGCCCAGCAGTTGGAACGGGAGCTGGGAGAGGAAACCCGCTGCCTGGACGACTTCCAGCATGAGCATGAGCGCCTGCTGGAAGAACTGGACCAGGCTAAAGAGCAGCTGGTGAAAGCCTTCTACGAGTGGAAGAAAACCGAGGAAGAAGCCTTCCCCATTCCCAAAGAGGAAGAAATCCGCCTGACCGGTGCCCTGCGGGATCTCTACCAGGGCACCGGCTGGCTGGATGTCCAGAACCATTTGAGCAGCCTCGCCAGCACCCGGCAGCGGCAGCTGGACAGTGCCATCGGCAAGGTAAGGCTCGAGCTGCAGGAACTGGACAGCAAGCTCCTGCAAGCCACCACGGAATTGAAAGCACTCAAGGAAACCCGGGAAGCGGAGCCGGAGCTTGGGGAAGCCTACCAAAAGGCCAGGAAGCAGCTGCAGGAGCAGGGCATAGATTTCCTGCCCCTCTATGAAGCCACAGAATTCCGCCCCACCGTCACGGCAGAAATGCGGGAGCGGCTGGAGTCTGCCCTGCTGGAAGCAGGTCTCTTGAACGCCCTGATCCTGGAGAAAAACGAAACCGCCGCCACCCTGCCCGAGGAAATGCGGGGAGCCATCATCTTTGCCGGCGAGCCGGTGCTGCTCTCCGAATCCCTGCTGGACTACTTGGAGCCGGTCCCCGGAGAAAGCGGCCTCAGCAAGGAACGCATTGCCGCCATCCTCTCTTCCATCGAGGTGAATGGCGAGCTCTACCGCACAGGCGCTGCTGCCTCCCTGAACCTCACCCAGGGAGCCTATACCCTGGGCTGCCTCTCTGGCCGGGCCGCCGAAAGGGAGCGCGCCCTCTTCATCGGCAAGCAGGCCCGCGAGGCCTACCGCCGCCGCCAGATTGAGGAAAAGGAAGCGGAAATCTCAGAGCTCTCTGCCGCCCGAGACCAAGCCAGGACAGAGGAATCCATGCTTTTGGACAAAAGCGACAAACTCCAGCACGCCAAAGACACCTTCCCCTCCCCCGCTGAGGCCCAGTCAGCCTTCGATGCCGCCCGCAGCAAGGAGCAGGAAATAGAGCGCCAGAAGCTGCGCTTGCAGGAAAAGGAAGAAGCCAAGAGGAAACTGGCCCTGGAACTTCTGACAGAACGGAAAAGCATCTTGTCCCTCAGGGGAGAAACTGCCCTGGCCTTTTCCTCCGTCGCCTATGAAGGTGCCCTCCAGTCCCTGGCCGAATACGGGGAAGAGCAGCACCGCCTCACTCTGCTGGAAGCCGGCCATGCCCACACCGCAGAGCTTTTCCGCCAGCACAGGGAAGAGCATGAGTATGTAGCAGGAGAAGTGGATACTCTGAAAGGGGAAATCCTGGACAAGGAATTTGCCATAGGCAGGCTCACGAAAACCCTCGAAGCTCTCTGCCGCCAGCTGGAGGAGATGGATGCCGCCGCCATCGAAGCACGCATTGCCGAGGTGGTCACCAGACTTGCCGCCCTGCCCAAAGAACTCAGCAAAGTTTCCAGAGAACTGGGACAGAGGGAAAACCAGCGGGAAAGCCTCACGGCAGAGCTTGAACGGCTGGAGCGCCGCCACGGCCTTTACCAGCTGCTGCTCAGCAGATGGCAGGAATTGCTGCGGGCCGAGGAGCAGCGCGGCTATCCTGGCAGGGAGGAAAAGAGCCTGACGGAAATCATGCAGGCCCGCCGCAAGGACAGGGGCACCCCCCTGATAGCCCTTGCCCAAAGGGTGGAAAAGCAATACGCCAAACATCGGGACGAAATTGCCGAGTACCGCTTCTCCCTGCGGGAATGCCTCGATGAGATTGGCCCCCTGCCGGAACTTGACCCGGAGGACGAGGAACTTTTCCTGCCCCGCTGGGAGGCCCTGCAAAATCAGGCTGTGCGCCAGCTGGCCCTGACGGAAACAGGCGGAAAGCCTCTGTCCCCCTACGAGCAGCAGGCGGAACTTGAGCGGCACCTTGCAGAGCAGGCCGCCCTGCTGTCAGAACAGGACAAGAGAATCTACCAGGAAATCATCATGAACAGCATCGGCCGCACCATCAGCGACAAGATTTACGGAGCCGAAGACTGGGTGAAGAAGATGAACCGCCTCATGGCAGACAGCGAAACCTCCAGTGCCCTGCGTTTCCGCCTGGAGTGGAAACCTCTCACAGGGGAGGAAGATCAGGAGATGGACACGTCAGAGCTCATCGAGCTTCTCCACGGAGATCCCGACTTGATGAAGGAAGAAGACATGAAGAAGCTGGAGGAGCACTTTGCCCACCGCATCCGTCGGGCCAGAGAAGCTGCCGAAGCCCAGGAAAAGGATGCGGAGGCCTTCCAGGCTTCTGTGCGTGAGCAGCTGGACTACCGCCGCTGGTTCCGCTTCCGCCTTCACTACGACAAGGGAGAGCAGGTCAAGCACAAAGAGCTGACAGACAAGGCTTTCTTCCGCTTCAGCGGCGGCGAAAAGGCCATGGCCATGTATGTGCCCCTCTTCTCTGCCGCTTACTCCCGCTACCTGGATGCCGCTGACGATGCCCCCAGGCTCATCACGCTGGACGAGGCCTTCGCAGGAGTAGACGAGCAGAACATGCGGGATATGTTCCGGCTGGTGGAGCAGATGGGCTTCAACTACATCATGAACTCCCAGGCCATCTGGGGAGATTATGATGTGGTGCCCAGCCTGAATATCTATGAGCTCCTGCGCCCCCTCAATGCCAATTGCGTTTCCCTCCTGCCCTACCACTGGGACGGCAGGACGAAACATATCCTGGTGGAGGAAGCCCATGCAGAGTAAGCTTTGCGCAGAGGCTCGCAGCTATTTCAAAGATCACCCCCTGCTCATGAAGCTGGCCGTGGCCTTCTGCAAAAAATACAGGAGCCTGGGCCATTTTGGCGGCAGGCTGACCCTGCCGCTCATGACAGCCGCAGAACAGCAGGAACTTTCCGCCTATCTGCGGCAGCAGGCCAAACCGGGAGACTGGCTTTCCTACAAGAATTTCGCCCTGGCCTGGGAAAAGACCCGCTTTGCCAGCCTGCCCCTCGAAGGGTTCCTGCTGGATCTCATGCCCGGGAATTTCTCTTCCAAGCAGGATGAGCGCCAGCGGGAAAAAGACGCCAGGCAAAGCCTGTATGAAAAACTGGCCGCCCTGCATGAAGATGGGGCAGCCCGTCAGTGGCTGGAAGCCCTCAAAGCCAAAGAGCTGCATCTCTACCAAAGGGAGTTCTACCTGCGGGAAGAACTCCTGAGCACCGTAGCCAGGGCCCTTGATATGCTGCCTGCCACCTGCCAGCGGCTGCCCATCTTTGCCAGCCAGGTCACCGGCAATCCCCACGGCCTGGATTTTGACCAGGAAGCGGGACGCCTCTTCCTGCAGGCGCTGGCCTATCTGAAAGGCGAAACCGTCCCCAGAGAAGCTGACGAGCGCACCAGCCTGCTCTATGAGTTCAACATCCTGCGTGACGATATCCTGAACTTTGCCACGGCCTACGGCCTGACGGCCTATGACGGCCAGGGGCAGGAAATCTCCTACTGGCGAAGTGCGGCCGAAAACCTCTCCCCTCTCAATCTCCCCTTCAGAGAGATTATCCGCGCTCATAGGATCTGCCCCCTGCAGGACAGTTCTCCCGTATACATTGTAGAAAACTCCGGGGTCTTTTCTGCCCTGCTGGACAGCTTGCAAAGGCGCGGCCAGAAGACACCTCTCCTGGCCCTGCACGGCCAGCTGAAAGCCGCCTCCTGGGCTCTGCTGGACAAATTGGCAGAGAGTGGAGCCTTTTTCCTCTACAGCGGCGACTGCGACCCGGAAGGCCTGGGCATAGCCAACCGCCTGCTGCAAAAATACCAAAATGCCAGGCTCTGGCATATGTCAGGAGAGGAATATAAAGCAGCCAGCCAGCCCCTGCCGGAGGAGCGGCTGAAAAAACTGCCGGAGAAACTGCACCCCCAGCTGCAGCCCGTAGCCAAAGCCATGCAAGAGAATAAAAAAGTTCTCTATCAAGAAAACCTGCTGCAGGAGATGGAAAAGGACTTGGCTGCACTGGAAAAATAAGGTCTCCCTGCAGCTCCCATCTCATTCACAAACAGATGACAGGTAAAATGGCCATATCCAGCCTCATCGGTATAACGTGGCAAGAACCACCAAAAGTCGTCTGGCTGCCAATCCACAGGAGGAATCAAGCCGTTCACAGCGAAGATATACACATTGATTTTGAACGAGTACATTTGTAAGGAGCGCTGCACATGGAAAAATACAAGATTGCAGTCATCGCTGGCGATGGCATTGGCCCTGAGGTCATCGAGGAAGGCAAGAAAGTGCTGGCAGGCATTGCCAAAATGGACGGCAGCTTTGAAGTGGAGTTCACGGACTTTCCCTGGGGCTGCGAATACTACCTGAAGGAAGGGAAGATGATGCCAGAAAGCGGGCTTGCCCGCCTGAAATCCTTCGATGCCATCTACCTGGGCGCCGTAGGCTATCCCGGGGTGCCGGACGATGTATCCCTGCAGGGGCTCTTGCTGAAAATCCGCAAGGGCTTCGATGAGTATATCAACCTGCGGCCTGTGAAACTGCTGCAAGGTGCGCCCTGCCCTCTGAAAGATGTAAGTGAAGAAGACATCGACATGGTGGTGGTGCGGGAAAACAGCGAAGGCGAGTATGCCAATGTAGGCTGCCGTCTCTATCCAGGCACAGAACAGGAAATGGCCCTGCAGACAGGGGTCTTTTCCCGCAAAGGCTGCGAGCGGGTCATCCGCTACGCCTATGAGATGGCAAAAAAAGAAGGCAAAAGCCTTACCAATATCAGCAAGGCCAATGCCCTGGGGTACTCCATGGTGTTCTGGAACGAAATCTTTGCCGAGGTTGGCAAGGAATATCCTGAGGTGCCCACCTCCAGCCTGATGGTGGACGCCGCCAGCATGTTCTTCGTCAAAGACCCCAAGCGCTTCCAGATCGTAGTCACCAGCAACCTCTTCGGCGATATCCTCACAGACCTGGGCGCCGCCATCGCAGGCGGCATGGGGCTGGCAGCAGGAGCCAACCTCAACCCTGAGCGCAAATACCCCAGCATGTTCGAGCCCATCCATGGCAGTGCGCCAGACATTGCCGGCCAGGGACTGGCCAATCCCCTGGCTGCCATCTGGAGCGTCAGCCAGATGCTGGACTTCTTCGGCAAGCCCGACCTGGGTGCCAAGGTCATCGCTGCCATAGAGACCCTGCTGCTGGAAAAGAAATGCCTCACCCCGGATCTTGGCGGCACTGCCAAGACCAGTGAAATCGGCGAGGCCATCCTGGAAATCCTTGCCAGGGCGTGAGCCACCTTTCTCTGAATCAGCCAGTCTACGCAAAACTGGGCAAGGACTTTGTAAACTAAAAGAACAGAGAAGCCCCCAAAGCTTTGAGATCAGCTTTGGGGGCTTATGTCTTACCCAATCACATTATTTTTCATTCCTGAAATCCGGAAAACGCCCATCTTTATAGAGAGGAGCAATGTTTTTTGACAGGGCGTATGCCACACGGAAAGCATTCAAATCATCATAGGTATTGCTGACGATCTGCACGCCGACGGGAACATTTCTGTCGGACAGCTCAACCGGCATCGCCACCACCGGATATCTGCTGGCAAGATTCCAAATCGGTGTCAGCATAAGATTGGTGCTGGAATAGGTTTTTCCGTTTACCTGGGCTGCTTTATCAGGGGTCGCTTCAAGATCGGCAGGGAAATGCGCCGTTGCCAGCGTGGGCATGACCAGGGCGATGCAGCCCTTTTCGAAGACCTTCTGCTGGACATCACGGTGCAGCTTCGTCAGCTGCATTTCTGCATTGACCTGATCCTGGGGAGTCAGCTTGCCTGCATACGCCTCCAGGTTCTTCACATAGGAGCTGAACTGGTCGCGATGCTTGTCCAAACCGTCAAAGATGGCGTACATGCTGGTGGACATGAGTCCCTTGAAGTAGGTCGGCATGAAGCTTTCAGCACTAATGTCCAGCTCTATCACTTCAACCTGTGCTCCGGCCTGCTTCAGCGCCGCGACTGTGGTGTCCACGGCATGGTCGGCTTCCTGGCTCAAGCCGCCCTGGAGCCAGTTCTTGCAGTAGGTGACGGCAACCTTCTGTCCCTTGATGGGAGCGTATTTCTGAGGATAGTCCAGCTTGGGACGGATCGTGGCATGAACCTCCGGGCTGGGACCTGCAATGACATCCTGCATGAGTGCCATGTCAGCAAAAGTGCGGGCCATGGGTCCTAAGGTTTCGTAAGTGTTATCCGACGTGGCGACGCGGCCAAAGGGCGGCTTGAAGCCGTACAGCCCGTTCATGGCAGAGGGAATGCGGATGGAGCCGCCCATATCGGAGCCGGTGGCCAGCGTGCAGAAACCTGCGGCCAGCGCTGCGCCTGAACCGCCGGACGACCCGCCGGTGCCGTAGTAAAGGTTCCACGGATTGCGGCTGACGCCGTAGAGGCGCGACCATGTCATGGGGCTGAGGTACTGCTCGGGCACCGTGGTCTGGAAGACGAATATCGCGCCCTCTTTGCGGAGCTTCTGAATCATGGCGCCGTCAGCGTCGCTGGGCTCGCGGTCCTTCAGGAGAAGGGATGCGGCATCGACGCGCCAGCCCTTGACTTCATTCTCGTCCTTGATGCCGATGGTAATCCCTTCCAGCCTGCGGGCAGAACCTTGCCGATAGCGTTCATCGGCCTCCTTGGCCAGCTTCCTGGCCTCCGCAAAGTTGTCGAAGGTGATGGCATTGACCTTGCCGGCATTGAACGTATCCAGCTCGTTTACCAAGTCCCGGCGCGATACGTTGTATTCGCCATTGTACTTCTTCACCTGGCTGATCTGCGCTTCCAAGACTTCGCTAGGCATTGCTTCACCTTTTTGGAACAGTTCGATGAGCTCTACAGCGGGCATGTAGGCCAGCTCTTCCTGCGAAAACTTTGACTTGGCAAAAACCGTACCTGCGCCTGAGACAAAGAGCGCAATCAGCAAGACTGCCAGGAACGCCAAAAGTGATTTCCTGAAAAAAAATCTGTTCATTCGCTATACCTCCCACTACGAGTTTCTCGCCCATATTGGCGGGGACGCCAACTATGCGTTTCCCCAAATACTACAGTGCTCCTCCTTTCTGCTTTTGTTAGGACGAATTCAATTAGTCAACACCATCTGAGTTTCATTATACATAATTTTCTCATTATAATTCGATTAAATCAAGGGGGGTTCCAGACTGTCACGCTTGCTTTTTACATATGGCATTGGTAAACTGAAAAATGAAAGTTTTCTTCCGAAAGCTATTTTGAAATGAAGCAATACAGGTAGAAATGAGTGCCATAAAACATGAATACACTTTTTGCAAAAATTTTAAGAAAGCTACGCAGTGAAAAAGGTCTTTCGCAGCGGGAATTGGCGGAACAGGTGTATGTGACCCGTTCCGCGGTTGCCCGCTGGGAAAACGGAAGCCGCCTGCCCGATGCCGTGATGATTGCCAAAATCTCCCGCTGCCTCGACACAGACGTAAACACCTTGCTGTCAGTGGCAACGGAAAGCGACCATATCCCCAACGTCATCATGGTGGATGACAGGAGAATCTTCCTTGCAGGAGCACTTCCCATTTTGGAAGAGGTGCTGCCGAACGCCAACATCATATGCTTCACCCGTCCGTCAGAAGCCATCGAATACGCAAAGGAAAACCAGGTCGCGCTGGCCTTCCTGGACATTGAGATAGGAAAGACCAGCGGGCTCGACCTCTGCCGCACACTGCTCGAACTCAACCCCTGCACCAATGTGGTGTACCTGACGGCGTACATCGAGTATTCTTTCGACGCATGGAGCACCGGCGCCAGCGGCTTTCTCTTGAAGCCGATTACGCCTGAGGCTGTCAGGGAACAGCTCCAAAAACTTCGTTATCCGTTTTCAGGGGGAAGGTAGATTGACATGATGGATTGGGTGGATATATTAAAGGTTGGGCTATGCAGCGCAATGATGACCCTCACCGCGCTGGGGCTGGGGATTGCTGCCATCATGCCCGGAACCAACCGCTGGCACAAGCGTTTCTTCATCTTCCTCTTTGCCACGACCATGCTGCTCATGGCAACCGGTCTCTTTGAACTGTTTGTTTACAAAAATCCTTGCATGGCAATGGAGGAAAAGGTTTCTATCTTTTTGGAATACTTCCTCATCCCCCTTCCCATGCCCATGTTCACGGCTTACCTGCTGCATGCTTGCGGCGAGAGGTGGCAAAAAAGCAGCCTTTTTCGTGCCGTTATTGTGAGCTGGGCCTTTTTCTTTCTCCTGCTCTTGGCGGCCCAATTCACGGATACCCTGTACTATGTCACCCCGGATAATCAATTCTATCGCGGCCCCTGGCATCCCCTGCTGATGGCTGCCATGGTCCTGCCCATGCTGATCAATATCATCGGAGTCCTGAGGCGTCGCAGCCAATTGTCTTCCCAATATCACGCAGCCTTCCTCATCTATCTGCTCTCACTGTCGGCTACACATATAGTACATACATTTTGGTATTTCCCGGAGTTGGTCTTCACCGGCCTCGTCTTCTCTTCCCTTTCCATGTTCGGCATCATCCTTTTCGACCAAATCGAGCAGTATATGCGCCAGCAGCGGAAAATCGCCCATCAGCGCGCCAGCATCATGGTGCTGCAGATGAGACCCCACTTCATCTACAACGCCATGATGAGCATCTACTACCTCTGCGCCAAGGACCCCAAAAAGGCCCAGCAGGTCACGCTGGATTTCACCACCTATCTTCGCAAGAACTTCACCGCCATTGCCAGCGAGGACGCCGTGCCCTTTGCTGACGAGCTGGAGCACACCCGCGCCTATCTGGCCGTGGAACAGGTGCAATTTGAAGACAGCCTTTCGGTACACTATGATATCTTGCACGAGGAATTCCGTCTGCCGCCGCTGACTCTCCAGCCCATTGTGGAGAATGCCGTCAAGCACGGCATGGATCCCGAGTACGCCCCCCTGCACATCACCATACGGACCAGGCAGACGGATGCCGGCAGCGAGATCATCGTGGAAGACAACGGCCCCGGCTTTGCGCCCGCCGACAATCAGGAGCCGCATATCGCGCTGGCGAACATACAAGAGCGGTTGCAGCTGCAAGGCGGAAAACTTGCCATATCCCCCCGCGAAGGGGGCGGAACCATAGTAAAGGTAACCATCTCCTGACAAGTGATCACAAACAGCTCCCTGCCGCCAGGGAGCTGTTTTTTCACCATAAATCATCTCATAATACAGCTTTCGTCAGTAGATATGCTCTATCCCCCACGTACGCGGCTGCCAGTCTGGGATGAAATTAACTAAATTGTCATTGAAGGAATTTTTGCCTCAATACAGAAATTAACAATATATATTGTATTCAAAAGCTGCATCACAGCAAGAAAGTGCATCTACAAGGAGGGCCGCAAGATCATGGGCAAGCTAGAGATTTCCAAGGGGCAGGTGCTCCACCACAAAGGCGACACGGTGGAAACCCTCTCCATCATCCTCAAGGGCAGCTTCACCATACGCCATAGCAATGACATCAGCCTTACAGTGGGCAACGGTACCATACTGGGAGCCTTTCATCCCAGCGGCAGCAAATACGACTATGACTACGTTGCAGCAGAGGACAGCACCCTTTTCGAATATGCTTACAACAGTGATGACGACCTGGCAGCCGCTATCAAAGCCACCCCCGCCATTGCCCCGGTAATGGTCTCTGCCAGCATCAAGAAACTGAACAGGATGCTTGATACCCTGTTTGCCCTCTATGACGAGAGCAGGAACCTCTGCCTGTCCATGAAGGCATATTATGAAGACTACAGGGATGTTTGCTCCCAACTGATGATGATGCCCAATACGTATGAAGAAATCACCTCCCTTGCCCCCCCTGAAAAGCCCGAACTGCTCTCCGGATGGCAGATTGACCTTTGCCGCGCCAGCCTGGAAAAAGACGAGCTCCTTCGCAAAGGCTGCTACTCTGCCGATATCAATTTCTGCATTGGCATCATTATGCTCTCTTCCCAGCTGGCCCAGGCTGTCCAGCCTCAGATAAGTATGATGGACGAATTCATTCTGAAGACAACTGAGGCCACACATGATTTTCTCAAGGAATACCACACCCAAAAAGCCAAAGTAGATGAAGCCAAGCGCCGGGAGGCCATGGAGGCAGGCAGCGGCAATCTGCCGCAGATCAAGAATGCCCTCAGCACCATTTTGGCCTATGCAGGCATTGACAGGGAAGAGGCCGAGGCCTTCACCAGGGACATAAAGCACTTCATGAAGTGCCCTGACAAGACAGAGAAATCCGATGAGATGCGTCATCTGAGGATGGACATCACCAGGCGCTTCTACAATATCTATGAAGCCGCCTTTTTCAGAAGCATCGAAGATCCAGATCTTCCCGCCGAAGTAAAGATGTTCTTCCTTTTCGGCTTTGTGGATGAAGAATTGGCAGGCGAGGAAAATACAGCTCTGCTGTATAAATACTCTTTGCTGTGGGAGGATGACCCCCAGGGCCGGGTCATGCCTGCCTATGACTGGCTGAAGAAAATTTACCGTGGCGAAGCCCCTCCCTCCAAGGATGAATTCGATAACGACTGGCCTGAGCATCTGAAAGAGGAAGTCCGTCAGGGCTCCATGAAGCAGGCTAAGGCTGACGAATTGCTGCATGACCCCAGGGCCATGACCAGTTTTGAGCTGAACAACATGATAGCCAGCGCCAATAAAATGACCTACGGAAGCATCTTCTCCTTCATCCCCGCCTTCTACGCCGAGGCCGCAACCAGGCCCATGGAAAACTGCCTGGCCAGTGCCGCACGGGTGAATCAGGCTTTGGAAAGGGTTCGCTCCATCGACTACAGCTGCTTCTACCGCCCCACCTTTGCCACCTATCCTGACCTGAAGATCAACCGCTTTGAATATGATGTGGAAGTCCTGCCCTACATAGTGCTCATGCCAAACTTCGGCAGCCGCGGAATCATGTGGCAGGAAATCGAAGGCAGGAAAAGGACCACCCCCTCCCATATGATGGTTTCCATCCTCCACTCCGAAGATTTGGAGGACACCATGGTGAAGATGTGCGCCCAGTTCCGCTGGGAGATGTGCAAGCGCATCCAGGGGGTTCACTACAGCGATATTTCCGATCCCTCCCTCACCTCGGAATACTGCAACTACCTGCAGTTCTACAAGAAAAATGCCAATCTCTCTGCCGATATGAAGGAAAAGGTCAAGACTGCACTAAAACGCAACAGCAACAATTACCGCAGCGTCTTCTCAGCCGAGTATGAGCTGTATATAAAGAATGAATCAGAGGGGCTCCCCCGCCTCAACAAAGTAGCCCGGGAAATCCTTTTCAGGTACTGCACCTTCTCACAGAAGTACCGGGACACTTTGAACATCAATCCCCAGTACAAGCCCCTCATAGACCGCTGGACTGTATTGCACGGGGAAAGGAAGCGCACCCTGGACCTCTTCGCCAGGAAGATACTCACCCAGACAGACACCCTGCCCCTAGAAGTCACCATGCAGGCAGACTTTTTGAAACTCTAAGGGATTTTCGCTCAATCAACTATTATCGTCACAAGGAGGAAACAGCATGAAACTGGCCTTTATCGGAACGGGAAAAATCGTGCACGATGCCCTGGGCGCGGTGAAAGATGAGGCGCAAATAGAAAAGACTGCCATCTTTGCCCGCCCTCACAGCCTGGAGAAAGCCCAGACCCTTGCCAAGGAGCATGGCATCGCAGAAGTATGGACTGACTATGATGAGCTGCTGGAAAAGACCCAGGCAGACACGGTCTACATCGGCCTCATCAACAGCGCCCATTATCCCTATGCCAAAAAAGCCCTGAAACAGGGCAAGCATGTCATTCTGGAAAAGCCCTTCACCCCCTTCTTGGAGGAAGCCGAGGAACTGCTGCGCCTTGCCGAGGAAAAGGACCTCTGCATCTTCGAGGCCATCACGGTGCTGCACAGCGACATGATCAGGGAGATGGAGAAAAACCTGCCCAAACTGGGCAAGCTCCACATGGCTCTCTGCAACTACTCCCAGTATTCCAGCCGCTACGACGATTACCGCCAGGGCAAGGCCGCCCACGCCTTCGACCCCGCCTACTACGGCGGCGCCCTCTACGACATCAATGTGTATAACCTGCACTACTGCGCCACTCTCCTGGGCAGTCCCAAGGAAGTATCCTATCATGCCAACCTGGGCTTCAACGGCATCGACACCTCCGGTACCCTGGTCCTCACCTACCCCGGCTTCTGCGCTGTCTGCACAGGGGCCAAGGACTCGGACAGCCCCTGCTATATCCAGATTCAGGGCGAAGATGGCTGGATGCGCCTGGAGGGCAAGCCCAATTCCCCCAGCAAGCTGGTGACGGTCTATATGAATAAAGAAGACAGCACCCTCACCAAAGATGCCTCAGGAGCCATGGTGCGCTCCACCCTCACCGAAACCTACGAACCCCAGCCAGTCCCCCACAGGATGACACCAGAGTTCCGCAACTTTGCCGCCATCATAGACGGAAAGACCCCCGAGCACCGCAAGGAATACCAAAGGCTGAGCGAAGAAACCCTGGAAGTAGTCCGCGTCCTGGAACTGGCCAGGAAAAGCGCCGGCATAGAGTTCCCGGAGACTCCGGCAGACTGATAAAACAACAAAAAACAAAAATAGCCCGCCAGGCTCAATACCTGGCGGGCTGCTTCATTTTTCACACATACTCAATAGCTATAGGCAGCAGTTCTCTCATGGAATGCACCACCTGCCCCGTATTAAGCACCTTCAGCTCAAAAGGATCCTCACCGAAATTCATGATATTCCGCAGATTGACCGTCCTGTCCTCATCTGCTGCTATCTGCAGCAACCATTTAGCGCAGTTATTGCCACAGGTAGAAGCATTGAAAACCATTTCAGGCATGAATTTGATCAGCATAAGGGTCTTTACGCCCCCCGAAAGTCTTTCCGGAGCAATCTTGCCCAGCACAGGGCTGTCTATCACCCCTGTCCCAAGCACACAGGATTTATCAACATCAGCAATCATCTGCTTGGAAAAATCATCTACTATCCATTCATCTGCATAGCTGTTTTTAAAAAACACCTCTGTGTTGAAAACAGCCTCCGGCATATCACCATAATAAATATTCAGCAACTGGCTCACCATCCAATTTTTTCTAAAAAAGGCTTCATCTGCAATAGTATCTTCGCCTTGCTCACCTCGTGCAAGTATACAGGCGCCAGCTTTTTCTTGTTGTATTGATAAACTGTCCCTCTGGTGCTCTCTGTCAATATTTCCGTAAAAAACTGCTCCCAACTAAAGAACTTTTCGCTATCTATGAACTCAGCAGGATTTGCCAATACTGCCTGCAAATTTTCCCTGCTGATCAAACCTGACTTCAGGATAAGCCACTCAAAAGATTCAGGAAGGTACAAATATATCTCCTTCCTGACCTTCATGATTTCTGTCATGCGTTCCATCTCCGGCCCAAAAGCAGCACCGTCAGCGATAACCATCACAGGTTCTGAAAATCCCGCCACTAAGCTGGCTATATTTGACTTGCCCATAGCTGATACGCATTCCCTATCCTCAAATGCACCAATGAAGAATTGATACCCTGAATTAGAATCTTCCGTAATAATTTTTTGTGGATTCATGCCTTGACGGCCATAAGGAATATTTTCGTAAAGGCGATAAAATTCATGATAGGATTGCTTCAATTCACCATATTTGCCGGAGGTCCTGATGCCGTATATTTCATCTACACCATAAGGAATATTTTCCAGCCTTTCACGGGTGACTATCACATAATAATTTGATGAATGACGGATTATTTCGGCAAACTCCTGCGACATGACATATCGCCTTCCCTCATCCAAAAAGACGATACTGTTTTCCAATTCTCTCAAATCCCGTTGCCAATTCCTGCTGCCCAAAGTCACACATTTGCAGTCACACTTTATAGCAATGCCACTATCTATGCCATTTTCATTGTAATCCTGAATCATGTCTATCAAAGTAGTTTTTCCTGTAGCGCTGTCACCACGAATAACCGTCACATTCCTGCGAATGGTAAATCTATACTGCAGCCTGCGACTGCTCACCAACACTTCAAAGCTGCCACGCAAAATATCACCTCGCCTCTTTAACTATTATTTTTGATCCACTCGTCCAAAAACCGCATCTGCTCTTCCGTATGAAACCAATGCTCTCCGTCTTCCATGACGGTCAGCTCCGCATTATGAGCGTCTATGAATTCCTGCATCGTTTCTAAAGATGTCAGATTATCCTTCTGACCGTATAATACCCTTGTCGGCACTTCCCATTTCAAAGGATGGGTTCTGACATAATCAAGATATTGCCATGACAGGTCTTCACCAAATTCCGTATGTATAGTCCCCTTTTCTTTCAGTTCCTCTTCAGTGACGCCTGACCATGCCAATTCTTCTATTCACACTTATTAGACGCTCGGTATTCCTACACGAGCTATATTATCAGCAGCATTTTTCCTAATATCGCTTGTTAAGGCATCATTTAACCTAAATAAAAAATTTTCGTTATTTGTTTCGTATTTTTCAAACCTTATCCATTTTGTATTAACAAATAACATACATAAATCTTCACCAACCAAAAAACATGGTGTAAAATATACACTACGAACCTCGCTTATCTTTTTGTTATATTCTAAATTCATCCATTCTTTATTACCATTTTTATCTTCAACCTTATTTATGTGTATCAAATAACCATAGACATAAGTTGATATAAATGCTTTATCTTGCGCATAATCACACCCTGGTGTTATATCGACTTTTATTAATTCGTAAGTATCAACTAAAATTTTATCGTTTTTCGAGATAGGATGTTTACCTTTTTTCCCAAACGTGGAATTATCAAATGCTTCTAAGTCTTCTATTTGATCTGTTTTATAAACTTTTCCAGGTAATTTTTCATTTTCCGAACCATGCATATTTACATTAAGCGCAGCATTTATCCTTGCTTTTACTTCTATGGGTACATTTTGGGATTTAAAATCTTTTATTATATCCATAAATCTCGCCAACTCACTTATACGATCATTACTGGACGTTAACTCTAGGCAGCTATCCTTAACTAAATCAGCAATTACTGTTAATATATTTCTAGTTGCCTTAACACTATTAATTTCATCCGTGCTCCCGACTGAAGCCAGAAGCATTAATAATTGGTTAATATCTATCGCATCAACTCCATTTCCAGTCTCGCTCAAAAGCATCTTTAATAATCTTATCGGAGTATCCATTGTCATACTTTCCAATGTGGTTAGAAATTCAAGCGGTCTATTTTTATTTAGTTCATCGCTTATTTTCCCAAAAAGAGTTTCTGGGTTTTCATGAAAATCTTTCTTATCGAGGGCACAAATATAAGTTGGCTTTGTTGTGTCTTCATCCGAAAGCCTTTCTAACAAGAATTTTTCAACCTCATTTTTAAGATGATATTCATTTGTCCACAAAACAACCGTATAGGGGCCATTGTTAGTTGCTATAACAGACTCTATTGTTAATGCTAGTACGGAATAAATATTTTTATTTTCTTCATTACCATCTTCCAGTCTTATATCCAAAAAAACAAGACGTATCCCTTCTATTTTATTAATTTCATGATCGGTAATTAGTTTGTTATAATCATAATAAACATAAGGAATACCATGTTTTGTTAATAACTGCTCTACAATTTCTACTTCCGCATGTACATTATCAATAATTGCTACTTTTCCAAATCGTGGTAATACATTTGATGTCATTTACTCTTTATTTCCTCCTTAAAGACCAAAGCAATTGCTGCTCCATTTTTATATTCATCACCTATATCAAAATCATTAGCATTTGGAAATAATATCTTCCCCCCCATAGTTTCCATAATCTGTCTTACCAGATGAAGTCCCAGTCCCATTCCATCTTCTTTTTTGGACACAAACGGAAGGGTTATCTTATCGACAGGAAGCGTAAATCCTTTTCCATTATCAACTATCAACAATCCTCTGTATCCTGATTCCTCTTCATAATCCAGAAAACACATTTTCTTATCCGCTACGTTGTATCGTTCCAACCAATATATTGAATTATCCACAATATTCATTATTGCACTACGAGCCAGACTATCAGCACATACAATTGTTCTCTTATTATTGCAAATCCGCTTTTCAAAATTGAGCTTATGTGCTCGTAATCTATACTTAAGCACTCTTTGTACCCCATCAATTAAATTATCTAACATTATAGATTTCATTTTGGTATTCTTAACGATTTCCGAATAGCTTGATATTCTACCTGCCAAATCAGATATCAGCCCCATTATATGCGACGATACACCTTCCATTTCGGCACTTTTTTCAAGCTCCTTCAAAATCTTATCGATTTCATGAATAACCATACTCATATTTAGCCCTAAGCTCGAACTCTTAACATAAATTTTATTTATTTCCTCATATTCATTTTCAATATTTTTAAGAGCACTTTTAATCTCTTTTTTTACATCTTTATCCTTTATTTTTTTGTCAACCATTTTTGACAATTTTTTAACCGCTCCAATCACCGGTTCCTTAAAATTCCCAGAATAGAAAATTCTCAAGTCCGCCTTATCTTGCATTCGCTCGTTTTCAACACATGAAATAGCATATAAAACCGCCTTAACAAAACAATTGTAAGCCGCGTTTTCTATAAAGCCTTCTCTACTTGTTTTCTCAATCAAATCCTTGCTATCTAATCTATCTATATAAACTGCACCAATAACTAAATTGCTACTAAGTGTTTTTGCAGGATTGTTTATTCTTCGCGCCCCCAACCCTAGCCAATCATTACTTTGTTCTCCATATTCATTTAAGCGCATGTTATCTCTATATATAGAGATTCCACCATTCTGCTTCAAATAGTCTTTTAACATTTTCTTCTCATTTGGAAATCCAAGATTCAAAATATAGCTATCCAAATCGAATATACTTAAATCAATTGTCACTCTTCCTATTTTAAAAGCGGCTAAATCGACCTCAGTTTTCTTTTTGTTTTCTAAATCTAAGATTTTCTCTCCTTGGTATGCATGACTTTCTCTGGCTTTTACTTTTTGCAATACCTCCCAAGGTCGGAAGTTATATGTATACTCTTCGATTTTATTACCATCAAGAACAATATGTGCACTGTATAGTGCCTTACTTTTTATATCAGAATAATCTTTTAAGTCTTTAACCCACTCTTCCTGTGTAGACTTAATATGAATTTTAAATGAATCATCCGTCTTAAAAGGCGAATTTAAAGACAGCATACTTTTGTATACATTTCGATACTCTCTTTTTTGCCAGTTATGTCGTAACTCTGTAATCTCTATTCTAGTACCATGCTTATCTCCTACAAACACCACTGGGTCTCTTTCAAAAACTTTTACTTCTACTTCATTTAAATATTTATCATTGTTAAAATCATTCCAGTTTATTTCAAAAAACACTTCTTTATCAGTCTGATCATCTTCATTTCTAGTAATCATTTTTATACGATTACCAAGTTTATGCGCGCCAAATCTACCAATCCCCTTTTCCCCCAAAGGTATTCTTTTGACACCATTATGAGTAATAGGGGCTTTACAATCATCAACTATTTTTTTCTTGTTAAAAGTCGCTGGTTCCATCCAATGATTTACAACTGTATCTTTTGTCATTCCAACGCCATCATCTTCTATAACTATTAATCCAGCATTACAATTATCGATATTATCCAATCTAACTTTGACATTTTTCGCAAATGCATCATATGAATTTTTAATCAGTTCGAGCATGGCTACACTTTCGTTTTTAATTAGCTGTTCACCTAATTCAAGCATCAACCTTGCTCTTGGACGAAAATATATATTTCCATCTTTCATCTAATTCATCTCCTACGCCTTTCATAACCCCATATTTTTACAAGTTGTTTTAGCATTTATATCTGATAAGGATTTACATCAACCACTGCCATAGCTAAACATCTATACGGACTATTATTCAATCTTTATTGCTTTATTCCATCATAAGTTACTTCAACTATCCCCACTAGATCATCTCCGTTTAATATTCAGCATCTACTAATTGCTTCTTTAGTTCCTCTGCAATTACCTTTGCCATCATAGGGGGAACCGCATTTCCAATTTGCTTGAACTTCTCACCGCGACTTCCTTCGAAGTAGTAATTATCCGGAAAAGTTTGTAGTCGAGCTGCCTCACGAACAGTTATAGATCTACACTGTTTTATGTCGGGATGGATAAAATAATGTCCATCCTTTGCAAGATGAGCTAATACTGTATGACAAGCATGTTCATTTCCTTCAACAACTTTGAATCGATCCTTAAAAGAGGTTTGATTTCGATGCGTTTTTAACACATCCGGAAGCTGATCATAACTAATCCTTTTTCCTCCGGTGTTATATGCCTTTATTGCAATTTCATATATCTGCACGTCACGTTGATTATTTAGTCTTGCAATATGATGTGTCACTACATCGTTTTTTGTTCTAATCTTATTCCTTTTCAAGTAATCGCTACATGCATCATAACTAAGACGATAATCATTGTTCTCTTCGCCTCTATTTACAGTAGCTAAATCCCTTAGCAAGTCCCAAACAACAGCATTACTTCTGTTTTTTTTAAAACTTGGATAAAAATGACTTGTTCCTTTTCTCCACCCGATTATTATCATTCGCTTTCGATTTTGTAAGACTCCAAAATCAGCAGCATTTTTTAAATGAGGAATCGCTATATATCCAACTTTTTCAAGTGTATCTTGCAGCTCTTTAAAAATTTGACCATCACGTGCAGAAATTATCCCCGCAACATTCTCAAATACAAACATCTTAGGTTTATATTTTTTTAAAAATCCAGTATACATTTTATAAAGTTCATTTCTTGGATCCTTGTCCATCGGAACTTTCATATGACTGCTTTGAGCTCGTCCAACTAAAGAATATGCTTGACATGGCGGGCCACCTACAATTACATCCACATGATTAACTTCATCTTCTCTTATAATCTCATCAACACGTGCAAAAATATTTGGGAGTGTTTTCTTTGACATTTCCTCATTAATAACAGTTTTAGTCACTTCCATTGGTATATGTTCAAAAAGTTGTTCGCGAGTTATTTCCCCTCGTTCGTACTGATAATACCATTGAATTGCTCTTCCTCTATTCTTTAAATACATATACGCGGCTCTAGTTTCCAATGTTCGCGCTGCAAATTTATTCATTTCCACATGGGCAATAGGATTAAAACCAGCCTGAACGAAACCTTCAGATAAGCCCCCTGCTCCTGCAAACAAATCTATAAAATTCAAATTAGTTTTAAAAAACATATCTTTTGGGTTCCTTATAATTCATTCTGAGAATATTTCTTCATTTTGGCTTCAATCTTATTAATCCCCTCAACTACAAGACTTCCCTTTTCCAAAAGTGCATATCGTCCTCGTGCTCCTAAGAAAATATATTCATTTTTCTGCCAGTCACAGATTATGGAATCCACCTTTGCTTTTGACATTCCGAGCTCAATACTTATCTTTTGTTGAGTCAATGGATTGATTTTTTTATTTAAAACCATTGTCTGATTATCATATGCATATTGCACACCTCTCGCCCACCTTCTATGGAAAACATTTGTTGTTAATCACCAGAATTGAACTCAACCAAACTCTCCCAGTCTATACTGCCGTCTTCCTTGCAGAACTTGATGGAAAACTCTCTGACCAGTCGATTGAAGGCTTTGTTATAGCTTTCTTTGTAGGATACCACATACTGTTCCGGCAAGTCTCCCATGAACTGGATGATTTTCAGATAAAAGTCTTCCTCGCCAGTAAGTTCAGCCCAAAACTGCTTGCCTGCAATTTCCCTGTACATTTTCGGCTTCCCACGACCTGTTACTTTCTTTTTACCATAACCGTAACCGATAATGGCTTCATATCTGGCCTTTGCCTGTTGAGCCAGTTTAGATGCTGCCGTAAAATTCTGCTCTTGGCGTTTCTTGCTGTCTGCGTTGAAAACAGCTGGACCGCTCTTTACTGCCACGGCATAAATCGTATTGGTGGCGTTATCCTGAACCATTATATCAATACCCTCGGCCAAAGCCTTGTTCCCGCCACTGGCAGCAATGGCCAACGGCTCAAAGAAGCAGTTGCCGAAGATAGTTTCTTCGCTGGATGTAACAAAGGCACTAAGTACATTTTCCACGATTTCCGATGCGTTTTCCATCGCCTTGGCCCGATAGAGGTATGGATTCTTCCGCTTCATGATTTTCACAATATCCAGTCCGTCTATCTTTTCAATCAGGGTGCCATAAAAGTCTTCCATAGCCTTTGCAATAGCTTTTACGACTTCATCCTCATGATATTCTTTTCCAATCGCCATATCTTTCACTCCCGTTATAGCATAGCTGCTGCAATTTTTCCGGAATAGGTGCCCAGCTCAAGGGCATTGCGAATTCTGTTATGGATACTTGTCCCTCGGAAACGCTTCGTTTCCACAACAGCATTTTTGTCCGCCACGGCAATGACGGCTTCACCAATAGCCTTGGCCAGTCCCACGGGGACGGCATTTCCTATCTGCTTGTACTTGGCCGCAGTCGTGCCTGTGAAAATCCATCTCTCGGGGAACTGCTGGAGTCTCGCATATTCATGGACGCTTAACGGCCTGTCTTTTACTGGATGGCATAACATGGTAGCCTTTTGGGCTGGGGCTGTAGTTATGGTCGGCGACGGCTGGGCGTAGCTCAATCTGCGATAGAAGCCGACTTTTCCGCCGCCGGATTCATAGGCACCCCCCATAGCCTCGCGGATGACCTCTTGGGGCAAATCTTTCCAATTACCGCCCTCGGGAACCATACGCAGATACTTCTTGCGCTCTGGTGTCAGTTTTCCACATTCGCCATCTTCATCTTCCAAATCCTTTATAGCCTCGCCGACAGTTTTCCAACGATAATTTGGGTCTTGGTGCATTTGGAAGTGAGTAGGAACCGGCAAGAATACATCTTCGTTATCTCTGCTGCCAATCAGGATGAACCGCTCCCGAAATTGGGGGACACCATAATTCACGGCATCCAGTATGCCATATACGGTTTTATAGCCCAGCTTGTTGAATTCGGAAAGAATGACATCCAGCACTGTTCCTAGCTGCTGTTCCGGATCATTGCCATCACGTTCATCCGCAGGTACATGTTTCAAAGGGGCCGAAACAATGCCCTTTACATTCTCCATAATAAAGAAGCGTGGCTTTATGTAGTCAATCATGCGGATAAAGTCCATGAATAAGCTACCACGAGGGTCATTGATGCCTAGTCTTTTCCCTGCCGTGGAGAAGGGCTGGCAGGGAGGGCCGCCGCATATCATAAAGGGTTCTCCGACCTTCAAGCCTGTCATTTCCAGGAGTGTTTCCGGCTTGATTTCCCGAATATCGCCGCCAAGCACGTTATGTCCATTGGCCTTCATGGTCTTCACGCAGGCAAGTTCAAAGTCCTGGCCTATGGCCACATTAAGGCCAGCTTCCTCCAACCCAATGTCTAATCCCATTGCACCCGAAAAAAGGGATATTACATCACGATTTGAGTAGTATTCTTTATATTTCATCATACAGTTTCTCCATTCCTCAGAACGAACTCCCTTTTAAAGGTTGTTCCTGTAACTTCTGCAATACGTTCCATATCTACAACAGAGAACGACTCTCTGCGCATTTTACCATTAAAGTTCTGAGGGGTTGTTCCGAGACGCCGAGCTAGTTCTGACACGCTAATATTATTTCTGACGCACAGAACTTTAATCTGTTCGGAGATTGTCATCATGGTACTCCTTTCAATTTTAAAACTTAGGTAATCAATTATAAACTTTACAGTTTATAATGTCAATCACTCCTTACAGATTTTATATTATTATTTCCACCTTTTTCACTATGACATTTCGTCACTAATGGTATAATTCCTTCTTTTTCATCTATTTTGCATACCCCGCAAACACCTCTCTACTGCGTACCTACACACTACAAACGGGGTATTTTCAGCTATACAACCCCTCCAAGCCACAAATTCTAGCATGCATTAGATGCTCCCGACCTATAGCCCTCTGCTCCACAACGCAAAAATCCCTCGAAGCCTTTATTTCATGGAGGTTCGAGGGATTTATATTTCCGTATTCTTGTATCAATTCGGCTATGATTTTGTCCAGGAATTTCTTTTCCCCGCCTGCTTCGGGACTGAGCACTTCCACCATATAACGAACCACTGTAGAAGGCGTGTAGAATGCACCACCATCCTTGCCCTCGGCCAAGGCAAAATTCCCCAAGAAATACTCATAAATTTCCCCAAAGATATCCAGCGTAGAATTTTCGGGAATGTCTTTGAATATCCTTATAATACGAGATAATAACTCTGGCTCCTCCTCAGGCACCAACTATAATGGAACCCTTGTCAAGACCACTTTAAAAATTTTTAAGAGTGTCAGGCAATATCGGGAAATCCCCCATAGTAGGCATCATTTGGGACCATGTAGTCCAGAGACTCATGAGGACGGATTGCATTGTAGTCTTTGACATAGCTGTTTATGAGTTGCCGGAGTTCTCTAGGGGAGGCAAACTCATTGGGGTATATGGCTTCTGTTTTCAGACTTCGGAACCAACGCTCTATCATGATGTTGTCAGCCCAGCGGCTCTTGCCATCCATGCTCTGACGGATCCCCAGTTCTTTCAGCAGATGCTTGTAATCATCGCTTGTGAACTGGCTCCCCTGGTCTGAATTTAAAATCGCCGGTATGCCATGCTTTGCTACAGCTTCTCTGACGGCGTACAGGACTTCGCTGGTGTCTAATGTGTCAGATAGACGGTGGCCGACGATTTTCCTGCTGCACCAATCAATTATGGCGGTGAGATACATATGCCCACGCCGCATTGGGATGTAGGTTATGTCAATAGACCAGACCTGATTTGGGAAATTAACCGTATAATTGCGCAACAGATATGGCACGATTGCCTCCTTGAAATTGCGCTTGGACAAGTTGATCTTGGGGTATATGGCAGCAATCCCCATTTGCCACATAAGGCGGCGTATCTTCTTGCGGCCAATGGCGTAGCCTTCCTTCCTCAGCTTGTCAAGAATCTTGCGGGAGCCAAAATACGGGCATTTCGTATGCCAGTAGTCAATGCGAGTCATGAGTTCCTCCTCCAGCATCAGGCAGGCTTCCTCTGGCTCTGCTGGCTCATAATATAGGCTGGAACGGTTGATTCCCAAGAGCTTGCACTGACGGCGAATGGACAGGCCGTTATCCTTTCGGATCATAGTCTGGCAGATGAGGAATGACCTCTCCAGCCTGGCGAAAGCAGTCCTGAAGAAAATCCCGCTCCAATGTCAGCTGGCCAATCATCTTCAGCATCTGGTCGTTCTTCTTCTTCAGGTCATCCTCCTTCCTCTGAGCGCTCTTACGCTCAGTCTCTGCACCAAAAGCAAGGTGGGCATTTTTCAGGAAGTCCTGCTTCCATTTCCTTACCATGTTTGGGTTGAGATTGTGCTCAGCACATATCTCGTTAAATTCTTTGTCGCCTTGCAGTATCGACAGGACAACCTTGGTCTTGAATTCGGCTGTGTACTTTTTTCTTGGCATGAATATGACCTCCATTATGTTCGGTTATTATATCATGCACTCTTAAAATTTCAAGCACTGGTCCGAATTCATGGTTCCATTATAGGCCTCCATGGCTTCTTTTACTAGCACTGCCTTCTTCGCATCATCAGGAGCATCATTGATATGATCATAATATGCTTCTTCCGGCAGATAGAAGCCACACTTCTCAAAAGCTATTTCCTTGAGCGTCTTTTCCCTGCGACTGCCTTTTAACTTCTCATATTCTGCCAGAATTTCCTCTTTATGCTGCTTGTATAAAATATCAGCATAGCGCAGGAAGATAAGTCCCAGTATAGGCTGACCATACTTATTCGCCGCCAAATGCGCCCCAGAGCGAAGCACATCCGCTGCATGCCACAAATCATCTTTAAGCTTTTTTAGTTCCAAATCAGTCATTCTATTTTCCCTTCAATATCTTTCACAAAAAAATATATC
>CACZHK010000019.1 GCA_902780915.1 Pseudoselenomonas ruminantium | reverse complement strand
GTATAACTGTGGCCCGGCAGCAGCTTTGCCCTTGCTCTACTGGTATGGCAACAAGGATTATGATGAACTGAGCCTGGCCAAGGAAATGAAGACCAGGCCCTATCCCTACGGTACGAATGTAAAAGATATGGTCAAGTTCTTTGAAAAGATTGGCTGGACGGTGGAGAGCAGTCTGAAGGCAGACAAGATCAGCCGTTACGAAGATTTCAGGGATTTTGTCTGGTATCACCTGGAAAAGGGCAGGCCCATCCTGGTTGAGAATGTGGAATGGGGCGGCCACTGGCGGGCGATTATTGGCTATGACAGCATGGGAACCGAATCTCCTTTGGATGATATGCTGATTTTGTCTGACCCCTATGATACCTGCGACCATAAGCAGGACGGCTATACTACCCAGAATGCCACGAAATTTTTTTCCATGTGGTTTGACCACTCTGTCCTGCCGAAACAGGAGCAGTATCAGCCCTGGATTGTGGCTTATCCGAAGGACTGAGTTTCAGGCAATTTCGGTTCCGTTGCTGGTTACTTCTCTCACTTTGATAAAGATGTGTTCTACCTCATCAAGCCTGCCTTTGAACAGCTGTGCTACATTGCTTAGCCCTGCAAAGGCGGGCTTTTTTACATCCTGAGGCAGCATTTCCCCATTCTGGGCAAGGTAGTCAATGATGCGCTTTACAAAGTCAAGCTGCCGCAGGTTCAGGCGATTCTCCTGGAGAAACTCGGCAAAGACTTCCTCCAAGGCGGCTCTGTCCATACCCACAGCTTTCCGCACCATCAGTCCTACAGGACGCTCTCCGTACAGATGGCGGTAATCTTCCTGGGTGCCAAGCTCTTCCCACAGCACCCGCTCCAGCTCACGCAGGTCAGCAGCGGTGAGACGCTTGTTGGTGCGGAGCTTGTGGACGGCGATATTTTCCCTGTGCTCCAAGAGATACTGCTCCACCTTTTTCTTGTAGGTTTCCGAAGTCTGCTGGGGCATGACGGTGTGAGGCTCATTGACGGTGAGTATATGGTCAGTGAAATCTGTATAGTAGATTTTGGTGTTTTCTGTCTCAAGGAATTTCAGCAGTCCGCGCAGCTCTGTGCGGACTTTTTCGATGCTCGCCAGAGTCACGTTATCCCAATACTCAGGATAGCGCACCTGCTGTATGAAGGGTTGCTTTTCCCTGATCTGGGGAATGGTCAGCAGGTGAGGTGAACTAAGCTTATCTGCCGTTTCTTCCACCTGCTGGGCCTTGGCGCCTATATCCTTGCCAAGCAGATAGTCATACATCATGCCGTAGATTTTCTGGTCAAAGAATCTGGCCATAACCTCTTCATCCTGACCGGGGATGATGGGGGAGATATGCTTCTCAATCTCTGCCACATCATCTGCCGTGAAATTCGTCCAAGTGAGCATGTTGCGGTACTTTTCTACCTGATGGCGGTTTTGTATCACACGAAAGCTCTTATCATCTAGGGCAACTATAGCGCCGTGCAATTCTTTGAAAAGCGTTTGGGCAAAGGCTTGGCGTTCAGTATCCTTGTCCTTGTAAAGCAGCAGGTAAAGATTGGCTTGCAAATTGAAGATGCGTTCGGTCAGCGAAGGCTGGTTCTTGCTTTCTTTCAGCTTGTTCCCTTGCAGGCTGAAAAACTCAAAATTCCCGCCGTAGTCGAAGATATAGAAATTTTTCTTGTCCAGCCCAGGCCCTAAAAGCCCGGTGCAAAGCCGGGTGCCACGGCCTATCATCTGCCAGAATTTGCTGTAGGAGCGCACCATCTTGAAAAAGACAAGATTCAGTATCTCCGGCACATCAATGCCCGTATCCAGCATATCCACGGAAACAGCAATCTGGGGGTGTTTGCCGGGTGTGCGGAAGTCATCGATGATCTGCTCATGGTAATCTATGCTGCCGTCCACCTGCTGGATAAAGTCATCACCCAGCTCTGGATACATTTCATGGAAGACATCCACGATGAATCTGGCGTGTTTCCTGTTCTTGGCAAAGATGATGGTCTTGCCCAGTTTATCGCCACCCTCTACATAGTGGCCAAGGTTCATCAGGTCCTGAATGACCATCTGCACCGTCTGGCGGTTGAAGACGTAACTGTTGAAAGCCGTATTCTCGATATCCGGGGCATTGTCCTCCGCTAGGCCGAAGACTTCCTCATAGTGGGCCTTGTCTTCTTCGCTGAGGTCTTTGTAATGCAGTCCTTTCTGCAAAAGCTCTGTGGTGCGCTCGAACTGCTGATAGGGGACGAGATAGCCCTGCTCCACAGCCTCGTCATATTGATAGGCAAAGGTGGGATTGCCGTCCTCAAGTTCGAACTGGCGGTAGGTGTTCTTGTCCACCTCGTTCTTGGGGGTGGCGGTCAGCCCCAGCAGCATGGCATCGAAATAGCGGAAGATGGCCTGATACCGCTGATATATGCTGCGGTGGCTCTCGTCGATGATGATGAGGTCAAAGGTGCCGGGGGAGAAAAAGCGGCGCCCTTCAGGATTTTTGGCCGTATCTATGGCATTCATCATGGTGGGGTAGGTGGAAAAGATAATCCGGGCCGTGGCAGCATCATCCCTGCTGTCCATAAGGTTGGCCATGGGGATTTCATTGCTGAAGAAATCCATGAAACTGCGCTTGGCCTGTTTCACCAGGGCGGTGCGGTCAGCCAGGAAAAGTATGCGTTTCACCCAGCCACCGCGGAAAAGCACATCGGAGAGACTGATAGCAACACGGGTCTTGCCTGTGCCTGTGGCCTGGACAATCAGAGCTTTGCGGCGCTTGCGGTCGAAGGATTCCTCTACGGACTTCACGGCTTCAAGCTGATAGGGCCGTCCCGCAATATCATGGTTTGGTTCGATCTCGGCGAGGGGCTGCTGCTGCCCGCGCCTGTCCATGCGCATTTGCAGATCATCTTGGGTGAGGAAACCGGACACCTCTCGGCGGGGATAGCCGGAAGCCTCATCCAGAAACAGGGTGCGCAGTCCGTTGGTCATAAAGATAAAGGGGCGACGGCCGCACTTTTCCTCATAAAGCTTGGCATACAGCGACGCTTGTTTGGCACCCTTCTCAGGGTCAAGGCTGGTGCGCTTGGCTTCCACGATAGCCAGAGGTTTCCCATCACGCCCGTACAGAACGTAATCAGTAAAGCCGGTATGTGAGACATTGGGCATACCAGAGATTTCTTCTTCGATGCGGCAATTTTCCCCTATGATCCAGCCTGCCGCCTCTAGGTCGAAATCTATATAGCGCTTGCGGGTCTCGGCTTCCGTAATGGGATTGATATGGAAACTACCTTGGGCTTGTCGTTCCTGCCGCAGGCGGGTGAGTTCCTGTTGCAACGCTTCATGCTGCTTCCGTATCTCGTCCAGTTCCCGGTTCTTCTCCTCTAGCTCATGCTGCTTTTTTGACAGGGCTGCGTCTTTCTTTTCAATCTCTGCTGCTTGTTTCTGGAGTTCTTTCTGGCTGAGGGGAGTTTTCTCCTGAGCAGAGGGCAGCAGGCTCTCGTCAAAGACCATTTCTCCCTGTATGGAGGTGTAGCAATAAGCCATCCAGCTGAGAAATTCAAAGAGAATTCGCAGGGAGAGCACCCCGTCCCGGAAGGAGAGAGGTGTACCGCCATGGGCAGCCCTGTTGCCGAAAAGTCGCAGCTGGTCCAGCATGTGAAGAAGCCTGCTGTCTCCAACAATCTCAGCAAAGCCCCTGTCCTTCAGCAAAGAGAAAAGCTCCCTGTCTTTGCCTGCCTTATAAGGGTCGCTGATATCCATGCCCTCGGCCCCATAGACCCACTTGATGGAGAGCTCCATAGCCGACCGCCCAAAGATAGCCGCTACTTCCGGGGCTACAGCCAGCCCCTGCTCGGCCTTCTTTGCTCGTTCAGCTATGTGTTCCCAGGCGGGCTCCTGGGAGACAAAATCAAAGTTCGAGGCCATAAACTCACCGCCTACAATAAAATATCACTCATTAACGATACGTCGTACTCCTGTAACAAATTGTTGAAAGCTGACGGAAGTATTATTTTCTATATCCATAAATGGTCCTACAGTTTTTGCACCCAGAATTTGTTGATACTCTGGGACTATTTTTCGCAATTCTTCTTTGGGGGTAGGAATATCATCAGGGTATCTATATTTGCTCTTTTTGGCAAAATTTAACAGCTTGGGTTTGTTATATGCCTTGGACAAGGCATTGAAATCTCCTAAATACCATGCTTCCATTTCCTGGCATGCAATTCGCACTAATACCTGACGATTTGTGTCGCTACAAAGTTGGAGAAGCTGTTTTTTGAGCAGTATGCAATCTTTGTTATCCTGGTCATGGACAATGACGAATTTGATTTCGCCAGGTTCGTTCCAGGCACGCAGTTTTATGGGGATAGAGCGTTCCAATGCTCGTTTTCCGGAATGTGGTATCGTTTGAAAATCAACATCACTTGGCAAGATGCGCGGAAGCAGGATGTCTAATAGATGCTTCATGGAAGGTTCTTCTAGCAAAAATACAAGTTTCATTGCTTTTATAACCTCCCGGCCTCTGTAGCTTCCTTGAGCAAAATTCCTTCACTCCATAAGCTGCCAAGCATATCTCCTTCATCATAAAGGGCTTTGACTAATGGCAAGTCCATAGCTCGAATGATTTTTGTATAGCCATCACATTTTACAAGGCAGTATAATTCTTCCAATCTAATAGCGTTCAAGAAGTCCGGTGAATGAGTAGAAATGAACACCTGTCCTCCGACATTGGAATAATGGCGGAATTCCTCGGCTAATTCAGCTAATAGCTCCGGGTAAAGTTGGTTTTCAGGTTCCTCGACACACAAAAGCGCATGGGGGTTAGGTTCGCTTAAAAGTAACAAATAAGTGAACATTTTTATTGTGCCGTCAGAAACAAATTTAGAAGAAAATGGGTTCTTGAATTTACTGTCTTGAAAGCGCAAAATCACATAGCCATCTTCTGTGACTTTGGTTTCAACGTTATCTACTCCGGGGACACGCCGCTTCATTGCCTCTATAATGGCATCAAAGCGCTCCCGATGGTTTTCGTATAGATATTTAGATACTTGTGCCAGATTGTCTCCTGTGGTAGATAATGTTTCACTGTAGTTTGCTTCTTGTCTGTTTCTGGCACTTTCAATATGAAAGTCAGATACATACCAATCCTCTATCAAACGACGTAAAGAGGAAACTGCAGGGAAATTTTCAAATTGTCCTAACCCCTTTATGGCCAGGATGTCAGGGGAAGATATGCGCTGTGGGGTGCGAGGGGTGTTTTTTACATCTTCATAGGAACTAAGATTTCCCTCGACAGCTACGCCGCTTCCATTGGCGAACTCAAGAATCTTCCATGGTGCGCCGCTCTGTCCACGTCTGAAGCGCATTATTTCTTTCTTTACAACAGGGGCTGATTTTTCGTTCAGGCCAATGGTTAATTCGTAGGTGATGATTGGCTCATTGGGGGAGGGACGAAATTTTATTTCAAAATGTATATCGTCCTCTTGTTCACGAGATACAACTTCGTGGAAGCCACCGCGTTTAGATAGTGCAGAACGGATATTGCTGTTCAGGCTATCGTGCAGGAAACCGAAAATGTCAAAAAAGGTTGTTTTTCCCGCGCCATTTTTTCCTAAAAAGACAGCCATGGGGGGAATATTTTCCACTTTTATATTGTTGAATACACGGAAGTTGCGAACTTTCAAAGATTCAATCTGCATTATTAATCACATCCTATTCTATGATTCAACCGAAATAATCCTGCATCAGCTTGTCCTTCAAGGTCTGCAGGGTGTCGATGCTTTGCTGGACGGCCAATTTCGATTTGTCGGTGAGTTCGACAAAAGCTGCAAATTCCTTTTGATACGACATCTTTGGTATTATGAACCTATAATTCCGCTGCTTAGTGATTGGAACCTGATTTCTAGTAGTTTGTTGCATATCTGCCTTATACTGCTGTATAAAAATTGGATGTTCCATATACGCCTTCAAATATTCAGGAATAATATGCTCACAATCACACCTGTATGCGGTTAATGATGTCCCCAGAATAACTTTAGGATATTGTGTTTCCAATACTACCACTGGTCCAACCGTAGCATTATGAGCGAACAATACATCTTTGTTACAGGCAATCCCCTTCCGAAACCTGTTAGCTCTTTCTTCACTAACATATTTACCACGGCTAAAGTCTATTTTACCGTTAACAATACAATTTGCGCTAATGTAAGGTACTCCATCATCAATAAACTCATGACTTCTTGGATAGTCACCGCCATGATTCCCGTCTAAATGATAGGTTATCCATTTCCTATCCAGCATTTCTTGTAAAGTTATACTATTTTCGCTATCGCTACCTTTGCTCAAGTTCCCAAACATCTCGATAAACCGTGACTTGACAATTGTTTCCAGTGTAGATAGTGCCTTTTGACGGTTAGAAATAAGTTCTTCTATACATTTTAGATGTTCTGCTATCTCCATTTGTTCACTTAGTGACCTTGTCCTAATAGATAATTCGCCAAATTGCGTTTTGTTTATGATGGGAACTACCGCTGCATTAGCTTTGCCTTGCATGTAATTTTTTTTTGCACTAATTGCATAAGCTAAATAATGCGTGTTTATCATATTTCTATCTGGAATTATTGCGTTAATTTGCTGATTGAAAGCACATTCTGTTGCTGTAATACCAATTTTCCCTATAATACCTATGCAAGTACACAAAACTGTACCTTTAGGTACAATACGGGCTTGTTCACGAGCGTGTTCAGAAATGTAATTATCGGCTGAAGTCAATTCCCAGATTTCATTTTCATGTAAATCGCTAGGCTTTAAGAATGGAACATCATTAGAAGAATAATTAGTTGCATCGCTAGTTTTTGGCGTGTTTCCAGTTATTATTTCGCCTAACTCTTTTAGGGCTGCATAATTTTTCATATAATAAGCTCCCGCAGGTTTTCTTTCCTTTTTGTGTATTCCATATCCAGCTCGTCTAGTTTCGTCATCAATTCTAACGTGCTAGGATACTCCACCGTCTCATACTCAATCTTCTTATACTTATTGATGGACAGATCATACCCGTTCTCCCGTATCTCATCCACGGGCACGAAGAAGCTCTTTTCTGTCCGTTTCCTTCCTTCTTCCTGTTCAAGGTTATGGAATCGTGCAATAATATCGGGAATATCGTTTTCCTCAATCTCCTGTCGCTTGTCATCCAGGCTGTAGCCGTCAGCCTGCATATCGTAGAACCAGACTTTGTCGGTGCCGCCTGCGCCTGTTTTGGTGAAGAACAGTATGGCCGTGGAAACTCCTGCGTAGGGTTTGAAGACGCCGCTGGGCATGGAGACGACGGCGGTGAGCTTGTTGTTGTCTACCAGTTCTTTTCTGATGGACTGGTGGGCTTTGGAGGAGCCGAAGAGAACACCGTCGGGGACGATGACGGCGGCGCGGCCGCCCAGTTTCAGGATGCGCAGGAAGAGGGCCAGGAAAAGCAGCTCCGTCTTTTTGGTCTTGGTGACGCGTAGCAGGCTTTCTTCCACCGTCTCGTTGTCCAAGGAGCCCTTGAAGGGGGGATTAGCCAGTACCAGTGTGTAGCTGTCTTTGTCGTAGTTGTTCTTGGAGAGACTGTCCTTGTAGTCTATGCGGGGATAATGCACTCCGTGGAGCATCATGTTCATGGTGCCGATTCTCAGCATGGTGGGGTCGGTGTCGAAGCCGTGGAACATGGTGCTGGAAAAATGTGCTGCCTGTTCATCGTCCAGCAGCATATCGCTGTGGTTCTTGCGGATAAATTCTTCCGCTGCCACTAAAAATCCTGCTGTGCCCATGGCAGGGTCTACGATGATGTCGCTGGGCTGGGGGGCGGCCATTTCCACCATCATCTTGATGATATGTCTCGGCGTGCGGAACTGGCCGTTGATTTTGGAGGAGGCCAGTTTGGAAAGCATGTACTCATAGAGGTCGCCTTTGCTGTCTTCTTCGTCCAGTTCCAGTTTGTCGATGCCCTCGATGATTTTCGCCAGTTTGTCCGGGGCGGAAATCTGGAAGGTAGCATCCTTCATGAAGCGGGTGTAGGAGGCATCATCGTCGGGGTGGAGATTTTTGATGAAGGGGAAGATTTCCTCCGACAGCAATTGGAACTGCACCGCCGGGGCCAGGTTCTTGAATTTGCTCCAGCGGAAGTTCTGCTGGTCGGGGCCGAAAATCTTGTCCTCGTTCTCATAGCCCAGCAGAGCCGCATTGGCTTCGTTCTCTGTCTCTATATCGTCCAGCTGCTTGATGAACAGCAGGTAGGTGAACTGCTCGATGACCAGCAGGGGATTGGTGAGGCCGCCTGTCCAGAAGGTGTCCCAGATCTGGTCTACTTTGTTTCTCTCTTCGCCGACTAGCATATCTTATTCCTCTTTTCAATTCTTTCCTAAATAATGCCGCACAAACTGCTCTGCCGTCCTGCCGCTTCTGCCGCTGTGGGCCATTTCCCAGCGCAGGCCTTCGATGCGCAGGTCTTCGGCGGTCAGCTCGATGCCCTGTTTTTTCAGCATGTGGGCGATGATGGCCAGATATTCTTCCTGATTGGGAGCGTAGTACTGGATGATGAGGCCGAAGCGGTCGGAGAGGGAGATGGTTTCGTTCATGCTGTCCTTCTTGTAAAGTTCGTCCTGCTCGTCCAGGCGGTCACGCCAGGTCTCACGGATCAGGTGGCGGCGGTTGGAGGTGGCGTAGATGAGGACATTTTCCGGGCGGGCCTCCACACCGCCCTCGATGGCGGATTTGAGGGACTTGTACTCTGCATCTGATTCCTCGAAAGAAAGGTCGTCCAGGAAGATGATGAAGCGCTTGCTGGCAAAGCTGCGGAGGGTTTCCATCAGCTCCGGCAGGCTGCGCAGCTGGCGCTTGGTGAGCTGCACCAGGCGCAGGCCCTGGCTGTAGTATTCGTTGGCCAGAGCCTTGACGGCGGAGGACTTGCCGGTGCCACGCGCGCCCACCAGCAGGCAGTTGTTGGCGGGGCGGCCTGCCACGAAGGCTTCCGTGTTGCCGGTCAGCAGTTCCTTCTGATGGGCATAGCCAATGAGGTCGGAGAGCCGCTGACCCTCGAAATGGCGTATGCCCACCAGCAGATGGGCCTTGTCATCCCAGCGGAAGGCCCGATAGGAGGCGATTTCTCCATAGCCGTAGCAGCGGTAATATGTCAAGAGGGCGATGGCGTAGTCCTTGGCCTCATGGGCATCTTTGGTGAGTTCCTGCAGGGCGGCAGAGGCTTCGCTGGCCTGCCCCCTGGTAGGCTGGTACTCGTCCAGCAGGGGCAGAGTGAGGAAGGTACTGGCAGGCAGTTCCAGCAGGGGCAGGAGGATGGTGAGGTCGTGGATAAAGGCACTGAGGAGGCTGCCGCCGATCTGTCCCTCCTGGGCGAATTCCTCCACTGCCTGGGCCGCCAGATTCTTCTCATGCACCAGCAGATAGAGCAGGTAGGTGCGGAGGAGATTTCCTCCCAGCCCCTGGGTTTCGGCCAGCTGGATGAGCCTGGCAGTGCAGGCGGCAGCCTCGCTGCGGAATTCCTCGGGAGTGGCGGCAGGATCGGCAATATGGCCTATTACCTCATCTGCCAGGAGATTGCGGCAGACAATGAGTTCATTTAAGTCCAAATCATGGGCATCGAAAGACATAAGAAAGCTCCTTTCTTTCATCTGAAGAAAATAGGCGATTGATTGAAATCATTTATGGCTTTGGAACAAGTCAGGGCCAGTTCCCTCAGTTCCGTGGCCCAGGTGTCGAAGGAGAGCATCTGCTGCAGGGGCGTGAGCTCCGGCAGATTTTTTTGGCGCTGCTTGCTGTCAAGGAATTGGGAGGTCTTGGCAATCAGGGGGAGGGAACTTTTGATTTTGAGGATCTTGAGCATCTCCATGCCCCTTGGTCCTGCTGCCAGCAGGCGGGCGTAGAGGGGGCCTGAACTGTCAAAGGTTGCTGCCGTTTTCCTGTTCAGAGCCAGCAGCAGGTACAGGGAAAGTCGCCGTAGCCTGGTGGCTGGATAGCGGCGGCTGACAGCTCTTTGGATGAAAGCTTCATAGCAGGGGGCGGCTGCTGCTTTCCGCAAACGATTTTCCAGTCCTTCCTCCATGCCATAACTATTTCTTAGCCCTTCTGTGCTTTGCCGCAAGAGGGCAAGCTGAAGGGCCGGGTAGAGCCTTTCCATCTGAGGCAGTTCCTCTGCCCTTAGCTCCAGCAGCCTTTCAGCAGTGGCAGGAGGGGCAGAAAGCTTGGCCTCTTTTTCATTCAGCCGGCCTTCATACAGGGCCAGCCGCAAAGCCGAGGCGCTGGGCAGGGGAGCTTTGAGGTCAGTGCTGTGATAGTCTGCTCCCTGACGCTGTATCAGCAGGGGAGAGAGGGTGGGGGCATCATTCAGGGCGCGCAGATATTCCAAGGCCAGGATATTGTTTGGTTTTCTTATGAAAGAAGCTTGATTTTCTTGTGCAAGTATTTTTTCTACGGCAGAAGCGTAAGCAAGTCCATTCGCAATTTCCCTGTGGAGCTGCTGCTGGAAGGCAGGACTGTCTATGTCTTTGGCAGCCTTTGACAGCAATTCAAGGCTGTCAGTTTCCGCACCGAAGGCAAGTGTGTGGACAATCCCCAGCCGTTCGAGCAGCTTCACGCCTCCGCGGGCAAAATCCTGGGCACTGCGGCAGGCAAAGGCGAAGGGCAGCTCCAGGACCAGGTCGCAGCCGCCCTGCACCGCAAGACGGGCACGTTCCCACTTATCCAGCAGGGCCGGGGTGCCCCGCTGTGTCAGGCTGCCGCTGATCACAGCTACTATTCCCGCGTCAGGCAAGGTTTTTCGGATTTCCGCTATTTGGAAGGCATGGCCGAAGTGGAAGGGGTTATACTCGGCAATAATTCCGGCTATTTGCATATCCAATGTGTCTCCTGCTTATTTTTTCTGATGCTACCAATTATAACGCCACTGAAAAGAAATGTCGCTCCCGAAATTTTGTGAAGCCAGGGACGAAAAAACGCCTTTCTGTGTTTTTGGCATCACAGAGAGGCGTTTTTGCCGCATCAGATATTCCAGTATATCATTTTTTCCATCATATCCGGCTGGCTGTCGTCTGCTTCCGCATCCGGGAGCCATTCTTCGGAGAAGAGGGGGCGGCCATCGACAATCTTTTTGATGACTTTGGCCATGGCATCGATGTCTGCGCTGCTCTGGGCGGAATTGATGAAGTTGCCCAGGGCAGTGCCAACCTTGAACATATCCTTTTCCTTCAGGGAGCGGGTAGTGGGGTCAAGGCTGGAGAGGCGCAGTACCGAGAAGCTGAGGTCACCGGAGGTGAGGAGCTGCTCGGGCTTCACCATGAGACCTGCTACAGCCAGATTGTCCGTGAGCCTATCGCCGTCAATGCCTGCCCGTAGCTGGGCCAGCACCAGATGATTGGCGGTGGGGCCGCAGAGGGTACTTATCCCTGCCTCCCGCAGGCCTTTTTCCAGGGCTCTGGCGTTTTTGAGGGTCTGCTCGCAGTAGGCTGTGAATTCTTCGGCGGCGGCTTCCTGGAAAGTGATGGCCAGAGCGGCCAGGACATTTTTCTTCAGGGAAACGTGGCCCGTGTCGATAACCGCCTGGTCCAGTACGGGAGCCAGCTGGGCGCTGGAGAGGATGATGCCGTTCTGGGGGCCGTGGAGGGCGTCGCTGGCGCCGAAGGTTACCACATCCGCATAGGGAACAGGGGACGGCATAAGCCCCGTGGCCACCAGGCCTGCGTTCTGTCCGATATCAACCCAGAGGTAGGCACCTGCCTCATCGGCAATCTTGCGGAACTTTTCATACTCTGCATTCTGAGGATAGTTCACCGGGGAGTAGATGATGATGCGGGGCTTGTGGCTGAGAGCCAGCTGCCGCACCTTCTCGTAGTCAATCTTGAGCGTATCAGGCTCCAGGCTGAATTTCACAAAGTTGTAGGTCATCCAGTCACCTGTGCAGTGCTCCTGCTTGCGGAGGTTGAAGGAGAGGATGGTGCTGTCCGGCTGAGCCAGGGCGTAGAAGACTACACGGGCGGCTGCCACGGGATTGCCAATGCGGACGATGGCATGGCCGCTGTGAAAGAGCTGGCTGACTCGCTGGCAGGCCATCTTCTCCAGACGGCTGCGGCGCTCGATGGCGTGATGATCCATGAAGTCGTTGCCCAGGACACTGCCCTTCAGATAGGCAGAGAAGGGGGAAACGGCGTTGGCGGTAGGTATCAGGGACAGGGTGGAGCACTGGCGGTCCAGAGCGGAAAGCAAAAGATCCGAAAGCTCAGGGTCGAAGGCTTCCATCCTGCGGAGCAGAGTTTCGTTATCCATAGGAATCAATCCTTTCTGGGGTATTTTTGCTCATACATCTTTATCTTAGACAATGCCTGTGAGCATATAGAAAGCTATGCACAGGAAAGGTACGGTGAACTTCATGAAAAGCAGCACCACGATGTCGAAGTAGGACTGCTTGTGGGTGAGACCGCAGATGGCCAGGAGGGTCACCAGGGCGCCGCAGTGGGGCACAGGGTCGATGCCCACAGAGGCGATGGCCACGATGCGGTGCATTACCTCCAGGGGAATGCCCTGGGCGACGGCTGCCTGTGCCCACTGCTCGCCAAAGGCAGACAGGGCGATGGTGAGGCCGCCGGAGGCAGAGCCGGTGATGCCGCACATGATGTTGGTGGCCAGCACGGCGGAAAGCAGGGGGCCGCTGGAGTCGGAAAGTCCCAGCAGGGCATCCTTGATGGGTCCAAAGCCCGGCATGGCCACCAGCACGCAGCCAAAAGCAAAGCCGGAGGCCACGTTGAGGGCAGCGGTGCCGGAGGACACAGCTGCAAAGTTGACGGGCTTCAGGAAGCCATCTGTGGCTTTGAGCCTTTTCCGGCCGATCCAGGCTGCGGCTATGCTGCTGACGATGAGGGCGATGGAAATGGACCAGATGGCGGATACCTTGCCTATGTTGGCGGCGATGAGGGTGAGCTTCATGCCGGAAAGGGACTCCAGCATATCCTCAGCCCAGTGGAAACCCCAATCCCAGGCAAAGGGGTTGGAGAGGATGACATTGATGATGACAACCAGTGCCAGAGGCAACATGGCCAGCTGCCAGCTGACTGTGGCCTTGCCCTGGCCGCCCTGACGGTCCGCATGAGCGCCGTAGCCCTCCCCGGCTTCTTTCAGCTTCTTCATGCGGTAGGTGAGCCAGCCCCAGCCCATGGCCATGAAGATGATGGTGGCAAAGAGTCCGATGCCGATGCCTGACCAGGAGGATGTCTCGAAGTAGGCAGCGGGGATGATGTTCTGGATCTGCGGGGTGCCGGGCATGGCAACCATGGCAAAGGAAAAGATGCCTATCCACAGGGTGGCAGGCAGGAGCCTTTTGGGAATGTCAGCCTGACGGAAGATCACAGCCCCGAAGGGGTACATGACGAAGGCCACCACGAAGACGGACAGGCCGCCGTAGGTGAGGGCGCCGCAGCCTAAGATGACTGCCAGGATGGCCCGTTCCTCTCCCAGGGCGCTGACGATCTTGGCAGCCACGGCAGAGGCCAGGCCGCCCTTCTCCATAAGCTTGGCGAAGACGGCGCCGAAAAGGAAGATAGGGTAATAGGTCTTTACATATTCGGCCAGTTTGGTCATGTAAAGCTCACTGAAAATGGGCAGGCCATAATGCTGGCTGCCCAGGGCGGCCACAACCGCGAAGAACGGTGCGACCAGGATGATGGAGCAGCCGCGGTAAGCGCAGAGCATAAGCCCTATGAGCGCAGCTGCCATTGCAATGGTTGCCAAGGGAATCTCCTCCTGAAAATGGTGTTGTAAAAGCATACCTATATTATCATAACCCCCGGTTATGGTCAATAATTTCGAAGATGAAGAAATCTTGCTTTTATTTGCAAATTTTCAGCTATATGAAAAAGGCTGCTACTTTTTTGTAGCAGCCTTTTGGCGGGTTACTGTTTATTTGGCATAAAGGTTATTGGAGATTTCGCTGATCTGCAGGGAAAGGGCATGCAGTTCTTCTACGGAAGCATTGATCTCTTGCATATTGGCGCTCTGTCCTATCATCTTTTCGTTGATATCCATGATCCTTTCAATCACCGCGTTGATGATGCTGCTCATGGAGCTGAGGCCCGTAGAGATTTTCTCGCTGGTTTCTCCTGTGTCTGTGGCCAGTTTCCTGACCTCATCGGCCACCACCGCAAAGCCGCGGCCTGCTTCGCCTGCTCTGGCAGCCTCAATGGAGGCATTCAGGGACAGGAGGTTGGTCTGGCTGGAAATGCCCTGGATGATGTCAATGATTTCCAGGGTCTTGGCCACGGTTTCTTGTATCTCCTTGGAGGCATCGGCTATTTCCGTCTGCTGATGGGCCACATGCTGCATGGATTCCGTGGTGTTGTTCACCGTCTCGGAAATGGCGGCGATGCTCTCCAGGAGCTGCTGCAGATTGCCGCCCATCTCTCTCTCGTAGCGTTCTTTATTTTCCTTGTTTTCCGTGATGTCCAGGACAGAACCGGCCACTACGATGGGAGTGCCGTCGCTCTCGCGCACGGTCTGGCCTACGGCATGGAACCAGCGGTAACTGCCATTCTTGTGCTGGAGCCTGTACTCCAGATCATAGGGGGTCATGCCGCTATAGTCATTCACATGGGCTGAGAAGGCATCCAGTGCCATCTGCTTGTCCTCAGGGTGCAGCTTGTCGCTCCAGGAACTGAGCACATTGGGGAAGTCCGATTCATCACGGTAGCCCAGGAGCCTGCGGAACTGGTCGCTCCACCAAAACATATTGGAGGGATTGGCAGGATCCTTGCCAACTACATTCATGCTCCAGGAGCCTTCTGACAGCGTGGCATCAATGGCCTCATGGCGCTGGGTGGCGATCTCAAGCTGGGTTTCTTGTTCTTTTTGCCGAGTGATGTCCACAAATATGCCCAAAAACATCTTCGCCGTGCCATCGGCCCGCCGGGAGATCTCTCCTGCTGCCCGGAACCAGCGGTACTCGCCAGAAGCCACCTTGAGCCGGTATTGCACATCGTATTTCCTCTGATTGCTCCTGTCGGCAACGGCGGCCCCGAAGGCATCCAGCGTGTGTTCCTTGTCCTCAGGGTGAAGCTTGCTTACCCAGGAGTCCAGGGTGTTGGGGAAGTCTGACAGGTCATGATAGCCTATCATGCGCCTGAAATCATTGCTCCAGTGTACTTTCGTGATTTCATTGCTGGTGTCAAAGTTGATGTACCACGGGCCGGAGTGGATGATTTTGTTGGTTAGACGCAGCTTACCGGTTTCTGCAGCTATGTGATCAAGGGCTGCCTGGATGCGGCTGTTCATGCCCTGGGCCAGTTCCCGCAGCTGGGGGTCGCTGGGGAGGCTGTTATTGGGAATCAGCAGGCTGCCCGCCAGGTCCGACTTGTCTATGCGAAAATCCTTTACCTGTTTTGCAAAATCAGCCAATCCGTTGTCTGAGGTGGTTTCTTTCCTGTTCCAAAACATAAATTTACCTCCCATGCTCTGCGCTGATATGTCAATCTAAGAAATTGCGGCCAGAAGTGCTTTGCTCAATGTTTCATACAGTAAAAATTCCACCAATAGCGGGGCATTCCTGCTGAGTGAGAAAATTTTTGCTTGTCGATAAATAATAATCAATAGCAAATATGTCTGATAATTACTTCTAATTGACTGTCAGACCTTTCTTTACTATATAATTTATGTTATACTTTATACTGTAAGTATGTTTTTGAGCGAGGTTGATTATCGTTTATTATTGACAGATGTTATCATTCGCAGTATAATGAGAACAGTCAGTTAGGTCGTGTTCAGCCTGGCTTGAGAGTTTTACATGAGGAGGATATTTTATGTTCCAGAAAACAGATTTTTGGATTGGTCTCGCAGTTGGTGCCGTAGCCGGCATCTTTGGCTATCGCTTCATGCAGGAGCGTGAGCAGCAGATGGCTGCCCTGCAGCAGGCTGCTCCCGCAGGCGAGCTGCCCTTGGCAGAGCTCCAGCGCCAGAAGGAAGAGCTGGAGGACCTTATCGCTGCTCAGGAAGCTAAGCAGAAATAATTTCCTGTTCGTGTTCGGAGACTGCCATCGGCTTCGCCCTGGCAGTCTTTTCTTCTATGTGAGAGGGAGGAAGTTTTCTTGAATCTGTTGGGGAACATGCAGATCCCGACCAGCAAGCTGGATCTGTTCATCCGCTCGGTGGAAATAGCGTCTTACCTGCCGGGCAGGGTGCGGCTGCGCTCCAAAAATCTCATAGGCAATATGAGCCTGGAACATGAAGTGAGGTCCCAGCTCCTGTCCTTTGCGGAGATTGACTCGGTGGAGACCAGCACCGCTACCGGCTCTATCCTCATAAAGTACGTGCCGGAGCGCCTCAGGGCCAATGCTGAACTGGCGAAAGTAGAAGCTTATATCATGACGCATGCAAAGGGGAGATGAAGCAAATGGCTATGTCCGGTACAGGTTTGATGATGGGTATGGCAGCAGGCCAGGCCCTGGCCCAGATGCTCGTGGGGGGAGGCTCCGGCAGTCCCAAGGGCATGATGGGGGGGCGTGGCGGCATGACCGGCATGTTGGGCAGCATGGGCGGCCGTGGACGCTCCGGCGGCCAGTCCGGCCTTTTGGAAGGCGGACTTGAGATGATGAAGCAGGCGGGCGCAGGCATGAAGAGCGCCGGAGCCAGGCTGCAGAGGGCGGTATGTCCTCCGCCGGCAGAACCCTTTGCGCTGGTTTCCAAGCAGCCGGGCCGCCGCCGCTATCGTGCTTCCTTTGAAAAGGGATTGGAGGAGAGCTTGGAGAAACTCGCCTTCCTGCCTTTCCTAAAAGAAGTGAAAGCCAATGCGGTGACGGGCAGCATCCTCTTTACTTATGAGGCCACGGAAGCCAATGAGGAGGAAATGGACAAACTGGCCTCGGCTCTGAGAGAGAGGGTCTTCAAAGATAACCTGCCTCCTGCGCCGCCTGCACCTCCCAAGGGGGAATGGCCGCCATCAGAGGCACATGCCGGAGCCATTACCAGGAGCCTCAGGAACACCGTGCGCTCTTTCAGTGCCTGGATCAAAGATCATACGGGGGGCTGGCTGGATATCAGCTCGGCGGCTTCCCTGTTCTTCCTGGTGCGCGGCTTCTGGAAGATGATGGCCAATCAGCAATTCCCCACTGGCTCCCAGATGTTCTGGTGGGCGGTTTCCCTCATGAGAGGATGGCGTACGGTATGAAATACGGAGTTTATAATGTAAAGCTGTCTGTGGCACTGCCCCGGGAGGAGCGGGCAGTGCTGGCGGCCAGGCTCCGCAGCTTCCGCCAGATAGCGGCAGCGGTGGTGGAGGAGCACCATGTGCGCCTTTACTACAGGGGGGCACTGCCTGTGCAGCAGGTGCAGTCCCTGATCGTGCGCACCCTGGTGCGGGTGAAGGAGGAGTCTGTCAGCCAGGCCGACCGGCTGGCCGAGTATCGCCGGGATGCTCTCATATCTCTGGCCAGCTTTGCAGGCATGAAGATAATCCAGCGCACTTCGCCCCAGCTCTATGCAGGCATGAAGCTCCTGCGCACCGCCCTGGTGCTGGGCATTGCCCGCAATTTCATCAAGACGGGCATCCAGGGCATGATTGAGGACAGGCGTCCCAATGCCGATACTCTCACGGCTACGGCGGTCATTGCCTCCGTGCTTGCGGGCAAGCCCGAGTCCAGCCTGACCCTGCTGGCTCTGTCCAATGGGGCGGAGATGCTGACCAGCTATGCTGCCGAGCGAGCCCGCACCCATATCTCAGGCCTCCTTTCCCTTGACCAGCGCTATGTCTGGCTGGTGGAAGGCCGGGAAGCTGACGGGGATGTGGTGGAGCGCAAGGTGCCCATCGAGCAGGTGAAGGCCGGGGACATTATCGCTGCCCATGCCGGGGAGAAAATCGTCATTGACGGGCGGGTTATCTCAGGGGATGCGGCAGTCAACCAGGCTTCTATCACCGGCGAGTCCAACCCTGCCATGAAGCATGCCGGTTCCCCGGTCTACGCAGGCAGCGTAGTAGAGGCAGGGGAGCTGGTCATAGCGGTGGAGAAGGTGGGCTCCGATACATCTCTGGCCCATATCGTGCATCTGGTGGAGGAGGCACAGACCCGCAAGGCTCCCGTGCAGAACTTCGCCGACCAGATGGCAAATCTTTTGGTGCCCATTTCCTTCATCGGGGCGGGCATTGTCTACGGGGCAACCCGCGACTGGCAGCGGGTGCTGAACCTGCTCTTCATCGATTTCTCTTGCGGCTTGAAGCTCTCCACTGCCACAGCCATTTCCGCAGCCATTGCGGCAGCGGCCAAGCGGGGCATCCTGGTGAAGGGGGGCAACTACATAGAAGCCTTGGCAGAGACTGATACGGTAGTGCTGGACAAGACCGGCACCCTCACCGTGGGCATTCCCCAGATTTCCTTCATCAAGACTAAGCAGGGAGTAGAGGAGAAGGAAGTGCTGCTGCTGGCGGCTTCTGCCGAGCAGCATTCCGTCCATCCCCTGGCGGTAGCTATCCAGAAATATGTCAAGGAACAGGAATGGCAGGTGCCCCAGCACAAGAAATCCGAAACCATTGTGGCCAGGGGCATGCTGGCAGAGGTGCCGGATTTCGAGGCCTATAAGGGAGGCACCATCCGAGTTGGCAGTCTGAAGTTCCTGAAAGAAAATGATGTCAAGGATACTGAGCAACTGGATACCGGCCTCAAGGGCAAGAATCTCTTGTATGTGGCCAGGGACAAAGAACTCATCGGCGTCATCGGCATCGAGGATCCTGTGCGGCCCAATATGAAGAAGACCCTGAACCGCATGCGCCGTTATGGCATTGATGAGATTGTCATGCTCACCGGGGATTCCAAGGCGGTGGCGGCTGAGGTGGCCAGTGCCATGGACATAGATTCCTACTATGCGGAAATCCTCCCGGAGGACAAGAGCACTTATGTGAACAAGCTCAAGCAGCGTGGCACGGTGATGATGGTGGGGGACGGCATCAACGATGCTCCCGCCCTGGCTTTTGCCGATGTGGGTGTTTCTTTGGGCGGGCGGCAGACGGATATCGCCGCCGAGTCTTCGGCAGTGACCATCCACTCCGAGGATCCCAACCGCCTTATGGAGGCCCTGCAGCTGGGCAGGCGCACCATGGATCTGGTGCATCAGAACTTCATGGCCACGATCCTGGTGAATTCTTCGGCTATGCTGCTAGGAGCCCTGGGGCGCATCAATCCCTTGTGGGCGGCGGTGATCCACAATACTGCCACCCTGGCAGTGGTGCTGAACAGCTGCCGGATACTTCGTCCCAATGCGCCTCTCTTTGCCGGAAGCAGGAGAAGGCGGTAAGCAGCATAAGCTTTCAAGGGGAGCGTCAGCTCCCCTTTTAAGTTTGACAGCAGTAGTTTGAAAAGTCTATAATTAACCTATACAACATATATAAACGAATGAAATGATGAGCGCCGCAGATAGGTATAAATGGCGTTTGCACGGAGGTTATTTTCATGAGCGGAATTTTTTACGGCATCGGTGTAGGCCCCGGAGATCCGGAACTCTTGACGGTGAAGGCTATCAACGCCATCAAGAAGGTGGATGTGCTCATCGCTCCCAAGACGGAGAAGAAGGACGGCAGCGTGGCGCTCTCCATTGCCAAGCCTTACCTCAAGGAGGATGTGGAGATTGTCTATCAGGTATTCCCCATGGTGAAAGGCTTTGCAGATAATACCGAAGCCTGGGAGGAGAACAAGTCTGAGATACTGGAGCTTTTGCGCGCCGGCAAGAATGTGGCCTTCCTGACCCTTGGGGACCCTATGTTCTACAGCACCTACATTTATGTTTATCGCCTTTTGGAGCACGAGGACATAGAGATCATCACCATTCCCGGCGTTCCCGCTTTTGCCGCTATCGCCAGCCAGATTGGCGCTCCCATCGTGGAGGGGGACGATGTGCTGGCAGTCATCCCCGCCACCGCCTCCCCGGACAAGATCCAGAACGCTCTGGCGGCGGCTGACAATGTGGTGATGATGAAGGTGTACAAGAATTTCTCCGATGTGGCCCATCAGCTCTCTGCCCACGGCCTGGCCAAGAACGCCGTGCTGGTAAGCCGGGCAGGGCTGGACGGTGAGCAGGTTATAGACGATATCATGGCCCACCGCGATGAGAAACTGAACTATTTGTCCACCATTCTCACCCGCAGGCACTGAGTGCAGAACAGGGGGATGGGAAATGGGCATCAAAAAGAGATTCTTAGCAGCGCTGTTTTGCCTGCTCCTGGCTCTGGCTTTATCCGGCTGCGGGAGCGAGCAGGGGGCAAATAGTTCCTCAGGCCAGGTCTTTGCCAAGGTGCAGGACGATCTGGGCCGGGAGGTAATCTTGGAGAAAAAGCCGGAACGCATCGTGGTGACCTCCGCTTCCTTCTTGGAACCTCTCCATGAGGTGGGAGGAGAGGTGGTAGGACGTCCTGATTCCAGGACCAAGATGCCGGACTACGCCAAGGACAAGGCTAGCGTGGGCAAGGTCTACCAGATAGATGTAGAGAAGGTACTTTCCTGCGAGCCTGACCTGGTCATCATCAACAAGGGCATGAATGAGAAGCTGGTGGACACCCTGGAAGCCAGCGGCATCAAGACCCTGGTGGTGGACATGAAAAGCTACGCAGATGTGAAGCGGGAAGTGGCTCTCTTTGCCCAGCTGACGGGAGAGAAGGAAAAAGGCGAGGCCCTTATCTCTTCCATGGAGAAGAAAATCCAGGCAGTGAAGGAGAAGATTCCCCAGGAAAAGCGGCGGGTCTCCATCATTCATAGCACCAACCAGGGCCTCACGGTGCAGCTGTCCGGCAGCATTGCCGGCTCCATTGCGGAGATGCTGGGCTGGGAGAATGTGGCAGGGGATATGACCCCGTTGGAAAAGGATCCCGACTCTGCTCCCTACAGTCTGGAAACCATGGTGGAGAAGAACCCGGAGCTGCTGTTCGTCACCAGCATGGGCAAGCTGGAGGAAATCAAGGCCAGCATGGATGCCACCATGGCGGAGAATCCTGCCTGGCAGTCCGTGGAGGCAGTGCGCCAGGGCAAGGTCTACTACCTGCCCCAGGACCTCTTCCTGCTGAGTCCGGGCATACACTACCCGGAGGCGGTGGAGCTGATGGCGAAGCTGGTCTATCCAGAGAGATTTTGATATTATTTGGAGGTCGTCTTTATGATGTTGAAAAAGGTCGTCTTATTGGCGGCCTTCTTTATTTTGGCGGTGCTGGGGATGCTCACCAGCATCAGCCTTGGTTCCGTGGAGATACCTGCTCTGGAAGTGTGGCAGACCCTCTTTGCCGGGGGCAGTGGCACCCATGAGCAGATCCTCATGAACATACGCCTGCCCCGCACGCTGGTGGCGGCGCTGGTGGGCATCAACCTGGCTCTTTCGGGAGCTATCCTGCAGGCTGTGATGCGCAATCCCCTGGCTGACCCGCATATCATCGGCATATCTTCCGGGGCGGGCCTCATGGGCATTTTGGTGATGCTGGCCCTGCCGGGGTACGGCTTCCTCATTACCCCTGCGGCCTTTGTGGGAGCAATGGGGGCGGCGGTGCTGATTTACTTTTTGGCTTGGAAGAACGGCATCCAGCCCATCCGCATCATCTTGGCGGGTGTGGCAGTGTCGGCTTTCCTGGGGGCGGGGATTTCTGCCCTGATGATCTTTTACAGCGACAGGGTACACAGCGCTCTCATCTGGATGGTAGGGGGCCTTTCTGCCCGCAGCTGGCCCCATGTGGCCATGCTCTGGCCCTATACCTTGGGCGGGGCCTTGCTGGCCTTTGCTTCGGCCAGGCATATCAATATCCTGCAGCTGGGGGATGAACTGGCCAAAGGCCTGGGCCTCCGGGTAGAGCTCACCCGCTTGATCCTCACCTCCGTGGCGGCCCTGCTGGCGGCCAGCGCCGTGTCTGTGGTGGGGCTTCTGGGCTTTGTGGGCCTCATCGTGCCCCATGCGGCCCGGCTCATGATTGGCTCTGACTACCGTTTCCTCTTGCCGGGGACGGCTCTTTTGGGGGTGGGCATGGTGAGTTTCAGCGATACCTTCGCCAGAGTGGCCTTTGCCCCGGTGGAACTGCCTGTGGGTATCATCATGGCAGTGCTGGGAGCGCCGTTCTTCCTGTTCCTGCTGAGAAGGGAGCTGTGACCATGAGCGAGCAAAGCAAGAGGCCTGATGGCTTTCGGGTCTATCATCTGGGAGTGTCAATCAAGGGCAAGGCCATCCTCAAGGATATCTCACTGAATTTCACCATGGGCAGGCGCACTGCCATCATCGGCCCCAACGGCGCAGGCAAGTCCACCTTCCTGCGGGCTATTTCCGGCCTGAATAACGCCTATGAGGGGACTATAGAGCTGAACGGCAAGGGCATACGCAATATGGGAAGGCAGAAACTGGCTAGGAAGCTGGCCATCCTGCCCCAGGGCCTGCAGGCTCCTCCCGATACCACTGTGGGCACCCTGGTGGACTATGGCAGGTTCCCTTACCGCAGCTGGCACGGCGGCAGCCAGGATGCCGCGGCAGACCGGGAGGCGGTGGAGTGGGCTCTTTCTGTGACCAAGCTGGAGCCTTTCAAGGACAGGCAGGTCATGACCCTCTCTGGCGGGGAGCGCCAGCGAGCCTGGATAGCCATGGCCCTGGCCCAGAAGCCGGAAATCCTGCTTTTGGACGAGCCGACTACCTATCTGGATATCGCTCACCAGCTGGAGGTCATGAACCTCATCGAGTCTATCAACAGGGAATACGGCATGACTGTCATCATGGTGCTCCATGATATCAACCATGCCCTGCAGTATGCAGATGAGCTGGTGGTCATCAAGGAGGGACGCTTGTTTGCACAAGGCTCTCCTGATGAGATACTCACAGTAGACCTCATCAGGAATGTGTTTGGTGTGAGGGCAGACATCTTCAAGAACAGCCAGGGGGCGGCAGTGCTGTCACCGGTGGAGCTGGTTAGGGATTGAATATGGCAGAAGCAAGGAGTTTTTACGGGTATATCCGCAAAACTTCTTGCTTTTGGTGACTATTGCGGATATAGGAGTAATTGTAAGGGGAGAGAAGTCGGTCTGATGAATAGTGTTTATGAAAAACTGAACCAGGCTTTGCAAAAATTCAATTCACTGGGCATAGGGGAGCAGTTTGATTTCCAGAAGCTGTACTTGTATTCGTTGGTCACCCATTCTACTGCTATCGAGGGGTCTACGGTCACGGAAATAGAGAATACGCTGATGTTTGATGAGGACATCGTGCCCGGCGGGCGTACGGTGACTGAGCAGCTGATGAATCTTGACTTGAAGCGGGCTTATGATTTTGTCGGAAAACAGATAGCTGAGAAGCCGGATATCACGGTGGATTTCTTGAAAAAGCTCGCGGCGTTGGTGATGAGGAACACCGGCAGCGTCTATGCTACCGCCTTGGGCGATTTCGATTCTTCGGCAGGGGACTTGCGGCTGGTGAATGTCAGTGCCGGACGGGGCGGGCGCTCATATCCGTCCTATCAGAAAGTGCCGGGGAGATTGGCAGCCTTCTGCTCATGGCTGAACGAGGCAAGGAGCAATAGCTATGAGGATGCGGCTTCTGTGTACGCTTTTTCCTTTGAAGCTCACTATCGGCTGGTTTCTATCCACCCCTGGGTAGATGGCAATGGCCGCACCTGCAGGCTGCTGATGAATATGCTTCAGATGGAGCGGGGGCTATTGCCCAGCATCTTGCTGAAGGAGCATAAGGCTGGGTATATAGAGGCTCTGGCTAAAAGCCAGGAGGCGGAGGACAGCAGGATATTTGTGGAGTTCATGATGGGGGAAATGACGGGGTTTTTGTGGAGGAGTGTGGAGGAGTTTGTGAAGACTTCGGGAATTAACTGAATAGGGGGCGTTGCTTATGGAAAGTTTGACTGCATCTGAGCTGAAAGCAATACTGTTTTCAAAACGAGCCAATGTGTATTACCTGGAGAAGTGCCGGGTTATGCAGAAGGATGGACGTGTACTTTATCTTACTGAAGGGAAAAAGGCTAATCAGTATTGGAATATTCCCATAGCCAACACTACGGTTATATTATTGGGAACAGGAACTTCTATTACGCAGGCGGCTATGCGGATGTTGGCTGGTGCAGGTGTTCTTGTCGGTTTTTGCGGCGGAGGGGGAACGCCACTATTTGCTGGTACGGAAATTGCGTGGCTGAATCCGCAAAGTGAATACAGGCCGACAGAATACGTGCAGGGTTGGATGTCCTTTTGGTTTGATGAGGATAAGCGTTTGTTAGCGGCAAAGAAATTCCAGCAAAAACGATGCAGCTTTTTGGAGCGGGTTTGGGATAAGGATAGAGAGATGCAGGGGGAAGGCTTTTTTGCTGATGACAGGGAGATAGAAACCGCTTTGAAGGGCTTTCGCACTCGCATTGATATAGCAGGAAATGTGAAAGAATTATTGGCAGCAGAAGCCAACTTTGCCAAGCAATTGTATAAGTATGCTGCCATGCGGACAGATTATAGAGATTTTACCCGTGACACAGATGCTACAGATGAGGCCAATATTTTTCTGAATCATGGCAACTATCTGGCTTATGGTATGGCTGCATCTGCCCTTTGGGTGCTGGGAATTCCTCATGGTTTTGCTGTTATGCATGGCAAGACAAGGAGGGGAGCGTTGGTCTTTGATGTTGCTGATTTAGTGAAAGATGCGATAGTCCTGCCCGGCGCATTTATCTGTGCAAGGAATGGACTGGAAAATCAGGAATTCAGGGAATATTGTTTGCAGAAATTTACTGAGCATAAGGTGTTGGAATTTATGTATGAAACGATAAAAGAACAGAGCATGCAATGGCAGAAGGGGGATATGTGCGATGATGGTAATATTTACCAGCCAGAGTGATAAGAATGCACTGAAGACAACCCGCTGGATATTGGATGCTTTTGCCAATCGCATAGGTAATGACACCTGGCAGACGATCATTACAGAAGATGGCCTGCAGATGGTCAAAAGACTTCTGCGTAGACACGCAACCAAGAGTATGTCGGTATCTTGTCGCTGGATTCGCTCGCGCACCCGTAGTCAACTGCTATGGGTAGTGGGGGACAGGAACCGATTCAATGAAGAGGGATATGTGCCAGTGAACAGTACGCAGAAAGATGTGGCTCATAGGAAGTGGGAGAATGATTGGCAGTATTTGCCGGAGATAAAGGCTCTGGCAGCTATGGCAGGGCTGTTGCATGATTGGGGCAAAGCTAATACAGCCTTCCAGAAACTGCTGAAAAAGAAGAAGGATAGCGATGAGCAATTCCGCCACGAATGGCTGAGTTGCAAGTTACTTGAAGGCTTGGTGTGGCAGACTGAAGGCCATACGGATGAAGAGTGGCTGGCTTTGCTGCAAAATGGGAAAATCCATGAAAAGAAGTTGGAGAAATGGTTGCAGGAGAATGTAAGTGAAAAGATAACCAAGTTGCCTTCTGTGGCAAGTATGCTATGCTGGCTGATAATGTCGCACCATAGGCTGCCAATATTAGATACGAAAGAAGCGGAAGGCTATGTTGGCAATGTAAATGATATGCCGGACTTTGAAGGAATATTATCGATCATTAATGGGAAGTGGGGATATCAAAAAGCAGGTGTAGCAAGTATAAAAATTGCAAGTGGCTTGCAACATTCTGATAGATGGCAAAAACAGTTGCAGAAATGGTCAACCAGGCTGCTTGCTCAAAGGGATATATTGCAAGAAATCTGGAAAAAAGGAAATGTACGCCTGTTGCTGTATTATGCAAGGGTTAGCCTCATGCTCAGTGATTACACAATTTCGGCTGATGTGGCAGATAAAAATTGGCCAGATGCATGCAGTTTGTATGCTAATACAGACAAAGGCGGCCTTAAGCAAAGATTGGATGAGCATTTGGTGAGAGTGGCAAAACAGGCTGTACGGGTGGCACATTGCTTGCCACATTTTTCTGAGGGTATGGAGCGTGTAGCTGATGTGTCAAATCTACATAGGAAGAGTCATAAAGCATTTAGCTGGCAGGATAAGGCAGTAACGAAGATTCGCGATCATAGAAAAGACAGAGAAAAAGTCAGTGATGGCCATGAGGGCTGGTTTGTTGTCAACATGGCAGGTACTGGCTGCGGTAAGACTTTTGCTAATGCTAAAATCATGCAAGCGATTTCTCCTGATGGCAGGTCTCTGCGGTATAGTTTGCTTTTGGGGCTACGTAGCCTGACTTTGCAAACAGGCAAGGAATACCGCAATCGTATAGGGCTGGACGATAGTGAAATGGCTGTACTGGTGGGGGCGGGTGCAGTTAAAGAATTATACGATGATGATGCTTGGGAGGAGAACAGCGATACAGGGTGCATGAATGAACTGATTCCGGGAGAGCTGGAAGCGGATTTTTCTCAAGAAAATAAGATTTTGGATGTGTTGCTGGAATCATCGCCTGGCAGAAAGAGGAAAAATCGGAACTTGCTTTATGCACCGGTATTGGTGGCGACTATTGACCATCTGATGCCAAGCGTGGAAACTGTGCGAGGGGGACGTCATATACTGCCGTTTCTGCGCTTGATGGCAGCTGATGTGGTCATTGATGAGATAGATGATTTCACGGGAAAGGATTTAGTGGCAATTGCCCGATTGGTACATATGGCGGGTATGTTGGGCAGAAATGTTGTCATATCTTCTGCGACAATACCGCCAGACCTGGCAGAGGGACTATTTTCTGCCTACTGGAGCGGACGCGAAGCCTATGCAAGGTTCTTCGATTATAAGGTGCAGATAAATTGTGCATGGTGTGACGAATTTCAGACCAAAGTTCAGACAATGGGAGAATCGGTGCAGGAACATGCCCTGAAAAAATATCATGAATGGCATAAAGTCTTTGCTCAAAGTCATAACAAGAAACTGATGTCACTGCCTGTGAAGCGTTGTGGCAGGATTGTGGATTGCGAAGATATTATGTCGCTGCCAATGGAAGAAAGGATGACGGCGTATTATCGGATAATGTTGCAGACTATAGTGGAACTTCACACTCGACAAGGCGTGACAGATAAAGCAACAGGAAAGAAGATATCTTTTGGCCTGGTTCGTCTGGCCAATATTAATCCATGTGTTCAGGCAGCTAAGTATTTTCTTGAATCAGCGTGGCCAAAAGATATTGCTCCACGGGTGTTGGTATATCATAGCAGGCAGACGGCCCTTCTGCGTAGTTCGGAGGAAAGGTATCTTGATGCTGTGCTGAAACGCAAGGATCAGAATTTATCAGAAATAGATTTCCAAGATGCAGTGGTGCGCAGGCATATCAGTGAGGCCAGGGAACAGAATATAATATTTATAGTGGTAGCAACGCCAGTAGAGGAATTGGGGCGTGACCATGATTTTGACTGGGCAGTAGTGGAGCCGTCATCTTATAGGTCTATCATTCAGTTGGCAGGGCGTATACTTAGGCATCGCAATGCAACAGAAGCAATATTGTCGGGCAACATAGCTGTCATGCAGTATAATGTAAATGCTATCAAGCAACGGAAGGTGGCATTTTGCAACCCGGGTTTTGAATCTAATACATATATGCTTGCGAGCCATGACATGAAAAAGCTGGTGGACATGGAACAGATTGCAGAGCGTATTGACGCTGCACCGCGCACAGAACGTTCTGAAAAGCTGCATCCACATGATAGCTTGATAGATTTGGAGCATAAAGTCCTGGCAGACTTTCGTGATTTGTCAAAAGCGGGAGCGGGAGGACTGCATGGGTGGCAGGAGGAGTATTGGTGGCTTACGGGGCTGCCACAACGATTGAATCCGTTCCGGGATGGACAGAAGGATATGGAGTTGTGTCTAATAGAGCAGGATGATGGACGGCTGTGTTTTTGTGAGAAAGATACACATACGGGGGAATGGGTATCTCAAGAGCGTTTCTATCCGAGGTTGCTTGACTCAGAGAATGAGAGATTTTGGCTGAAGCGGGACTATCAGACGGCATTGGCGGCATATAGGGAAGTTCATGGTGAAAATAAGGGCGGATATTATGTAGGAATTATCAATGTGCCTGTTTATGGTGATAAGGAGGACAGAAAATGGCTCTATTCTGATCAGTTTGGTATGTACAAGTCTGATTGAGATGTGTTAGCATAGACATGTATAGTAGTTTCCACCGTACAGGTGGCTTAGAAATATATATTCTTTATTGACATTGCTCCGCCGTGTAGGCGGCAAAAAAATATAACCCTATATATTCTTTATTATGTTGACAAGGCATGAATAGGTGTATATAATAAGAAATAAGAGGAAATTGAAGTATAACATCGAACAATACAATAAGCGAGGTGAAGGTAATGAGCATATTTGGAGATTATGTGGAAGCGGAGGCTGAGAAGAAGGGGAAGTCGAAAGCGGAGTGGCTGATGGAGGTGGCTCAAAACGCTGGCAAATGCCAGTTTTCAACTCATATAGGCCGCTTTTCCAATCCAGATGTGACAGTCAACTGGCAGGCACAAATAAACAATAAACCTATGGAACCTTATGTGTCTACGGCATCTGTAGCCTGTTCAACGGATATTTTTGTGGCGGCTAATTATCTGGCAACAGCAAGTTTATTGCAGCTTAAATTGGAAGATGGGGCTACTTTTTATGAGCATATTAAGGCTGGAGATGAACTCCTAGAGAGTGATATTAAGGATCTCCATTTAGATTACGAAGCCTTAAGAGAGGCGATTCTGGCTGCAAAATCTTACGAATCTGCTGATTCATCTGATGAGCGTTTGAAGCAGGTATACTTTCCAGTTGGGAAGGATGATTATCACTTGCTGACAGTGCTTCCTCCCTCTAGCATTATGCAAGAAGTAAGAGTGCGTATTCGTGGGATGGAGGAAGAAGCTCGTCAGGCACATGATAAAAAATCTGAAAAATATGGCAGCAATCATGTAAGGATATATAATCTTGTATCGCAGAAGTTCGGCGGGACTAAACCGCAAAATATTTCATTCGGCAACAATCGTCAGGGTGGACGCAGCTATATGCTTCCATCTATTCCTCCAGTATTGGAAAAACGAGATATAATATATCCTCGTAAGAATTTTTTCCGGGAGACATTGCGACTTAAGTATTTTACAGGTCTGTTCCAATATTTGCACGCCCGTTATATTGATAGGCGTAATAATAAGGATATTCGCCTATCAGTTCGTAAGGTTGAACGACAGATCATGGATCTGGTTTTGCAAAGAGTTTATGCTTTGCGCCAGCTTGAACAAGGATGGAGTGATAAGCGGGAATTGAGTCGTGAGCAGTCTATATGGCTGGATGATAAATATAAGGATTTGAGATGTGGGGATAAGGAATGGCAAGAGAAAATTGCAGAGGATTTCACCAAGTGGCTGATGAATTCTTATAGAATTATCATGGGGAAGGAAAAGTTGATTTTAGGGGATGGGGAGTTTGATGTTTTGTATGCAGAAATACTAGAATATATACGTGAAGATTTACAGCAGCAGGAGGGGTAATAATGAAAAATTATCTAATAATTCCCCACTTGCAGATTAAAAATGCAAATGCGGCCAGTAGTCCGTATACGGTAGGCTTTCCTAGCATGACTGCTTGGCTGGGGATGATTCATGCACTGCAAAGGCGTATACAGCAACATGATGAATTGCATTCTATAAGTTTTCCACGCATGGCCATTGCCTGTCACAAATGTGATTTGCAAGTGTTTCGAGACAAGGAAAACTATTATGGTTATCTGATAGGAACGGCGAATCCGCTAAAAAAAAGCAGGAAAACAGGGGAGTTTGAACGACCACCATTTATAGAGGAAGCACGTTGCCATTTAGAAGTTAGCTTGCTGGTGGAAGTAGAAGGTTTGAAGGGGAATCTGAAAGATGCCTGTGAGGAAGTTATTTGCAAGGAACTGCCACGTCTGAAAGCTGCTGGTGGAGATATTGTTTTGCATGCCAATGATTACAAGCGTTGGAAGATAGAACCTGTTGATGAAGATAGTGAGCAGGATATACGCAGAGTAAAAGGCAAATTGATGCCAGGCTATGTGGTGATTGGACGTCAGGATTTGCTAACATATGAAGAAGGCAAAGACGCTCTGGATAAATTGCTGGAAACTATGCAGGTACAATATTCTGCCAATAAAGATGCCGGTGGGAATTTGATTGGCTGGACGAGAAGCAAAGTGATTGCAGATGGCTGGCTGGTGCCTATAGCGGTGGGGTTCAGAGACTTGTCAGGCAAACTTAAAGTAAAGGAACAGCGGTCTTACGAATATGACCATCATTTTGTGGAACCGTTGATATCAGTCGGGGAATTTGTTATGCCATATAGATGTTCTTCAATCGAGGAAATGATGTGGGAATATAGGTATAATGAAGCGGAAGGTTTGTATCTGTGCAGTAATGCAGGTAACAGGAATGTGCGTATAGAGGAGGAAGCATAATGGCTAAGAAGGCAGCAGATATTGCATCGGTGTTGGCTTTTGAGAAGAAATTAGTAGTTTCAGATGGCTATATGTATGGTACTTGTTGGGATGATGAGCATAAGCTCCCGGTTGAGCCATTGCGTTTGGTAGAAAAATCTGTTCGTGGAACCATATCTAATCGGTTGAAGCCTGCAGTACAGAATGATCCGGCAAAGCTCAATGCTGAGGTAGAGAAACCTAATTTACAGCAAGTAGATTCCTGTGCCTTGGGAATGGAACAGGATACATTGAAGATGACTTTTACAATCAAGGTCTTGAGTGGAGTAGAAAAACCTTCAGCTTGCAACAATGCAGCTTTTGCCCAAAGTTATGCTGAGGCGGCCAAAGGTTATATGGAAAAAAATGGTTTTACCGAACTGGCATACCGTTATGCATATAATATCGCTAGTGCGCGTTTTTTATGGAGAAATCGCTTAGGGGCAGAAAAAATAGAGGTATATGTCAAGGTGGGGGAATGGACACAAAAGTTCAATGCCTATGACTATTCGTTGCGTGAATTCACAGAATGTGAAGAGCTTAAAGCGTTAGGGGAAAAAATAGCAACGGCTTTAGCTGGCAAGGAGCCGTACCAGTTCATCGAAGTGGAATGTTATGCAAAGCTGGGAATGGGACAGGAAGTATATCCCAGTGAGGAATTGGTGTTTGATAAGGGAAACAGCAGAAAGAGCAAGATTTTGTATCATGTGAACGGTGTGGCGGCCATGCATTCACAGAAGTTGGGCAATGCTATCCGTACAATTGACACATGGTATCCTGCTTTTAACACCGATGAAGGTGCTGGCCCTATCGCGGTAGAGCCGTATGGTGCAGTGACAACGCTGGGTAAGGCATTTAGGAATCCGAAGGAAAAGGTTGACTTCTATACGTTGTTCGATAAATTTGCTTTGGGTGAACCTTTGGCAAGTGTGGAAGCGGAGCACTATGTCATGGCTGTGCTTGTGCGTGGCGGTGTGTTTGGCAAGGGGTGAGCAGGGTGAAGTATTATCAGGAACTCACATTGTTGCCGGATGCGGAAATAACGGAGAATCACATATGGAGCAAGTTGTATCAACAACTTCATTTGGCTTTGGCATCACAGATGGATGGAGAAGCAAAAGGGCGCGTAGGTGTATCGTTTCCACAATACGAGGATGGTGATAAGGTAAGATTAGGTAGTAAGTTGAGGCTTTGGGCAGAAACCGAAGAAGAATTGACAAAGCTGGATATAAAAAAATGGTTGCAACGCTATCAAGATTATATCCATATAACAAGGATTCGGCCTATACCATCGGTGGTTAAAGGCTATGTAGTTTATAGGCGCTATCACCAGGAAGCAAGTGCCATGCAAAAGGCTAGGCGCTATGCCAAGCGGCATTCTGTGGCCTATGAAGAGGCGATAAAAATGTTTCCACAGATGTGTGATGGCATAAAATTACCATATGTGAAGATGAGCAGTGAGACGAATAAGCAAAGGTATAGGCTCTATATAGAACGTATACCGCATGATAAACAGAAGATGCTAGGATTCGGGAGTTATGGATTGGACAATCAGTCCACGGTGCCAGATTTTTGACCCAAATTTTTGGCGGCGTTGTGACAACGCATAAAATAAGGGCTGATTTGTGGCAGTCAAAATTTGGGGTAAAGTGGCAGTGAGGTTGAGCAAGCATTTGTTTTGGAGGGGAGTGGAGAGCATTGCTCCTGTGACCCGCCGTGTAGGCGGCTTAGAAATACCCCGAGAATTTTATCTATGCTCCAAAAGAGTGACCCGCCGTGTAGGCGGCTTAGAAATACTGAGTGTGAGAGATTGCAGGGACTTCCTGGTGACCCGCCGTGTAGGCGGCTTAGAAATTGCTTGACATTGTGAGCCGTGAGAGCAGGAGGTGACCCGCCGTGTAGGCGGCTTAGAAAAACAGTTGCGCCCCACGTTTCCGAAGTCAAGCGTGACCCGCCGTGTAGGCGGCTTAGAAATCAAGGCGTACAACAATATCATATGGCATATTGTGACCCGCCGTGTAGGCGGCTTAGAAATTGGAAAAACCGCAAGAAGCGACAACCAGGATGTGACCCGCCGTGTAGGCGGCTTAGAAATTGACAGCGGCGCGATGTGCTTTACGCCGCTTGTGACCCGCCGTGTAGGCGGCTTAGAAAAGCGTGACAGTGAATATGTCCGAAGCCGTGGGGTGACCCGCCGTGTAGGCGGCTTAGAAACTCTGCTCGCCAACATTCTCGCCTTTGTAGTAGTGACCCGCCGTGTAGGCGGCTTAGAAATTGATGTGACCCCTATTGTAGACCGTGAAGTAGTGACCCGCCGTGTAGGCGGCTTAGAAATATTGGTTTTAGTGGACTTAATACCGACTACGGTGACCCGCCGTGTAGGCGGCTTAGAAATTTATCTTGCTGTCAGAGAGCGAACCCGAACCGTGACCCGCCGTGTAGGCGGCTTAGAAACGGCAGATTGAGGCCACCCTCAAGCGGTATGCGTGACCCGCCGTGTAGGCGGCTTAGAAATCTGTATCGAGAGAGCTCACGGCTCTGTCTACGTGACCCGCCGTGTAGGCGGCTTAGAAATGCTGGCAGAGATTATCAAGGGGACGGGCTGGGTGACCCGCCGTGTAGGCGGCTTAGAAATGCTCCATGACGATATGAATTCCCGCCCAGCTGTGACCCGCCGTGTAGGCGGCTTAGAAAGAACAAGGCCGCTATCGCCTCCATCTTATTCCGTGACCCGCCGTGTAGGCGGCTTAGAAACTTATTTGTGTCTTTATAAGCTGGCATTGCATGTGACCCGCCGTGTAGGCGGCTTAGAAATCCTTACTGCAGAGTTTGCTCTGGTTTGGCTAGTGACCCGCCGTGTAGGCGGCAATCGCGGCGGAGATGACCGGCAGGCAGTGGTGACCCGCCGTGTAGGCGGCTTAGAAAATCTGATGCCCGCCGTTCTGGTTCTCTCTGCCGTGACCCGCCGTGTAGGCGGCTTAGAAAATTCATCCGTTTCTTTATCATTCCATTCATACGTGACCCGCCGTGTAGGCGGCTTAGAAATGTAAGAATACCTATGCCGACACCGCCAAGGAGTGACCCGCCGTGTAGGCGGCTTAGAAATTCCCTTCAGCAAGAGCGCCAGCAGCTGGTCTGTGACCCGCCGTGTAGGCGGCTTAGAAAAATCTTGCTGCTTATGCGCGGCCCCTGCTCTCCGTGACCCGCCGTGTAGGCGGCTTAGAAAAGTCAACCGTATGAGTAACACCGTTGGCATCAGTGACTCGCCGTGTAGGCGGCTTAGAAATAAAGGGTGGTATTCAGATGCCGTGCATTGGCGTGACCCGCCGTGTAGGCGGCTTAGAAATGCTTGCTCTGCACTCTTAAACCGACTGTAATGTGACCCGCCGTGTAGGCGGCTTAGAAAGCCATACTTATTCTCGCCCCAGCGCTCATAGAGTGACCCGCCGTGTAGGCGGCTTAGAAATCCTCCAGAACCCACGGTAGAAGAAAAGCTCGGTGACCCGCCGTGTAGGCGGCTTAGAAAAATAGTCGCCGTCTTCGTCTTCATTGGGTGCTGTGACCCGCCGTGTAGGCGGCTTAGAAATGCTCGTCCTTCTTCTTCCATCACTTTCTGCCGTGACCCGCCGTGTAGGCGGCTTAGAAATTTCAGCCGAGCTTGTCACGGCCCTGTTGTTCGTGACCCGCCGTGTAGGCGGCTTAGAAAAGCCACAATAATCGCAAGGATATGGTTCGCCAGTGACCCGCCGTGTAGGCGGCTTAGAAATTTATATTGCGCGTTGTACATCTTTAAGGAAAGTGACCCGCCGTGTAGGCGGCTTAGAAACATTTGGGTGGCTGCCGTTGCTGCGTCAACGCGTGACCCGCCGTGTAGGCGGCTTAGAAAATCAATCCAAATCATGCCCCACGAGCCATAAAGTGACCCGCCGTGTAGGCGGCTTAGAAATTGACGATGTTACGCCAAGGTTGATGTCATTCGTGACCCGCCGTGTAGGCGGCTTAGAAAGCTTCTTCTTCTTTTCCAGGTCTACATAATCAGTGACCCGCCGTGTAGGCGGCTTAGAAATCACCCACCATGACGAGGTAGTGCGCGAGATAGTGACCCGCCGTGTAGGCGGCTTAGAAACGGACGATGGAGCCGATGCCGAACCCGTGGAGGTGACCCGCCGTGTAGGCGGCTTAGAAAATGGGGATTGACGGGAGTTCGGAAGAACTGGTGTGACCCGCCGTGTAGGCGGCTTAGAAAATGGGAATGCAGCGAAAACGAACTTGAGCGGAGTGACCCGCCGTGTAGGCGGCTTAGAAAAGCATATATTGTGAATTAACAACCATTGTTGAGTGACCCGCCGTGTAGGCGGCTTAGAAATGGCTGAGATTGCAGTTATGACTTATTTCGGCGTGACCCACCGTGTAGGCGGCTTAGAAAACTTTGGGCGGTTCCCGGTACTGTACCTGCCTGTGACCCGCCGTGTAGGCGGCTTAGAAATTGTCCGCCGTGCGAATGATAGAATTGGTGAAGTGACCCGCCGTGTAGGCGGCTTAGAAAGTAATGAAGTGCTGAATGATGGCGTGGCATACGTGACCCGCCGTGTAGGCGGCTTAGAAAACTAACTTCAAGGTGCGAAGCGAAGCCTACCCGTGACCCGCCGTGTAGGCGGCTTAGAAATATAGTATAATAAAGACAAGATAAGAGAAAACGTGACCCGCCGTGTAGGCGGCTTAGAAAATGTTGGGAAGCCGATGAACCTGGGCATATACAGTGACCCGCCGTGTAGGCGGCTTAGAAAGGAGATTAGTGCATGATAAGGAAAATGAATATAAAGAAGAATTTCGAGAAGAATATGGTCACATGGATATTTAATAAGCATTGTAGCTTTTCCTAATCAGAAAGGGGGATGTCTGATGACTAAATTATCAAAAAAAATAGCCGTACTTGTTGCCGGGCTAATACTGGGGCTTTCCTTTGGAAGCATGAATGAAGTCAGTGCTTACAGGGAGCCTGCATTTACGACGAATCTGGGCGGCCTGCCCATTAGCTGCTCCGTTTATGCAGAGCAGGTGGGGATAGGGAGCATACATACGGGGGATAGCCCGCAAGTGATTCGGGGTCAATATGGAGAGCCAAAAAATATCTCCGATGAAGGTGGAATAAGGCATTACTATGATGGCATGATATTTACCTTCGTGGACTTCAGCGGTGAGAAGAAGCCTGTCTTGGCTGATATCAGGGTGACGAAGAATATGAAGGTGGGCAACAACGCTACGCCTGATGGAGTGGCTGTAGGTATGTCAGAAGATGTGCTGACGCAAGTTTATGGCATGGCAGATGCAGTGTATATTGAGAAGCATTTGGCTCCTAAGTTGTCTGAGGAACAGAACAAGAAATATGATGAAAGATTGAATCGGACTGTTTATACCTATAACGCCAATGAATGTTTGTCCATGCACTTTATCGTGAGAAATGGCATCATCACAGAGATTCGCATACACCTTTCTGATTAAAGAGGACGGAGGCTGACAAACGTGGATAGGGTATTGGTAATTGGCAGCTTGAACATGGATTTTGCGGTTTACATGGACAGACGGCCGCAGGCCGGGGAAACTGTCATGGCGCGGAGCATGAAGCTGGTGCCGGGGGGCAAAGGCGCAAATCAGGCGTATGCCTTGGGGAAGCTGGGGGCAAAGACTGCCATGATAGGAGCTGTGGGGAGCGATGCCTTTGGCAAGCAGCTTTTGGAGAATCTGGAAAGCGTTGCCGTGAATACGGCGGGAGTCCGAAGAATCCCCTGTGCAGGCTGTTCTTGACAATAATTTTATATAATGATATGATAATTCTAACTTTTGGATGAAAAACAGAATATAGAGGGGTCAGGTGTCGGAAGACTTAATAAGGAAGTCCGGTGAGAGGTGTATCCTCAAGGCCGGTGCGGTCCCGCCACTGTATCAGGGAGCGATCCTGCTATATGCCACTGGGAAATATCCTGGGAAGGCGCAGGAAAGCTGAGATCTGGAGCCAGGAGAATTGCCTGACCAACAATCGCCGTAAGAAGCTGTGAAGCAGCTCAAGGAACCTGCGAGTGATGGGGATGGGGATTTTGTGCAGAGCATATTTCGTGCTTGAGTGAAATATAAATGCACTTGTTTGAAGTGGACAGGCCTATCCCAGCTTTGGGGGTGGAGCCTGTTTTCTTATGTCAAAAGGGGGTAGTGCTTATGAATTTTTCTGCTTCTGACCATATGATATGCCTGACCTTGGCTGCCAAAGATGGCAAGGTGGCATACATCAAGGCCGGGGCGGTGGCAAGGTGATGGGGAAGCTGGTTTTGCGGGGAGCATTGCTTGCGCTGTCCCTGGCAGTCAGCATGGGGCTGGCTGTGGGCATGGGGTCGGTATCAATCCCGCCTGATACAATCATCCGGGAGATCAGTGCCTTTGCGCTGGGTGAGCCTATGGATGCTTCTGCATCTATGATTGTTTTCGACATACGTGCTCCCCGCATTATATTTGCGGCCATTGGTGGTGCATTGCTGGCTTTGACAGGGCTTTTGATGCAGACGGTATCGCAGAACTATCTGGCAGACCCCTATATACTGGGAGTATCCTCTGGTGCCAGCACAGGTGCGGTGCTTTGCCTGGTCACAGGTGCAGCGCAGATGTTTGCGCCTTATGGTGTATATGTGGGCGCATTCATGGGGGCAGCAGTTGCCACGGCCATCGTGGTCAGGCTGGCAGGGAGCAGCGGCAGCCCGGTGAAGCTGGTGCTGATGGGCATGGGCATATCAGCGCTGTTTTCAGCTTTTACGATGCTGGCTATTTATGGTGCGAAGGATGAGGCACAGGTCAGAAGTGCCATGTTCTGGCTGATGGGGAGCCTGACAGGAATCCAGTGGAGCATGGTGCCTGTGGGGGCAGCGATGCTTTTCTTGACCATGCTCTTCATCTGGCTGATGCGCCATGAGCTGGATTTGATTCTCCTGGGGCGCAACGAGGCCAGGCATCTGGGGATGCCCGTTCAGCGTGTGCAGCAGATGATAGTGCTGATTTCCTCTTTGGCAGTGGCTGTGGTGGTGGCACTTTCCGGGATCATCGGTTTTGTGGGACTGGTGGTGCCGCATATGGCCAGATCTTTGGGGGACTCCCGCCATGCAGTCATGCTTTGGTTCACTGCTCTGGTGGGGGCACTGGTGATGGTCTGGGCAGATGCAGCAGCTCGCACCTTGTTCCGTCCGGAAGAACTGCCCATTGGCATTCTGACAGCTTCTTTGGGAGCGCCGGTGTTCATGTGGATCATCAGCAGGAAGTACAAGGATTATTGATATGATGACGGTAAAGAATCTTACATACGCCGTAGAGGGACGGGAAATATTGGCCCAGGTGCAGGCGCATTTTCGCAAAGGGTGTATGACTGCCATAGTAGGGCCTAATGGCAGCGGCAAGAGCACGCTGCTGTCCTTCCTGAGCCGGGACAAGCCCAGCAGGGGGAATGTGTTCCTTGAGGGGCGGGATGTTGCCGACATTGAGGCCGGGGAGTATGCCCGCCTGGTGGCGGTATTGCCTCAGCAACGGGAGACCATAGCGGATTTTTTTGTCAAAGATGTGGTGGTGATGGGGCGGTTCCCTTACAAGGAGGGCTTCCGTGACTATACGGAGGAAGACCGGCGCATTGCTGCCGAAGCCATGGAGCAGGCAGGGGTCAGTTCCATGGCAGACCGTCGCATCAGCCATATGTCAGGTGGAGAGATCCAAAGAGTGATGATTGCCAAGACTTTGGCGCAGCGTTCAGAGCTGGTTTTGCTGGATGAACCTACCAACCATCTGGATGTGAAGTACAAGCTGGCTCTGATGAAGACCCTTCAGGACTACAGGGGGACGGTGGTCATGGTTCTCCATGACTTGTCCCTGGCAGTGGCGTACTGCGATGATGTTATCGTGATGAAAAAAGGAAGGATCGTAGAGCAGGGGCCTACTGGTGAGATACTCAGGCCTGACCTGCTGGAAGAGGTTTTTGGTGTTCCCTTTGTGCGCTATGAGCATGAGGGGCGTGTATATTTGAACTATTGAGGGAGGAAACGTGGATATGAAGACATGGCTGAAAAAGAGCATTGTTACAGGACTTTGCCTTGTGTCTATGGCAGCTTTCACCGGGTGTGGCGGTGAAAAACAAACGGCTACGAATGACAAGCCCGCCGGGTATCCTGTCTCCTGGACAGAAACTCTGGATGGCCAGGAAGTGAAGCAGAGCGTAGAGAAAGCACCTGCCCATGCTATTTCCATGTCCCAGGCGACTACGGAAATGATGCTTGCCTTGGGGCTGGAAGACAAGATGGCAGGCACGGCCATGAAGGAAGAGGAGATTTATCCTCCCCTGCAGGCGGCCTATGATAAGGTGAAAGTCCTTTCGGATAAATGGCCCTCTTATGAGACCTTCATGGCTGAGAACCCAGATTTTGCCACCGGCTGGGAGGTTCCCTTCACCAAGCGGGGCATCCCGGCAGAGAGGATTACAGCCAAGAATGTGCCCATATATGTCCCTTCCTCCATGCAGAAACTGGATGCCAACCTGGATACGGTTTTTGAGGATATGCAGAAGCTGGGAGAGATTTTCGGAGTCAAGGACAAAGCAGATGCTTGGGTGAAATCCGAGCAGGATAAGCTTGCTTCAGTGCAGGGCAAGATCGAGAAGCTGCCCAAGAAGAAAATCTTCGTTTACGATGCCAGCGATGGCAAGCCCTTCACCGCTTTCAAGGGCTATACCACCAATATTCTCAAGCTCATTGGTGCCGAGAATGTGATGGAAAATGCCGGGGTAGACAAGACCTGGGCGGCTGTCAGCTGGGAAAATGTGGTGGCGGCAGACCCAGAGTACATTATTATCGCAGATTACAGCAACGGAGTGCGCAATGATGATGATTTCCAGCAGAAGGTAGCAGCCATCAAGGGCAATCCCCAGCTGGCCAATGTGACAGCAGTCAAGGAAAACCACTTTGTGAAGGTCAAGCTGTCAGAGATCACGCCGGGTGTGCGGACGGTTGATGCACTGGTTCGCATGGCTGAGGAGATTCATGGCATTTCTGTCAAGTGATGCCGGCAACAAATAGAAATAACCGCCAGTCCGATGAGGATTGGCGGTTATTTATTTTACGAGATTTTGATTGACAGAGTTATTCAATAGGGACAAGGCTTTCACATATGTAAAAAGCAGTGGAAATGGCAGCTATTCTTGACAATAATTTTATATGGTGGTATGCTAATCTAAATTTTTAGATAAATAGGAGAAACGATATGTCTGAAACATGCAATCATGATTGTTCTTCCTGCGGGTCTACCTGCGGGGAGGACAGCCGCAAGGTGCAGGATCTGCACGAGAAGCCGAATGAACTGAGCAATATCCGCCACGCCATTGCCGTGGTCAGCGGCAAGGGTGGCGTGGGAAAGTCCCTGGTGACGGGACTCTTGGCGGTGGCTATGCGTCGGAAGGGGATGCGTACGGGGATACTGGATGCGGATATCACCGGGCCATCCATACCGAAGATGTTCGGAGTAACTGGGGAGGTGCTTGGCTCTCAGGCCGGGGCTTACCCTGTGAAGTCGGCAGGGGGCATAGATGTAATGAGCATGAACCTCTTGCTGGAGCAGCAGACTGATCCCGTGGTTTGGCGTGGGCCAATCCTTTCCGGGGTGGTGAAGCAGTTCTGGACGGATATCATCTGGGAAGACACAGATTACCTTTTCCTGGACATGCCGCCTGGTACCGGGGATGTGACCCTGACGGTATTCCAGTCCATCCAGGTGGATGGCATTGTCATTGTCACCAGCCCCCAGGAACTTGTTTCCATGATTGTGGCCAAGGCTGTGAAGATGGCAGAGATGATGGAGGTTCCCATTCTGGGGCTGGTGGAGAACATGAGCTACTTCAAATGCCCTGACTGCGGCAAGAAGCATGAGATCTTTGGCCACAGCCATCTGGAAGAAATCGCTGCTCAGTATGGCCTGGACATTTTGGGCCGCATTCCCATCATGCCGGAATTGGCCGCCCAGTGTGATGCAGGGCAGATTGAGAATGTGCAGGAAAACTGGCTTGGCGAGGCCGCAGATAAAATAATGGCGAAGTGAACTCATGCAGCAGTCTGCTCATAGCTGAGAAAAAATTGAAAAGTATGTTGACACAGGTAAAGCACGATGCTATAATATAAGAGCTGTCGCAGAGAGGCGATGGTATCAGAGTGCTGATGTAGCTCAGTCGGCAGAGCGTATCCTTGGTAAGGATAAGGTCACCAGTTCAATCCTGGTCATCAGCTCCATTTGGATTTTATCCCGGAGGGTGTTTGCCTTCCGGGTTTTTTCATGGGAAAATATGCTTGTTTTATTGAAAAACGCATTATCTTATGGTAGAATACCCTTTGTCAATATGTAAATGCGTTGATGAAGACAGTAGGCACGCAGGAAGGTCGCAGCGAACCGGGGTTGGTGAGAGCCGGGGGCTAGTAGGGCGGGCTGAACATCACTTCGGAGCAGCAGGCTGAAATCCTCTGGACGGTAGGCCCCGCCGGTTCTTCCCGTTACGAAGCAGCGTATGATGGTACGTGGCAAATAGGTGGTATAAGTGCAGTTAAGCCTGCATCCTGTTTGGGATGCAGGCTTAAAATATTTTTGGGGGGATTTTTTTGTATAGCAAAGTTGATACCAATCTTGACTTCGTCACCCGTGAGAAGGAAGTAGAGGAATTCTGGAAAAAAGAGGGCATTGCCCAGAAGGCCATTGACCAGCGTGAGGGCGCAGACACCTTCACTTTCTACGATGGCCCGCCCACAGCCAACGGCAAGCCTCATATCGGCCATGTGCTGACCCGCGTCATCAAGGACATGCTGCCCCGCTACCAGTCCATGAAGGGGAAGAAAGTCCTGCGCAAGGCCGGCTGGGATACCCACGGCCTGCCGGTGGAACTGGAAGTTGAGAAGCTGGTGGGCATCAACGGCAAGGAACAGATCGAGGAATACGGCATTGAGCCCTTCATCAAGAAGTGCCGTGAGTCTGTCTGGAAATACAAGGGCATGTGGGAGGAGTTCTCCGATGTGGTAGGTTTCTGGGCCGACATGGACCACCCCTACATCACCTATGAGAATGACTTCATCGAGTCCGAGTGGTGGGCCCTGAAGGAAATCTGGAACAAGGGCCTCCTGTACAAGGGGCACAAGGTCGTGCCTTACTGCCCCCGCTGCGGCACCCCCCTGTCCTCCCATGAGGTAGCCCAGGGCTACAAGGATGTGAAAGAGCGTTCCGCCATGGTGAAATTCAAGGTCAAGGATGAGGACGCTTACTTCCTGGCCTGGACCACCACTCCCTGGACCCTGCCTTCCAACCTGGGCCTTTGCGTGAATCCCGAGGTTGACTATGTGAAGATCAAGGTTGACGGCACTGTCTACTACCTGGCCGAAGCCCTGGTGGACACCGTCTTTGAAGGTGTGGAAGGGGAGCGTGAAGTGCTGGCTGCCTGCAAGGGCAAGGAACTTGAGTACAAGGAGTACGAGCCTCTGTACGACTACGCCGTGGGCAAGCTGAAGAAAAAGGCTTTCTATGTGGTCTGCGATGACTATGTCACCACCTCCGATGGTACAGGCATCGTCCACATCGCCCCGGCTTTCGGTGAGGACGATAACCGGGTCTGCCGCAAGTACGATATGCCCTTTGTGCAGTTCGTGGACAACAAGGGCGAGATGACGGCAGACACCGACTGGCCCGGCGTCTTTGTCAAGGATGCTGACCCGCTGATCCTTGAGGATCTGAAAAAGAGCGGCAAGCTCTTCAAGGCACCCAAGTTCGAGCACAGCTATCCCCATTGCTGGCGCTGCGATACCCCCCTCATCTACTATGCCCGTGAGACCTGGTTCATCAAGATGACGGATGTAAAGGACAAGCTCATCGCCAACAACAAGACTGTCAACTGGATTCCAAAATCCATCGGCGAGGGCCGCTTCGGTGACTGGCTGGAGCATGTGCAGGATTGGGGCCTTTCCCGCAACCGCTACTGGGGTACGCCGCTGCCTGTCTGGGAGTGCGAGTGCGGCCATCAGCACGCCATTGGCTCTATTGCCGAGCTGAAGGAAATGAGTGACAACTGCCCCGAGGAAATCGAGCTGCACCGTCCGTACATCGACAAGGTCACCATCAAGTGCCCCGAATGCGGCAAGGAAATGCACCGCGTGCCCGAGGTCATTGACTGCTGGTTTGACTCCGGTGCCATGCCTTTCGCCCAGTGGCACTATCCCTTTGAGAACAAGGATATCTTCGAGAAGCGCTTCCCGGCGGACTTCATCTCCGAGGCGGTGGACCAGACCCGCGGCTGGTTCTACTCCTTGATTGCCATTTCCACCCTGCTCTTTGACAAGGCACCTTACAAGAATGTCATCGTGCTGGGCCATGTGCAGGATGAGAACGGCCAGAAGATGTCCAAGTCCAAGGGCAACGCCGTTGACCCCATGGACGCCCTCAGAAGGCACGGCGCTGACGCCATCCGCTGGTACTTCTACGAGAACAGCGCTCCCTGGCTGCCCAACCGCTTCCATGACGGGGCTGTGCAGGAAGGCCAGAGGAAATTCATGGGCACCCTGTGGAACACCTACGCCTTCTTCGTGCTGTATGCCAATATCGACGAGTTCGATGCCACCAAGTACAGCCTGGAGTACGACAAGCTCAGCGTCATGGACAAGTGGTGCCTGTCCCGCCTGAACACCATGGTGAAGGAAGTGGACAGCTGCCTCACGAACTACCGCGTGACGGAGGCTGCCAAAGCCTTGCAGTCCTTCGTGGACGAGCTTTCCAACTGGTATGTGCGCCGCAGCCGCAGCCGCTTCTGGGCCAAAGGCATGGAGCAGGACAAGATCAATGCTTACATGACCCTCTACACGGCGCTGGTGACCACTGCCAAGGCTGCTGCTCCTATGATCCCCTTCATGACTGAGAGCATCTACCGCAATCTGGTCTGCAGCATCGACAAGGCTGCGCCCGTGTCCGTGCATCTGGCAGATTATCCCGTGGCTGATGAGGCCCTCATCGACACCGAGCTGGAGAAGAACATGGAACTGGTGCTCTCCATCGTGGTGCTGGGCCGCGCTGCCCGCAACGAGGCCAATATCAAGAACCGCCAGCCTATCGGCCACATGTATGTGAAGGCCGAGAGCACCCTGGACGATTTCTTCAAGGAAATCGTGGAGGATGAGCTGAATGTGAAGGAAGTGGTCTTCAAGGAAGATATGGAAGACTTCACTGTCTACACCTTCAAGCCCAACTTCCGCGCCCTTGGCCCCAAGGTAGGCAAGAACATGGGGGCCGTGAAGAGCGCCCTCACTGCCATGAACGGCCGTCAGGCCAAGGAAGCCCTGGACAAAGAGGGCAGCCTCAAGGTCACCCTGGCCGATGGCACCGAGTACGCCCTCACTTCCGAAGAAGTGGAGATTGCCATGAGCCAGGCCGAGGGCTACAACTGCCAGAGCTATGGCGAAGTGGCCATTGCCCTGGAAACCACCCTCAGTGAAGAACTCCTGGAGGAAGGCTTCCTGCGCGAGATTATCAGCAAGGTGCAGACCATGCGCAAGGAGAACGGCTATGAGGTCACCGACCACATCAAGGTGGGCCTCTCCGGCAATGACAAGCTCATGGCCATCGTGAAGAAAGCCGAGAACGAAGCAATGCTGCGCTCTGTGACCCTGGCTGATGAAGTGTCCTACGGCACGGATGTGGCCCATGTCAAGGAGTGGAACATCAACGGCGAGAATGTCACCCTCTCGGTGGAATGACATGAAGCGTGTAGATGTGGACAAGAATCTGGCGGTGGAGCTGGGGCATGAGCACATCATGGTGGATGGCAAGATTGTCCACCGTCACCCCCACAAGCACAGCCACACCCAAACCAAGAGGGTGTCCAACCGCCTGGCTCGCCTTATCGGCCATCTTCAGTCCGTCAAGAAGATGGTGGAGGACGGCAGGGACTGCACGGAGGTGCTGACCCAACTGGCGGCAGTGGACAGCGCCCTCAAGGGCGTCAGCCGGGTCATCATCAAGGACCACATGGAGCACTGCATCGTGGATGCTGTGCAGCATGAGGACCGGCAGGCCCTGGAGGAACTGAGCAAGGCCATTGACAGTTTCATAAAGTAAAAAGGGAGCACCCGGCTGAACTTAGGCAGCCGGGTGCTTTTTCTCTTGAATAAGTATAGGAAATCTAGTAGTATAGGGGTTAGTTGAGTCTTAAAAGGTGGGATTATATGAAGAAAGCGGTTTTTTTCGATATAGACGGCACCCTCATTGATATACGCAAGGGGCACACGAAGCTGACCCCGGAGGTGAAGGGGGCTATCAGGAAGCTGCGGCAGGCAGGCCATTATGCTTTTATCGCCAGCGGCAGGCCTCTGGCCTATCTTGATGATGAGCTGCTGCAGTCAGGGCTGTTCAATGGTTTTGTGCTGATGAATGGCGCTTTGGTGCTCTGCGAGGGGCAGGTCCTGAACGATCAGCCGCTGCCCAGGGAGACTGTGCAGGAAATCGTGGGGCTGTGCGAAAAGCACAATGTGCAGTATGTGCTTGAGAGCAAGGAGAAGATTTATCTGCGCCCGGAATTTGACCAGGTGAGGCGCTTCTATGTAGGCATTGATGTTTCCTTGAAGAATTTCGTGGAGGATTTCAGACTTGAGGACATTGATGTTTACAAAATGGAATTTGTCTGCGACAATCCCGGTGGCAATGGCCTCTTTGACAAGCTCTTGGACTGGCCGGGGCTGACGGGCCTCATGGACCCTGCCCATCTGAAGAACATGGAGCTCTACGCCACGGCGGTGACCAAGGGCACAGGCATCGAGCATGCCTTAGAGAGGCTGGGCCTGCCCCGGGAGCAGAGCTTTGCCTTCGGGGACGGCCTCAATGATCTGGAGATGATGGACACGGTGGGCACGGCTCTCGTCATGGGCAATGGCGAGCCGGAGCTGAAGAAAAAGGCTGACTTCATCATGCCCACGGTGGCAGAGAATGGGGTGGCCTATGGCATAGAGCATTATATCCTGGGAGGCGAGAGCAATGCGTGACAAAATAGGCGTGCTTTTGGGTGTGCTCCTGATGCTGTCGGTGCTGCTGACGGGCTGCGCCCAGGGGGCAAACGGAGGCAGTGCGGCTACATCGGGCAGCAGCTCAGCAGCGGCGAAGGAGCCGGCCAAGCTCACGGTGAAGATGCTGGATGTGGGCCAGGGCGATGCCATCCTCATCGAGACCGGGGCACAGACGGTGCTGGTGGACACCAGCGACGTGGACGAGCAGGAAAAGCTCAAGGCCGAGCTGAAGGAAGCCGGGGTGAAGCGGCTGGACAAGGTAATCCTCACCCATCCCCATGCTGACCATATCGGGGGCATGGACGTGATCCTTGCGGATTTCGAGGTAGGGGAGGTCTACGACAATGGCATGCCCTCAACTTCCAAGATCTACCTGCGCTATATGAAGGAGCTAAAGGCCAAGGACATCAAGCGCCACGGCCTCAAGGCAGGTGACGTCCTGGACCTGGGGGGCGGAGCGAGCTTCAAGGTGCTGGCTCCCACCGAGGAACTGGCAGCCAAGGGGGCTAAGCAGGGCTACAAGCATGACCCCAACAATGAATCTGTCATAGGCCAGCTTATTTTCGGTGACTTCAAGATGATGTTCACAGGCGATGGCGAGGGGCCGGAGGAAAAGGAGATACTGGCTTCGCCCTTGGGCAGCGAGGTGAAAAGCCAGGTGCTCAAGTCCGGCCACCACGGCAGCAAGACATCATCTTCCAAGGAATGGCTGAGGGCTGTGGAGCCGGAAGTGGGGCTTATCTCCTGCGGGGAGGGCAACGACTACGGCCATCCCCACAAGGAAACCTTGAAGAAGTATCAGGCTTTGAAGATGAAGGTCTATGAGACTGACAAGAACGGCACCATCACTCTGGTGACGGATGGCAAAGGTTATGACATTTCCGTGGAGAAAGGTGGTGCTCAGCAATGATTTCAGCTTATCTTGACCGCTTTGAGGGAAACCTGGCCGTGCTGCTCTTAGGCGAGGAGGAAAAGAAGGTGAATTTCCCCAAAGCCTTCCTGCCGGAAGGTACCGAGGAAGGAGATTACCTCAAGATAGATATCTGCCGCGATGAAGAAAAAACCGCCGAGGCTGAAGCCGAGGCTTTGCGGCTTTTGCAGGAATAAGGGCGGCTTTGCAGGAATTTCCCAGAAAGGGAGACTAAAATATACGGAAGTTTGTTCGTTGGTTGTTTACTAGGGAGGAGTTCTTTTGATGTGCAAGTTTTTCCGCCGGGGATTTTCGGCGGCGGTGCTCCTGGTGATGGTCCTTTCCATGCTGGTGCTGCCCCAGGGCAGCGCCGAGGCAGGGAAAGCTCCGGTGCATGAGCTGAATTATTTCAAATCCTATGAGACAGAGGTGGAAGGCCAGAAGGCCTACCGCATCGAGATCGGCATGGACCGCGAGGGCCTGGAGTATCAGGTGGTGGCCAAGACTTTTGTCCGCAAGCAGCTGGTGCTGGATATGAAGAATACCAAGCCCGGCAAGCTCAAGAAAAATATCAAGCTGAACAGTTCCGTGGCCAAGCGCCTGACCATCAGCGAGCTGGAAAGGCGACACACCCAGGTAGTCATCGACCTTGGCAGCAGTGTGACCGATGATATGTACAAGGTTCACGAGGAAAAGGCTGACCATAAGGCAGGCAAGCCCTATCGCCTGGTGGTGGATATCTTCAGCGAGCCGCTTGTCAAGGAGGAGACTTTCAAGGGGGTCAAGGGGCGCACCGTCGTAATTGACCCTGGCCATGGCGGCAGCGACTCCGGGGCAGTGGGCCCCACGGGGCTGGCGGAAAAGACTGCAACGCTGGCTGTGTCCAAGAAGGTCAAGACCATGCTGGAGGCTTCCGGGGCACGGGTGGTCATGACCCGCGACAGGGATGTGGACGTGTATGGCCCCAATGCCTCTGACAGGCAGGAACTGCAGGCCAGGGTCAATGTGGGTGAGTATGCTCCGGGTGCCAATATCTTTGTTTCTATTCATTGCAATGCCTTTTCCAATCCTGAGGCCAAGGGCATGGAAACCTATTATTACCCCGGCTCTGTCCGTGGGCAGCAGCTGGCCACTTACATCTACGATGAACTGCTGAAGGACGGCGGACTTGCGGGGCGCGGGGTGCGCACGGCCAACTTCTACGTCATCAAGCATTCTTCCATGCCTGCCACTCTGCTGGAATTGGCCTTCATCACCAATCCCAGGGAGGAAAGACTGCTGGGAGATGATAAATACCAGACCACCCTGGCCAAGGCCATTGTGCGTGGCATCAGCCATTATTTTGGGGATTGAGCATGAGGAGGGGACATAGATGAAGATTTTTGCAAGCAAGAGATGGCTGGCCGCCTGCCTGCTGATGCTGGCTCTGCTGGTGACAGCAGGCTGCCAGGAGGGGCAGGGCACCAGCAGTTCCTCAGGTTCTTCCGGTGCTGTCACCACGGTGCAGGAAAAGCAGGAACCAAAGGCCGAGAAGCAGGAAAAGAAGGCGGAGAAGCCTCAGGAGATAAGCACCAAGGTCTACTATCCCAACTCTGACGGCACCAAGCTCATAGCTGTGAAACGCAAGTTCAAGGTAAATGCCGCCGGTGACAAGTATGCCGAGGCTGTGAAATCCCTCATGCAGGGCACCAAAGAAAAGAACCAGAGCGTCATCATTCCCAAGCAGGCCAAGCTCCGCAGCGTGAAAATGGAGGGCGGCGTGGCCAAGGTGGACTTCTCCCAGGATTTGGTCAAGCATTTCGTAGGCGGCTCTACCGGCGAGGAAATGCTGGTGGGTTCCATCGTGAACACCCTGACGGAGTTCCCCGAGGTGAAGCAGGTTCAGATCCTCATTGAGGGCAGCCCTGTAGAGACTATCGCCGGGCACATGGATCTCAGCGTTCCTTTGGAGCGTATGAAGGATTTGCTCTGATTTCTGTATTGATTTTTTGACTTTTTAATCTCTGAGCGCACAGAATTGCTTGTAATTCTGTGCGCTTTGTGTTATGATTTCTAAAGTATGGCTGTAAAAGGCCCTATTTGAAATGGATAAAACAGGAGGTCATTTTAGACAATGAAAGTTACGGCAGCAAACGGAGAGAACCAGCAGGTCACTCTTACTATTGAAGTTGAGGCAGCAGAGGTTGCAAAGGCTAAGGAGCGCGCTTGCAAGCGCCTCGCAAACCGCGTGAATATCCCCGGTTTCCGCAAGGGCAAGGCTCCCCAGAAAATTGTGGAGAACCACTTGGGCAAGGAATATGTGCTTCAGGAGGCATTTGACAGCTTCCTCGGCCCCCAGTCCCTGGATGAGGCTTTCAAAGAGCAGGATATCGTTCCCGTGACCCGTCCAGAGGTTGAGATCGAGACTCTGGAAGAGGGCAAGGATCTGGTGTTCAAGGCAACCGTCACCCCGCGTCCTCAGGTCACTCTCGGCGAGTACAAGGGTCTCCACATCGAGAAGGTTGTGGATGAAGTCAAGGATGAGGATGTTGAGAAGCAGCTGAAGAATATGCAGGAGCGTCAGGGCAATATGGTGGATGCTCCCGAGGGTTCTGAGGTGCAGGATGGCGACTTCATCACTCTTGATTTCGATGGTTCCGTAGACGGCGTGGCCTTCGAGGGTGGCAAGGGCCAGGACTATCCTCTCCAGGTTGGTTCCGGCAGTTTCATCCCCGGCTTCGAGGAGCAGCTCATCGGTGCCAAAGTCGAGGAAGAGCGTGATGTGAACGTGACCTTCCCCGAGGAGTATCACGCCAAGGATCTGGCTGGCAAGGCTGCTGTGTTCAAGTGCAAGATCCACAGCATCAAGCGCAAGGAACTGCCCGCTTTGGACGATGAGCTGGCCAAGAAGGTCAGCAAGTTCGAGACTCTCGAGGAACTCCGCGCTGATGTCCGCAAGAATCTGGAGGAGAACGCTGAGCGCAAGGCTGAGAACGACCAGCGCACCGCTGTCATCGAGAAGGCCAGCGAGAACATCACCGTGGACATCCCCGCTGTGATGATCGACAACCGCGTGACTGCCATGATCCAGGAAATGTCCATGCGCCTTGAGCAGCAGGGCATGAAGATGGAGCAGTATCTCCAGTTCGCTGGCACAGATATTGCCAAGATCAGGGAGGATTATCGGGAGACTGCGGAGAAGAATGTACGTACAGATCTGATGCTGGAGGAAGTTGCCAAGGCTGAGGACATCAAGGTCGAGGGCAAGGATCTTGATCAGGAAGTTGCCATGATGGCCATGCAGTACGGCGCTACCCCGAAGCAGATCCAGAAGATCATCAAGGAGCAGGGACGCCTGGGCGATCTGGCTGCTACCGTGCTTCGCAAGAAGACGGCGCAGTTCATCATTGACAGCATTGCCTGATCCCTCTAAGTATCGGATTCCCTAATGGGGGTAGACAAATGAACTATGTACCTATGGTAGTGGAGCGTTCCAGTCGTGGGGAGCGGGCCTATGATATCTATTCCCGCCTCCTGAAGGACAGGATTATCTTCCTGGGAGGACCCATTGACGACAACGTAGCCAATTCAGTAGTAGCCCAGCTGCTTTTCCTGGAGTCGGAGGATCCTGACAAGGACATCCACCTCTACATCAACAGCCCGGGCGGCGTGGTGACGGCAGGTCTTGCCATCTATGACACCATGCAGTATATCAAGCCCGATGTGTCCACTATCTGCATCGGGCAGGCAGCCAGCATGGGATCGCTCCTGCTGGCAGCCGGTGCCAAGGGCAAGCGCTATGCCCTGCCTCTGGCCCGCATCATGATCCATCAGCCTCTGGGCGGTGCCCAGGGCCAGTCCACTGATATCCAGATCCAGGCCAAGGAAATCCTGCGCCTGCGTGAAGTGGGCAATGACATCCTGGCACGCCATACGGGCCAGGAGCGCGACAAGATCAATCAGGACACGGAGCGTGACAACTTCATGAGCGCCGAGGAAGCCAAGGCTTACGGGCTCATTGACGAGGTCATCACCCGTCCCAAGAAAGCACCCGCCAAGAAAACCGGCAAGGAATAGGAGGTGATGTCATGCTGAAGTTTGGGGATGACAAGGGCCAGCTGAAATGCTCCTTCTGTGGCAAGACCCAGGAACAGGTGAGAAAACTTGTGGCTGGGCCGGGGGTCTATATTTGTGATGAATGCATCGAGCTTTGCAACGAGATCATCGAGGAAGAATTCAGCGAAGATGTAGAGGTAGAGCTCAAGGACGTCCCGAAACCGAAGGACATCCGTGCTATTCTGGATCAGTACGTCATCGGTCAGGAAGAGGCGAAGAAATCCCTCTCTGTGGCGGTGTACAACCATTACAAGCGTGTCAATTCTGGCCAGGGCAAGAGCGAGGATGTTGAGCTGCAGAAGTCCAACATCCTCATGCTGGGGCCTACCGGCAGCGGCAAGACCTTGCTGGCGCAGACTTTGGCAAGGATCCTCAAGGTTCCTTTCGCCATTGCCGATGCCACCGCCCTTACGGAGGCAGGCTACGTGGGCGAGGATGTGGAGAACATCCTCCTGAAGCTCATCCAGGCTGCCGACTATGATGTGGAAAAGGCGGAGCGGGGCATCATCTACATCGACGAGATCGACAAGATTGCCCGCAAGTCCGAGAACCCCTCCATCACCCGTGATGTGTCTGGGGAGGGCGTGCAGCAGGCTTTGCTGAAGATCCTGGAGGGAACCACTGCTTCCGTGCCGCCCCAGGGCGGGCGCAAGCACCCTCATCAGGAGCTTATCCAGATTGACACCACCAATATACTCTTCATCTGCGGCGGTGCCTTCGACGGCATCGAGAAGGTCATCGAGGCTCGCCTTGGGCAGAAGCAGATGGGCTTCGGGGCTTCCATCAAGTCCAAGAAGCAGAGGAATATCGGCGAGACTCTGAGCAAGGTGCTGCCGGAGGATCTCTTGAAGAATGGGCTTATTCCTGAGTTTATCGGCCGCCTGCCCATCGTGGTGACGCTGGATTCCCTGGATGAGGACGCTCTGGTGAGCATCCTCACCAAGCCCAGGAATGCTTTGGTGAAGCAGTACCAGCGCCTGCTGGAGATGGACGGGGTCAAGCTCTCCTTCGAGGAAGAGGCCCTGCGTCAGATAGCCAAGGAGGCCTTGAAGAGAAAGACTGGTGCCCGTGGCCTGCGCTCCATTCTGGAGAGCATCATGCGCAACGTCATGTATGAGATTCCTTCCGTGGAGGGTGTCTCTGCCTGCAAGGTCACCAAGGAGGCCATCACGGCGCACAAGGATCCGGTTCTCACCCTTGCGAAGGCCGGCCAGAGCAAAAAAGAAGAATCTGCCTGATTGGCAGGACTTACGGATAAGGCGCTGCCTGAGCAGCGCCTTATCTTAATATATATCGGATTTTATATTGGAGACCGTTAATATTTGGCAAGCGAAGCGCAGGCAAATATTAACGGATCCGTATATACAGCGTCCGTAACCAAACTGGTTTTGGTAAATTTCACCGAACGCGAGTATAGGAGGAATGACAATGGCAGAGACTAGAACGCTGCCGGTGCTCCCCCTGCGGGGCATGACGGTCTTTCCGTATATGATCATACACCTGGATGTGGCCAGGGAGCGCTCCATGGCAGCCCTGGAGCAGGCCATGGTGGGGGACAGGAGAATCCTGCTCGTCGCCCAGCTGGATGCAGAAGTTGATGCGCCCGAGGCTAAGGATCTCTATGAGACAGGCACCATTGCCGAGGTGCGCCAGCTCATCAAGATGCCTGGCGGTACCATGCGGGTGCTGGTGGAGGGGCTGGTGCGCGGCGTCATCGAGGGCTTCCAGGCCCTTGACGCCTATGACGAGGCGGCGGTCACCGCCTATGAGGACGAGCAGCCTAATTCCCTCGAAATGGAGGCTCTCTCCCGCGGCGTGAGCCATGAGTTTGAGGAGTGGGTGAAGCTTTCCAAGAAAATCCCCGCCGAAACCCTGGTGTCTGTGGCCATCATCGACGATGCGGGCCGCCTGGCAGACCTCATCGCCAGCCATCTGAACCTCAAGGTGGAGACCAAGCAGGAACTGCTGTCCTGCATCGATATCAAGGCTCGCATGGAGAAGCTCTATGCTGTATTGGCGCATGAAATAGAGCTCATGAAGATGGAGCAGAAGATCGGCGTGCAGGTGCGCAAGCAGATGGAGAAGATCCAGAAGGATTATTACCTGCGGGAGCAGATCAAGGCCATCCACAAGGAGCTGGGAGACAAGGATGAACGCACCAGCGAGATAGAAGAATACCGCAAGCGGCTGGAGGAAGGGGAATATCCCGATAAGGTCAAGGAGACAGTGGAAAAGGAACTCAAGCGGCTGGACGGCATGAACAACATGAACTCCGAGACCAGCGTCATCAGGACCTACCTTGACTGGCTCCTGGACCTGCCCTGGTGCAAGGAGTCCGAGCTGCAGGCGGACATCAATGAGGCCAAGCGGGTGCTTGACCATGACCACTACGGCCTCACCAAGGTCAAGGACAGGATCCTGGACTATCTGGCCGTGCAGCAGCTGGCGGAGGACAAGCGGGCGCCTATTCTCTGCCTGGTAGGCCCTCCCGGCGTGGGCAAGACATCCCTGGCCGCCTCTGTGGCCCGGGCTACGGGCCGTGAGTTTGTCCGGGCTTCCCTGGGGGGCATCAGGGACGAGGCAGAGATCCGGGGGCATCGCCGCACCTATGTGGGAGCCATGCCCGGGCGCATCATTGAGAGCCTCAGGCATGCAGGCACGAAGAATCCCCTGTTCCTGCTGGATGAAGTGGACAAGCTGGGCAACGACTATCGTGGTGACCCTGCGGCAGCACTGCTGGAAGTGCTTGACCCTGCCCAGAACAATACCTTCAGCGACCACTATATCGAGCTGCCCTTTGACCTGTCCAAGGTCATGTGGATCATCACGGCCAACAATCTCAGCAATATCCCCAGGGCCCTGAGTGACCGCATGGAGGTCATCACCCTTTCCAGCTATACAGAAATCGAGAAGCTGGAGATAGCCAAGCGCTATCTGCTGGGCCGCCAGCGGACGGAGAACGGCCTCAAGGGGAAGGATATTTCCCTCAGTACCACGGTGCTTCAGAAGATAATCCAGGAGTACACCCGCGAGGCTGGTGTCCGCGAGCTGGAGCGCGTCATAGGCCAGGTCTGCCGCAAGGTTGCCCGCAAGATCGTGGAGGGAGAGGATGCTCCCATCAAGGTCACCAAGACAAATCTCAAAGATTTTCTGGGCCGGGCCAAATTTTTGGAGACCAAGGCTGAGAAGAAACCTCAGGTGGGCCTGGCTACAGGCATGGCCTGGACGGAGGTAGGGGGAGATATCCTGCCCACGGAGGCCACGGTGCTCAAGGGCAAGGGCAAGCTCATACTAACGGGCCAGATGGGAGATGTGATGCAGGAGTCTGCCCAGGCAGGCCTCAGCTACATACGCAGCCGCGCCCAGAAGTTCAAGCTGGAAGAGGACTTCTACGAGAAAGACGATATCCACATCCATCTGCCGGAGGGAGCTATCCCCAAGGACGGCCCTTCAGCGGGCATCACCATGGCCACTGCCATGATCTCTGCTCTGACAGGAAAGAAGGTCAGGAGCGATGTGGCCATGACCGGCGAAATCACCCTCAGGGGCAATGTGCTGCCCATCGGCGGCCTCAAGGAAAAGGTGCTGGCAGCCTATCGGGAGGGCATGAAAACCATCATCCTGCCTAAGGAAAATGAGCGGGATATAGAAGATATTCCAGAGAATGTCAGGGAAAAGCTGGAGTTCGTGCCTGTGGAGCACATGGATGAAGTGCTGGCGACAGCGTTATACGAAAAGTAATATATGGCCTTCCCCTTGAGGGCAGGTGGCAGTCCGAAGGACTGACGGATGCGGTGGAAAGTCAGCAGGTCATGCTGACACAGCTGGCAGAATTGCACCCCATCCGCCCCTACGGGGCACCTTCTCCTCAGGGGGAAGGCTTTTTGAAAGGAGTGCTGCAAATGGCAGAAAAGGAGAGCGTAGTCATCACCCAGGGCAAATACATTGCTTCGGCGGTGAAGCGGGAGCAGTACCCGGAGGGCAATTTGCCGGAAGTGGTCTTCATCGGCCGTTCCAATGTGGGCAAGTCTTCCCTCATCAACTCCCTGACCCGTGTCAAGGGACTGGCTAGGGTTTCCTCCCAGCCGGGCAAGACCCAGACCATCAATTTCTACGAGCTGGGCGCCAAGGTGGAGGGGGCGGAGGACAGAAAATCCTTCTACCTGGTGGATCTGCCCGGCTATGGCTATGCCAGGACCGGCAAAGAAAAACGCAAGCTCTGGTCTAAGTTCATCGAAGAATATCTGCTGACCTCGGAGCATCTGCAGTTCGTGTGCCAGCTCATCGACATCCGTCACGAGCCTATGGCCTCCGATGTGGATATGTTCAAGTGGCTGGTGGAGAACAACATTCCCGTGCTGATCGTGGCCACCAAGGCTGACAAGATCGGCAAGAATGCACGTCAGAAGCAGATTGCCCTGATCAAGCGCACTTTGGGCGTGGCGGAGCTGTCCGTGCTGCCCTATTCATCCCTGAAAAATGAAGGACGTTCAGATTTGCTTGACGTAATCGGCTCTGTTTTGGTAGAATGAATAGAGAGAATTGTGAATCGGATTCACTTTAGAAAACAGGGGATTGCATAGGGAGGGGAAAATATGGAGCTGACAGCCTTCGACAAGGAGCTTTTGAACCTCTTGCAGGGAAATCTGCCCGTCTGCAGCCGGCCCTTCGAGAAGCTGGCCCGGGAACTGGGCACGGAGGAGAGCGTGGTGCTGCAACGGGTGCAGGAACTCAAGCAGGACGGTTATCTGCGCCGCATTGGCACCTTCTTTGACTCCAATAAGCTGGGGTACCATGGCACGCTGGTAGCCCTCAGAGTGGAGCCGGAGCATATCCCTGAGGTGGCAGACGCCATCAACGGCTACCCCGGCGCTACTCACAACTACGAGCGTGAGGGCAGGTACAACCTCTGGTTCACCCTGCTGACCCCCAGCGAGCAGCAGGAAAAGCGCATCATCGCAGAGGTCAGCACCCTGCCCGGCGTGGAGGATGTGCTGAACCTCAAAGCTCACAAGAAATACAAGATAAATGTGCAGTTCAAATTGCAATGAGCTGCGTCAGAAAGTGGGGATACAGGTGGAAGCGGCAGGGGTAAGCAAGCTTGACAAGAAGATAATCAGAGCCCTGCAAGGGGAGTTTCCCCTGGTGACAGAGCCCTATAAGGAACTGGCGGAAAGCATAGGCATTTCCGAAGAACTCTTCCTTCAGCGGGTCAGGGCTATGGAGGAAGATAAGAAAATCCGCAAGATGGGGGCGGTGCTGCGCCATCGTGAGGTGGGATTCAAGGCCAACGTCCTGGCGGCCTGGGTGGTGCCGCAGGAAAAATTGGACGCAATCGCCCGGCAGATGGCGAAGCATCCGGCGGTGACGCACTGCTATGACCGCAATACGGCTCCTGGCTGGCCCTACAACCTCTATACCATGATCCACGGCCACAGCCGGGAGGAATGCGAGCAGATTGCCCGTGAGCTGGGGGAGGAAAACGGCATCACGGAGCGCACTATGCTCTATAGCAAGCGCGAGTGGAAAAAGACCAGCATGAAGTATTTCTGCGAATGAGGCGAAGGACTCTCTATCAGAGGGTCTTTTTTTTTAGGCAAGCGTATGCTAAAATGTAAAGCGTGTTTTATGGGCTGAAGATGTTTGTTTATTTTGCAGGGAGATGTGCTTATGGTTGACCAGAAGATGTATGAGCTCGGCACCCGGAAATCCACCATCAGGGATGTCTTTGAATATGGACGCAAGCTGGCAGCAGCAGAGGGGGAGGACAAGGTTTTTGACTTCAGCTTGGGGAACCCCAATGTGCCCACGCCGGAATATATCAAGGAGGCGGCGGTGGATATCCTCCAGACCATGGAGCCCAGCGCCATCCACGGCTATACCGTAGCTCCAGGCGCCCCTGCCGTCCGCAGGGCCATTGCCAAGAGCATCAATGACCGCTTTGGCATGGAGATCGGCGAAAAGAATCTCTTCATGACTGCCGGTGCTGCCGCTGCCTGCACCATCTGCTTCAAAGCTCTCTGCGAGGCAGGGGACGAGTTCCTGACCTTTGCCCCCTTCTTCCCGGAATACCGCTGCTTTGTGGAGTCCGTGGGGGGAAAGCTGGTGGTTGTGCCCGCCAAGACCGAAGACTTCCAGATTGATTTCGAGGCCATGGAGAAGTGCCTCACGCCCCATACCAAGGCCGTGATCGTGAATTCTCCCAATAATCCCAGCGGGGCTGTGTACTCTGAGGCTACCATCAATCAGCTGGCGGAAGTCCTGCGCACCAAGTCAAAGGAGTATGGACATCCCATCTTCCTGATTGCCGACGAGCCTTACCGTGAGATTGCCTATGAGGGCTTTGCGGTGCCTTATATCCCAAAATTCTACGACAACACTTTGGTCTGCTATTCCTATAGCAAGTCTTTCTCCCTGCCAGGCGAGCGCATAGGCTACATCATGGTGCCGGATACGGTGGCAGACTTCCAGCAGGTCTATGGAGCCATTGCCGGTGCCGCCCGCGTTTTGACCCATGTCAATGCGCCTTCCCTCTGGCAGCTGGTCATTGCCCGCTGCGCAGGCCGTCCCTCGGATATCAGCGTTTACCGGGAAAATGGGCAGCTGCTCTATCAGGGCCTCCTTGAGGCTGGCTTTGAGTGCGTCAAGCCACAGGGAGCCTTCTACCTCTTCCCCAAGGCTCTGGAAGAGGATGATTACGCTTTCTGCCAGCGGGCCAGGAAGTATGGCCTGCTCCTGGTGCCAGGCACTGATTTCGGCTGTCCCGGGTATTTCCGTGCCGCCTACTGCATCAAGACCGACACTATCCGCCGTTCCCTGCCGCTTTTCAGGAAGCTGGCTGAGGAATACAAGAACTGATCGTGATTTGTGAAACCGCCCTTTACATAAGGGCGGTTTCTTTATATCATAGTGATGATAAGTTTGTTTTGTATTACGGAGGTTGAACATGGGCAAGATAATCGTCATTGGCATTGCAGGCGGCACAGGCAGCGGTAAGACCACCATCACCCGGAAACTGGTGGAGAACTTCGGGGAAAAGGTAACGGTTATCTATCACGACAACTATTACCGTGCTCATCATGACATGGCACCCGAAGAGCGGGCCAAGCTGAACTTCGATCACCCGGATGCTTTCGATACCGAGCTGATGCTGGAACACCTGACGGCTCTCAAGAACGGGCAGTCCATCGAGTGCCCGGTCTATGACTACTCCATCAATGATCGCAGCGACAAGACCATCACGGTGAAGCCCTCCCGGGTCATCGTGGTGGAGGGAATCATGACCTTCCACGAAAAGTCCTTGCGGGATCTCATGGATATCAAGCTTTTCGTGGACGCTGATGCAGATGTGCGCATCCTGCGCCGCATCATGCGGGACGTGCGGGAGCGCGGCCGTCAGCTGGACGGCATCATCCACCAGTACCTGGCCACCGTGAAGCCCATGCATGAGGCTTTCGTGGAGCCATCCAAGCGCTACGCTGACATCATCATTCCCGAGGGAGGGGAGAATAGGGTGGCCCTGGAGATGGTCATGAACAGGGTGCAGTTCCATCTCAATGAGCAGCTATGATAGAAATAAGGTGTTTGGTAAAAAGGTTCCCTCATAAGGACAAGCAGGGCAAGGATTCTTTCAGGACAGCAGTGGATAATCTGAGCCTCTCCATCGGCTCGGGCGAGGTCTTTGGCCTCTTGGGGCCCAATGGTGCTGGCAAGACCACCACCATCCGCATGCTTACCATGCAGACCAAGCCTACCTCCGGGAACATCCTCTATGATGGTGTGGAGGTTGAGGGGCACGAAGTGGAGCTCAAGAGCCTGATAGGGGTGGTGCCACAGCATGTGAACTTTGACCAGGATCTCACGGTAGGGGAGAATATGGAACTGCATGGCAGGCTGCATCACCTGACTGCCCCGGAGCGAAGGCAGCGCATAGCAGAGCTGCTGGACTATGTGGAACTCTCTGAGGTGGTGAACGACGGAGTGCGGCGGCTCTCTGGGGGCATGAAGCGGCGACTGCTGATAGCCCGTGCCCTTATCCACAATCCCCGCATCCTTTTTATGGATGAGCCTACTGTGGCCCTCGACCCTCAGGTGCGGCGGCGCATCTGGGAACTGGTGCGCCAGATGGCCAGCGGGGGAGTGACGGTCTTCCTCACCACTCACTACATAGAGGAAGCGGAAGCTCTCTGCGACAGGGTGGCTATACTGAGCAAGGGCAAGTTGGTGGCGGTTGACAGCCCTGCCCATTTGCGGGATAATTTTCAAGAAGCAAATCTGGAAGAAGTGTTCCTGAAGCTTACTGAAGAAAAAGCCGGGAGGGGGGGAGCCTGATGGGGCGGATTTTAGCAGATATCGGCACCGTTTTCTGGCGGGACTGGATAGTGCTGAGGCGCCGCCTGGTGAAGTTCATCCTGTCCCGCATGGTGGCGCCTGTCCTGTATCTGGTGGCCTTCGGCTGGGGGCTGGGTCGCAGCATCCAGGTGGAGAGCGGCAGTTATCTGGACTTCCTTGTGCCTGGCATTCTGGCGCTGAATTCCATGAACATCAGCTTCAACAGCATCACCCCCGTACATGCGGAGCGAGTCTATCACAAGAGCCTGGAAGAATATATCATTGCCCCCATCTGGCCGGATGCCTTTGTCATTGGCAAGGTGCTGGCGGCAGTGCTCAGGGGACTGATTTCCTCTGCTATCATCCTGCTGCTGGCGGGAGCCTTCGGGGCGAATTTTAGCTTCTCGCCGCTTTTCCTGCTGGTGCTGGTGCTGAACTGCGTGGTCTTTGCAGAAATCGGCTTTTTGGCAGCCATGAAACTCAGCACCTATGAGGCCATGGCTCAGGTGAATACCTATATACTGCTGCCCATGTCCTTCCTCTGCGGCACTTTCTTCAAGACGGCGGCTTTGCCGGAGGGCATCAGGCATTTTATCGAACTGCTGCCACTGACCCACACCAGTATCCTTCTGCGGGCGCTCTCGGCAGGGGATGCCATGCCCTGGCTGTCCCTCATGGTTCTCTTAGCCTATGCCTTCCTGTGCTTCTGGCTGGGCCGCAGGGCCTTCCGTCAGCTGACCTGCTGATTAGGGCGTGTTGAAAAACGGAAACTGTGCGATACAGCGAGACAGTTTTTCGTAAGGAAAGGAAAATAATTTGTTCAAGAATATCATGCACCACAGGGCCTCCTCAAGTGAGGACTGTGCGAAACTGTGCTGCACCAGGATAGAAGATTTCGGAGTGAAGGTGGGGCGGCTGACTATCTTCGATCATGTGAACATCCATGTCCACTGCGGCCAGCTCACGGCGCTCATAGGCCCAAATGGGGCAGGCAAGAGCACTCTGCTGAAAGCCATCCTGGGGGAGGTGCCCCACACGGGCAAGCTCAAGTACATGGATGCCAAGGGCCGGCGCACGGGGCATCCCCTGATTGGCTATGTGCCCCAGTATTTGCGCTTCGATGTGAGTGCGCCCACCAGCGTCATGGATATTTTCATGGCCTGCCTGTCTGACAAGCCTGTTTGGCTCTGGCCGGGCAAATCTCTGCGGGCCAGGGTGGAGCAGAACCTTCAGCGGGTGCGGGCAGCCCATCTCATAGACAGGCGGCTGGGGGCTTTGTCAGGAGGCGAGCTGCAGCGGGTCTTGCTGGCTCTGGCTCTTGACCCCATGCCAGACTTGCTGCTCCTTGACGAGCCTGTGTCCGGGGTGGATCAGAATGGGCTGGAGCTTTTTTATGAGATTGTGGCGGAGCTGCGGGAGAAGGAGGACATGGCCATCATCCTCATTTCCCATGACCTCAATATGGTGGCCCGTCATGCAGACCAGGTGGTGCTCATGGACAAGGGCGTGATTTCCGCAGGCACTCCCGAGGAGGTCTTCGGGGACAGCCGCACTCAGAAGATCTTTGGCATGCTGGCTGGGCAGACGGCGGCAGAACTCCACCAGGTGGAGGCAGCCCATCCGGAAGAAGCGGGCAGGCCCCGCAGGGAGGTGCAGGACTGATGGAATTGCTTTACAGCGCTATGGACACTCTCCTGCCCTTTGCTTGGGCTGGCCATGCTTTTATGAAGCACGCTTTTCTTGCTGTGCTGCTGGTGATGCCTCTCTTTGGCCTTTTGAGCACCATGGTGGTCAGCAGCCGCATGGCTTTTTTCTCTGATTCTCTGGGACATGGAGCCTTTACGGGCATAGCCCTCGGGGCGCTTCTGGGGGCGGTGTCGCCTCTGGCCTCGCTGCTGGTCTTTTCTGTAGCTTTTGCTCTCTTTATCACCTATATCAAGAACAAGAGCACAGCTTCTACGGATACGGTCATAGGTGTCTTTTCCTCTACGGCTATTGCGGTGGGGTTGATGATCATGAGCTATGGGGGCAGTTTCAACAAGTTTTCCTCATATCTGGTGGGGGACATCTTGAGCATCACGCCGCAGGAGCTGGGGGCACTCTTGGCAGTGTTCCTGCTGGTGCTCCTCGTATGGGGGCTGCTTTTCAATAAACTGCTGGTGCTCTCCATCAATCCATCCTTTGCCCGCAGCCGCGGTGTCAATGCTTATCTGGCGGAAAGCCTGTTTGCCGCCACGCTGGCGGTGGTGGTCTCCATCAGCATCCAGTGGGTGGGCATCCTCATCATCAATGCCATGCTGGTGCTGCCTGCGGCGGCGGCCAGGAATCTGGCGGGGAATGTGAAGCAGTACCACTTTCTTTCCGTGCTCATAGCCTTGGCAGCAGGCATCAGCGGGCTGATCCTGGCCTATTATTTCAATATGGCGGCAGGCGCCACCATCGTGGTGATTTCTGCGGCAGTGTTTTTTGCTACCCTGTTTCTGAAGCCTTATTTCGTGAGATAAATTTTTCCAGAAAATTTAATTTCAGTCTTAACCTTTATTTCATTTTCAACGATATACATAATATGAGAGTTCTCTTACCGCAGTGCAAGTTCGGAGGTGGAGATGATGTTGGAAAGGATAGAAAGGGTGACCAGGGTCAAGGCTACGGAACTGGATGTTGGCCGTTCCTTCAAGCGCAAGGACGGCTATGAGGATGAGAAGGGCAAGAAGCAGGATTTTTCCAAGATATTGAAGCAGGAAATGCAGAAGGAAGTGCGGCCGGACAATGATGGAGGGCCGGGAGTGCCCAAGGCTTATGCGCTGACTTTGGACAGCAAGCCAACTCATTCCCTCTATTACAATTATCTGGCAGATATAACCAAAGCGAGGAATCTTATACATGGCAACAGATGAAGATTTTATGCGGCTGGCTCTTCTGGAGGCGCAGAAGGCATATGAGCTGGAGGAGGTTCCCATCGGTGCCGTGCTCGTGGACGAGCAGGGGCAGGTGGTGGCCTCGGGGCATAATATGCGGGAGATCTGGCATGATGCCACTGCCCATGCTGAGCTGATAGCCATACAGGGGGCCTGCCGCAAATTAGGACGCTGGCGCTTGTCGGGCCTGACTCTCTATGTGACCATAGAACCCTGCCCTATGTGTGCAGGGGCTATTGTCATGAGCAGGGTGGACAGAGTGGTCTACGGCAGCACCGATGCCAAAGCGGGAGCCTGCGAATCGGTGTTCAATATTCCCGGCAATGAAACCTTGAACCATCGCCCCGAGATAAGAGCGGGTGTCCTGCAGGAAGAATGTGCAGGGATCATAAAGAGATTTTTCAAGGAACGCAGGGAAAGAAAAAAGCAGATGAGAAATGAGGCACAGTCAGATTGAGGCTGTGTATTTTTTTGAAATGAACGTACCCCCGCCTTTAACGGCGGGGGTACGTTCATTTAGCGGGAAAAGTCCAGTTGATTCAGCGATCATCCAAAGGTCAGCTGGCCCTTGGGGCCTATGGCGCAGATATCCGTCTTGGAGTCGCTGGTGAAGCTTGAGCTTTTGTCGAAGTAGAAGCCATTGGGATTGGTGAGGAAGTTCCAGTATTCCTGTACGGCGGGGGATACGGCAATGGTGTGGCGGAAGGAATAGGGCAGGGTATCAAGGTATTGGATGGAATGGCTGCCAATCTGCACTGCCAGGGTCTTCCTGAGGCTGGTGCCAGGCTCCAGTCCATCTATATAGAGGTAGTTTTTGCCGTCTTCCATGTGAATGAGCACAGGTTCCAGGTCAGTGAGGGGGACGGGGATTGCTTCTTCAACCTCATTTACTTTCACGTATACAGCTTCCCCGGTGAAGCGCAGGCTGATGATATCCCGCTGGCCGTTGTCCTTCAGGGAAGTGACGACGGGGTAGTAGCCGATGAAGGGCTGGGCATAGGCGGCGGGGGTGTCGCAGTAAGTGCTATGGAAGAGGGACGGTTTTTCTTTGAACAGGATGGTGGCGGTGAGCAGACCCTCGGCATAGGAAGCAATCTCGTAGGGGTTGAAGTAGAAGGTGATTCCCTGAGGGTCAAGGGTCCAGTTGAGGGTTCCCTCTGAGATGCGGCTGTCGATGAGTTCTTCCAGATGCTCGAAGCTGCTCTGAGGATAGTCCTGGCGAAGACGCTGGCAGATGGCTTCAGCCAGGGCAGCCTGGTCTGTTATGATTGCCTCCAGCGGCAGCAGCGTGCCGGTGGCAGTATTGAGATTCACACCGTGCCAGGCGTAATTGCCATGGACACCGCTGCCGCTGGTGTAATCGTATTGCAGGAAGCTCACTGCCATGGTATCGGCCCGGCGCATGAGCACGTCAGTATCATACTCGAAGGGATGATAGTATGAAGGATTTTCCCGGCGCAAAGCTGCTGCCTCTCCTTTCATACGGGGACGGGCTTTCTGAGCATAATGCCATTCCTTCTGGTTCATGTTTTCGATAGTTTGGGTGAGCAGCGGGTAGGCTGAGCGAATTTCCTCATTCACGCCAAGTCTTGCAAAACTCATGTGGAAAAGCTGGTATTCTCCCCGTTCATCCTTGTCCATGTCGTTATACTGATGAACCTGCTTGAAGAAACCTCCTATGGCACGGGGGGCGGCGTCAGCTTTGGGGATATAAGCCACTGTGAAGCAGACTGCCCAAAGGACGCTGAAAGCTGTCAGCAATGCTTTTTTCATGTAGATCCCTCCTAAATGATAAATGGAACCAGCTTCATGCTGATCTGATTGCGTATTCGTCGCAGGTAGGCAAAAATCCTTTAGTTAGGAAAATATACAAACAAAAAAGCTATGCCTGAGCATAGCTTTTTTGATACGATCTTCAGCTGCAGCAAGATGAATCTTACTTGATGAGCTCCATGATCTCCTTGGCGCGGCCATCGGAACCGAGCACGTCCTTGATCTTGTGCTCAACCAATTCCTTGATGTAGGAACGGCCATCAGCCACATACTGGCGCGGGTCGAAGTGCTCCGGATGAGCCATGAAGTGCTCGCGGATACCAGCTGTGAGAGCCAGGCGCAGGTCGGAATCGATGTTGATCTTGCAGACTGCGGACTTAGCTGCCTTGCGGAGCTGATCCTCAGGAATACCGACAGCATCATCCAGCTTGCCGCCGTTGGCGTTGATGATCTGGACATACTTCGGAATAACGGAAGAAGCACCATGGAGGACGATCGGGAACTCAGGAATCTTCTTCTCGATCTCAGCCAGGATATCGAAACGGAGTTCGGGCGGTACGAGAACGCCATCAGCATTGCGGGTGCACTGCTCGGGCTTGAACTTGAAAGCGCCATGGGAAGTGCCGATAGCGATAGCGAGGGAATCTACGCCGGTTTCCTTGACGAATTCCTCAACTTCTTCGGGCTGCGTGTAAGCTGCATCATGAGCAGCAACCTTGACATCATCTTCGATGCCAGCCAGCTTGCCAAGCTCAGCTTCTACGCAAACGCCATGTTCATGTGCGTAAGCAACAACTTCCTGAGTGCGCTTGATGTTCTCTTTGAAGTCATAGTGAGAACCATCGAACATTACGGAAGTGAAACCGTCATCGATGCAAGCCTTGCAGGTCTCGAAATCTGCGCCATGATCGAGGTGCAGGGCAACGGGGATGTCGTTGACTTCCAGAGCAGCCTGCACAAGGTGACGGAGATACGGGCCCTTTGCATATTTGCGAGCACCGGCAGATGCCTGCAGGATAACAGGAGAGTTCAGCTCAGCAGCTGCCTCAGTGATGCCCTGCACGATTTCCATGTTGTTGACGTTGAAAGCACCGATAGCGTAGCCGCCCTCGTAAGCCTTCTTGAACATTTCTTTAGTTCCGACTAATGGCATTTTTCATTACCCCCTAATCTAAATGGTCGAATTAACCTTATTCATTATAACATCATTGTTCAAATTTTGCCATAGGCAAAATATTCCTAATCGATGTTTCAACGAGGCAGTTGCCTCGTTATACCATATAAAATGATTAACGGTAGAGCTGAAAGATAATTTTTACAGAAGAGATCGTTTCTCCTATTGAGGGAGCGAAGGAAAACGAAGTGGCAGCAGGGGGCGGAGACCAAACTTGCACCCCGTGCCCGGGCTATAGTAAAATAGGTTTGAAACAATTTAAGGAACGGAAGTGTAATTTATGGAAGAAAAAGAAAAAGACGGCCTGCCCAACCTCCAGTGGTTCCCGGGCCATATGAAGAAGGCCCAGCGCCTTATCGAAGAAAATCTGAAACTGGTGGACGTGGCTATCGAGCTGCTCGATGCCCGCATTCCCTATAGCAGTGCCAATCCCATGCTGGCGGAAATCATCAAGGACAAGCCAAGGCTGGTGGCCCTCAATAAATCTGATTTGGCTGATCCCGCCATGACCAAGGCGTGGCTGGCGTATTTCAGGGAGCAGGGCATGGCGGCTGTTTCCATAGATTCTTTGAATGGCAAGGGCATGAAACAGCTGGTGAAGCTGGCTGAAGATCTGGCCAGACCAAAGACGGAGAAGCTGGTGGCCAAGGGCGGCAAGGCCCGGGCTGCCCGCTGCATGATCCTGGGCATTCCCAACGTGGGCAAGTCTTCCCTGATCAACCGGCTGGCAGGCTCCGTCAAGGCCAAGGCCGCCGACAAGCCCGGTGTCACCCGTGCCAAGCAGTGGATCAAGCTGGGCAGCAATCTGGATCTCCTGGATATGCCCGGCATTCTCTGGCCCAAGTTCGAGGATATGACAGTGGGGCTGAAGCTGGCCTTTACAGGAGCTATCAACGATGATATCTACGACAGGGAAAAGGTCACGGCCTTGCTTCTGGAAACTATGCGCCGTGATCATCCCGAGCGTTTGGTAGAGCGCTTCAAGTTCAAGGATGAGCTGCCTGAGACGGGCTTGGAGCTTTTGGACGCTGTGGGCCGCAAGCGCGGCTGTCTGGTCAAGGGCGGCGTGGTGGATTTGGAGAAGGCCGTCAATATCGTGCTGACGGAATTCCGCTCCGGCAAGTTGGGGGCTGTGACTCTTGATGCCGTTCCTGCAGAGGAATTGGCAGGGGAAAACGAGGGGAGCGAAAAAATAATTGATTGATTTGTCGAAAATGACGATAAAGGATATGGAGAGGCTTTTTGCGGAAGGGCCTGTGACGGAAGAACTGCTGGAGGCTTGCAGGCATGATGCCCGCAAGGCGGCAGGCACTCTTCTGCGCCGCTATGAGAGGGCGCAGAAGGAAAAGGAGAGGCTGCTTTCCCTCTATGATTTCGAGCGTCAGGCCTGGGCCGAGGGGCTGGAGCTTGTGGCAGGGGTGGACGAGGCAGGACGAGGCCCGCTGGCGGGGCCCGTGTCCGTGGCGGCGGTCATCCTGCCCCATGAACTGGAATTGCCGCATCTCAATGACTCAAAGAAACTATCTCCCGAGCGACGCGAGGAGCTTTTTGCCGAGATTCAGGCAAAAGCTGTCGCCGTCAGCAGTGTGCTGGTGGATGCCAAGACTATCGACAGAGTTAATATCTATCAGGCTACCCTCAATGGCATGTATGAGGCCATCTTTGGCCTGCAGCCCGAGCCACAGCAGGTCCTGGTTGACGCTGTGCCGCTGGCGGCTCTGCCCATGCCCTCGCGCTCTATCATCAAGGGCGATGCCAAGTCGGCCTCCATTGCGGCAGCCTCCATCATCGCCAAGGTCACCCGTGACCGGCTGATGGACGAATATGACAAGGAGTATCCGCAGTACGGCTTTGCCAGCCACAAGGGCTATGGCACGGCCCAGCATATAGAGGCTCTGAAGAAATATGGACCCTGTCCTATTCACCGCATGTCCTTTGAACCAATCAAATCTATGTTTGAGCAAAGTCAGCCTTTTTAATCTACTAACTTGGAAGGGTGAGCATCCATGCCTTTGGAAGCGGGAACACAAGTAAATGTGGGCATTCGTCCGGTAGAACGTCCCCAATCATCGGGAGGCCCTGACCGCATAGGCCAGCGGACTGGCGGTAGTGCGGCAGAGGCCTTTGCGCCGCGCACCAATGTGGCCTTGCAGGCCGCTGTGGATGATATGGCGGGAATCTTGGCTAAGATTGCCGGGGCTCAGAGCGAGGCCATGGAGAAGATGCCCAAGGAACTGCAGGAAGTTATCAGGAATGTGCTGAAACAGGCGTTCTCTTTTGAAGAGACTTTGGGGCAGGGGCTCAGCAGCACTGTGGAGAGCCAGCGCTTCACCGCAGAGCAGCTATCCAGTATGTCCAGGATGCTGAACCAGATGGCAGCCCAGGCGGAAAAGGGCTCGGCTCCCACTGTCAGCGATACCTTGCAGGTGCTGCTGACCAATCTCAAAGCCATGGTCAGCAATGGCAGTGCAGACAGCAAGGTGTTGGAGCCGGTGCTGCTCTTGAAGGCTTCCTTTGACATGCTCATAGACAGGAACTTTGACGATCTGCCTCAGGAAATGCAGCAGCTATTGCTATCCTTGCAGCCCAAGGGACAGCCTTCCATCATGCCTTTCGAGGAGGGCAGTTCGCTGAATTTCCTCAAGCAGCTGGTGCAGTTCTTCATGCCCAGACCGGCTGCAGAGGAAAGCGCCCAGCCTCAGGCACAGCAGGCTCCCCAGCAGGAGCAGGCGCAGAATTCTCCACAGGGGCAGCAGGGGCAGGCTGCGCAACAGGGACAGAACGCCCAGCAGAGCAGTCAGGCTCAGCAGGGCCAGATGGCCCAACAGGGGCAAACAGCCCCGCAAGGACAAGGGCAGAATGTGCCTCAGGGAACCCAGCAGGGCGAGCCACAGGCATTTCAAGGTCAGACCCAGCAGTCGGGGCAGCCTCAGGCAAATCAGGGGCAGAATCTGCAGCAAGGGCAGAATGCTCCTCAAGGACAGCCACAAATGGCGCAGCAAGGGCAGAATGCTCCTCAGGGGCAGCCGCAAATGGCGCAGCAGGGACAGAATGCCCAGCAGCCGGGACAAGCACCGGTTTATGAAGGGCAGAATGCACCACAGCAAGGCCAGGCATCAAATTCCGCTCAGGCACAGGCGCAGAACCTTCCTCAGGGTCAGAGTAATGCTCAGTCCCAGCCAGGGGCTAATTCTCCCCAAGGACAGCCGCAGATGGCACAGCAGGGACAGAACGCGCCACAGCCCCAGGGCCAGCAGCCTATGCAGCAGGAAGCGGCCTTCCAACAGCAGCAGATGTCCCGCATGCAGTCCCAGCAGGGACAGATGACCCAGCCCAGCGCCCCTCAGCAGGAGGCCATGCAGCAGGCCAAAGCCCAGCTTATGAGCCAGACTATGGAGAACACGCCCCAGACCATGGAGACCATGAAGGACTTGGCCCAGCTCTTGCTGAAAAATTCCCAGCTTACCCAGCGTGATGCCCAGCTTTTGCAGAATTTTGTCAATGGCCGTCAGACTAACATGGGGGAGCAGGAGGCCAGGCAGCTGCAGCAGCTGATCCGCCTCTGCCAGCAGAATGTGCCTGTAACTGTACAGCAGGCAGCCCTGCAGCATAATATCCCTGACTTGCCCCGGCTCTACGCCTTCATGCAGCTTTGTGATATGGCCAACGCCCGCCAGATGAATGCCAAGCAGCTCAAGAATGCCAGCCGCGATGTGGCGGCTTTCGTGCTGGCCATGCGCGGCTCCATGTCCGGGGACAATTCCATGGTGCAGGGCCAGCGGGCGCTGAGCTTTATGATGCCCATGTATCTGGGGGAGAACGAACAGAGTTACCCGTCATATATTCACGTCTATGATGAGGCTAAGCAGGACCCGGAGACTGGCTATCTGAAGAAAGAAACCTGGCTGCGCCTCTGCGTGCTGACGGAAAATATCGGGGCGGTGGAACTAACTTGCCGTGTTTTTGACGAGAATCAGCTGGATATGCGGCTGTTCTTCTCGGATTCAGATATTGCAGATGAATTCCGGGCCAGTATGCAGGACATCCGCCGGGCTCTCCGTGGCACTGACAATCTCAGGCTCAATGAACTGAAAGTGGGTGCCGCAGGGGAAAGACGCTTTATCTGAGAAAAGTGTGCCCCCAAGGCAGGAAGAAATGCTTTGGGGGCGAATACATTATTTAGAGAAAATTACTTGGGATAACGGGGCAGGTGAGAGATATGCCGAGGAAGAGGAGCCGTCCCATAGAGGAGCCGGAGACAGACCCCAATGCGGAGGCCAAAGCGGTGGCCTTGCGCTATGATATGGAAAGGGACAGAGCTCCGAAGGTGGTGGCCAAGGGCAAGGGCTATGTGGCAGAAAACATCATGGCAGCAGCCCAGAAAGCTGCTGTGCCGGTGTATCAGAACAAGACTTTGGTCAATATGCTCATGGCATTGGATATAGACAGGGAGATTCCACCAGAACTGTATCGTGCCATCGCTGAAGTCATGGCCTATGTCTACCGCATAGACAAGCACGCCGGGGAGCGCCGCAAGCAGAATAACAAGAGGTAAAGAAGGTCTTGCCGATGGATAACAAGAGCCTGGGCAGCCGTGGTGAGGAAGCTGCGGCTCTCTATTTGGAGCGTCACGGCTACAAGATACTGGAGAGAAATTTCCGCGTGCCTGCAGGGGAGATAGATATCGTGGCTAAGACAGGGGATATCCTTGTCTTTGCCGAGGTGAAGACCCGTCGCTCGGAAAGCTGTGGCCGCCCCGCCCAGGCGGTGGACTATCGCAAGCGGCAGAAGATCATCATGACAGCCAAATGGTATTTGAGGCAGAGGCATATGGAAGAATGTCCCTGCCGTTTTGACGTGCTAGAAGTCTATGCCCATGGGGAGACCTGCCATATCAGGCATTTGGCGGGAGCCTTTGAAGCATAGAGAAAAGGGGGAGTGAGGATTGTTTGCCAGAACATTCGGAGCGGCTACCCTGGGGGTGGACGGGGTCATCATCACCACTGAGGTGGATGCAAGCTCGGGCTTGCCGGGCATGGATATCGTGGGGCTGCCTGACGCGGCAGTGAAGGAGTCCAAGGAGAGAGTGCGTACAGCCATCCGCAATACGGGGATAAAACTGCGTCAGGAGAGGGTCACCATCAACCTGGCTCCGGCGGATTTGAAGAAGGACAGCTCGGGGCTTGACCTGCCTATTGCCGTGGGGCTTTTGACAGCCTATGGGACGGTCACTCAGGACAGTGTGGAAAAGAGCCTTTTTACAGCGGAGCTTTCTTTGGAAGGGAAGTGCCGCGGGGTGAAAGGCGTCCTGCCCATGGCGGTGAAAGCTCGCGAGGCGGGCTTTGAGAATATCTTCGTGGCGGAGGAAAATGCGGAGGAAGCCCTGCTGGTGGAGGGGCTGACGGTTTACGCCCTTAGGGATTTGGGGCAGCTGGTGCGCTATCTGAATGGGCAGGAGGCACTGGAGCCTGCCCGGCCCCGACAGGAGGAGGCAACGGCAAACCGAATTTTTGCAGATGACTTTGCCGATGTGCAGGGACAGTATCAGGCTAAGCGGGCCTTGGAAATCGCAGCTGCAGGAGGACACAATGTGCTCATGGTAGGAGTGCCCGGCGCAGGCAAGACTATGCTGGCCCGCCGCATGAGTTCCATCTTGCCGGAGATGACCAGAGAAGAAGCCCTTGAGGTGACGAAAATCTACAGTATAGCAGGTCTCTTGTCAGGCCGTGGGCTGGTGAAGGAGCGTCCCTTCCGCAGTCCCCATCACACCAGCTCCATGACAGCCCTGATTGGCGGCGGCAGCGTGCCCAAGCCCGGGGAGGTGACCTTGGCCCATCATGGCGTGCTGTTTCTGGACGAGCTGCCGGAGTTCAGCAAGAAGACTTTGGAGGTTTTGCGTGAGCCTATCGAGGACAGGCAGATCACCATTTCCAGAGTCCATGCTTCTTTGACCTTTCCCTCCAGCTTTATCCTGATTACGGCGGCGAACCCTTGTCCCTGCGGCTGGGCCGGGGACAGGGAAAAGGAGTGCAAATGCACTTTGGCGGAAATCAAGCGCTACAATCAGAAAATTTCCGGGCCATTATTGGATCGCATCGACATCCATATACGTGTGCCCCGGGTCAAATATGAGGAACTGTCCTCCAAGAAGCGGGCGGAATCTTCCAGCGAGATTCGCAAGAGGGTTCTGGCCGCCAGAAAAATCCAGCTGCAGCGTTTGGGGGAGTATCATCTCTTCTGCAACGCTCAGATGAATCATGCCCTGCTGCAAAAGCTCTGCAATCTGGAACCTCAGGCGCAGAAACTTTTGGAGCAGGCCTTCAAAAGCCTCAATCTTTCCGCCAGGTCCTATGACCGCATCGTGAAGGTGGCGAGGACTATAGCGGATCTGGCCGGGGAAGAGAACATAGGGGCCGGGCACATTGCCGAGGCGATACAGCTCAGGAATGATAGCGAAAGCGACCTATAGGCGGCAATTTTCCTATGGAAAAATCTGAAAAATTATGTTATGCTATTAGCTAATGAGACATCGCTCTTTGAGGCGGGGAGAATTTCCCCACCGGCGGTACAGCCCGCAAGCTCCTTTATGCAGGAGCACGACACGGCGAAATTCCGTGGCCGACAGTGAAGCATAGCTTCTCCTTGGCGTTTGCTGAGGAATAGTCTGGATGAGAAAAGGCATGTTAGCTTTATTTGCATGCAATGAGCCCGCAGAGAGACTTTTCTGCGGGTCTTTTTGATTTAAAGGTCTTTGCCTCATTGAAAATACCTCAAACTTCCCACATAGAAAATACTAACGGCTCCTTGAAAACCGTATATCTCAAGAGATAAAATCCTCAGGCCGCCTGCAATAGGCGTTGCATGGACT
>CACZHK010000018.1 GCA_902780915.1 Pseudoselenomonas ruminantium | reverse complement strand
TCAAAGAAAACCTGCCCGGGGTTATCCTGGAGCTGAAGACCGTCAAGGAAGAAGCGGAGATGGAGGAGGCAGCCCGAGGAGCGCTGGCGCAAATCGAGGCAAAGGATTATCCTGCGGAGCTATCCCGGCAGGGGGTGAGGTCGGTATGGAAGTACGGCATTGCCTTCTGTGGGAAAAAGATGTGTCTGGCCCAGGGATGAGCACTGCAACATAAACCCACCCCGGCGACTGTTTCATCTGCCTGCAGAAGCGGCAGCCGCTTCTGCAAAATTGATCAAATGCCCATGTAAAAAGCCCTCCCCATTGGGGAGGGCTTTGATTTTGGTATCCTGTTTTACTCCGGCTCCACCCCGAATCTCGCCTTGGCTTCTGCTATGAGCTTGGCGTAGAGTTCCATGGTGGGGGCGTGGTTTTCTTTGATGTAGTCGATGAAGGACTGCTTCTCTTCCTCAGGGCCGTCCTGGATGGCGTGGCCGGCCATTTCCAGGGCTTTGGCGGCTTCGGATAGCTTGACGCCGCCGATGGAGAGGGAGGTGGACTTCAGGGCGTGGACGTGGGTGGTGTAGTCGGGGATGTTTTCCTCGTCGAAGTCTTTTTGCAGCTGATCCCGCACCAGCTGGTATCTGGATACATAGACTTGCAGGAATTTCAGCTGCATGGCCTCCATGCCGCCGCAGTATTTCATGGCGGTGGGCAGGTCTATCTGCTCGTCGTTGGGGTCATAGCCTGCTGCTTCTGAGCTGCCTGCCTCAGCGGCTGCGGGGGCGTTTTCACCCTCGGCAGGTGCTTCTGCATCTTCGGTAGTGGGTGCTTCTGTGCCTTCGGCGCTGGGAGCTTCGGCAGGGACTGCTGCGCCGCTGTCAGCGGCCGGGGCAGCTGACTCGCCGCCTGCGGGGGTGCCCGTCTGGCCCTGGGCTGCAGCCGGGGGCGCGGCGGGGGCGGCAGTTTCTGCTGCCGGGGTTTCCCCGTGGGGCTCGTAGTAGTCGTGGTACTCTGTGTAGCTGTCATTGTCGCCAAAGTCGAATTCTTCATTGGTGACGGGCAGCACTTTTTCCTCGGGCAGGAATTTCTGCACCACGGATTCCAGGGTCTTGCCGTCTACGGGCTTGGAGATGTAGTCGTCAAAGCCGTTGGCCAGGAACATTTCCCGCACCCCTGATACGGCGTTGGCGGTGAGGGCCACGAAGGGGGTCTTCTTGCACTTGCTGCCCTTGAGCTCTTTGGCACGCTTCAGGGTTTCGATGCCGTCCATTTCGGGCATCATGTGGTCCAGGAAGACGATATCGTAGTGGACATCCTTGATCATCTCCAGGCATTCCATGCCGCTGAAGCAGGTGTCGATCTGGATCTGGGTCTTTTCCAAGAGGCTCTGCACTACGATGAGGTTCATTTCTGTGTCGTCTACCACCAGGATGCGGGCATCTGGGGCGGTGAAGCTCTCCTGATAGGATTCCTGCTGCTCCAGGAATTTTTCTATGCGCTTCTTGAAGTCGCCCATAGGCTCGTAGTGCTCTACCCGCTGGGGCAGGCGGACGGTGAAGGTGGAGCCTTCGCCGTAGGTGCTCTCCACGGAAATGGAGCCGTGCATCATCTGCACCAGGGAGGTGGTGATGGCCAGGCCCAGGCCTGTGCCTTCGATGTTGCGGTTCTTCTTCATGTCCAGGCGCTGGAACTTGGAGAAGAGTTTTTTCTTGTCTTCCTCCTTGATGCCCAGGCCGGTGTCCTGGCAGATGAACTCAAGTTCGAGGGAGTCGTCGGAGATGCCGCTGTCCCCGGCCTGCACTGTGAAGGTGACGGAGCCTTTGGGGGTGTATTTCACGGCGTTGTTGAGGATGTTCACCAAGACCTGCCGCAGGCGCACTTCGTCGCCGTGGAGGGCATCGGGGATGGTGGGGCTTACGTTGATGGTGAATTCCAGCCCCTTCTGGCCTGCCTTGTAGCTCACCATGTTGTAGATGTCATTGAGGACGGAGCTGAGGCTGTAGCTGACGGGGATGATTTCCATCTTGCCGGACTCGATCTTGGAGAAATCCAGGATGTCGTTGATGATGGCCAGCAGTGTCTCGCCTGCGCTCTTGACGTTGTAAGCGTACTCCCTCATGGTGCCCTTGGCTTCGCGCATGATCATTTCGTTCATGCCCAGGATGGCGTTGAGGTGCGGATTTCGTGGCTCATGTTGGCCAGGAAGTCGCTCTTGGCCTGATTGGCCCTGAGGGCATCGTCCCGGGCTTCCCGCAGTTCCTTGCTTTCCTCTGCCGCCGCCTGGTTGGCGAAGGAGTAGAGGATGAAGACGCAGAAGAGCACCACCAGGAGGCCGAAGACCCAGAGGATGATCAGGTGGATGTTGCGGATGCCGGCCACCACGGACTCCCATTCCACGTAGCCGATGGCGGCGAAGGTGGTGTCGGGGATGCGGGTGGCGAAGAGCACATATTCCCCCTCGAGGTCCGGCTCGTAAAGGGCGTATTTGGAGTCACTCTCCAGGCCTTCCAGCAGGGGATCTATGCCCACGGGGGCATCGGTTTTCTTGTCATAGAAGCGGCTCTCTGGGCCGTAGCCCTTGAAGGGCACCACCACTTTCTGCTTGTCCAGGTCGAAGAGCAGGATGTCCGAGATCTCCTGCTGGTCGGAGAACTGGAAGAGGGAAGAGGGGTGGCTCAGTTCCTTTTCCGTATGGAGGCGGTAGAGGACATAGCGGATGTTCATGCCCTCGTAGACGGGTACCATGGTCACCATGCCCAGGTGCTCGTAGTAGGCGACGCTGCTGGAGCCCTGGATGGCCTTCACCCGCTGGAAGCTGGCTTCTTCCGGCAGGGGACGTCCGCTGATGACGGTGCCGTTGATATCCAGTAGGCCTGCATTGCCCAGGTTGCCCCCCAGCACTTTGGCCACTTCCTGGGCGGGCATCTGGCCCAGGGTGATTAGGCGGCCCTCATCTTCCAGCTGCTTGATTTCCCCTTGCAGGAGATTGCTGTAGACTGTGGAGACCAGCTGGCCCTGATGGGCGCCGAACTTGGCCACCTCCTGATTGAGGCTGTCGTTGATTTTCGTATTCAGCAGGATGCCGATGCCGATGAGCACCAGGAGGAAAATCAGGAACTGGCCCACGATGCGCAGGACGAAGGAGGCGGTCTTCTGCTGCGAGGTCTCGATGATCTTTTCTTGTTCCTTATCTTTATCTGGACTCAATGATTTCCACTCCCTTCACCAGCCAGCTCATCTGCCGGAGCGCAGTGCCGTCGAGGGCTTCTCCTTCCATGCAGCGGAGGACGCCGTACTGGTCTGTGATTCTCCCGGAAAAGACCGGGAAGCCTGCATATATTTTCTGCCGGGTGCCTATGACCATGGCAGTCTCCTTGGGCAGGAGCTTATTTGAGAGCCTGAGGCTCACCACGCCGTCCAGCATGCCATGCCAGTAGATGGTGTGGCTGTCCCGCTGGAGGTTCTGCCGCAGAAGTTCCACGAAGATTTTCTGCCAGTCCGTCTCGATGGCGGCCAGGCAGCGGGAGGGCAGCCTGGAGCTGGCATGGTGGAAGTCGATGTAGTCCACCCCCAGCTTCTGGGCTTCCTCGGCTGCGTGCTGGGAGGCGGAGAAGTAGGTGATCACATCTGCGCCCTCATGCTTGAGGCCGTAGATGCACTCTTCCTCCCGCTTGTTGTTCAGCCAGTATTCGGTCCAGCGCACCCTGATCTTGGCATCGGGGCGGACGCTCTGCACCCCCAGGGCAAAGGCGTTGAGGTCACGGCGGGTCTCGGCGGCGGGGAAGGGGGCCACGTAGCCCACGATGCCGCTTTGGGTGTGCAGTCCCGCCAGGACGCCCGCCATGTAGCGCACTTCGTAGTAGCGCACCGAGTAGTTGATCATCTCATAGGAGACGGACTGCCCCACGGAATTGGCGTAGAAATTCACCAGGGGATATTTCTTGGCCAGGTATTCCAGCTCCTGCTGGTAGCCGGGATTGGCCAGGAAGATGTGCTTGACCCCCCGGTGCACCAGTTTTTCCGTCACTTCCCTGAGGCTCTGGCCCTCGGTGCTGATGTTGTCTTCGATGTAGACGTTGTAGTCCAGCTGGTCGCAGGCAGCCTGCAGCCCCAGGGAAATGTCCCTGGGCCAGCCGGGAGTTTCCTTGGCAGAGGCCAGGATGAGGGCCACGGAGGGCTTTTCGTCCTGGGCCTTGCGGCCGAAATACTGGATGGAGAGGACGACGCAGATGAGGATGGCGATGGCCTGCAGGAGGCTCATGATGGCAAAGCGGCGGTTCATGCGGGCCTGCTCATTGTCCTTCATGCCTGCCTCACCTCCTCCATGGGATCGCTTTCTTCTATCAGCTTATCCTGTTCCATGAGGTTGAAGATGATGACAAAGGGGGTGTAGATGACGATATCCACGCTGAGCCACACCAGCTGCAGCACTGCGCCCATGAGGTCTCCGGTGGCAATCACGCCGTCTAAGAGCACCGGCGCCTGGGAGCCGATGGCATGGCGGAACACCGGCACGATGCCGCTGCTGATGGCCAGATACCCGATGAGCACGTTCACCATGGGGGCTATCACATAGGGAATCAGAAAGAGGGGATTCAGCACGATGGGCAGGCCGTAGAGGAAAGGTTCATTGATGGAAAGGATCAGGCTGGGCATGCTGTAGGCAGAGATGCTGCGCATGCGGTTGTGGGTGGAGAAGACCCAGATGGAGATAGCCAGCCCCAAGAGGGAGACAGAAATGGCATCGAAGAACTCGCTGGTGAAGATGAAGGAGGTGCCCTCCAGCTCGTTGGACATCTGGGCGGGGATGTAGAAGGCTTCTCGCCAGGCAAAGACCAGGCTGTTGCCGTTCACCCCTATCCACCAGAAGATGCGGCGGAAAAATTCGTAGCCCATGGCAATCAGGGGATTCTGGGCCAGCTCCTGGCTGAAAGCCTGCTGGATCAGAGTGGAGAGGGCGCCTACATTGCTCTCGAACAGAATCCAGCCCAGCACCACGAAGATGATGAGCAATACTGTGCAGCTCAGGGGCAGCAGGTGGCGCATGGAGGACATGAGGTGGTGATTGAGCCCGTTGGCCAGGGGGGTGCGGAGCATGGACACGTTGGAGAATTTCTTGAAGGCCAGCACCGTCACCGTGGAGATCACCAGGGACAGCAGGAAGCCCCTGCCGTGGAAGTAGGTGGAGATGTTCTCCAGCCCCTCGGTGAAGATGGAGAGCATGAAGACATACCCCGTCAGGGTGGAGAGGATGACGGGCAGCCGATCCACATGCCAGAGCTTGGCCAGCCTGCCCGTGAAGATCACCGAGAAGATGAGGTAGTAGAGGAAGTAGGTGATGTTGAGGTATTCGATGTAGGTCATCATGGAGCGGTAGAAGTCCGAGTCACGGTAGGCCTGATCGCGCAGGCCGCCGGAGAGGAAGGTGCCAAGGCCCAGCCCGGACTCTGACATCACGGGGCCATTGGGGTTCAGCACCAGATTGCCTACCATATTGATGATGGCCAGCATCATGATGATGGGCATCATGACATAGACAGATTCCCGGATAGCTCTGAGGTAGGGGATTTTGAGCAAGCGGCTGGTCATGGGGATGAGGTAAGCCTCGAAGAGGCCTTGCTGCTTTTTTTTCTTTTCCTTTTCCATGGGGCCTCCTTTCCGGCTGATTCAGCCTTCCCCTCCGGGGAGGTTTTACAGTCCCAGACTGTCCAGCTGCTTGAAGATATTCTGTATCTCCGGGTCGTCGATGTCCGGAGCGATGTGCTTCTCCACTCTGGAGATCAGCTCGTCGGGGGTGAAGGGCTTCTTCACATAGTCCTTCACCTTCAGCTGGGCCGCCCGGACGATGGTGGTCTTGTCAGCTGCCGCCGTGAGGAAGATGACATGGATGTTCTTCCACTCGGGGTGCTGGCGGATGCGGGTGAGGGTCTGGATGCCGTCCATGCCGGGCATGGCGATGTCCAGCAGGATGAGGTCTACCTTGCCCTGACGCTGGTTGAGGACATTGATGCAGGCCTGGCCTGAATCTGCCGTCAGATACTCGGCCTGGATCTTCATCTCCAGGATCATCTGAGCCATGGTGAGGTTCATTACATCATCGTCTACAATCAAGATAACCGGTTTAGCCATAGCAATCCCTCCTATATATCAGTCGCCGTTGCGTTCTTTCAAAAGCTCCATGAATTTCGCTTTGGGCACGGGCCTCGAATTCAGGAAGCCCTGCCCTACCTGGCAGCCCATGGACAGGAGCATCTGCTCCTGCTCCACTGTCTCTATGCCGCCTACGGCTACCTCCAGGTTCATCCTATGAGCCAGGTCGATCATGCTGGCCAGCACTTCCTTCATGCCTTCCGAATTCTGGGCGGCGTAGAGCACCTGAGCCGAAATCTTGATGCCGTCCAGGGGCAGGTAGTCCAGGAGAGTCAGGGAAGAGGCACCGCCGCCGAAGTTGTCCAGGATGATGCCGTAGCCTGACTTGTGCAGGGACTCCATGAGGAACACCGCATGGTCGCGGTAGGACTTCTGGTTGAAATTGGCAAACATGCTCTCGGGAATCTCCAGCCGGATGACCCCGGGGGGCAGCTGGTACTTCTCGATGAGGTCTTTCATGCGCCGGAGGTACCCGTCCTCGGTGATGTGCAGCTTGGACTGGTTCACGGCGATGGGCAGCATCTCCTGCCCATTGGTCAGGCGGTGCTTCTGCATCATCATGACCTGCTTCAGCACGAAGTGATCCAGGGGGATGATGAAGCCATTCATTTCCAGGGACGGCAGGAATTTCTCCGGGGACAGGAAGCCCATTTCCTTGCTCTGCCAGCGGATGAGGGACTCGGCCCCCACGATGCGGCGGGTCATGATATCGTACTGGGCCTGATACCAGACGGCGAACTCCCCGTCTGCGAGGGCATGAGCCATGCTGCTCTCGATATGCTGCTCCAGGTGGAGATGCTTGTCCATCTTCTCATCGTACAGCTTCACGATGTCCATGGTGCCCATGATCTTGCGGCAGGCCATGTCCGCCTTTTCCTCCGTCATGAGCAGCATGGTGTCAGATTTCATCTCGCAGAGACCCACCTTGATGTGCAGGGAGATGCGGGCGGAATCATGCTCGATGTAGCCGTAGTTTGCGACAGCCTCGGCGGCATTGGTGACCATTTCTTCCACGGTGGCCGCCTGGCAGAGAGCCACCAGCTGCAGGGTGTTGATGCCCGCAGCGGTCTGGAGCACCCAGTCCTCTTCCTGGAGATTGATGGCGGTTTCCTTGAGCCGCTTGTCCAGGGTATGGCGGCTGTACAGCTCCAGCATGGAGTCGCGGCTGCTCATGTCAAAGACTGCCACATAGATGTGGGAGTCAGGCTCCTGGATTTTGGCATCTTCCCAGAGGCCCTTGATCTCCTGCTCCAGCCAGAGCATATTGGGCAGCTGGTAGCGGTTGTCCATGTAGGCCATCTGCTGGATAGCCATCATGTGGCGGCGGCGCATATAGTAGCGATAGTACAGCACGCCGATGATGAGGCCCATGATGATGAAGAGGCCAACGGTGGTGAGCAGCGGGTAGTGGTAGATCATCCAGCGGGGGGAGAAGCTGTAGCTGATCTCCGTGCCCTCATGCAAGATCACATTCTGGGTGAAATTGGGGGGCAGGTGGGTGATCTCCTTGTCCAGGATGCGCCAGAGCCGGGGGTCGGCCTGCTGGTTCACCCCCAGGCTGATGTTCTCCCGGTAGAACCCCTCGGTGAGGGCTTCCAGATTGTAGGTGAAGGAACCTTCCATGAGGTAGGGCACCGCCGCCCTGGGGGCGTAGGTCACATCGGCCCGGCCATTGCTGACGGCCCGGAAGCACTCCTCCATGGAATGGCAATAGATGATCTGATTGGAGCTGTAGCTGTCCTTCACAGAAATGAGAGTGGGGAAGATTTCCTCGATGACAGCCACCTTGGGATTATTGGGCAGGGGGAAACCCTTGCGGATGATGGGAGTGTAGTCGAGGGTGCGGTAGGACTGGGTGGGGGACAGATTCAGATCCTCCAGCCAGGAGAAATCGCAGGGCACATCGGCCACGAAATCCACCGTGCCCCGGGCTATGAGCCGCTTGAGATTGTCCAGGGAACCGCTGTCTATGATCTCGATCTCGATATCCAGATCCTGCTCCAGCTGATGCAGCAGGGTGGCGGTGACACCCTCCCATTCCCCTGTTTCCTCATTCCTGTAGAGGAAGGGCTTGTGGGGCATGTAGACCGCTGCCCGGAAATGCTTTTTCTGCTGCAGGAACGCCCTTTCATCCGGCTCCAGCACCAAGGGCAGGCCGCGGCTGCGCTCGTACTTGTCGCGCAGGCGGTTGCGGATATTGGGCTGGTTCATCAGCAGATGATCCATGGCAAAATTGACCTGATTGTAGAGATCCGGCCTGTCCAGGCGGATGAGCAGGCGGTAGCTCACCCGGTCAAAGAGGGCGATGACCCGCCCCGTATCCGGGGTGGCAATCATGGGAGCCACATAGCCATCCAGCTTGCGGGCTAAGAAAGACGCTTTGAGGGTGGAAAAATCGTGGAAAGTCACCAGCTCATAGGTGAAAGCATGCTCTGCAGCCACGGCAGGCAGGTTCGGGATGGGATAGCCGTAGTCCAGCACGCCTATCCTCAGGTGGCGGCTGCCCAGCTGCTCATGGAGCACCAGCTCCATGGGGAAGCGGGCCACCACATGGTCGGTTCGCTTGGCAAAAGGCACAGTCCTGTGGTCGCCTGGAATCTCGGGCAGGATGTCAATCTCGTTGCGGCTTAACTTGCCCACCGCATCCCACCAGTCCACGCAGGGGATGTAGACGAAATTCCAGTCCCCGAATCCCGAGAGGAACTCCATATACTCATAGCCCGGCCCGATGATATGCCCGGGACTGTCCTCCTCCAGGAACCCTGTGCCCGGTACATAGCCCACCTTCAGGGTCTCCGTAGCCTCCACTTTGGGGATGAGGCAGAGGAACAAAGCCAGAAGCAGGGCCAGGCAGGCCCGCAAGTGTCTTCCCATGTGAATCCCTCCCAGCAAGGATTTAGGAACGGCGCATTCATTGCCGGTTCCGTATTTCTCTGACGAATTGCCAGTAAAGCACGAATTATTAGCCTTACACTTCTAGCCTGGGGGCGGATAATCCTGCCTGTGGATAAAAAAGTATAAAAAAGCACAGGGTTATCCACGAAAGCCTGTGGATAACCCTGTGCATACTGTGCATAACTTGTGCATAAGCTGTGGAGAATGTGGATAAGACTGTGGAAAAGCTGAGAAACTGTGGAAAAGTCTGACCCTTTGGGGAAAACTCAGATGATCTGCTCCCCGTGATAAAGTTCCCCGCCGATTTCCGGGTACACCCCGTACTCGATGGCCCACTCGCACTTGTACTTGATGGCCTGGGCATGGATAGTCGCTATCCTGTCCTGAGTGCGGACCACCTTGCCAGGCACCCCCACCACCAGGGAATTTGGCGGTATCACATCATTTTCCTTCACCACGGCTCCCGCAGCGATGATGGAGCCGCGCCCGATATGCGCCCCCGTCAGCACCGTGGCGCTCATGCCGATGAGCACATGGTCCTCGATGACGCAGCCGTGGATATTGGCCCCATGCCCCACGGTGACATAATCCCCGATGATGCAGGGCTTGTCATCAGCCACATGGAGGCAGGTGAGATCCTGCACATTGCTGCACTCCCCGATCTCGATATAGCAGACATCCCCCCGGGCCACCACCCCGGGCCAGAGGGAGGAATATTTGCCCACCCGGACATCGCCGGAGAGGAAAACCTGGGGGGCGACGAAGCACTCCTCATGGAGCTGGGGGCGCTTGCCCTTGAATGCGTTGTCTTTCAAAGTGAACACAGGCAACATTCCCTTCGGAATAGTTTTTTACAGCAGACGTGCCCTCAGTTCCTCGCCGCTCTGCTGGCAAAGGAGAGCCGGGGCGATGTCGAGCACGGTGCGGCAGCCGGTTTCGCCTTTCTTGGCCAGGCGACAGCAGGCGCGGGCATAGGCTATGAGGACGCTGGTGGTGAATTCGGGGTTGGAGTCCAGCTGCAGGCGCAGTTCCATGAGGTGGTTGTGCTCCTTCTCGTGGCCTGTGGCGCCGGTGCGGATGACGAAGCCGCCGTGGGGGAGGCCTTTGTGGCTGGCGTTCAGCTCCTCCTGGGAGATGAAGTTCACGGTGGTGTCGTACTGGTCGAAGTAGTTGGGCATGGTCTTGATTTCCTTCTCGATCCTTGCCTTTTCCGCCTCGTTGTCATATTCGGGCTTCACTACCACATAGCACTCGCGGGTGTGCTTTTCGCGAGTGGAAAGCTCGGGGTTCTTGCCGCTGCGGACGGCGGAGAGGGCGCTCTCCACGGGGACGGTGTACTGGCGGGCATCAGCCACGCCCTCTACCCGGCGGATGGCATCGCTGTGGCCCTGGGAAACGCCGCGGCCCCAGAAGGTGTAGTCATGGCCGCCGGGGAGGATGGCATTGCCGTAGACACGGGCCAGGGAGAAGAGGCCAGGGTCCCAGCCCACGGAAATGATGCCCAGATGGCCGCTTTCCTTCCCGGCCTTATCCACATTGGCAAAGTGCTCGGGGATGCGGGCATGGGTGTCGAAGCTGTCTATGACATTGAAATACTTGATGAACTCCGGGGTCTGCCTGGGCAGGTCAGTGGCGCTGCCGCCGCAGATGATGAGGACATCGATCTTGTCCTGCCAGTCCTTGGCGTCGGCAGTGTTCACCACGGGAACGCCGGGGGTGGCGATCTTCACTGCGCTCGGGTCACGGCGGGTGAAGACTGCCACCAGTTCCATATCTTCATTTGCCTTTACGGCGCACTCCACGCCGCGACCCAGATTGCCATAGCCCAGGATGCCAATGCGAATGCTCATGAGTATTCCCCTTTCAAAGTTGCAGTTTACATGTTTACGCCCTCTACTATACCACTTTTATATAGTTTTGTCATTGAAGTGTTGGATTTGTATGGAAAGAATCTGGGCCAGTCCCTACGGGGCAGGCAAAAAAGGGCTGCTGCATGGGTGATGTACTCGTGCAGCAGCCTTTTTGTGTTTTCAGTTTTCCACTACCAGGGTGGCCTTCGACGTGGTGGTGAAGACCAGATTGACGATGAATTCTGTTCCTTCCTCCGGGGCGCTGATGACTTTGATGGTGCCGCCCATGAGGTCTACCAGATGTTTGCTGATGAGCATGCCCTGGGTCTTTTTGTCTTCATCGTAGAAGATGCTCTTGGTGTCTTTTTCCTCGAAGATTTCCTGGGCGTAGCTCTCGGACATGCCGATGCCTGTATCCTGTATCCGCAGCTCGAATTCGGCTTCGTTCTCCGCCAGCCTGGGCTTCAGCTGCTCGGAGGGGGAGACTGTGTTTTCTTTTTCCGTCAGCATGACCACGATGCGGCCGCCGGAGGGGGTGAATTTGTAGGCATTGCTGATGAGGTTCAGCAGGAGGCGTGAGAGGCGGGTCTCGTCGCAGAGCACCAGGGGGTGCTCCACCTGAGAGATTTCCAGGGCGAAGGAGAGGTCTTTTTCTTTCATCTGCTGGGTGAAGACATCCACGATGCGCTGCATGAGCTGCCGCAGGTCTGTAGGCTCCAGCACCAGGTCGAAGCTGTTCTGGTTGATGTAGTCTACTTTCTGCAAGTTTTTCACGAAGTCGTCCAGATAATAGCTCACGGACTGGATGCGAGAGAGGCAGTCGCAGAGCTGGTTGGTGACCTGCATATCGCAGCCGCCATCGCAGAGGCAGGAAGCGGCACCTGCATTGCGGGCGGTCTTCACGTAGCTGGAGATGGCTTTCATGGGCAGGCGAATGTCGTGGGACACATTGGCCAGGAAGTTGCTCTTGACCAGGTTCACCTTCCGTTCCTTGATCATCTGCAGATCCATCAGCCGTTCACGCTGGCGGATGCGGGTGAAGATATTGGACACCAGGAAGAGGATGGTCATGATGAGGATCATCTGCACCACGATGTCGAAGGTGAGCTTGCTGTGGGCCGTTTCAAAGCCTTCGGTGGCGGCCAGGGCCAGCTGGTCGCCGGTGACCTGCCTGAGCCACAGGCCTGTGGAGAAGAAGTTCAGGAACATCATGAGGATGCAGAGGGAGGCGGAGCGTCCGAAGCGGTTCTGGGTATCATTCTTGAACACCCACCAGTAGTAGAGGAAGCCCAGGGTGCTCCAGACGGCCAGCAGGAGATAGGATTCGGTGTTCAGGCTGGTGCCCAGCAGCATGTCTGGCATGATGGGGCAGAAGAAGAAGAACAGGGAGAAGACCATGCCTGCGATGCCCATCTGCATGCCCCGCTTGTGCTTGGTTTTCTTGGACTCCAGATAGTTGCACAGGGACACATAGCCGTAGGCGAGGGAGCCGCTGATGGTGAGCACATCAACCAGCCAGACGATGGCGGTGCGGCCCAGGAAGGGGATGGGCAGGGAGGCGGCGATGGCGAGGAAGAGGGCATTGCGGGGCACGCCGTTCAGGTCGGTCTTGGCGAACTGGACGGGCAGGAGCCCGTCTTTTGCCATGACCTGGAAGAGGTAGGAGCAGGTGCGGTAGAGTCCCAGGATGGAGGTGGCGATGCCGGAGAGTATGGCCACCCCCAGCACCCAGATGCCCATCATGCCGAAGGTGGAGCCTACGCTGTGGAAGACGGGCAGGGAACTCATGCCCTGCATGTGGCCCACATTGTCTATGTAGTCCTTCCAGCTGCTGTACTCGGGCGGCACGCTGAGTATGCCCACCCAGATGAGCAGGGTGTAGGCCGCCACGCCGCAGATGACGGAGATGACCACCAGCTTGAAGAGATTCTGCACCGGGAAGTGGAAGTCGTCTATGGCATGGGTCACGCACTCATAGCCGAAGAACATCCACGGGGTCACCATGAGCATGGAAAAGACCTGCAGGACTGTATTGTGTTCGGGCTGGAAGGGAGGGTAGAATACGAAATGATGATTGACCACGCAGAGACTGAGGAAAAGCAGGATGATGATGGAGATGAGCAGCAGGGCAAAAGCTGTGTAGATGTGCCTCTTGATCCTGCCCCCGAAGCAGGAGAAGGCCCCGAAGCTCAGGAACACCCCCCAGGTAGTGACTATTTCCCCGAAGTAGACATCAAAGCCCGCCAACTGGTAGTGGAAGCCCCACTGCAGCAGGTTGCCGAAGAGCATCCTGGCCAGCAGCACCACGGCGGTGGCATTGGCCCAAATGATGGCCAGATAGGTGATGATGAGGGACCAGGCCGCCAGGAAGGCATGGTCGTAGCCCAGGAGATTCTTCGTATAGGCGTAGATGCCCCCGTTGCCCTGATAGCGCACCGCCAGCCGGCAGAAATTGTAGCCGATGATGATCATGGAGATGCCGCCGATCAGGATGGCCAGGGCACTGCCTATAGGCCCGGCATTGGGCAAGAACAGGTTGCCCGGCATCATGAAGGCCCCCCAGCCCACGGCACAGCCAAAGGACAGGGCCCAGACATTGAGAGGATAGAGGAGGCGGTCCTTGGCCGCATCCTGCATCCCCGGATTCTTGAATGTAAGCATAGCCATACTCCTTTGCGCGAGAGCCTGCAAATCCTACTTCGGTGCCAGCGGCAGGGTGAGATGGAGTACGAACTCCGTGCCGCTGCCCGGCTCGGTGGTGACGGAGAGCTGCCCGCCCATGAGCTTGATGATGTTCTTGGCGATGTGCAGTCCGCGCCCCTTTTCCTCCAGGTCCTGGGAGGTCTTCTCTCCCTCGAAGGGGGCAGTGATCCACTCCAGTTCCTCAGGGGACAGCCCCTTGCCCGTATCCTGCACATGGAACTCATAGTCAGCGTAGGTCTTGAAGGCCAGCCGCCCGTTCTCCGTCTTGCGCAGGTGGTAGCCGGGGCCTTTCTGGATGAGGGTCACCATGACGCCGCCTCCCGGCTCCGTGTAATGGTAGGCATTGCTGATGAGATTCAGGATGACCCGGGAGAGGCGCTCCTCATCGCAGACCACCTGGCTGTCAGTGACCTTCGAGGTATCCACCGTGAAATAAAGGCGCTTTTCCTGCATATGGTTGGCAAAGACGTGCTCCAGCACCTGCATGGTGTGGCGGATGTCCGTCAGATGCTCCTTCATCCTGATGTGGCCCTTTTCCATGCGCTCGGAGAGCATCATATCATTGATGAGAGAGGAAAGATACTGGTTGAGAGTCTCGATGCGCTCCAGGGAATCCCCCAGCACCTTGGGCACCCTCCTCTGGCAGGGATTCTCGCACACATAGCAGAGGGCGGACAGCTCCAGAGCCGTCTGCACATAGCCCACGATGGCCTGCATGGGGATGCGCACATCATGGGAAATATTGGCCAGCAGGTCATTCTTGGCCTTGCTGATGGCCCTTTCCTGGAACATCTGCACATCTGCGGCGTGCTCACGCTTCTTGATGGTGGTGAAAATATCGCTCATCAGCACCAGGATCACCGAGATCAGCCCCATCTGCAGCAGAGCCTGGATGGTCAGGATGCTGTAGCTGGTGCCGATGCCGCGGGCGGCCAGGAGAAGCTCCCCTTCCGTAGTGTGGCGCAGCCACAGAGAAGTGGAGAAGAAATTCAGGAAAAGCACGATGAGGCACATAGAAGTGGAAATGCCGAAGCGGTGCTCCCTGTCATGCTTGAACACATACCAATAGCAGATAAAGCCCAGGATGCTCCAGCCCGACAGCAGCAGGTAAGATTCCCCGTCCAGGCTGGCTCCCAGCAGGAGATTGGGCAGGATGGGGCAGATGAAGAAGAAAACGCTGACCACGGCGCCAAAGATGCCCAGAGCCTGACGGGGGCGGCTGCCCTCCTCCTTCGCCATGCGGTAGGCGCAGAGAGACACATAGCCATAGGCCAGAGAACCGCTGATGGTGGTGATGTCCGTCAGCCAGGAAATGGCCGTGCGGCCCAGGAAAGGCACGGGCAGGGACAGGCAGAGCACCAGCAGGATAGCCTTCTGGGGCAGGCCGTCAGGCCCTTTTTGGGCGAATCTTTCCGGCAGCAGCTTCTCTGCCGCCATGGCGTGGAAGAGATAGCCAGTGGCCCGGTAGAACCCCAGAAGGCTGGTGGAGAGGGCAGAGATGACGGCCGCGCCCAGAAGCACCAGCCCGCCGCCGCCCAGCACCCCGTAGACGCTCTGGAAAACGGGTATGGAAGAAAGTCCCTCCTGGGTGTGCAGCTCAGCAATATAATCAGTCCACAGACTGTACTGGCCCGGAATGTCCAGCACAGCGATGGAAGTCAGCAGGCAGTAGACCAGAGCGCCTGACACCACAGCCCCCACCACGATGGGATAGAGCTTGCGGGGGGCAAAATTGAAATCCTCGCTGGCGTGGGTCACAGCCTCGAAGCCGAAGAACATCCAGGGCGCCAGCATGAGCATGGAGAAAATCTGCAAAGCCGGCGAAGTACTCGTCTGGAAGGCCGGGGCAAAGACCGAGTGATGGGTATGGGAGATGATGCCGACAAAGAGCCCCACCACGGAAAAGAGCAGGATGAGGCCCAGGGCCGTGTGCAGGTGCCGCTTCATCTTGCCACCATAGCAGGCCAGCAGCCCGTAGGCAATGAGGATGATCCAGGTGACCAGGATCTCCCCGAAGAACACATCAAAGCCCAGCACCTGATAGTGGAAGCCCCACTGGAAGATCTCCCCGAAGAGATAGCGGGCGATGAGCACAAAAGCCGTGGCGTTGGCCCAGATCAGAGAAAGATAAGCAAGGCCCAGGGACCAGGCCGCCAGAAACCCGTGGTCATTGCCCAGCACCATGCGGGTATAAGCAAAGATGCCCCCATTGTCCGGGAACCTCTCCGCCATGACCGAGAAATTCTTGCCGATGGCCAGCATGATGAGCCCCCCCAGCACCATGGCAGCGATGGTGCCGACAGGCCCCGCATTGGGCAAAAACATCGTACCGGGCATCACAAAAGCGCCCCAGCCGATGATGCCGCCAAAAGACAGCGCCCAGATATTCAAAGGATAAAGAAACCCCCTGCGAGTCTCCTCCTCATCCATATTTCTCTCCAAATCCATGACAAAGCCCCCTTTGCCTATCCAGAAAGGCCGCAAGCGCCGCCCGAAAAATCAAATATTTCCTCAATAGTTCTATTTGGAAGGGGGAAAATCCTGCTAGGGAGAGGGCTTCGTAGTGCAATGATATTTTGCAAAAGGAAAGAAAGTCATATATCCGATTAAATAAGCACGCCGATGTTGATTTGATCGGACTTTTTTGCTATACTTCGATTAAACAAGCATCCCTATGCTGATTTGATCGAAAGGTGGGGCGTATATGTATGTAAAGCGCACAATCGAAGAAGCTATCCTCAAGCTGGGCCAATCCTTCCCCTGCCTTGTCATCTACGGGGCCAGGCAAGTAGGCAAATCCACCACGATACAGCATATATTCGGGCAGGAATATGCCAAAGTCACCCTGGACGACCTTGATGACCGCGCTTTGGCACTTAACAATCCGAAGCTTTTTCTGGAAACATACGGCTGGCCTCTCATCATCGACGAGATTCAAAAAGCCCCCCTGCTTCTGGACGAAATCAAGAAACGCATTGACGAAGCCCGCCTGCAGTGGCTGGACAGCGGGCAGCCGCGGCAGCTGATGTATATCCTCACAGGCTCCAACCGCTTCGAGCTGCAGCAGGGCATTTCCGAGTCGCTGGCAGGCCGGTGTGGTGTATTGGAAATGACCTCTTTCTCCCAAAGCGAGAAGGCGCACGCCGCTGGCCGGCTCTTCCGCCCGGAGATTGCATCGCTCTTGAAACGGGAAAAAGAACTGAAAAGACCTTATCGCTCCCGCAGGGAAATATTTGACGATATCTTTACCGGCGGCATGCCGGATATTTGCACCAATCTCGTAGACAAAGACACTTACTTCAAATCCTATGTCAACACCTACATTGAAAAGGATGTACGCAAGCTGGTCTCTGCCGACAAGGAACTGTCCTTTCGCAATTTCATCTCCCTGCTGGCCCTGCGTACTGCCCAGGAATTCCACGTAGGCGAGCTGGCCAACGCCATCGGCATTGACACCCGCACCTGCAAGAAGTGGGTTTCCATACTGGAAACCTCGGGGATTATCTACCTGCTGCAGCCATATATGGCCAAAATCTCCAAGCGCATCATCAAAGCGCCCAAGATTTATTTCCTGGACACAGGGCTTTGCTCCTATCTCTGCAAATGGCCCAATGCAGAAATGCTGGAAAACTGCGCCATGAGCGGAGCTTTCTTTGAAACTTATGTGGTCAGCGAAATCATCAAGAATGCCTGGGCCTATAATCTCGACCCAAAATCCTTCCTTTTCTACTACAGGGATATCGACCAGAAAGAAGTAGACCTCATCTACGCCGAGCAGGGCAAAATATATCCCATCGAAATCAAGAAAGGCATCTCCCCCAGCAAGCCCGACAAAAACTTCTCTGTCCTCCAAAAATACCAGCAAGACATTCAGCCAGGACTGGTTATCGACACCTGCGAAAAAATCCGCCCCATCAACGAGGCAGCCTGGATGTATCCGGTGTATTTGCTGGGGCTGTGAGGATTGTTTGGGGAATAGGACGGATATTTTCCATGCAGAAACAGTTATTCCTTGTTTGCTCATGCATGTGGTAAAATATAGTCAAGCGAAAGAATAAACCTGTCAGGAGGTAGTCGGCATGGGTGCGCTGGTGGACTATGATAAGTCAGAACTGATTGATGGAGTGGTGTATGCGATGAGCCCGGCGAGTATACGGCATATACGCATACAGGGGCATATCCATAGGCTTATTGGCAACTTTTTGGTGGGCAAGAGATGCATGGTCTTCTCAGAGGCGGAAGTCAGGTTTGATGAGGCGAACACGTTCATTCCCGATATCTGCATTGTCTGCGACCCTGACAAGATAAAGTCCAGCTTCATCAAGGGCGCTCCTGATTTCGTGGCGGAGATTCTCTCCCCCAGCACCAAGAAGCGCGACCTGACGGTGAAGATGCGGGTCTATGAGAAGTCCGGCGTCAGGGAGTATTGGCTGGTAGACCCCAAGGCCGAGTCCATTGACGTCTACTTGCTGAAAGACGGCAAGTATGAGCTGGATGAGACTTACCACAACATCACGGATGAGGAACTGTCAGAAATGGACGAGGAGGAGCGCGCCCGGCAGCGTCTCTCCTTGAAACTCAGCCTTTACGACGAGCTGGAGATACAGGTCAGGGATGTATTTGAGCTTTGAGATAAAGAATAAAAATTCTGAACTTGACAGAAACAACCATAATATATTATAATTACCGTACAAAAGTCCTGTCGCTTAGAGGACAGACCTTTACTTTAAGTGCTTCGCCGCTTTGAGTGCGAACCTTTACTTTAAGCGCTTCGCTGCTTCGAATGCGAGCCTTTAATTGGGGAGTTGAGCTTGTCTCACCTCCCCAATTGTGTTTTGGAGATGAGAACATGGATTTTTATACCGTAGATGAGAATTATATTTCATATTTGCAGAACTATGAGAAAAAATATCGTGATGGCATAACCAGAGTTCCCAATGTGAAGTACGAGAATCGCTGCAAATTTTCTTTTGGAGCTGTCCTGACTATAAATGATATCTCATATTATGTGGCGGTATCTTCCTTCAAGACAAAGCAGGAAGCCAATATCCTTATTCAGGTTCCAGAGGACAAAGAGAAGATTAAAGGTTCGCTTAGATTCAACTTTATGATACCTATTCCGCAAAATTGCCTGAAAAGATTGGTCATCAGGGATATCGAGGATGAGAAATATCGTTTGCTGGTAAATAAAGAATATAGGTTTTGCATGAAGAATCAGGAGCGAATAGAGAAGAAGGCAAGGAAAATATATGAAATGGTCACCACCAATAGGAAGGGAAAGTTAACGGAAAATAGCTGTGATTTCAAGTTGTTGGAAAAAGCATATAGGGAATTCCTGGAAAATAATACTTTGTGATGTGGCTGCCCTTCGGGGCGGCTCTTTTTTGTTCCAGTACAATCGAAATCTTCAGAGCATTACTTCTTAAAGTTTACACGTTGACATACAGTATACATGAGTCTATAATACATAAACATATAAATGTTCTTATCCAGTGTATCTTTTTAGAAGGAAGGCCTTATTATGAATGGACTTATGTTAGTAGGTCTTGCCCTGGTGGTCTTTGTGGCTGCCTATCTGCTTTATGGGCGATGGCTGGTGCGCACCTGGGGGATTGACCCTGAGGCTAGGACGCCGGCGGTGGAGTTGGAGGATGGAGGGGATTTCGCTCCGGCTTCGCGGTTTACGGTGTTTGCCCATCAGTTTTCTTCCATCACGGGAGCAGGGCCTGTGACGGGCCCTATCATCGCAGCCATGTTCGGGTGGGCTCCTGCCCTTATCTGGCTGCTGGTGGGTGGCGTGTTCTTTGGGGCGGTGCAGGACTTTACAGCCCTGTATGCTTCGGTGAAGAACAAGGGACAATCGCTGGGGATGATGATTGAAGCGTATGTGGGACGTACGGGACGCAGGCTGTTCCTGCTGTTCTGCTGGCTGTTCACCCTTTTGGTGCTGGCAGCTTTTGCAGATATTCTGGCAGGCACCTTTGCAGGGACTTTGAAGGACGGGACGGCCAATGTGCCGGGGGCCCAGGCGGCTTCCATTTCCCTCCTTTATATCGTGGTGGCCATGGGCTTTGGCTTCTTCATTCGGAAGGTCAATCCCAGCGGCGCAGTGAAGCTCTTGGTGGCCATTGTGCTGGTGGTGGCCATGTTTGCCGCCGGTATGGCTTTCCCGCTGTACCTGGATATGCAGACCTGGCGTTATCTGACCTTTGGCTACTGCTTCATCGCCTCTGTCCTGCCCATGTGGCTGCTGATGGAGCCGAGGGATTATCTCAGCTCTTTCCTGCTGCTGGGGATGGTAGCAGGTGGCGTCATCGGGGTGGTGGCAGCTCAGCCGGTAATCAATATGCCCGCTTTCGTGGGCTTCACGGTGAACGGCCAGAGCCTGTTCCCGATTCTTTTCATCACCATCGCCTGCGGGGCCGTGTCCGGCTTCCACAGCCTGGTGAGCTCCGGCACTTCTTCCAAGGCCATCGCCAATGAAAGGGATATGTTGCCGGTGGGCTATGGGGCCATGCTGGTAGAATCTCTTCTCGGCGTGGTGGCGCTGGTTATCGCCTGTGCGGCTGCTTCCAACGGCCACCTGCCCCAGGGCACGCCTTTCCAGATTTTCGCCGGGGCCATCGGCGGCTTCTTCCAGATGTTTGGCCTGCCCAGCGCTCTTTCCGCTTGCGTGATTACCATGTGCGTGTCGGCTCTGGCCATGACTACCATTGACTCCGTGGCCCGCATCGGCCGCATGAGCTTCCAGGAGCTTTTTGCCGCCGGCAAGGGTGAGGAGGAAAGTTCCTTCCAGCAGATCTGCCAGGATAAGTATTTCTCTACTATCGTCACTTTGGTCTTGGGCTTGGCTCTTTGCCAGGCAGGCTATATGAGCATCTGGCCGCTGTTCGGCGCAGCCAATCAGCTGCTCTCCGCTTTGGTGCTGATTTCTCTCTCCGTATTCCTGAAGGTCACGGGCCGCAAGGGCTGGATGCTCTATGTGCCCATGGTGTTCATGTTCTGCGTGACCATGAGCGCCCTGGTGATGTCGGTCTGGGGCATTTTCGCCAAGCTGTCAGCAGGGAATTTCGTCCTCATGGTGGACGGCTTGCAGCTGGTATTGGCTCTGGCGCTCATGACGCTGGCAGTGCTGGTAGTGAAGCACTGCGGCAGGGAACTCCTGGGGAAAGAGGAGGCTGCGCTGGCGAAATAAGGTTGCTTCTCTGTAAACATATAGAAAATTCCCGTTGCTTGTGGTGGGCGGCGGGAATTTTTCCGCAATATGAAAGGTTTGCTGTATTGCTCTTTTGTTTGTATGTGGTAAAATTTAAGTTACGGCTGTGTTGAAAAGCCTTTCCCTTGAGGGGAAGGCATGTTGGCGATAGTTTTATTTGTGTGGTCTTAGTTTTACTATCATATAATTAGGGGGCAATGGATTATGAAGATTGTTATTGGCAGCGATCATGGTGCTGTGGCTCTTAAAGAAGAGGTCAAGATGGTGCTGAAGGAGTTTGGCGACATCGAGATCAAGGATGTGGGGACTTTCGGCACTGAGTCGGTGGATTACCCTGATATTGCCGAGAAGGTCTGCGGCGAGATTGTGAGTGGCAAGGCTGACAGGGGCATTGTGCTCTGCGGCACCGGCATCGGCATTTCCATTGCTGCCAACAAGATCAAGGGCATCCGCTGCGCGCTGTGCACGGATGTGTACTCTGCCCGCATGTCCAGGGCACATAACAATGCCAATGTGCTGGCCATGGGCGGCAGGGTCACCGGCTTCGGCCCGGCTGGCGAGATCGTCCGCGTCTGGGTGAAAGAGGAGTTCCAGGGGGGACGGCATGAGAGGAGAGTCAATAAGATTATGGCTCTCGAGGAGAAGTAAGCCTTCTCATTGCTCTTTTTGTTAGGTTTCGGCTGTTCATTTTCTTTAGAGTAAAGAAAACGAACCAAAAGAAAGCGCGACCACATGGATTTCATCCTTGAAATCCAAAGGGTCGCAAAACGCCCATCCATGGGCTGAAGTTTGAGGGATTTGTGTTTATTATATGAGGGAGGCCGAGATATGGGGTTGATGTCTAGGTTGAGGGATACTGATGCTGCGGTGGCGGAGGTTTTGGACAAGGAGCTGAACCGGCAGCGCAGCAAGCTGGAGCTGATTGCTTCTGAGAATATTGTGAGCCAAGCTGTCATGGAGGCTCAGGGCAGCGTGCTCACCAATAAGTACGCCGAAGGTTATCCCGGCAAGCGCTATTATGGCGGGTGCGAGTTCGTGGACGAAGTGGAAACCCTGGCCATCGAGCGGGCCAAGAAGCTCTTTGGGGCAGGGTATGCCAATGTGCAGCCCCATTCCGGTGCCCAGGCCAATATGGCGGTGTTCTTCGCCCTGCTCTCGCCCGGTGATACTGTCATGGGCATGAATCTCACCGATGGCGGCCATCTCACCCACGGCAGCCCCGTGAATATGAGTGGCAAGTATTTCAACATCGTGCCCTATGGGGTTGACAGGGACACGGAGCAGATCGACTACGATGCTCTGGAGAAGCAGGCTGAGGAAGTGAAGCCGAAGCTCATCGTGGCCGGCGCTTCTGCCTATGCCCGCACCCTTGATTTCCCCCGCCTTTCTGAGATTGCGAAGAAAGCAGGGGCCTATCTCATGGTGGATATCGCCCATATCGCAGGCCTGGTGGCGGCAGGACTTCATCCCAGCCCCATTCCCTACGCCGATGTGGTCACCACCACCACCCACAAGACCTTGCGCGGCCCCCGCGGCGGCATGATCCTCTGCCGTGATGCCGAGTTCGGCAAGCAGTTCAACAAGGCTGTGTTCCCCGGCATCCAGGGCGGCCCTCTCATGCACGTCATTGCCGCCAAGGCCGTGGCACTGGGAGAAGCCCTGCAGCCGGAGTTCAAGGAGTACGCCGCCCAGGTGGTGAAGAACGCCGCCGTTCTGGCAGATACCCTGCAGAAAAACGGCTTCCGCCTTGTCTCCGGCGGCACGGACAACCATCTGATGCTGGTGGATCTCACCAACAAGAGCATCACCGGCAAGACGGCCCAGACGGTGCTGGACGAGGTGAACATCACCGCCAACCGCAACACCATCCCCTTCGAGCCTCTGAGCCCCTTCGTCACCAGCGGCCTGCGCCTGGGCAGCCCGGCTCTCACCACCCGTGGGTTCAAGGAAGAGGATATGAAGGAAGTGGGCGAGATCATCTCCATGGTGCTTGAGGATGTGGAGAATGAGAGCGTGAAGGAAGAAGCCCGCCAGCGTGTGGCAGCCCTCTGCGAGAAGTATCCGCTGTACTGAAATCACAAAAGAGCGGACAAGAGGGGTATGCTTAGGAAAGACGGCCAGGGGCAGAAAATAAGCACTTCCGGAAAATCTGTTTAAGTTCAGGGGCTAAAATTTCGATATATTTTTAGCAGGATATTCTTATTTCAAGGAGAATATCAACAATGTAGCGATTCTTAGCCGGTGTTGCACCGACCTGAGCATTGAAAAGAAAGGGAGGCGCGGGATTATGCTTGCCAACAATTACTTCCATACCTTCTTGCCCTCCACTGTCTGCGGGGGGGGGACAGAAGTGCTGCTGTAGGCCATACGGCAGAAGTCCGCCCCTTTGTAAATTTCATATAGAAGAACCAGCCTTTGCGGCCGGGGTGCCAATTCAGTCACCCCTGAGCCGTAAGGGCTATTTGTGTTTCCGTGTATCCTTTGGGAAAGGAAGATGACGATGAAAAGGAAGTCAAACATCACCAGGCAGCTACGGGCTGCAGTCGCGGCGGCACTCCTGGGGGGCTGCTTCAGCCTTAGTCCCGCCGCCTATGCCCTGCCCGTGGGCGGGGTCAGCTCCACCGCCGCTATCAGCACCAGCGGCACGACCATGAATATCACGGGAGCGGCCAATAACCTCATCACCTGGGGGGATTTTTCCATCGCCAGCAACGAGACGGTGGCCTTTGATGCCCATAATTACCTGAACTATGTCAATGGCAGCAGCATATCCTCCATTCTGGGGAAGCTGACGGGCGGCGGTACTATTTATATTGTCAATCCCAATGGCATCCATATTGGGGATGGGGCCACCATCGACGTGGGGACGCTGCATCTTTCCACGGCTGACTTGACGGGACATCTTGACAGCTTTGACAGCGCCCTTACGGCCATGAATGATGCCACAACCTTTGCGGGGGATGTGGTGAACAAGGGCAGCCTGAAGGCAGCCCAAACCATTACCGTAGAGGGAAAAAATATCACCTTCAAAAATACCGCTGATGTAATTACGCCCGGGGCAGCAAATGTAACTTTGAAGTCCGTCGGCGGCGAAATCCACCTTGGCTCGACGGATGGAACAGGGGATTATGCCAATACAACCGGTACCAAATATCTGTATAAGCTGGTCAACACCCAGGAAGAACTGAACGATATAAGAAATCATCTGGGGGATAACTATATGCTGGCCAGTGATATTGCCCTCACTGGTTCAGGTTATTATAATTTCGTGCCAATAGGGTCGGTAGGCAGTGGTCATGGAGGCGCTAACCCATATACCGGCCACTTTGATGGGCTGGGGTACAAAATCAGTAATCTCATTATGAATATGGAGACGAATCCTAGCTGGAGTAGTGGTCCCGCCCATTCCAACCTAGGACTATTTTCCAGCATAGGGACAGGCGGAGTGGTGGAAAATGTAGGAATAGAGAGCGGCAGTATTTATGGGAATCATTCTGTAGGAGCCATTGCCGGAAGTAATAATGGAACTGTTCGCAATGTGTATAACAAAGCTGATATCAGAGGGGGATCTAACGGTATAGGCGGTATCGTTGGATTTAACCTTGCAAACGGCACGGTGGAAATGGCGCATAACACGGGGACAGTCACGGAAAACACCCGCTATCAAGTGGGCGGTATCGTGGGCTATAATGCGGGTACGGTGCAAAACGCCTATAACGAAGGGGATGTGTTTTGGAATGGCCCCTCCTCAGGAAGTGCTGCAAATGATACGGACAGAGTCGCAGGGGGAATCGTAGGAGTTAATTCTGGAAGTGGCAAGGTGCTAAACACCTATAATACAGGCAACATTCATGCTAATGAAGGTGGGGGCTTTTTTGCTGCTGTGGGGGGGATTGTAGGATATGCTGCCGCTGATACGTCAATAGAAAACTCCTATAATGTCGGTTCGGTCAGCAGCCAGCATGATGAATATGTAGGCGGTATTTTGGGACGCGGCGATGGCACAGTGACCAACGCCTACTACAAGGAAGCTGAATACAGCAATACAGCAGGTACGTCCCTGACGGATGCCCGGATGAAGCAGGCCGCCAGCTTTGCGGGCTTTAATATTGACAAAAACGGCTCCAATCCGGGGGCTGTCTGGCGCATCTATGAAGGCAATACCATGCCCCTGCTGACCGCTTTTATGACCCGGAAGGACAGTATCACCGAGAAGAAATATGACGGTACCGAGACCGTGGGCATACATCTTAAAGCATCTCAGCGCACCTCTACGCAGGCAGAGGGTATCAACTGGGTTTATGATATGCTCGTTGTCCATCCGAATCCGGCATTCGTCCCCACCCCCCCTGCCAACCCCACCCCCTCTGCCAAACCCAACCCCTCTGCCAATCCCACATTGGCATCTGCGGACAGCCTGCAGGCCACGGAGCAGCAGATGGCAAAGCAGGGCATTACCTTTAGCCGCCTTGAAGAAGCCACCAATGCGGTCATGCCCAACGTGCAAAGTCAAACCGCCACTGCCGTGACGATGGCTCCGAATGCAGCAAACCGGTCTGCAAACAGCACGGAGACAAAAGCGGACACCCCCAATGGGGACAGCAATATCACATCCACATTGTTCTGGGGCAGCAAGGGCGTGCTTACAGTGGAAAATAAGGGGATAAATGCGCCCACTTCTATGAGTACTGAGTCGCTGGCTGCCGCGCAAAGCCATAACACAGCTGCCTCGTCTGCGGAACCGGCTGAAAACCGGCAGAGTGAGGGGCAGAGCACTGCCACCAGCGAAAATCTCCAGAGTGATACAGGGGGAAATATCTCAGACGGCAATGAAGGTCAGGAAAGTGAAGAGAATACATAACTTACAGGAACAGAGGTAATATAATTGAGACAATCATTAGCAAGACCCATAAGAAAACGACACAAAGGAGGCTTGGTATTTTATCATGGCAAGGTGCTGGCGGCTCTGATAGCCGCCACCCTTGCTATCCCTCTGCCAGCCGTGGCGGCTCCTGCCGTCCCCCATCCCGGTGAGGAGGTCCGTCAGCCGACAGAACCGGGGCAGACTGAGATAGAAAGCAATCTGCCGGAAGCTGCCGGTCAAGGTACGGCAGAGACGAAGTTCACTCTGGCAAAGATTCGTGTGGAGCATGAGAGCATGAAACTTTCCGAGGAAGGTCTTACGGCCATTACCTCGCCTTTGCTAAACCACGAAATCTCTGCTGCCGAGTTGAATACTGCCGTAGAACAGCTGACCAGGTATGCCCGGGAGCATGGCTATCCTGCCGCCATTGCTTATATCCCCGAGCAAACTGCCTTGGAGGGTAATTTGCTTATTCGCTTTGAGCCGGGGCGTTTTGACAAAGTGCAGATAGCAGAGGGCAGTGTTTTACGGGAAAGCATAGCTATTCGTCCCTTGGCCGGCTTAAAAACCGATGACATTATCGAGACCGGGAAGCTGGAGCAGTCTCTGCGGAATTTGCGTGATATACCCGGCATAGAGGCTAATGCTGTCCTTTCTCCCGGCTCCCGGCAGGGAACCAGTAACCTTACCGTGACCGTGAGAGACAATGACCCTGCCACCTATATCCTCTATGCAGAAAACTACGGCAACAAGTCGGCGGGGCGCTACCGCTATGGCCTCCAGGCAGACTGGAAGAATATCGGCGGCACAGGCAGCCGCCTGATGGTGGGGGGAATGATCTCCAACGGCAAGCAGCACGGGGGCAATATTGCCTACGAAATGCCCGTAGGTCACAGCATGAGCACCCTGGGCCTGGCCTACAGCCATTCGGACTACGAGCTGGGCAGCATTTGGAGCCAGCTGGGGGTGGAGGGCAAGTCCGACACCCTGAGCCTCTACGGCAGGACGCCCCTGGTGAACCGCTATAAAAACGCCCTGAATCTAAGCTATGCCGTGAACTACCGGAAGCTGAAGGACGAATTCAATGGCCTGGACATAGGGGACAGGCACTCCGCCTCCTTCAGCCTGGGGCTGGAGGGCACCCTGAGGTCGCCAAAGAATGTGCTCCACTACAACGCCGCTTTCCACACCGGCACCGTCACCCCGGAGGCGGATATTTCAAGGGCACTGGCAGACTTGAACGGCACCAAGGGCAGCTTTGCCAAGGGCACCCTTGACCTGACGGCGGTGCAGCAGTTGGGAGGCCCCTTCGATGCCCTGCTGAAAATCTCCGGGCAACTGGCAGGCAGCAACCTGGACAGCTCGGAGCATATCTACCTGGGCGGCGCCAGGGGCGTGCGGGCCTATCCCCAGGGGGAGGCCTCCGGGGATGAGGGCCTCCTGGGCACCCTGGAGCTGCGCTACCACACGAAGCTAAAGGGCCTTGCCCTGAGCCTCTTTTATGACGCAGGCACGGTGCGCCTGGAAAAAAGCCGCAGTGGCAGCCGGTCCCTCCAAGGCTGGGGCGTGGGCCTCAGCTACATGCAGCCCGATAACTGGTTCGCCCGACTGGACTACGCCCGCCGCATCGGCCTGGAAGATGGCCTGTCAAGTGACGCCGACAGCAGGCAGAGGATTTGGTTCCTGCTGGGGAAGATTTTCTAAAAAAACTGTGCCGGAGAGGCTTCAAGCCCTCCGGCACAGTTTTTTAGTGTTTTTAGCATTTGATTCATCTCCTTTTCAGTACATGGTTTATTTTAGCAACTAAATATTAAAAAGTCTTGTGAAAGAGATTATATTTGCATTAAAAAAACGCCCCTGGGCGGGACGGCTTGTCTTATGAATAACAGCGGTCATACGGATATTCGGGAAAGTATGCTGAAAATACCAGCACATCCTCACAAAAAAATTGTAATACTTCACAAGCTGAATCGTATATATAAGCATAGAGCATAGGAAGGAGGATGTAAAATGAATGAAAAATTGAAAGCAAACGTAATGTCGGATGATCAACTGGATAATGTGGCTGGTGGTAATGTTGTAGACAGAACGATTATGGGATTATGGGTGGATCGCTACTATGGCCAAAATGGAACACACGGTAAAGTGCTCGATACATCGAAATGCGAGGCCGCATCGATTTTGGAATCGTTCTGCGATAAAGTCGGTCTCGAACATAGGAAGAGTGAAACCGGGTTGGATACGGTCAAGATCAATGGCGAGTTCCGTGATGTTACCTGGATGATTTCCAATAAGCAGGAAACCTTGGCTTTCCTGGATGCGAAACTGGGAATCAAATAAACGACAAGTTTATTAGGCATAAGAAAAGCCGCCCCTGAACTGCGGTGAAAGGGGCGGCTTTTGTATGCTGCAGCATAGGCAGGGCAATTTTTCTAGAGAAGGAAGGAGGAAATTGACAGGGAAGGTGGATTTGCTACAATAAAGGCAGGAAGAAAAAAGCGAGGACGGAGGGTGAGCATGATGGAAGAAAAGAGAAGAAGACTGCCTATTGGGGTGCAGAGTTTTGTCAAGCTGAGAACAGGCGGCTTTATCTATGTGGATAAGACGCGCTATATATACGACCTCACGCGTAATAGCAGCCAGTATTTCCTCAGCCGCCCCCGGCGCTTTGGCAAGAGTTTGTTCCTCTCGACCCTGAAGGCTTATTGGGAGGGGAGAAAGGAACTCTTTGAGGGGCTGGCCATTGAGGAGCTGGAGCAGGGAAATGATGAGGCCTGGCAGCCTTATCCCGTGTTCTATTTTGATTTCAACGGGCAGAACTATCAGAGGGAAGTGGCTCTGGAGGAAGTGCTGGCCGAACACCTGCGGAATTGGGAAGCTGTATATGGTGGAAAGGCAGAATTGCCCCTGTCCGAGAGATTCAGAAATCTCCTGAGAGCAGCCAAAGCCAAGACCGGCAAGGACTGCGTGGTGCTGGTGGACGAGTACGACAAGCCCTTGCTTGAAGTTCTGGAAAATAACTCCCTGGAGGAACATAACAAGGCTGTCTTCAAAGGCTTCTTTGGTACTTTGAAGAATTATGACGAGTACCTGCGCTTTGTCTTTATCACCGGTGTGACGAAGTTCAGCAAGGTCAGTATTTTCAGCGATCTGAACCAGCTGGATGATATCTCCCTCAACGAAAAATATGGAGGCATATGCGGCATAACGGAGCCGGAGCTTTTGGCAGCCTTTGGGCCGGAAATAAAGCAGATGGGAGAAAAATTTGGCATCGGCAGTGAGGAATGCCTCAAAGAACTCAGGAAGATGTACGATGGTTACCGCTTCGCCCCCTATAGCCCCGGAGTTTACAATCCTTTCAGCTTGCTGATGGCCTTTGATAACCTGGATTTTGGCGCCTATTGGTTCGCGACGGGCACGCCTTCCTTTTTGGTGCGGCGGCTGAAAAACATGCAGTATAATCTGAAGAAGTTTGAAACCGGGGAAATTTATGCCACGGCTTTTTCCATTACCGATTATAGGGCGGAAAATCCTGACATCCTCCCCCTGCTTTACCAGACGGGCTATCTGACTTTGCATGGCTATGAGCCTCGCAAAAAGCGTTATGCCCTGAGATTTCCAAACGAAGAAGTGAAATACGGCCTGTTGGAAGGGCTGCTGCCTGCCTACAGCCCCAAGGCTGTCCGGGGGCGTGGGGCGGACATTTTTTCCCTGGAGGAATGTCTGGAGGAAGGGGATACGGATGGGGTGCGGGATATCCTAACCGCCCTCTTTGCGGCCATTCCCTATACCACCGATGATGCCCCCTTCGAGCACTACTTCCAGTCGGTGCTCTATATTGTCTTTACCCTCTTAGGACAGTACGTGCAGTGCGAGGTACACAGCAGCCGGGGGCGGGCGGATTGCGTTTTGGCTACGGATAAGTATGTCTATATCTTCGAGTTCAAGGTGGATAAATCAGCCAGGGAGGCTCTGGCTCAGATAGAGGAAAAGGGATATGCGGAGCCATATGGGGCGGATGAGAGAAAAATCATCAAGATTGGCGTAGCCTTTGACTCAGAGAAGCGCAGCCTCTCTGAGTGGGAAGCTGAGTGAAGATCAGTGGTTGCCAGCAAATTGATATGCTGGTGGAGAATATCTGAATAAAGGCGCTGAAACGGGGCAAAAGCCCCGTTGAAACGCTGCTTGGCAGATTTTGTCTATCGACAAAATCTGAACAATGGCGTTATAATACCTATAGGATCTATAGAAATCAAGAGGTAATACCATGGATGACAAAGTAACCATCACTGACGTGGCAAAACTGGCGGGGGTGTCCAAGAGCACCGTGTCCCGTTATCTTAATAATGGGTATATCAGCGTAGAGAAGCAGGAGCGTGTTCGTGCGGCCATAGCTGAGACCGGTTTCAAATCTAACTTCTTTGCTAAGAGATTGAAAACAAAAGAGAGCAAGCTCATCGGCATCGTGCTGCCCCGCATGGACTCCGTGTCCGTGGGCAAGCTGCTGTCGGGACTGGCCCGCATCTTCGAGCCGCTGGGCTATCAGGGGCTGCTTTTGGTGAGCAATCTTTCTGCAGAGAAGGAAGTGTCAAGCATCGAAAGCCTGCTGCAGCAGGGAGTAGATGGCATCATTGTAGATTCTGTCCGCATCACAGAAAGGCACAGGCAGCTGGCCCAAAATTCCGGGGTGCCTTTGGTCATCACCGGCCAGAGCGAGGCAGGGCTGGACTGCATCAAGATCGACGACTATGGGGCAGGCCACATGATGGGAGCCTATCTGCGGGGACAGGGCCACAGCCGGGCTGTTTTTGCAGGGGTCACTGAAACCGATAACGCTGTGGGCATCGAGCGGCGCAAGGGCTTTTTGGACGGCTTCACCGAAGGGGAGAATGATGCCACGGTTGATTTCGTGCAGACAGGCTTTGATTTCCTCTCGGCTTATAACAAGGCGGCAGATATCCTGGCTTGCAAGCCCTCGGTGATAGTGGGGGCCACGGACAATATCAGCCTGGGCATCCTGCGCTATCTTCACGAGCGTGGCATCAAGGTGCCCCATGAGGTTTCCGTCACCGGCTTCGGGGGCTATGATGTGGGAGCCGTGGTGTACCCGGCCCTCACCACCATCTTCTTCGACTACGAACTGGTGGGCATGAAAGCCGCCCAGTTCCTGCTGGACAAGCTGGCAGGGAAGGCGGAGCATGAGAATCTGGCTATGCCCCTGCTGTTTGTGGAAAGGGAGAGCGTCAGGAATCTCAAAAAGGGAACCCCGGGAGAAAGCTACGACCTGCGGTCAATGATTTAACAGGATAGCAAAACTCCCCCTTCCATGCCAAAGCAGAAAGGGGGAGCCTGTTTTACTTCTTCGCAAAGGTGATATGTGCGCCTACGGTGACGACGGGCTGGGAGGGGCCTTTGACGATGATCTGGCCGGGCATGGAGCCTTCGCCGTTGAATACCACGGTGCAGTGGCCTTCTTCACGGATATTCTGGTTCACATCATCCCCTACCTTCTCCACGGTGTACTTGATACCGCCCATGAGCAGGTTGTCACCCTTCTTGATGTCCTCAGCAAGTTCTCCGTGGGTATGCTCGATGACCATGTCGGCCAGGTTCGGGCGGATGCCCTCGTCCAGCAGGATGGTGCTGCTGTTGTTCTCCAGGAAAGTGCGCGCGAGTTTGCCGATGTTGGTGATGGCCACGTCGTACTTGATATCCATGATGGCGTTTCCTCCTCCTAATAATACGTGAATAGACAGTTAATTCATTATACCGCAAACGAGTGATTTTTTCCAGTAGGTATCTTCCCATCGGTCACTTGTTTTGCGGAAAAGAAATTTGGCCGGAAAACGAAAAAACTATTGACAGGGGATTGCCTCTCCGCTATAATATCTTTTGTTGACAGCCGCAAGGCTCACAGGGGTATCGCCAAGTTGGTAAGGCACGGGATTCTGAATCCCGCATGCGTTGGTTCGAGTCCAGCTACCCCTGCCATATGAAATATCAGCACCGCTTCGGCGGTGCTTTTTCGTGTTTATCTTCGACAGCCGCACCAAGCGCACCCCGGAGCGGACCATTGAGTATTTTATCTGAGGAATGAAGAAAGCAAAATAAAACCTATTGACATGATAGGTGTAATGGTGTAACATTAACCCATCGTCCAAAGACGGAGGGACTGACTGGAAGAACCAGAGGTCTTGCGCAGGATTATTTCCTGTGCAAGGCCTCTTTTTGTTTGATATGCAGGAAGGATGTGTCTGCCATGTGTTGTTGCTGCAGTGTCAAGGGAGAAGTCATCATCAGGTACAAGCGAATGTGGAGATAGCTATCTCTTAGGAGGGATTTTCATGATTGCCGCCCAGGAAAGCATGACCGCCAAGCTCTGCTCCTTTGCCAGAGCCTACCATTCCATGCTGGGAAAGAACAAGATTTTCGATGATTACCTGGCCTATGACATCATTGGCAAGGATGAGTATGACAGGATAGGGGACCTTTTGAAGGGGCAGGCTGAAGCCGCCCATCATACCCCCATGTATGGTTTCGAGAGCCTGCAGGTTTTCGATGAGATGGACAGGTACTTTTCCCCCGTTGCTCTTTCCCGGCTAGCCTTTGCCGAGCGGGCGCTGGAAAGGTTCGCCGGCAGGCAGAGGGCCTGCCAGTACGTCATCTGCGGGGCGGGGATGGACACCTTTGCCTTCCGCAATTCCGATGAGGCGGTGCAGGTCTTCGAGCTGGATCATCCGGACACTCAGGCCTACAAGCTGCGGCGCATACACGAGCTGCGCTGGAAGATTCCCCCAAATGTTCACTATGGGGCTATAGATTTTGAAAAGGAGGATTTGGGCAGGACGCTTCTGCACAGCGGCTACAGTCCCCATGTGCCCACTTTCTTCTCCCTGCTGGGTGTTTCCTACTATCTGACAGGGAAGGCTTTCAGGGATTTCGTGGGCAGTGTCAGCGCCTTGTCTGCGGCAGGCAGCCAGTTTGTGCTGGACTTCCCGGATGACAGCACCTTTGAGGATGCTTCTTCCGGGGTGGGGCGGCTGGCAGAGCTTACGGAGCAATTAGGGGAGCCCATGGGGCATGGGTATTCCCTTGAGGAAATGCGGGAGATTCTTTCGGCGGAGGGGTTTGTGATCCGCACCCATGAAACTCCCGATGACATACAGCGGCATTTCTTTGCAGGCCGCACCGACCATCAGCAGGCAGCGGAGCACATCCACTTCCTGCTGGCAGAGAAACAGGGACATTAAAGGAAGGGATTGATTTTATGAGCCATACAGCTTTTGATACTTTGCTGATTCACGGTGGCATTGATGGCGACAAGCACACAGGGGCTGTCACGGTGCCCATTTACCAGACTTCCACCTTCCAGCAGGACGGGCTGGGGGAGCTGCGGGAGGGGTGGGAGTACAGCCGCACCGGCAATCCCACCAGGGCGGCGCTGGAGAGCCTGATCGCCCAGCTGGAGGGCGGGGAGGCAGGCTTTGCCTTTGCTTCGGGCATGGCGGCCATCACGGCGGTGCTGAGCCTTTTCAGGAGCGGGGATAAGATTCTCTTGTCCAGCAATGTGTACGGCGGCACTTTCCGGGTGCTGGACAAGGTGTTTTCCCACTTTGGCCTGAGCTATGCTCTGGAGGATACGGGCAATCTGGTGACTCTGGAGGAGAAGTTCACCCCTGAGGTGAAGGCCATCATCATCGAGAGTCCTGCCAATCCCCTGCTGTCCATCACGGATATAAGGGCGGTGGCAGAGCTGGCCCACAGGCATGGGGCCTTGGTTATTGTGGATAATACCTTTATGACCCCGTATTTGCAGAAGCCCTTGGCCCTGGGGGCGGATATTGTGGTACACAGCGCCACCAAGTATTTGGGCGGGCACAGCGATCTGGTGGCAGGCCTGGTGGTGCCCAAGACCAAGGAGCTGGCTGAGCAGCTGGCCTTCATCCAGAACAGCACTGGCGGTGTGCTGGGACCGCAGGATGCGTTCCTGTTGATTCGCGGCATCAGGACTTTGGGGGTGCGGCTGGACCGCCACACGGAGAATGCCAAGTATCTGGCCGAGTGGCTGGAGGGCAGCCCGGAGGTGAAGAAGGTCTATTATCCGGGGCTTACCAGCCACAATGGCTTTGAGGTTCATCAGCAGCAGGCCAAGAATGGCGGGGCCATGATTTCCTTTGAGCTCACCCCGGGACATGAGGTGGGTAAATTCTTCAAGGCGCTGGGGCTTATTGCCCTGGCGGAGAGCCTGGGGGGCGTGGAGAGCCTGGTTTGCCATCCTGCCACCATGACCCATGCGGCTATCCCCAAGGAGACACGGGAGAAGGTGGGCATCACGGATAATCTGATTCGCTTCTCTGTGGGCATTGAAGACAAGGGCAACCTGCTGCAGGACCTCAATCAGGCCATAGAGGCAAGCAGACAGTAGCAGGCTAAGGCGTTCGGGGAATATAGAACAGGAGAGAAAAGCCGCCATGAGATATTTCAAATCCATGCAGGAGCTCATCGGGCATACGCCGCTCGTTGAGCTGACACATTTCAAATTGCCGGAGGGCGTACGGCTTTTTGCCAAGCTGGAGCTGTGGAACCCGGGGGGCAGCGCCAAGGACCGGGTGGGCAGGGCCATGATTGAGGCAGCGGAGCAGGAGGGAACCCTGCAGCCGGGGGGCACCATCATCGAGGCCACGGCTGGCAATACCGGCCTGGGGGTGGCTTTTGCGGCGCTGAACAGGGGCTATCGGGTGATTTTCGTGGTGCCGGAGAAATTCTCTGCCGAGAAGCAGACCCTGATGCAGGCCCTGGGGGCAGAGCTGGTGCATACGCCCCGGGCCGGGGGGATGCTGGGGGCGGCGGCGAAGGCTGAGGAGCTGCGGCAGGAGATACCCGGAGCCATTACACTGAAGCAGTTTGAGAATCCTGCCAACCCCAGGGCCCATTATGAGACTACCGGGCCGGAGATTTATGAGGACTTGGACGGGCAGGTGGATTATCTGGTGTCGGGAGCCGGCAGCGGCGGCACTTTTTCCGGCATTGTGAAGTATTTGAAAGAAAGGAATCCCGCCATACAGGGGGTGTTGGCTGACCCTTATGGTTCCATTATCGGGGGCGGGGAGCATGGTGACTATGAGATAGAGGGGATTGGCAATGATTTCATCGCAAAGACCATGGATACCTCCCTTATTGACAAAGTTTATAAGATCACGGATGAGGAGGCTTTCCAGGCGGTGCGCCGTCTGGCTCTTAAAGAGGGAATCTTCGCCGGTTCTTCCAGCGGCGCGGCCCTGGCCGCTGCTTTGAAGCTGGCAGCGGAGGTAGGGAGGGGGAATATCGTGGTGCCTGTCATAGACAGGGCGGAGCGGTATTTCAGCAAGAAGCTGCTGGGGTGATGGAAAGGGTGATTGGATGTCGTATCGCGTAGCTTTTGCTTCCAGCGATGGGGCAAAGATAGACAGGCATTTCGGCGCTGCCGAGGGGTTCGTCATTCTGGAGGTGCAGGAGGACGGCTCTTATCTTGAGGTGGAGAAGCGAGCGGGTCACCCGCCCTGCCGTCACGGCTTTCACGATGAGAAAGCCATGCGGGAGGCGGTGCAGAATTTATCCGACTGCCTTTATGTGGCGGCTGAGGCCATTGGGCCGGGAGCCCAGAAGGCTTTGGAAAGGGAAGGAGTCCTGCCGCTGGAGGTGCAGGAGATAACCATAGAGGAAGCTGTCCGCCAGATACACAAGTATCAGGTGAACAAGGAAAGAGCGAGTGTGAAGTATTGAAGTATTGAAGGGGGTACCCCTATGGACAAGGAGAGAGTGCGGGAGCTGCATCCCTGCTTTGGGGCGAAGCAGAACCGGGGGCGGATCCATCTGCCGGTGGCGCCGGGGTGCAATCTGGAGTGCCGCTTCTGTGACAGGAAGATAAATGAGGAGGAGAATCGTCCGGGGGTAACTGCCAGGGTGATACAGCCGGAGGAGGCCGTGACCTATGTGGAGCGAGCCCTGAAATTCTGCCCGGAGCTCAGTGTCATCGGCATTGCCGGGCCGGGGGACACCCTGGTCACGGATAACGCCATGAGGACCTTCCGTCTGCTGGGAGAGAAATTCCCCCAACTGCTGAAGTGCATGAGCACCAACGGCCTGCTGCTGAATGAGCGGGCGCAGGAGGTCATCGAGGCGGGCATTGATACCCTGACGGTGACGGTGAATGCCGTGGCCCCTGCCATAGAAGCGAAGATGATAAATGGCCTGGTCTATCATGGCAAGCGCTATGAAGGCGAGGAGGCCGGGCGCATCATCATCGAAAATCAGCTCGCCGGCATCCGCAAGGTAGCTGCCGCCGGGGTGACGGTCAAAGTCAACACGGTACTGGTCAATGAGATCAACCGTTTCCATATAGGGGCTATAGCCAGGGCTGTCAAGGAAGCAGGGGCGACGATTTATAATATCATTCCCTTGATACCCCAGCATGACCTGAAGGATTGCGAGGCCCCATCTTGCGTGGATCTGTCTGTGGCCCGGGCAGAGGCGGGGAAGCACATTGATGTCTTCCGCCACTGCCAGCACTGCCGGGCAGATGCCGTGGGCATTCCGGGGAAAAATAATTTCAGCAAGGAGGTTTATGGGGGACTGCCCCGGGTAAAGGATACTTTTTCACATGGCTGATGATTTGATAAGGAGAGATTGAGATGGCTAAGGAGTTACGACAGATTGCAATATACGGCAAGGGCGGCATTGGCAAGTCCACCACTACCCAGAATCTTACCGCAGGCCTTACGGAGCTGGGGAAGAATGTCATGGTGGTGGGCTGCGACCCCAAGGCGGATTCCACCCGCCTGCTCCTGGGTGGGCTGGCCCAGAAGACCGTGCTGGACACCCTGCGGGACGAGGGTGACGAGGTGGAGCTGGACAGCATCCTGAAGACGGGCTTTGGCGGCACCCGCTGCGTGGAATCCGGCGGCCCGGAGCCGGGAGTGGGCTGCGCCGGCCGTGGCATCATAACTTCCATCGGCCTGCTGGAGCGCCTGGGGGCTTATACCGATGACCTGGATTATGTCTTTTACGATGTGTTGGGGGATGTGGTCTGCGGCGGTTTCGCCATGCCTATTCGCGAGGGCAAGGCCAAGGAAATCTACATTGTGGCCAGCGGCGAGATGATGTCCCTTTACGCTGCCAACAATATTTCCAAGGGCATTTCCCGCTATGCAGCCAAGGGCGGCGTGCGCCTGGGGGGCATCATCTGCAACAGCCGCAATGTGGACAGGGAGATTGAGCTTTTGCGGGCCTTTGCAGAGGAACTGGGCACCCAGCTCATTCATTTCGTGCCCCGTGACAATGTGGTGCAGCATGCCGAGATCCACAAGCAGACTGTCATCCAGTACAAGCCCCAGGCCAAGCAGGCAGACGAGTACAGGCAGCTGGCCAGGAAAATCGAGGAAAATGAGATGTTCGTCATTCCCAAGCCCATGACCCAGGACCGGCTGGAGGAAATCCTGCTGGAATACGGCCTCATGGACAATATAGAGGACGACTACCGCATCTGACAGGGGGGAGAGCTTATGCCTAAGAAAATCAACCTGGACATTGCCTCCGTAGAGCAGCGTGAGCAGCGCCTGGGCACTATCATCGCCTGGGACGGCACCACGGAGGATTTGCACAAGCAGTCCAGCTATGAGCTGAGAGGTCAGCGGGAGCGGGGCACAGGCTGCGGGGGGAACTGCCGCCTGTGCGAGCTTCAGGGGCCTTTTACCCAGGGGTCTGTCTGCAGCGAGCAGATGGTGGAGTGCCAGGCGGGCAATGTCCGGGATGCGGTGCTCATACAGCATGCCCCCATCGGCTGCGGCGGCGGCCAGGTGCCTTACAATAACATCTATCGCAACGGCCTGGCCATGCGAGGCTTCCCGGTGGAAAACATCCGCATCATCAATACCAACCTGCTGGAAAGCGACATGGTCTTCGGAGCAGCCGACAAGCTGCGCCAGTCCATTGACGATGCCTATAAGCGCTACCAGCCTCAGGCCATCTTCGTGGCTTCTTCCTGCGCCACGGGCATCATCGGTGAGGATATTGAGAGCATCACCGACGAAAAGGAGGCAGAGCTTGGCATCCCCGTGATACCTATGGCCTGCGAGGGCTTCCGCTCCAAGCATTGGAGCACCGGCTTTGATGCCACCCAGCATGGCATCCTCAGGCAGATTGTGCGGAAGAATCCCACGAAGAAGCAGGAGGATCTGGTGAATGTCATCAATCTCTGGGGCTCCGATGTGTTCAGCCCCATGCTGGCACATTTGGACCTCAGGGTGAACTATGTGGTGGACCTTGCTTCGGTGGAAGAACTGGCCCAGATGTCTGAGGCGGCTGCTACCGTGGGCTTCTGCTACACCCTGTCCTCCTACATGGCGGCGGCTTTGGAGCAGCACTTCGGGGTGCCGGAGGTAAAGGCTCCCATGCCCTACGGCTTTGCAGGCACCGATGCCTGGCTGCGGGAGCTGGCCAAGGTCACCCATCGTGAGCATCTGGTGGAGAAATTCATTCAGGAGGAACACGCCCGGGTGAAGCCCAAGGTGGAGGAGCTGAAGCAGAAGCTGAAGGGGGTCAAGGGCTTTGTGGCCACTGGCTCCGCCTATGCCCACGGCCTTATTCAGGTGCTCCGTGAGCTGGAAGTGGAGGTTGATGGTTCCCTGACCTTCCACCATGACCCGGTGTACGACAGCGGCGACCAGCGGGAGGACTCCCTGGGCCACCTCAACGAGCACTACGGCCAGGTGAAGAATTTCCACGTGTCCAACCGCCAGCAATACCAGCTTTATGCCTTCCTGCAGGAGAATCAGCCAGACTTCCTGCTGATCCGCCACAACGGCCTGGCACCGCTGGCTTCCCGCCTGGGCATTCCCTCCGCTCCTCTGGGAGATGAGCACATTGCCGTGGGCTATGACGGCATCGTGAATCTGGGGGAGACCATTCTGGAAATCCTGGCCCACAAGAAATTCCACGATGATATCAAGCAGCATGTGAAGCTGCCCTACAAGAAGTGGTGGCTGGAGCAGAAAGATGCCTATGTGCTGGCCCGCCATCCGGAACTGGTGAAGTTCGATGAGGAGGAGTACCGGGCAGAGCAGGAGAGAAAGGAGGCAGCCCATGCCTAAGATCAAGCAGGACAAGAACGGACAGACAAATTCCATCAGCCAGGTGCGCTACGGCTGTGCCCTGGGGGCCATGCACTCTGTCAGCGCCATTCCGGGAGCTATTCCCATCACCCATTGCGGCCCCGGCTGCGTGGACAAGCAGTACATGAGCCTTTCCTTTTACAACGGCTATCAGGGAGGGGGATACTCCGGCGGCGCAGTGCCCCCCAGCTCCAATCTCCAGGAAAAGGATGTGGTTTTCGGCGGGGCAAAGCATCTGGAGCAGCTGATAGAGGCCTCTCTCAAAATCATGGATGCAGACCTCTTCGTGGTGCTCAACGGCTGCATACCCGAAATCGTAGGTGATGATATAGGCGCTGTGGTGGCCCGCTATCAGGAAAAGGGGGTGCCCATCGTCTCGGCAGAAACGGGGGGCTTCAAGGGCAACAATTTCACCGGCCATGAGATAGTCACTGAGGCCATCATCGAGCAGTTTGTGGACAAGTATGCTGACAAGAGCAAGAAGCAGAAGGGCCTCATCAATGTCTGGTCGGAGCTGCCCTTCCAGAATACCTTCTGGCGGGGAGATTTGACGGAGCTGAAACGCATCCTGGAGGGGGCGGGTTGGCAGGTGAATATCCTTTTTGGCTATGGCTCCAAGGGGGCAGCCGAATGGCTCACCATACCAAATGCCGAGTTCAATCTGGTGGTAGGCCCCTGGCTGGGGCTGAAGACTGCCAAGCTGCTGGAGAAGAAATACGGCCAGCCCTATCTCCACCTGCCGGTGCTGCCTATCGGCGCCAAGCAGGCAGGGGAGTTCCTCCGGGCTATTGCCGCCTTTGCCAAGGAAAACGAAGTGCAGACGGAAGCCTTCATCAAGCAGGAGGAAAGGGAGTATTACTACTATCTGGAATACTTCACGGACTTCTACGCCGAATACTGGTGGGGGCTGCCCGCCGCCTACGCGGTGGTCAGCGACGCAGCCTACAACCTGGCCATCAACAAGTTCCTGGTGAATCAGCTGGGCCTTATTCCCGCCAAACAGATCATCACCGACCACACCCCGGAGAAGTACCAGGAAGCCATCCGGGAGCAGTACAGGCAGCTGGCAGAGGATGTCAGTGCCGAAGTGGAATTCGTGGAGGACGGCTACATCGTAGGCGAGCTCCTGAGGCAGCAGGACTACGGCCACAAACCCCCCGTCATCTTCGGCACCAGCTGGGAGCGCGACATAGTCAAGGAACTGAAGGGCCATATTGTAGAGGTCAGCTATCCCGTGTCCTATGATGTGGTGCTGAACAAGACCTACATCGGCTACCGTGGCGCCCTGACCCTGCTGGAAACAATCTTCACCACGGCTATCAGCAAATCGGCCTGACGGCAAGAGTTCACCCTAAAGACAGGGTGGACTTTTTTCTTTTCCGGATGGAATTTGAGTTGACATCTTTACAGGTAATATGTTAGTGTATAAAAAACCTAGTGATTCACTATGCTTTCAGCAACAACAGAAGGCCTAAGCAAACTGCCATTCAGGGGAGGAAAACATGAAAGATATACCTGCGGAAGTCCTGAGCTATATTATGGAGCTCCTGCGCGAGCTGTACTTCGGGGAAGTGGTGCTCATCGCCCAGAACGGCGTCCTCATACAAGTGGAGCGCACGGAGAAGATACGGGTACATCCCTGGACGGGCATCGCAAAGCCCCACCCCTGGACGGCGGAGACAGAGAAGAACCTCAGAAAGACCATCGAGCGCGAGCTCCAGAGCCTTTACTTCGGCCGCCTGGCCATCGTGGTGAAGCAGGGCAATGTCACCCACTTCGACAGGCTGGAAAAGCAGCGGTTCATGGACGGGGACGGGATTTGATTTGCAAAATATCTCCGACAGGTGCGTTTGCCCTTGTCGGAGATATTTTGTCTATCATGTCCAGGGAGGCAGAAAGCAAGGGAAGGATATGGTTTATGGCGGGGAAGGTGTTCTGACATAGTAAACTTACTTGACACATAACGGTGTCATTCCAGGGGGGAGGCAAATAATGTCCTTAGGATGCGTCCGGCGGTTCCTCCAAAAATGAAGGCGGATATCAGGACATTGGTATCCAGCATTACTTTCATAATCCCATGCGTTCCCTTCTGAACTGTGCCATGTCTGCTATCATGTCCTGTTCCGAAGACCAGCCCTTGTCA
>CACZHK010000017.1 GCA_902780915.1 Pseudoselenomonas ruminantium | reverse complement strand
GCTGTTGGCCTTTGCCGGCATCTTCAAGCTTCACATCCTTCACCGTGGCAGCATACTTCATCTTCGTTTCCCTGTCATCGGAGCTGACAGCATTAAGGATCCAGGTGAATCCCTCAAGAATATTCTCCCGTTGCCACTGACCGCCGCGATTCCCATACAAGACAACGACATTGCCTGACCGCTCTGCATAAAAAGGCATCTCGGTCCGCTTGGTCTGCCCTGCAGCCAGATCTGTATAATCCCAGCTCATCCTCCCCTCAGCCACGGCAGCGCCATTATTCCACAGCTGACCATCGGCTATGACATTAGACTGGAGGGTAGGCCCATTGAACATCAGTTCCAGATGGTACCCCTTGGCTTCACTCATATTTTGCAGATACACATCCCGAAAAGCCTGCATATCTGCCTCTGCAGCCAAAGCCCTGCTGCTGGCAGCCAGACAAATGAACCCCATCAGCATAGCAAAAATCTTAAAAAACCGCATTGCGCAATCCTCCTTACCTGAAAACAGTTAAACCAAGAAGTGATTCCTACTATCGAAGTAATTTCTACAACATGAATAAAAATCCTCCCTCTTATGGATGATTTTTAGCTGAACTTTGGTAAGTTCGACTTTTAAGCTCGGCGTCACTAATGTTCATGCTTTTCACGAAGGTCTCCATATCTGTCTTTACTTCACCGGGAAGTTCACAGCGTTCAAGTACAAACTCAGCAGCCATACGAATGATATCATTACGGTGCTTCTTCAAATCACGTGAATCCACATGTATTCCGCTGGCAGCGCATTGACTTAGGTCAAGCCACGCCTTAGCTTTGAACGGTATACGCCAACTCGGTCTCAAGATGGAAAGTCCTTCTATTACTTCCCTGCCGGACAGCAAGGCCTGATAATACGCCTCGTTCAACAAGATAGCAGACAGGCTGTATACATTATCGTCAATATGTAGTGGCGTTATTTCTTCTGCCCCGTTTTGCAGAAAATCCGTCCGAGCAAAAAGCTCAATCACAGATGGAAATTCTGCCATCCTTGGCTTATCGAAACGGTAAAACTGTGGCTGACCTGAGGATTTAGCACGGTTCTGATTTCCACCAAGCATCCGCCTATGCCCATAGAAAAACGTGCAGCCCAGTTCAATCCTTTTGCTGCCCTGTCAGGCTACGAAGCACTGGCAACCGAAACCGCCCGTCTTACCACTGCTAAGGCAATCCTCAGCGAAAATGAAGAGGAACACCTGAACACCATCATGCAACAGCTCCTGCGTTTATCGCCTCATCCTCAGGTGTCCATGGAATACTTTGTGCAAGACTCCCAAAAGGATGGCGGTGCCTACCATATGCTGAGCGGCACTATCAAAAAGGTAGATACTACTTTCAAAAAACTCATCTTCAGCGACAAGACTGAGTTGGATCTGGACAGCATACGCAGTATCAGCAGCCCCTTGCTTCCCAAAGATACCTTCTATGAATAATTTTTCTTTTTGACCTATTGACTTTTTGACCTTTAAGGGTATAATAATAATTGCAAAGGGAAAAGGAACCCTGATAGAGGTTCCCCCTTAGCAGACAAAGTTAACATCCGTGAAAGGAGATTGATCACTATGTTTGGTCTGGTTCCATTTGCATCAAGTAATGAGCTCATGAGAGAAGGCAGCTTGTTCAATCGCCTGTGGGATGCCTTTGATACCCCCTTAACCACCGCAAACAGCCTTGGCTTCAAAGTCGATGTCAAAGACAACGGCACAGCCTATGAACTTACCGCCGATCTTCCCGGCCTCAAAAAGGAAGATATAACCCTGAGTTACGATCACAACTACCTGACCCTTTCCGCTAAGAGGGAGGAAAACAATGACCAGCAGGACGAGGCAGGTAACTATTTGCGCCGGGAGCGCAGCTACGGCCAGATGTCCCGTTCCTTCTACATTGCCGGTATTGATGATTCCAAGGCCACGGCAGAATTCAAGGACGGCGTACTGAAAGTCCAGCTGCCCAAAACTCAGGCACAGCCGGAAGCCCTTCATCAGATTCCGATTTCCTGCGCAGGCTGACAGTCCACTCTCCCCGTTTTTCACGCATATCCGTAGATCCTCATAAGGCAAAAGCCGCCATTCCATTTGGAATGGTGGCTTTTGTCTATGTCAATTTTGCCACATATGCACTACCATCCGGCAGAATTATTTCCAACCTAATCAATCCAAATATCTACTTAAGACATATCCTAGCTTTCCATTGTAATTGACATACCAGAAATCATCCGTTGAAGTTTTGACAAAATTTACTTTAGCTTTAAATCACCCACAGCATTTTTTATACATGACTTATCTTCCTCATTGACTGCATATTCCAACATGGTGCTTTCCATACTCTCCAAGGCAAAGTTCTCCGCTTTTCTATATTCCTGAGCTTTATCCTTGACTTCCATGCGAAAATCCTCTGGGATTGACAGATTCTTCTCCAGATTGCCAAGGTAGGCTAACCGAAGATTTGCTTTTTTTTCTTCATCCTTCTCATTTTGGTATTGCTCATAAAGTTCCTTTTCTTTTTCGGTAAGCACTGCATCATATTCATCCACAGATTTTGCAATCAACGCATCCACTATTTCTCCTGCCTTGTAGGCTGATATCCCCCCCTTTACAATGTCCTTGGCTACTTTGAGGGCGCTTAACCATTCTTTCATTGCCTATCAGTTCCTTTCTTTTATCTTCAAATAATAGCGTTACATACTCATACTTTAGATGTTACCCCTATCTTCCTTTAATATGTCATATAATTCTAAATAATTTCATCATATCATTGCACATATTAATTGTCAAGAAGCACCTTACCACTGCTCCTCAATAAATAAGGGACTGCAAGAGTCCTTACTCTCGCAGTCCCACATGCTCAAAGATACCTTAATGTGCCATCAGTTTGCCTCCGCCAGGAAGCTTGATGGTCTTGCCTCCAAAGCTATTTCCCGTTTTGCTGTAATAAATATTGTGACCATTGGACTTAATATTGCTGAAGCTTCCATCTTCATCAACCAACGTGGTCACGTAAGAATCCTCCGTAAGCTCCCAGGTTGCCCCAGACTTAAGATTCACCACCATGCTGTCTGCCTGATTGTCCGGGTTGGCAGAGCCGCTGAACACAGCACCATCGCCCAGATTGAGCGTGACCTGACTGATTCTGTTTGCCAGCACTGCTCCTTCCAGAAGCTGATTCTCTGCATTCAGAGTAAAGTTCCCGCCATTTTGCTCCGCCACGCCCCAACGATCACTGGTTACCTGCACCAAAGTCTTGGAACCTCCAGCCTGTACCAGCTGTGTATTTTTAAGGCTTGCTTCCGCAGTCGTATTGGTAACGTAGAACATGGGGCCTGAGGATTGATTAGTCAGCTTGGAGTCATTAGCCGTGAATTTTGCCATACCTATTCCGGCGTCCCCGGAAAATGACTGATAAAGCATCACACCATGTTTGATATGGCCAGTCAGGTCTGCGTTATTCAGAGTGATGGAGTTTTTCCCCTCTACGACAGCAATCTCACTGCCTGTAGCTTCACCGACACCATTGGTTAGCTGTATATTACCTGTAGAATAGATACAGGGACTGCCCTCGCCACTGGTTTTTATATTGGCACCATTCACCAGCACATTGCCCTCTCCACGGTCAGTGGCCAAGGCACCACAGTGTGCTCCTTCTGTAACTATCTCCACATCAGTGGCCTTGATGGTTCCACCATAAGTAGCATCCAGCCCTCTGGAGGAGTTGTTTTTCGTGTGGATTTTAATATGCTCTGCCGTCACCACGCTCTTTTCCCCAGTGGAAAAGATTGCATTTGAACCATCAGCATCCGACTCCAAAACACTATCGCTCAAATGAACCGTGCTGTTATCAGCGCAGAGAAAAACTGCATTCTGACCATTGAAATTGCTTGCATCGGCACTTGAAGAATCTCCATTCTTGTGCAGCTTTGCATTTGACAGATTCAGGCTGCCTCCACCACGAACCAATACAGCACTCTCATCCGTAATCCCGGAGGCATAAACCTGCCCGTCCAAAGACTGACTCTCTCCGTCCACCAGAACCGTTGCAGATAAATCGGAGGCTGTTTTATGCTGCCCTCCAGGTGCTCCCCCTGGCATACCTCCTTCAGGCGGTGGCCCAGGAGGCATATGATTCGCGCCACTATTTGTAGATAAATTCGGCGGAATTATGCTATCAGAGGCTGCGAATGCCACTGTGCCTGTACTCAGTGCCAACACCAAGGCAACCGCCAAAGATCTGCGCTTTATTCTTAAGATACTGTTCTTCATAAGATTTCACGTCCTTTCTGGTATGTCCAAAGTATAGAGTGCATACCTTAAAAGACGTTTAAGCTTTCATTAAAAATTAATTAATTTTTCAACCTTTCTACTTTCCCATCTCCATCTTCTTCTCTGCTCCCTTCTTCTTTCACAGCTCATGCAGTATGCAGATGACGTAGAAATCTACGACGAAGGAGGCCACCTCTTCATCCGCACCACTGACCATGACGGCTCCAACCTCTTCGAAGTGAAGATACTGACGGAAAAGGCTCTGGACACCCTTGAGAACTACAGGTATGAAGAAGGACGCTGGAGGAACCTGAGCGAACGTGAGGTCCACGACAAGCTGATGCAGGATAGTCACTACACCAGGCTCCCCCACTATGCCAAATGGCTGGGACTGAAAGCTGCATAACCCCTGGAATTGACGAACAGGCGGAGGGATAAATCCCTCCGCCTGAAAAATGCCATCTCCAATATTACAAACAATTACACAAACATTGCCACCCTCTCCTGCTATCGGTATAATATAGTCAAGTAAACCTATTCTAATAGGAGGAAACCACCATGAAGAACAAGTTGCACACAGGAGAACTCTATCTGCCTAATGACCCTGATATTATGCGGGAGCAGGAAAGCTGCTTGGAATTACAGTACGATTACAACAACACCAGACCCTCAGAAAGCGCGAAACGCACGGAATTAATGAGCAGGATGTTTGCAGAGATTGGCGAGGGCTGCTACATAGAGCCGCCTCTCCATGCCAACTGGGGCGGTCATCATGTACATTTCGGCAAGAACATCTATGCCAACTTCAATCTGACCTTGGTTGATGATACCCATATCTATGTAGGCGACAATACTCTGTTTGGCCCCAACGTGGTGCTGGCGACAGCCGGCCATCCACTGATGCCGGAACTGAGAGCCAAGGGCTACCAGTTCAACGCCCCCATCCGCATTGGCAAGAATTGCTGGCTGGGTGCCGGAGTCATGGTCATGCCCGGCATAACCATTGGCGATAACACGGTTGTCGGTGCAGGGAGCATCGTGACCAAGGATCTGCCCTCCGGCGTTCTAGCCGTGGGCAACCCCTGCAGGGTGCTGCGCACAATTGGCGAACATGAGCGTAAGTATTATTTCAAGGATAAGCGAATCCCTCCCCTGGAACTGGAAGCTCCCTCCCATCTCTAAGAGCACATAAACAAAGAGACTTTGACCCTCGTCTGATTTACCTTCAGCATAGGACATCAAAGTCTCTTTTTATTATCCAGGTATACTGGTATCCCTATGAATCCACCGCTCAATGCGCTGTCTCAATTCTTCCCTACCCCAGCACGGAACAATCCATGCTGATTGCAGTAATAATATAGCCACCTAAGTCCGCTCCGCTTGAATCTCGCTTCCGCCGTTCCTTCCGGGTACAGCTTTTTCATCTCACAGCCGTCCTCTTTTATGGCTGCTATGAAAGAAATATAGTGCTCTTTGCTCATCTCATTTACCCATGTCATCCTTCTGGATACAGGAATGGTCTTCTCTCTTAAAGCAGCTGTTGCAGCCAATGCAAGGCTGAACTTTGTAATCCTCTACAGAAATCAGCTCTACCTCGTTGTACTTGCCTGCTCCTTCAGCAAACGAATGTGCCAGCAAATCCGTGTTTCCACCTTTGCGGCTGCTCCCAATCAATACTATAATCTTACTCATCATCAACCCCCACACACCTGAAAATATTCACTTGCATATCCGAGACAATAGCCAATGAGGCAGCAACGAGGCCAAAATCCTATGCATGAAGCTTACAGGGTCAGGGGTAAAAACCACTGTTCCCCCTTTGGCTGCTGCCATAGACCTTCTTACCACTCTGTCCACCATAGTGGCCCCAGGCATGTCAAAGTAAGCATTATGCTTATCCGTTTCCCTGGCCCTGGTTACAAACTCCGTGTCTTTAATCCAGAAGGGGCATACTGCCGTAACCGTATTACCCAACTCCTGCAGTTCTACACCGCAAGCTACCTCCATTGCTCTCTTCTTCCAGCTTCTATCTGCGTCTGGCCACAAGCCCTATCTCAGATACAACCTCTTTATCATAATATCTTTCAAGGCCTGCCCCCAAATCACCGGAAGCCCCGGTGATAATGACGATCTTCTTCATACTGGCTCATTCCTTTGCGGCAGCAGCCAACCGTGCTGCTGTATCAAAAACACTAAAATCAAGCAAGACAGACCTTATCCTTGCCGCTTTTAGGCAGCCAATCTAGCAAAAAAGAACGAAACTTCTGGCTGGCCTGAGTAAGGACAGTGGTTTTGTCCCAAACTAGATATACAGTCTGCCCAGTATCATTTTTATCGGCTAAGGGTTTTGCCACTATATCCGGGTGCGGATTAAGAACTGCTGCATAATCATATCCCAGATTCACAGCCTGATGCCGGAGAATCAGGTCGGCTATGAGCATTTCATCGGCAGTTTCAGCCACAAGCTCTACATTTAATCCCGGCAACAGAATATACTTGTCGATATTATGCCTGAAGCAGTGGTAGGCCCGTCCTTTACTGACAATGCGCATGCCTTCGAGATCCTCATAGGCAATCTTTTCTCTGCCAGCCAAAGGGTGCTCACGATGAAGCCTGGCACAATACCTTGAAAAGAACAGCGGTTCTCCACAAAAACGATTTTGATCAATCCCCCCTGTAACGATAGCGAAATTGCACTGCTTTTCCAGTACCCCCTTCAGGGCTGCGTCATCCGTTGTATCCACGGTGCTAAGGAGCACGTCTGGGCAGACGAGATGAAAATCCCAGAGAAATTGGGAACCAAAGTACGCCAGAATGTGATCCAGGGCATAAACTGTAACCACGCTTTTGGATTGCGAGGCCAGAGTGCTCATGCCCGCAATGCTGCGGTATTCCTCCAGCAGCCGCTGGACATGAGGCAAAAGCGCTGTAGCGTAGTCTGTGGGCACAAGGCCATGGGGGTTGCGGATAAACAGCAGCTGCCCCAGCTCTTCCTCCAAGGTCTTTATCATCTTGCTGACACCTTGCCGCGATACATAAAGCCTGTCAGCTGCGCCCTGCATATTGCCCTGGCGGTACACTTCAATAAAATATTCCATCTGTTTCTGATTCAACTGACCACCGCCTTTCCAACATAATATTTTACAGCAACCTTTTGCTTGCGTCAAAGTATTATTAATTTGCTTGTTACAGCTTATCATAGTAATTATAATATAATCATATCAAAGCTAAAGCAATTTTAAGTTGACAAAAGGAGTGCCTGACTTATGAAGCTGACACAAATCCGCAATGCCACCAACCGTCTTGAATATGCCGGCAAGACTTTCCTTATCGATCCCTGGCTGATGCCCAAACACCAGTTTTCCTTTGTTGATGTACCCGGTATGCCCTATCATGTGCCGGACAAAGTGAAGGAGCATCTGCCCATGCCCTTCTATGATCTGCCCATGGCGCTGAAGGAGATTCTCGACGGAGTAGATTCTTACCTGGTGACCCATATTCATCCTGACCACATAGACATTTCCATGGATGATGGCACCGTGGGAGCACCTTTGGACAAGGACGTACCTGTAATCTGCCAAAACGAGGTAGATGCTGAAGTCTTCCGAAAATCCGGATTCAGTGAAGTAACTGTGCTGACTGAAATTGGCTTGACATTTGGCGGGGCAAAACTCACCAAGACTCCTGCCCGCCATGGCACAGTCATCCCCTGTGGCAGCGTTATGGGTGTAATGTTTGAAGATGATGGCGAAAAAACCTTTTATCTTGCCGGAGATACTATTTGGTATCCGGCAGTAGCTGACACTTTGAAGCTCTATCAGCCTGAAGTAGTGGCTCTCAACTGCTGTGCAGCCGAGACTGTTGAAAACGGCAGGCTCATCATGAATGCCGAGGATGTCCACTGCGTTGCCAAGACAGTTCCCAATGCAAGGCTTTATCTTACACACCTCGACAATGTTGCCCATGCCGCCCTTACCCGCCATACTCTGAGCGGCAGCCTAGCTGAACGTGGCGTGACACATTATGATATGCCAAAGGACGGCCAGACTTTGATTTATTGATGATCGTGGAATAAAATTCATAGCCAACATAGCCAGACGGGACACATCGCTCTGCCCTAAGGCGTAGAGAGTGCCGCCTACCGCAATGGAGATGACTGCCCCAGCCCTGGGCAGCGGCCCCGTGAGATTGGACTTCAGGCTGTCAATACCGCTGTCCCAAGGCATGGTAGTGGAGGCAAAACACTGGCTGGACACCAGCATGAGGCCCATGCACATAAATGTGCCCCTGTTTTCCTTAATAAACTGCCACCCGCTCTGAAGTGCCTTGACTGCCAGTTTTTTTCCTTTCATGGTGATTCCTCCCTTAAAATGTCAGAAAATATTCCTCTGTTTCTCATTGTAGATGGGATGGCACTAAAAAAATGCCACAAACCTGCAAGTTGCAAGCTTGTGGCAAATTTTTTATCCTACTTTCTATCTTTCAGAAAAGCATTGACTATCTGTCGAAATGTTCTATAGTAAGGTTTTTCCATCATCATAGCATGTGCCGCTCCTTCGACCAATTCCAGACGAGAGTCTGGATTGCTCAATGAATCATATGCTTCCCTGCACAAATCCGACGACACATAAGGATCATTTGTACCAGCCACAATAAGGACAGGAGCCTTAATTTCCCCGAGAGGAATCAATCTCTTGCTTTCATCCACGCAAAGATCACGCCGACCGCCATTTGGGCTGCTTTCCTTGTCATATCTCCAGCAATTGGATTGGAACGTTGCAACAACTGCTGGTTCTGTGATGCTGTCATCTATGATATGATTTATCCCACATTGGAAATCGCCAGCAGCATCTTCCCATGTGTTGTGATGAAACGGTGACCGTATATCAGCTGTACCAAGCCCCGCAACAATGGGCGCATATAACACAGCTTTCTTTACAAGTTCCGGATGACGAGCCGCAAACCGTCCAGTAGTAACCGTCCCCCAACTCCACCCCACAACCGACATCCTGTCAATCTTGTGACGACCAAGTATCAATCGTACTACGGCATGAATGTTTTCTGACGCATAATCAGAATCTGGCAGAAACCCATCTGATACCGTCTGTGACCTGCCATAACCAGCCATATCAAAAGTCCATACTTCAAATCCTTGCTTGGCCAGGAAACGTGCAAAACTATAATCCTTGTAATCCACATCAAACTCATGTGAGGAATAAGTCAGTCCATGAACCAATAAGACAGGCTCTTTCTCTTTGCCATTATCTTCTTGATAATTCTGCACATACAAACTGTATCCATCATAAACCAAAGGTATCGTTTGAGTGACGATACCCGCTGCTACAGCCTTTCCGCAAACCAGTATCAGCATTATCCCCATCATAATCAAAATGGAGACAGTTCTTCTCCCGCTATCTTTCATAGCCATGACATTCCCTCACCCCAGCACCTTTTTGAATGCATCAAAATTCCCTGTATCCCTGGGGCTGCAGAACACCGCAAAATGCACTTCCCTGAACACGCCATCAAATTCTGCCAGTACCTTTTTATAGGCTTCAGCCACCACCTTAGGGTCATTCTGGAATGCTCCGCAACCAAAGGCTCCCAGTATCATTATCTCAGCCTTCTGCTCTGCCGCCGCTGCCAGCAGATGTCTGCCCCTCTTCTCATGCAGAGCCATCAACTCTTTATCAGACAAGTGAACCTTATTCCCTGGGCTTGGGTTCATAGCATTCCCCGGCCTTTCCCTGAGATTTGGAGCCGCACAAGTAATCACATCAACCTTGCACCATTTGTCTTCCGGCAAACGCCTGGGAACATCTGTATCGCTCTTGATAATCAGGATATCATGGGTGTAGATACAGGCATCCGTGTACTTGGCATCATGCCTTTCTCTGTGAAACTTATAATACCTGTTCCAGTTCTCCCTAGTATTCAGCACTGGATACAAGGTAGAGCATCGGCATATAGCCTCCTCCTGCGCCCTGCTCCCCTTCTTCACCCCGCCGCCGGGATTAGTGGCCGAGGCAAAGTTATGGACGCAAATTCTGGCCTCCGGGAATTTCCTGCGATAGAACATAGCTGATTCCAGGCTACGATATTTACTGACAGACAGCAAGGTCTGTTCAAATTTCTTTGCCGGTATGCTCGGCTTTTCGTCCTCACCATAGAACTGTGTTGCTGTAATAGAGTCCATAATGGCCGCTTCTAGCTTCTCATCATGCTTGCACCAGTATTCCGTATCATCAAATACCTCGACAAGATCTTCTCTGCTTGCCATGATTCATCACCTCATAGATAATCTGTATACTCTTCAAGACCAACCAGCCACTATCCTATACTTCTTCCATCCCCCGCTCTATCCTACATGCGAGCCAGCACCTATGTTACCACTCCAAATGTACGTGCTGGGATGCCACATTTTTTTACCAGTGTCCAAACTTCATCATCAACCTCCATTTAGCCACACCTCCGAGTTCACACATTCTAATGCTCCCTATACTTCTACAAGCCCCTGCCTTATCCTGCAAATCAGCAGCCATTTTCCAACCTATTTCCCTGTTTCAATCAACCGAAAGTGATTTTTCCTGCACTTGATAAGCCCTTCCCTTTGCATCTTCCCCAATTCCTTGGATAGAGCCGACCTCTCCAGATTCAGATAATCAGCCAGTTGCTGCCTGTCAAAGGGGATATCAAAGTCAGTGCTCTTTTTCTGCAGCGACATGGAGTTCAGATAAGACAACACCCTGCCACGTATGGTCTTTGGTGCTGTATGGAAACTCCTGCCAGACAAGATGAGATTCTTCCTGGCAGCAACAGTCAAAAGATTAACCAAAAGCTTTATATGCCAGGCTTCTGCCCCGGCCTCCCTATGCGTTACCACCTCCAGTGACAGGAGAGCCACCTGGCAATCCTCATTTGCCGTCACGTCCACCAACATAGGCGCATCCTGCAAATACGCATACGTCTCAGCGAAGAACTGCCCTGCACCCACATGACTGAGAATGGTGCGGTTCCCCCACATATCGTTGCTCTCTATGGTCACGCTTCCTGACAGCACCATGCCCATGCAGCTTGTCTTTGTTCCTGCCCAGAATATGGTCTCCCCTTTGCCATACTCCCTCTCTTTCACATCCATGCTGGCATAGGCCGCCAGTTTTTCCTCTTCGTTCATCCCGGCGAATAGTATGCTTTTCCTTATGAATTCAGCCTTCATTTTCCTCACCCAAACAATTTTAAAAATGTGGTTACAACCACATACATTCTGATTGAAGCATACTATAATGACATCATGAAATCAATCACAACCGTCAAGGAGAGATTATCATGACAAAAACAATAGAAATCGCCAATCCCCAAGCCTACAAGATGGAGCGAGCTGCAGAACTGATCCTCATTCCCGGCCATCCTCTCCAGACTTTCTCACAAGAAAATGATGCTCTGGAGAGGCTTCTGACCCAGGCACGAGCCGCCGATGGCTCCTATACGGACATCAACCTGGCCAAAATCCGCGAAATTGCTATTCACTATGCCAAAAAAGGAGACCTGCTTTATCCTCTGCTGAAGGTAAAATACAATGTCACCGGCCCTGCCAATGTCATGTGGACAGCAGATGACGAAATCCGTGACGAACTGTCTGCTCTTCTGCGCCAGCAGCCAGGTGACGATTACCATGAACGTGTGAATACCGTCCTGAAAAGGGCAGAAGAGATGATCTACAAGGAAACCAACATCCTCTTCCCCATCTGCGCCGTCCACTTCTCAGCGGATGAGTGGCGGGGAATCTATCAGGATGCCAAGGATTATGCTGTCTGTCTTGATGTAGAGGGTAAAATCTGGGCCGATGGCGAGGCACACGTCCCCGCTGGCACATCATCAGATTGCGATGGCGAGATTGTCATGGCCGGCGGCCACCTGACCCTGACGCAGCTCACAGCTCTTCTCAACACCATCCCTCTGGAAATCTCCTTTGTGGATGCAGACAACATAAACCGCTACTTCAACGAGGGGCCAAAGGTCTTCAAGCGTCCTGCCATGGCCATCGGCAGGGATGTATTTTCCTGCCACCCTCCTAAGGTTGAGCCTATGGTGCGCCAAATCATACAGGCTTTCCGAACCGGCCAGCGCGATGAGGTGCCCGTCTGGATGAACAAGGAGGGCAGGACATTCCTGGTCAAATACATGGCCGTCCGGGACAAATCCAGCAATTACCTGGGCACCTTGGAGATAGTTCAAGACATGGAGTTCGCCAAGGAACACTTTGCTGGCACAGAAAAGTGATACTGGAGGAAACGCATGAAGAGCACTGCTATTGCCAAGGATATGCTGATAGGCAAGCTCATAACGGAACACCCCGAGATAATAGACACCCTCATGGACGCAGGCATGCACTGCCTGGGCTGCCCCGCTTCCCAAATGGAGTCCCTGCACGATGCCTGTCTGGTACATGGTCTTGATCCAGACGAATTACTGGCCATAATCAATGACAAATTAAAACAAGGTTAATTTTGCATTAAATTTTAATTTTACCAGTCCGTTAGCAATCACTTCTTGTGCTGTCGCTTCCAGGCCTTGATGTCCTTTAGCCTCTGTGCAAAACGCCCTTCCAGCCCTTCATTGGTAGGATGATAATAGCTTCTCCCCTTCAGTGATTCCGGCAGACACTCCATGTTGGTGATTTTCTCCCGTGTATCATGAGCATATTGGTAATCCTTGCCGTAATCCAGCTCCTTCATTAGCTTGGTCACTGCATTGCGCAGATGAAAGGGCACCTGCTCTGCCTGACGTTCCTCCGCGTCTTTTCTGGCCATGCCATAGGCCACATAGAGAGCGTTGGACATTACCCCCGCCAGGGTGGTCTTGCCCACCCCAGGCGACCCCCAGAATATCATGGAGGAGATGCTATCCTGCTCAATAAGCCGCCTTAGCACCTTCCCCTTGCCCAACAGATGCTCATGTCCGGCAATTTCCTCCAAAGTCCGGGGCCGTATTCTGGCAGCCAGCGGCTCCGGCACCGCTTGGCTGAATAACGATTCCTGTTCCATGTCTAACTCCCAAATTCTGGCCTTTCCATATCAGCCCGTTGGATATCTCAATCTGCCAAGTGTATCTGCATACTAACAATAACACCGCATTTCACCATGAAGTGCATCACCAAAAGCTCTCCCAGAACACTTCTTACCTCCTTGGGTTTGATTCCCGCACGGATGCCCCCAATCTGAGCCTGTGATGGATAAATTGAGCAACTTATGGGCATTCTTGCTAAATCCTTAGTCACTTTAGGTGGGTCATACGCACTGACAGTGCTGCTGCCGATAATAATTGTTGCCATCAGGACAGCAGCCATCCCCGAGATATTCCTTATGTTCTTTTTCATTGTACTCCCCCCAGTTAATTCACTACTTCTTCAGATAAGCTACCACCCAATGGTGCCTGCTGCTCTTTCTCCGCCAAAGAACAACTTCTTCATCTATCCAATTCGCGTAAGAATCTGTTATTCCTGCCCCTTGACAAATCAGCAGACAGACAGAAGAACTATTTATGCTTTTGTTTCTGCTCTAGGATGGTCTCTCCACTGCTACTCTTTTTATGACTTCACATTATAACGCCGTTGTTCCAGTTTTGCCGCAGGCAAAACTTCCTCTTGGCGTTTCAACGAGGCGGGAGACATCTTCTTCCGAGTTATTTTGGCAGACAGATGCGATACAAACCTGCTGCAATCAACGCTGTCACCATATCAGCTACCAGCTGTGCAGCAATAACACCCGTATAGCCAAAACAGACTGGCAGGATAGCCAATGCTGCTGCATAGATAATACCTTGCCTGCAAAGGGACAGAAACAGTGATGGCAGACTCTTGCCAGTGGCTTGAAAGGTACATATCAGCACCAGTCCTACCCCCATGAAAATAATGGCCGGCAACTGCCAGCGAAGCATCTCCTTCCCCTGATCTATAAGCACAGGCTCCGAAAGGAAAATGCGAATGACAGGTTCGGCAAATAAGGTCAGTACAATAGCCAGCAAAGCACTTGTCCCCACCACGACCTTCAGGGCAAAGGATATTACATTCTGCATACGCTCCCTATCTTTTGCTCCATAGTTGTAGCCAATCAAGGGCTGACCACCAAAGGACAGCCCAACCACCACCAGGGCCACTATCATGATAATCTTCATGACAATGCCCATGACAGCAATGGAATCATTGCCATAGGGCAGCAAGCTGCGGTTCGTCAATGCAATGCCCAGCGTTTGTGTAAAGTTTGTAACTGCCGCCGCAAGGCCAATGGAAAAGATGGCCTGGATTTCCTTCCTGTCAATCTTCAGCCTGGGAAGCTCCAGTGATAAGTCCTCACAATGATAATGGATATAGCGTACCGCATATATGTCTGAACACATGTAGCCTATCACCGTTGCCATAGCCGCCCCGGCAGCTCCAAGGTCAAGGCTGAAAATCAGCATGGGATCCAGCATAATGTTGATAACAGCACCAAGTATGGAGGCATTCATGGATATTTTCGGACAACCTGCTGTGCGCAAAAGATTCGTCGGCACCAAAGAAAATATGACAAAAGGGGCCCCGGCTATTAACCAGAAATAATAATCTGCCGCATGGGGGATGACATCCCCCTCAGCTCCAAGAAGGTTCAGAACATACTCCTGCAGTGGCAGCATAACAGCCATCACAACGACACCAAAGGCAATTGCTCCATAGAAGCAGAATATGCTAAGTCTCCTGCCATCATCTTTCCGGCCACCACCAAACAGCCGGGCAATCACTGAACTGCCCCCCAGCCCAAACAAATCACCAAAGGCCAGCATCAGTGTAAACAGCGGCGTACACACAGATACACCGGCAATCAGGGCCGTGTTGCCAGTCAGGGCAATGAAGAACGTATCCACCATGTTGTAAACCAGCAGAACCACCATACTCATAACCACAGGCAGTGCGAGTGTCATATAGGCCTTTGGAATAGGTGTCTTGGCAAATAACTCATCGGACATGAAAAGAATTCCCCCTTACAAAAACAAAAAAGACACCCACAACCCGTAAAATGTCGGATTATGGATGTCCTTACCGTAGCGTTCAACGCCCTACTATCATTTATCAGTACGCCTATTCTATCACTGGCCTATCATATCCGTCAACCTTCCTCACCTCAGCGTGACATCGGCCAGCCATTACATTTCGCCCGTCTATGTCCTCTATCCTAACTCCAATCCAACAGCATGCGACAAAGCGACAACACAATGGTATAATACTGTCAAGATTTTTTCCAAGGAGCAAGATTATGACAGACTACGAGCAAGAATGGGACAGGTTGCTGGGCATCAAGACCACAGGCCGGGATGACACCATTGCCGACCTTACAAGGTATCCCTATGAACCCACAGACTACCGCGTCCTGGAATTGGCAGCCAGCACCGGCCTGATAGGCAAGAAAAATACTTTGTTGGATTATGGCTGCGGCAAAGGCCGGGTGAGTTTTTTCTTCTCCAGCCAGACCAAGTGCCGCTCCATTGGCATAGAGTACAATCCACGGCTCCTTGAACGAGCCAAGCTTAATCAGGAGAACGCCCCACGGGGCCACTTCGTTACTCTCGTCCAGGCAGATGCCGCAGATTTCATTGTACCCCCAAAGGCAGACCGCGCATTCTTCTTTAATCCGTTCTCAGTAGATATTTTGCGCAAGGTAATAGCAAACCTGCTTATTTCTCGCTCAGAACACCCCAGGGAAATCCTGCTTTTCTTCTATTACCCCTCAGAATTCTACCTGGAATACCTTACCAATCTCCCCCGGCTAACCTTGATAGACCTCATTGACTGCCACACCAACAAGGATTCTGACCCCAGAGAGAAACTTATGATCTACGAAACAAAAGGATGCTGACATGAAAAAAGAACTTCCCCACTTCAACGTTGGCAAAGCCTATGGCGGTGCCCAGGACTGGTGCCACACTCATTGGATGAAAATAGGAGGCTGCGCCGCCATTACCGCCTGCGACTGCAGCCTCTACTTTGAACTTCACAAGGGCAAGACTGGCCTCTGCCCTCACGCCCATGATAATGTATCCAGGGATGACTATGTAGACTTTGCCTATATCATGGAACCTTACCTGCGCCCTCGCTGGACAGGAATTGACCGCCTGGACATCTACATTGACGGCTTTTCCAAATATCTCCACGATCACGATATAAATGACATTTCTCTCTCCCCATGGAGCGGAGAAAGGAACCTGGAGGATACCAAAACCATCATCAAGCAGCAAATAGACCAGGGCTGGCCTATTCCCTGCCTAACCTTGAAGCATAAGCATCCTGCCATGGACGATTACGTCTGGCACTGGTATATCCTCAATGGATACGAGGAGTTCGAGCATACCTTCATGGTCAAAGCCGTCACCTACGGAGCCTGGCGCTGGCTCGATCTCGATATGCTATGGACAACCGGCCACGACCGCAAAGGTGGCCTTATCCTTTTCTCTTGAGTTTGCAATAAAGCTCAATGCTGACTTTGGAGAAAACTTGACTATCCCTCTACCACCATCAATTCTTCTCAAATATCGTTGCCGCTGTCGCACACAAGTCTGCGCAGGGACGTTCAGCATAGTATTCCTTCGTGCGTTTGGACGGAGTTGGCTGATCATGCTTCTGCTCCAAACCAAGCAATTCCCGGCAGATTATGGAGCCTCTGCTCTCTTGAAAATCCATCACCAGCTTCTGTACCTTGCTATACAGAGCCTTTTTCTTTTCATCATCCGGCGTATCGTAGCCATCCGTCAATCCTATCAGCAAGCACAAAGCTGACACGGCACCGCATACTTCACGGAGACGGCTGATTCCACCGCCAAGGGGTGACGCCATTCTCAAGACAGTTTTAGGGTCCAATCCCTTTTCTTTCAGGTAGTCCTCGTAAGCCAGCAGCACAGACTGCGAGCAATTGTAGCCAGAATTGAAATTTTCTCTGGCTTGCTTGCCACGAGCAGATTCTTCAAGTTCCATAAGTGTCTCCTCCTCATATCATGTCTGTTTTTATCCTCAAAAGCACGCAATGGTTATCCTCAGAAGGATCCTCACCCACATCACTGGTCTGACATTCACCTTAGGAACAGCACCGGCCATCTTACCATCTTTGCTTATAACACCTTCCGCTCACAATAACTTTCTTGATAATCCTGCTCCTTATCTTCATTGAAATCATCACCTTTCCAAATTATATTTTTTCCACATTTATCCACATAATTGGACGTATATATACTTTCCTCTTTTTACTGTCTACCTTATACCCTTTTGATATTATATTCCCATCCCTGCCCACACAAACAGCATAAGCAGCATTCCTCCCAGGTGTTCTAAGCCACCAATCACATTCTTCATTGGTACCATCGATAGCCATACATCTAAGATTTACCGGATCCTCTTCTAAATCTTCAACTTCTTTTCTGCTTGGAAGGTATATATTGTCTATACTCCAGCTAAATTTACTGTTCCCTTCAGCTATGATATCCAGGTACCTGACATTTTTGTCAACAATTTTCTCTATCTCCTGATGACAAAAGCATTTTTCCATGAATGCCGTATTCAAATACTGTCTAAGACTACTATCCTTCCATGTAACTATATCCTTTCCAGTATGGAAAGCTCGTGGCTCCAAGCCGAACAGACTTATTAGGCACAGTTGACCTTTCTTTCTGCACAACACCCTCCAAATGATTTTTTCCCCTTGCCATCTGCCAAAGACAACCACATTTCCTTTCTTGAGCTTAGCGTCAGGTTTCTGCACTTTAACATTATAATACCAGTTACTTCTGTTTATTGCTTTTTTTGTTACAGCGTTTATTTTTCCTTTTTTATCAATACTTCGATTCTCATTAACTTCTAGAATACTTACATCAGTACTTTTCGGTTTCGTTGTAACGGGAAAATAGCTTAAATCTCTCTCCAACGGTTCATTGATTTTCTTTTCAATTGTTTCTTTATAAACATCCAGGTCAGGCAAGCGTTCATCAGATTTCTCCCCAACCTTATATATATTGCATTTACCGGATACTTCTATCCACATTACTGGTCTGACATAAATACCATCCTCTGTCCTTGAATTACAAGAATTTATCAACCTTCCCTTATCATCTATGTTAAAAGCAGTTTGTGTGTTTGGTGATATGTCACGAAGCCACCACGAACATGGTGAAGCATTAATTATGCCACCATTTAAGCCATAGCATATTCTTTCATCTATGTCTTTAAAGTATTTGCTTAATTCTCTTTTGCTAAATAAAAACACTTTGTCATCGTTCAATTCATCAGACATAACTTTATCCCATTTCCAATGCCTCCCTCCCAATCTTGCATTTACTATCATTTCAGCTTCCAATTCATTAAAATGTTTGTTTATGAACCTATTATTTAAATAAGATCTTAAAGTTGCATCGCTCCAATAATTTCCACACCCCCATTTATTAAATTCCTTCTTAACTAACCCATATTTGCTCAATAACAATAATCCGGTTTTTGTTTTTTCTAACACTCTCCAGACTATGTCGTATCTATTATATTTTCCAAATATAATTTCATCTCCCACCGATAGATTGTTCAGTATATCCTTAATAACACGTTGGTTTTCAATCTTTGTCTTTTCTTCATAAGGAACTATTGACTTACTTGAGCCAGTTGATGTCAACGCTTTATCGGTTGCAATTACGCAATCACTTTTCTCTCTAATGCTCTTTTGTAATTGTAAAAATACTTCTAGTTCCATACTTCCCAGTTTATCTTCAATTTTTCTGTCTAATGCATCATCCCGGGCTTGCAATGCTTCTATCACAGACAACTTATTTTTTATCCTATTCAGATAATCTCCCTGATACTGAACATTATTCCTATAGTATTTTAATCCATCTTTAATTTCATTGCTTGTAACTTCAAATCTACCCACAGAAGTCATCAGTTCTGATATGTTGCTTTTGTTTAATCTGTTGAAGGATTTGCAAAGTCTTGCCACTCTGGCATCTATGTCCCTTATTTCAGCTGTCATCATGATTGCCTTTTCGATGCGCTGCCGTACAAGGCTGCCTCTGTCAGAGAAATTCGCCAGAGACGACTTCAATGCTTTGAGTTCATCATTCATCTTTTCCAGAGCATCTGCTGTATTTTTCAGCTGGTTTTCCTTAGCTGCACTGCTGAGAGTGTTATTCGCTTCCTCTATTTCCTTCCACAGTTTCCCAACATATTCTGTCAACTTGTCCATGCCTTCGACATAAGCAGACAGTTTGTCTGCAGCCTCCACCAGCTTTGTTCTCGTGTCCTTCATGTCATCCATAATCATTTTAGGATGCCTCCAATACCATTTCTCAGGATAGTCATGCTTTTCATTATTTCATATTCTCAAGCAGTTCCTTCTTCTCCCTTACCTTCTCCTGCAACCACTTGATTTGATTATCCAGCCTTGTTTCCACGCCCGTTGGCGTTTCTTCCCAGCCAAGGGCCAGTCCTTCCAGTTCTCCCTTTAGCGGTTTCATCTTCATATCATAATTATTGATTTTGTCAACACTGGTTTTCCAAAAGGCAATTTCCGATACAATTTGATTTATGGCCGTCTCTGTGCTCTTAAGCAGTTTGTTTATCTTGCTGAACTCTTCAGTCTTTTCCTCCATATCTTCAATGACTTGCACAAAGCTGTTAAGCTCCCGCAGACGTTCCGACAGGCCATCTATCATGCTGCCAGCGTTGTCCATGCCTCTATAGTAATCTTCTATGACTGCATCCATTTCCTGAGACATCTTTTCTGGCTTGAAATCCTTCAGCCGGGCATTTATCCTCTGTATTCCCTTGGTTACTTCAGCAATCCCCTTCTGGTAGTCATTGAGAGCTGTACATGTTTTAATGAATATCTCCTTGATTTCTTTATCTGTCATCTCTTACAGCCTCCTCAATGTCATCATCTGCTACGCCTTCGCTTCCTTCGTCGATATTTTCCCGTTCTTCCAATTCTATCTTTGACTGGTCCACAGCGTCATCCCCTAAGTCTATGGCATCAATGACCAAAGCCTCATCCATCGCCATGTAAAGTTCTTCCATCTTGTCGCCTATGGCATCATCAGCGCAGTCCATCCACTGCAACACCATTGGGGTAGCAAAATCGTAGGTGTTAATAGCCTCCCAAAGCATATCCTGAAAATCTCCGTCTCCACCATATTTTTCTAAGTAACCCTGCCTGGCATAATCCATGAAGTCTGCTCGCTGGCTATTGCCCAACACCATGGCGGCCAGATAATCCGCTTTCTCTACATCGGATGCTTTTATAATGCCATCTATACTGTTTTTCCTGTTACGACCCTTGTCCTGCCAATCTTCTGACAGATTTGCGTATATATTTATAGCCTCTCTATACCTTTTTTCTTGTTCATAAACCTTGCCTTGGCAATACGCAGCTATTTCTGTTCCCGGCATCAGCTGCGTATATATCCCCAATGCCAGCTTATACTGCTCATAGTTCATGGCAGTTCCAGCCGTCATCAGGCGCTCCTCCGCAGTCATGGGTCTCAGAACCTGTTTTTCTATATACTCGCTCCAGGTTTCCTCAAATCCTGGCCTTGCATCCGTCAGTTCCATGCACTCATCCATGACACCAGATGCCACAGCCTGTCGGAAAAAGTCTCTGACGCTTGCATCCAGTTCCGTCATTTCATCGTAGATAATAAGCACATCACTGCTGCGGGTAGCACCTACATAGAAATACTTCCAGGCCATGACTAAATCCCGCTGCATATCCTTCATCACGTTATACAGCAAGACAGCCGGATACTCCATCCCCTTGCACTCCACCACGTCTACACCAAGTTTCGCTCCCGTACCAAAGTTTGTAATGGTCGGCAGATTTCGGTTAGACACTATCAGCTGTAAATCCAGCCCTGTAATCCTTTCCCATAGCCCCTCTGTCAGGCATTTCCTGTTTGTTTCACTGCATCTGATCCATACAGGCCGTATGCCTGTCCTGGCCACAGCCGGTGCCTCAATTTCCAGCATCTCCATCTGCTTCAGAGAAAGAACACTCCCCTCCCGAAAGAAGCTCACTAAGGCATTCTGGAAATCTATGATTTTTCTGGTGGAACGGAAATTATAGTGGAGAAAATGTGCCCTGATCCCCTGAGGGTCAACCTTTTTGCCCTGAGCCTTGTCCATCTCGTTGGCCAGAGTACGCATTGAGCCTTCCCTAAACCACACCGGCTGTACCATCTGGCATCTGTCTGAGGAAAAAACCTTGGAGCGGGTTCCCCTTAATTGGCAGAGCAATGCCATAAGCTGCACCTGAGTCAGATCCTGACATTCATCCAGAAAGGCAGAACTGTAGCCTACCTTCTTCCATTTGTTGGTGCTGATCAGCATTTTGGCCAGGTCATTATCATCATAGAGATGAGCAAAACCAAGATACTCTTGATACTTCTTGTATATACGGTATGCCTCATCATAGGGCAAGTAGTTCTTCTCCCCTGCCATCTTTCTCAGGCGCACATACTCCTCCTCGTCAATGCACTCCGGTACCTTGAGCTTACCCTTGAGTTTCAGTTCGTGAGGCAATGCTCCTTTCAAGTAGCCATGGATGGCCCGCCAGTATTCCATAACAGCCCCTTGGTCTTCGCTGACTTTTTTGCACCAGAATTGCTTGAAAACTTCAAAGCTCTCCTTGGAGTCCAAAAATGATTTGTCTGGCAGGACCGGATAGGCCAGCTTCATCCTGTCATGTATGAAACTGCCTATGGAGGACACGTTACAGGATGACAGGCTTTTTTCTGCAATTTCCACCTCAAACTGCTCTCGCAGTGCATAGACCAGATTATTTGACATGGTGAGATAAAGGCAGTTATTGAACTCCTTGCTACACTCGTCGGCAATCCATTTCATGCCCACCAGGGACTTGCCAGCTCCAGCGTTACCTACTATGGACATATTGAGACTGTCCCTCTTGCCAGACAGAATCTCTTCCTGATCCTCACTGAGCACATAATGCCTTGGCATCATCAAGAACCTGCTTAAAGGTAGTCTGCAATCCTTATCATAAGTTTCTATGCGGTTTAGGAACTCATCCGTCTCGTAATAGACCATGCCAGCTTGCTTGTATTTGAAGTTTTCAATATCCTGTATTTGCCTGTCATGGGTGCTGAGACCAATGCAAGTCAAGATACCGCCTTGCAGTAGCATTGAAAACCTGCGCTTCCCCACCCGGTACTTGATAGCACGTTTGCCGTTCCTCCGACGAACGAACCGCATTGTTTTGCCAGCGGCCCGTACCTCTCCTCCAAGAAAACGCTCTATGTACTCAAGTTTCTGCCTCATTATCTTGCAAAAATCTGCCGTTTCCTCCGATGTCACCCCCATCAATAACTTTTTGTCGAACTGTATGCCTTTGATTTTTCTGGCTCTGTGAATGTCAGACGAATTCTCATCATCTGATACCCCATACTCATTTCCATCTTCATCTTCATCCCAAGTATCATTCTCTCCCATTAACGGGTCAGCGGCTTCATCACTTGAATTCTGCCCTTCTTGTGTATCTTCTTCATCATCAAAATAATCCTCTCCGTAAAAGTCATACAGAGCTTCCCTGTAATGTTGCCGCACCTTCTCATAGTATTCCCCTTCCAGCAGGCTATCTTTTGTAAAGTACGGAGAAAGATTGCCAATGTACCTGATTTTATACTGCCAGCGTTCGCTTAACCCATTGGGAATTTCATATTCTACAAAGAAAGCTGCCCCATGATGCTTATACCTCAGCACCAAGGACTTCACTACCTTGTTCTGGTTTACTATCACATGAACCAGGCGACTGTTTTTGAGTTGACGCACAGCTGTAATCATGCTGTTGACCTCAGTAGGCACTTTGCATTTTTTTACAACATCTTTCTTGTTCCACTCTGCCCTGTCATACCTATCTTCAGCCTTAAGCTTGTTCCTCACGAACTCAAACAACTCTTCCGGTCCGTATTTGTAGAAAAAACATTCCCTGATTTGCATAACTGTCACCCTGTTTCAACCTGTCCATCAGGGACAGGTCAGCGCTGCTTTACGGTTAAGTCACCATGGCAACGCCTGCACCCGCACTCGTTGCCATGGCTATACATAACCTTATGTATTCAACACTGAACGTCTGTTCTCCTATGTAATTCTTTATATAGTTCCCATACATCGCCGGAATCCGCATCTATCAATCCGCCAACTCCATTATAGTCTTCCGAGAGCGCCATTGATGCTTGTCTATCAAGCTTTGCAGACGATACATTCTGTCAGACAGATCAAAATTCTCGTTCCAGAGTTTATTCCACTTCTCACAGTGCTCGCAGGGACTTTTCTTCTGCGGCTCTATCCTTTTGACCTGATAGATGCCAAGATTAGTCCCCAGCTTGTAGTACCAATCCTCCCTCTCCATCAAATCATCCATTGCCTCGATAAGCTCAGAGTTATACCTCCTCCGATAGGGGACAAAATCCAGCAGTGCTGCCCTGAATGAGCGCCTGTCCCAATACTTGAAATACTCGCAACACTGATCTTCTCTGTGCCGATACACTCCTCCTTTGGCAAACGCTTCGATGATTTTCTTCGGTGTCTTTTCACTGGTGTGCAGCACTGTCACATAACCAAACCGAAAATACTTCTGCCATACGTCATTAGACTCGCAGACACCGCACCCGAATTCTTCAGTATAATAATAGAGCACTGCCTGAGGCACGGTCTCCTGGGCATAGGCAAGCCAGCTCTCCCACCAGGGAGACCACTTGCTGGGAACCTCAAAGGAAAGCACACTCCAACCATCATTCATAGGCCTTATATCCTCCGGCTCCACCCACTTCATGGTATTCCAACCATAAAGCAGCTGCCTGCAGCCATCTTGTTTCCGGGATTTGAACATATCCTGATTGATTTTAAGAGCCAATGCCTTGATTTCCTCAGTGGGCCCTTCAATGCGATACTGCGTGTAGCATACGTTTCCCATATTGTCGTCCTCCTCGTTCCTCCGCCTGTTGTCCGGCGTTCATATCACATTACGGCAGAATGACAATACGCCAAAAAGGCGCACTTATAGAGCCATTCATCTTAATCGACTCTATATGTACGCCTTGTAATATTCTAACTCGCTAATATTTCATAGCCTTCTCATTTATGTGCTACCATATCAAACTTATGGTTATTTGTCAAGACCAGTTCTAATAGTGACATCGGCCAGCTATTACATTTCGCCCGTCTATGTCCTCTATCCTAACTCCAATTTCTCCTATACTCTTGACAAAGATTGCGCAAAGGATTAAAGTAATTCTCGTAAAATTTCATAGACGGGAGCTCGCAAACGGGCTGAGAGGAGACTGTGCGTCTCGACCGTAAACCTGATTTGGATAATGCCAACGTAGGGAAATGGGTGAAGACCGAGGACTATCCGCAGGGTAGTCCTTTTTATTTTGCCCTTTCTCCTGGCAAAGGAGGAACCATGAAAGAAAAGCTTGCAGCAGCCTGGGACAGAGTGCGGGAGCAACGCCCCCTCGTCCACCACCTCACCAACTATGTCACGGTAAACGATGTGGCCAATATCACTTTGGCAGCAGGTGCCAGCCCCGTTATGGCAGACTGCGCCGAAGAGGTAGCAGAAATCACCAGACTCAGCCAGGGACTTTGCCTGAACATCGGCACCATAAACGAAAGGGTGCAAAGTTCCATGTTGCTGGCAGCCCAAGAAGCTACGACTCTTGGGCATTCCATCCTGCTGGACCCGGTGGGAGCAGGAGCCAGTGCCTTGCGCACCAGGGCTGCCAGAGGAATCATGGAAGCGGGAAAGGTGACGGCCCTGCGGGGCAATGTCTCGGAAATCAAGAGCCTCCTGAAAGAAGACAGCCATGTCCAGGGAGTAGATGCCGGTGACTGCCTGCCAGAAAGCACAGAGGAAGCCGCCCACTGGGCCATAGCTGCCTCCCGCAGCCTTCAATCTGTAATAGCGGTGACAGGAAAAGTAGACTTGGTAGCAGATGCGGAAAAATGCTTCGCCATTTATAACGGACGCCCGGAAATGAGCCGCATCACCGGCACCGGCTGCCAATGTTCGGCTCTTGCAGCAGCTGCTCTTGCCGCAGGCAGCGAGCCTCTCATAGCAGCAGCAGCCGCCGTAATGGCCATGGGGCTGGCAGGAGAAATCGCTTATAGCCGCCTGCAGGCAGGCGAAGGGAATTCCACCTACCGCAACCGCATCATAGATGCCATCTATCATCTAAGCGGGCAGGAACTGGCAGAGGGGGCTCGCTATGGAATATACGGCTGACCTGCAAAAATACCTGCAGCTCTATGCCGTCACCGACCGCCGCTACGGTCAGGGCACACTGGCTGAAAGAATATCAGCTGCTCTAAAAGGCGGGGTAACCATGGTGCAACTGCGGGAAAAGCATCTGTCTGCAGAAGAATTCATGCGTGAAACCAAAGAAATCGGTCAGATCACCGTCTCCTTCCATGTCCCCCTTATCATCAATGACTGCCTGGGAGCCGCCCTTTGCGAGGAGGCAGCGGGGCTGCATATCGGACAGACGGATATGGAGGCAGGAACCGCCAGAAAAGCCCTGGGACCGGAAAAAATCCTGGGAGTTTCTGCTGCCACTTTGGAGGAAGCCCTGGCCGCAGAGGCCGCCGGGGCAGATTATCTGGGTGTCGGGGCCATCTTCCCCACCGCCACCAAAACTGATGCCCGTACAGTTTCACTGACAGAGCTGCGCAAAATCTGCCAGACCGTAAAAATCCCCGTGGTAGCCATCGGCGGCCTGGGGACAGAAAATCTCCCCCTGCTCAAAGGCAGCGGCATCGCAGGCGCGGCTGTGGTCTCAGCCCTTTTTGCCGCCCCGGATATAGCAAAAGCTGCAGCCACGCTAAAGCAGCAGCTGGAGGAAATTACAGGAGGTGCCACCTTATGAAAAAACTGACCTTGCCTGCAGCCCTGACCATTGCAGGCAGCGATTCCAGCGGCGGCGCAGGCGTGCAGGCAGATCTCAAGACCATGCTGGCCTTGGGAGTCTACGGCATGAGCGCCATTACCGCCCTGACCGCCCAGAACACCACCGGGGTAGCTGCCATCTTCAAAAGCAGCCCTGACTTCCTGGCAGCCCAGCTGGACAGCATCTTTGCAGACATTCCCCCCGCCGCCCTGAAGACGGGCATGGTCTTTTCCGCAGACCTTATCGAAGTAACGGCGGCTAAGCTAAAAGAATATCGTGCAAAAAATATAGTGACCGATCCGGTCATGGTAGCTACCAGCGGAGCCAGGCTCCTGACCGAAGATGCCGCCGCAGCCCTGCAAGAAAAGCTCCTGCCCCTGGCCACCCTCATCACCCCCAACCTGCTGGAGGCTGAAGCCCTGACAGGCGTGGAAATCCACAGCAAGGCCGACATGGAAAAGGCCGCCCGCCTCCTGCAGGAAAAGAGCGGCACCAGCGTCCTCTGCAAGGGCGGTCACCGCTTTGAAGATGCCGACGACCTGCTGCTATTTGGCGAGGAAACCATCTGGCTGCGGGCACGCCACATAGAAAATTCCAATACCCACGGCACCGGCTGCACCTTGTCAGCCGCCATCGCCGCCTATCTGGCCAAAGGCGAAAAACTCCCCCTGGCCGTGAGGAAAGCCAAAGATTATATAACAGGCGCCCTTACAGCAGGCCTCGACCTGGGCCATGGCTCCGGCCCTCTGCACCATGGCTGGAATATTGCCTGAATATGCCGAAGATAATTTGCACCATACTTCTGAAGGGTGGCATCTACATGACAAATACTGCAAGCAAGACCTCAATCTGTGAAAACAGCCTCATCTGGTTTGGAGCAGCCCTCTCCATTGCCGAGATACAGACAGGCACCTTCTTTGCCCCGCTGGGACTTGAAAAGGGCCTTATGGCCATCCTGCTGGGGCATCTCATCGGCTGCGGCCTGCTCTTTGGCGCCGGTGTCATAGGCGGCAGGACAGGGAAAAGCGCCATGGAAACGGTAAAGATGAGCTTTGGCCGTCAGGGAGGCCGCCTCTTTGCCCTGCTGAATATACTACAGCTTTTGGGCTGGACAGGCATCATGATTTACGAAGGAGCGCTGGCAGCCGGCAGTCTCTTTGGCACAGGGGAAAAGCTCTGGTGCCTGCTGCTGGGAGGATTGATCATGCTCTGGCTGGTCATAGGACTGAAAAAACTGGGCAAGCTGAACGCCATAGCCATGGGAGCGCTCCTGCTGCTCACCCTGCTCCTCAGCTCTGCCCTGGGCGGCGAAGGCATAGCAGCCTCACTTCCCAGTGAGGAACTCAGCTTCGCCCTGGCCTTGGAGCTATCCATCGCCATGCCCATTTCCTGGCTGCCCCTCATAAGCGACTACACCAGAGAAGCCAAAGAGCCTGTCAGGGCGGCTGCTGCCAGCACCATAGTCTACGGTCTGGCAAGCTGCTGGATGTATGCCATAGGCCTGTGGTCAGCCCTGACCTTCGGGGGCAATGATATTGCCCAGATCATGCTCAAAGCAGGACTGGGGGCAGCAGGACTGCTGATTATCCTGCTCTCCACCGTCACCACCACTTTCCTGGATGCCTATTCGGCAGGAGTTTCCAGCCAGTCCCTTTCTAAGAGGTTCAGTGAAAAAGCCGTTGCCCTTTTCGTCACCCTGCTGGGGACAGCAGGAGCCATCTTCCTTCCCCTGCTGGACTTCACGGAATTCCTCTACTTCATCGGCTCTGTCTTTGCGCCCATGATTGCCATACAGCTGGCTGATTTCTTCGTCACCGGCAGGCGCTATGAGCATCAGTCTTTCTCCCACCGCAACCTTTTGCTCTGGCTGACGGGCTTCATCCTGTACCGCCTGCTGATGCTCACTGACCTGCCTGCAGGCAGCACACTCCCCGCCATGCTTGTTACCATGGCCCTGTGCATAGGAGCAAATCTCCTGCAGGAAAGGCAAAAACCCGCAGAAGCATAAGCGCCAACCAAAAAATCCCCGGCAGGGCAGTTCCCGCCGGGGATTTTTCATTTCTCATTTATTTTCTAAAGGAGGAAATTCTCTTGCCAGCTTCAAATCTTCTGCCTTGATCCCTGGGTCGGCCTTGGCAAAACAGGCCAGGGCGTAGGCACCTGCTGCCGTGTAGTCGATGGCGTACTCATTGGTAGACCAGGAGGTCAGCACATCCAGATATGCTTTGGCAGGAGGAATCCTGCCACTTTCCAAGTACTTGGTCTGGTCGGGATCTCCCCCTGGCTCAAGGCATTTTTCGTAGAAGCCCAGGTGTACTCATTTGGTGCCAGGGCACAGGCAAAACCATCTTTGGCAATCTTGGCGCAGATATCATCAGCATAGCCCAGGAAAGCCGTCCTGGTTTTGGCCTGCAGTTCCTCATCCGCCCCCCGGCTGGTGAGATAGGCAAACTGGGCCAGGGCCAGGGTGTCATTCCAAGTAAAGAACCCCGGCTTCCTGACCATCAGCGCCTTGGCCTTCCCCTTCAGATAGTCCTCATACACTTCATCCCCTGTGGTCTTGAAGAGCTCCGCTGCCAGCCAGGCTCTTTCCTCAGCATCGGTCTTCTTGTCATTGAAGTGATTCAGCCATGCGTCTACATTCTTGCCCGCCCAGGCGTTCATCATGATCTTGCCCTTGATGACGGGGATAGCCTTGTCCACCCGGTGTGCTTCCTTGCCATCCACAAACCAGATGATCTTGTCCTTGTGCCATTCAAAGGCATAGGTGTGGAAATCCTCGGAGGCATCAAAGCCCAGGTCGTACATATACTCATGCTCGCCCTTGCCATCGCGGAAATAGTTGAATTGCACCTTGCGGGTATCCTTGCCCAGCACTTCCACATCTATCTCATCCCAGGGATTGTTGTCCGAAGGGCCGGTGTAGGTGAAGAAGGAAGAAACCACTCCATCATTTTTGATGGCTTTCAGACTCACCTCATAGCGGCCGTAGCCGTAGAAAGCCTTGCTGCGGAACTCGCCGCCGGAGTAGGGCACTTCGTTGGCGGATTTGAAGTCGTCATCAATGATGAGCTGCATATTGCCGTTATGAAAGGTGACAGAGAGAAAACTGCTGGCCCAAAGGCGCCCAGCGGCGACCCAGGTTTATTTCCATCCCATTCTTGAGGTTGCCCGTGGCCCAGATGCGCTGGATAGTACCCCAATCCTTCTCGCTTATTTTCTCCACATGGGTAGTATGCCCCTTATCATCGGTGGCAGAGGTGTTGCGGGCGTAGCGCTGATTGGTCTCGGACTGAAAGTGAGCCGTCCAGACATCGCTCACCTTCAGATCTGCCAGCAGGTTCAGATAGAAGCGATTGTTATTCTTCTCATCGATCCATGGCCCCTGCTTGCTGTTGTCATTGTCCCAATCCCACTGGGTGCAGACAAAGCCGTGGAGCTGATATTGAAAAGACCGGGCACAAAGGACATGCGGGTCAGGGAGCTCATCTGCTTGGAGCGGGACACAATGAGGGAAGCGATGATAAGCCCCATGGTGAGGCCGCAGCCGCCGCTCTTGGTGAACACATCGTTGACCTGAGCCGTGATGATATGGGCGGCTGGATTGCCCATCAACTGACTGCCGGCATCCAGAAGTGCCTGATTGTCCAGGGAATTGGCCAGGAGCAGGGGGCCAACCACACCGCCTACCACGTTGGGACCGTGGACGCCAGTCCAGCCAGGGTGGATTTGGGCGCCGCAGTGATGCAAATGACAGGATTGCCGTTATCAGACAGGCGCCCGGCTATTTTTTTCAGCAGATGATTCTCTCCCGTGCGGCTCAAAATCATGCCCACATGCTCCTTGGGCGGCGCATAGGCCTCCAGGAACTGGAGACTCAGGGAGTCATGCACAGACACATACTTGCCCACCATGATAAAATTCGAAGCGGCAATCCTGGCCAGGTTCATATTGTCCCCCATGGCGTAAAAGCCGATGTGCCCGGCATGCCTGAGATGGTGAAGCGCCCTGTTCACATCTGCCTGATCCAGACCCTCATGAGTTTCCTGCAGGGCATTACTGCCCATGAGCAGCACTTTTTCCATGACCTCCGGCACCGTTTCCCTGCCGGTGATGAAGCGTTCCTTGGGCCCGCTGCGGCTCTGCAGCATCTCTGCCAAAAACTTCACCTTGAATTCCAGGTAGCCTTCAAAGCCCATCTTTTGGCTGAACCTAACAATGGCTGCCGAACTGGTATAGGTGCGGCGGGCCAGTTCCCTGGTGGACATGACGCTCAGTTCCCGGTAATTATCCAAAAGGTAGGCAGCTATAGCTCTTTCCGTATCGGAAAAGCCATCCTTTTCGCTCATTCTTCTCAGCAAGCTTGACATACAGCTCTCCTTCCTGCCTCTCCCGCTAACAAAAGGGCATATCCCTGCAAAGCAGCCGCCATCCATAAGGACAGCGGCTGCTCTGCAGGGATTTTGGGATATTGTAGCATTGACACTCGAGTTATTCCTTCCGCAAAGCAGCCAGGATTTCATCTCTCCCGGTATCAGCAAAGAAGGAGAATCCCTTGAGCCATTTGCCGCCCTTGGCGCTATGCCGCAGCCTGGCGGCACTCTGTCCTGCCCCTGTGGAAGAAGAGATAGAAAAAGGCACCACCCGCTTGCCTGTAAAATCATTGTCCTCCACAAAATACTGCATGGGAACAGCGGCAAAATGGCTCCAGATGGGATAGCCAAGATACACCGTATCGTATTTTTCCCAGTCAGGCACTTGAAGAGAAACAAGATCGTCCCTGGTCACCCCCTCCACCGCCGGCCTTTTCATCTCGATGGCAAAGAGGTCAGCTCCGGCTCCTGCGGCGATTTCTTTAGCCACTTTTGCGGTATTGCCGGACAGGGAATAGTAAACCACCAATGCCTTGCTGCCTTCCTGCAGGGCAGGCCCCTTTTCCCAATCATCTTTGCTGTAGAAAGCCTCGTAGTTCGGTTCGGAAGAAGCCGCTCCCTCCAGCAGCCCCGCAGTGCCGCCATCGGCAAGATACAGGAGATTCCCTGGCAGTCTATCTCAAAGACAAGGCTGACAGCCACTTCATGCTGGAACTCATCTGGCTGAAGGATGGCACTCGACCGGAGAGCACCTCCGAACTGCACCTGGCCTTTTCCTCTGAAGATATGCCTGGCGCTAAGGCCAGACATGCCGCCATGAACTGCATATGCTACGAGGATGACTTTCTGGGCCTCTACTTCATCATGAACCCGGATGGCTACTGGCTGTGCATCATGCCGGAAGAATCCCCCTTGCAAAAGCCCCCTGCAAATTGATATGATGTGGAAAAAATACTAAAGGCCCCAGCCGTTGCGGCTGGGGCCTTTGGCATGACCTTTCAGTCATTCTCTTTGGACAGAAGCTTGTTCAGTAAAATCAGGAGCTGCTGTTTTTCTTCTGGCGAAAGGGGCGCGGTAAGTTCCGTTTCTATCTGATCCCCCGCACCATACATTGCCTCCTTATACTCCATAGCCTTCGCTGTGAGACTGATAATCTTGCTGCGTCCATCTTTGGGATTAGCCCGCCTGACAATCCAGCCATCACGCTCCAAGTTCTTCAAAATCCCCGTAACAGTGGGATTGGTAAGGCAGTAAAACCTTTCTATGTCAATCTGCCTTATAGAATCGGCAGAATGAAGATACAGATACTTGATTATCTTGTACTGCACCAGCGTCAGTTTGTAGGGCTGCAATATGGGGTAAGCTATCTTATCACACTCCTGAGAAAGCCTCTTAACCAAAATTGCCACCTTATCATGTGTCAATGCTATTCCTCCTCCAGCGCAGCCCAGACTTGCCCTGTCTCCCTCAGAGACAGCCCATATCGCCTTGGCCACACTTAAATCTTGCTTAGGAACAGTATATCACAGGCAAACCATCTTGTCCTCACATAGCTTACTTGGAGACTCCTCCTTCAATCAGTGCACTCTTTTCCACCCAGATGACAGGACGTACGCCAATGACCAGCTCATCTGCATAGTGAGCACGGTTTCCAGGTGTGCCATAAGAGCTTATATAATCCTTCACCTGCCCCTCATGGACAAGAGATCTGAGCCAGAAGGCAGCTTCGCCATGTTCATTGGTATACACGCCACCGGTTTTGGCCCAGGCCGTGGGTGTGTTCACCCTCTCCCCTGCTTCCGGCAGATAATGTATGAGCTCTGTCAAGTTGAGGAGAGACACTTTGTCAGAGAATTCCTTCTCACCATCTGCTCTTTCATCTTTTATTTTGGTGGCAATAACAGCTGCCTGCTCCCTTTCACCAAAAGCCCTTTGGAAGAACTCCCTGTTCAGCCATTGCCGCAGGTCTGCTTCCTGCCAGGAAACAGTCTCCCTGGTTTCGTGATAAGCCCTGGCGGCTACCACATGGGTGGAAAAGAGCAGCACTTTGCCCTGCTGCACCTCCAGCACCTGCCATTCCAACGGTTCCAAAACCTTGCCATCGCTGTCTGTCGGGTGGCAGCCAAAAGGGTCAGGATAAAGCTGCAGACCAGGCAAAAAACAGTCATGATTCTCTTCATAGCTTACCCTCCCTTCACAATTTGAACTGAGTAGTAGAATTCTGCAGCTTCTGAGCCATTTCTGCCATGTTCTTGCTGGCCGTGGCTATCTCATCCATGGAGGCGGAAAGCTCCTCCGTGGCAGCTGACACAGATTCCGTTTCCTGGGAGACCTCAGCAGTAGTCTGATTCAGACTTTCCATGATGGACACCAGCTCGTTGGCGTTGCCGGCAGAAGCCCGGGCAGCCTGAAGTATGTTCTCCGCATTCTCGGTCAATCCCGACACAGCGCCCACAATGGTACCAAAGGATTTTCCTGCCTCGTCCACCACCGCTTTACCTGCCTTGACATCTGCCGTGCCTTTTTCCATGCGCTCCACAGCCCGACCGGTATCTGCCTGGATAGTCTTGGTATCCGAAATCTCTCTGATCTCAGCGGAACGCTGGGCCAGCTCCCGGATGACACCTGCGCTTTCCGTCACCGAAACCGCGATAGCGTCCATCTGGGAAACAGCCCCTGCAATGGCATTGCGCCCCTCATTGGCAATCTTCTCCACGCTATGGGTAGCCTTGGCGGAATCCTCCGACAGCCGCTCAAAACCTGCCATCTCATCAGCCATTTCCTGAATGCCTGCAGAGGAGGAGCTGACCTCCCCTTCCTGCTTGCCCATATTTCCTGCCACATTGCTGATGGAATCTGCCACCTGCTGGGTGGCCAGAGCCGACTGGTCTGCATTGGCCGTCAGCTCCTCGGAAAAATCCGCCAGGGTTTCTGAAGTGCTGGAAATATCCTGTATCAGACCCTTTAAAAAATAAGGGGCTGCAACAGCACCTGCCAATTGGGGTGCCGCCAATGCGGGTATGCTCCCCCATGCCAGAATTCCTGCCATTACGCCAGCTAACAAAAATTTCTTGCTCATTCCTGTTCCATGTCAACGCTCCTAAATCACGTGGAAGTCTTCACGTCAGACAAAAACTCAAAAATACTCCCCCAATATGCCCGCTTGTCCTGCTTCATAGCATCACCGTGCCCGGCTCCCTCTACCACCAGCATTTTCTTCTTTGTGGGACATTGCGCATACATATCCCTCATCATATCAATAGGGATAAGCTTGTCAGCATCACCATGTATGAACAGAACCGGCACCCTGATATGCTTCACAGCTTCTATGGGAGATGCCTCTGAGAGCTTTGCTCCCGTCTTCAGCCCACTGACGGCATCAACACAATCCATGATGGGAAAGGACGGCAGCCCAAATATAACCCCCAACTGCTCAGAAAACATTTCGTAAGCGCTGGTATAGCCACAATCCTCAACAACTGCCCACAGGTTCACAGTATCCTTCCTGGCCGCTGCCATCAGCGCCGTGGCGGCCCCCATGGATACTCCGTGAAGCACAATCTCAGCCTCTGGATTCTTGGCTGCTATCTCCTTGGTCCAGAGAGCAACTTCTTCGCTTTCCTTCACCCCCATGGTGATGTATCTGCCCTCGCTTTTCCCGGAGGCACATAAATCCGGGGTAAGCACATGATAACCTCTTGCCAGGTACGCTTCTGCATAGTCCCCGGCATAACGCTGGTCACGTCCATAGCCATGCACAAGCACAGCCCATTTATTCCCAGGCTTTTCTGGCGACAAATGCGTAGCCACCACCTTGCGCCCATCACTGGCGGTAACTTCCCAACTCTCACTTGGAACCTCCGGCCAGGGTGGAACCATGCGGCCCTTGTCCTGAATCCTCTCACAAGCAGGAGGCAGTGCCATAGGGTCGCCCTCATTGCCTCGCTTCAAGGCATAATCTACGAAGTATGAGCCAATGAAATAAGCCGCTGCCAATGATGTCGCCACAATTATGATGACAGTACCTGCTATATATTTATCTGCCTTTTTCACAACATCCCTCCTGTATGTTCCCTTTAGTATTCTCGCTTTTACATTTCTCCAAAAACCGTCATATCCCTGCCCTGGCATGGTATCTGGCTGAAGCAGCTGATCATTGCCCACGATAAAAATGCTTTCCCTTCAACCACAAAGAAGCTGCTGCACCAGGCATTTACAGTGTGAAAATGCCTATGCGCAGCAGCCTATTTATGCGATACGAATCCATTTCACTTCATCTCATGCACTACATACCTGCCATTTATTCAATTTGTTAGCCACTGCCGAATCCTTGGCCAGATTCCCGAATTTTTCTCCTTAGCTTCTTCATCGTCCAAAGCCTTTGTCTGCATTTCTCTGTGCTCTATCAGAGGCTTGTGCAATCCTTCAGCCTCGTTTAGTTCTATCCGCCTAGCCAGAACCCTATCCAACACCGATACAACATCAAGAAGCGATGTCTGCTTCGGGAAGTCCCTCGTATCAGCCGCAGTCACTGCACTGATGGCTCCAAACCGGACATTGTGCGTGTATGAGGCTTTAAACATAGAGGCTGCATCGAAAAGAGCCTGACTGACAGCCAGGGAATGCCACAATGTATAATGACATTGCGGAACCACGATTTCATCCTCCAGCACCAGCCCCAACAGCTGCGTTGCTTCCATGGGACTGAACGTCATATTTGCAAAGGATGCAAAATCCTGGCAGGTTCGTACTCGTTGCAACAAATCCCGGCTTACCTCATGCGCGGGGGACAGACGGTGTTGCCATAGGCGGCGCAATAGCCGATATTTACAAATTTTCTCTTCAGCTTCCGATACAGAGGCTACAGAAGAAAGCAGCCGTGCTTTATCGAAAGCAGGTTCCTGCATATAGAGAATTTTATCAAAAGCCCCCACTTTGTCAACGAAATATTCTGAAAAAGCCAATTTGTAGCTATGCACCGCTTTAGCCCAGAGAGCTTTAGCCTCATACAAAGCATCCACTGCCTTACCTAAATCCCGCATGATATGGCTGAATACTTCCGATTCCGAAGTCTCAAAAGGGACATCTCGGAAATAGTAGGCTGTGGCAAATTTTTGAACATCAGGCTCATCAACTGCCTGAACCACCTGTGCCGCTCCCTGATTGTTTTCAAGCATTCTATCTCCCAGCAAATGAATTCCGGCGTTAAGCAGTTCGTCTATCTCTTCCTGAATAATTATGCCATTCCCTATATGATACGGTTCTGCCTGTGGTCGTCCTTTTGCAACTGCCAGGCGTCTACGCTTGGAAGCGTCCGGTTTATCGAAAATAAAAGTATCCCCCATACGATACAGGTCATAAATGCTTGCACGCATTTCCCTTACACTCTTCTCAAGCACGATATCAGCTATATCCTCAGCCTCAGCTCTGTCCAGGACAGGGTTTGATTGCAAAAAACGGATTACAGCAGCCTGCCTTCCGCATAAGCCTGCCAAATCCTCCTCGCCGTAAAACTCCGATAGGCAAGGAGATTTACACTGGGCATACTGCTTCTTTCCTATGTAGATGCGTTTCCTGTAAAGCCGCTGCTCAGGACTCAGTGGCTGATAAGGATAATATTGCGCCATTTTTTGTCTTTCTTCATCCGTCAATTCCTGACATGAAGCAAGGAACCTCCGCCTTTCATCAGGATCTTCAATATCCATAAACATATCCGCTATCGTCTCCGGCTGGATCTGCGTCTCGTGCAGGTATTTCCTTGCTGCATAAGCCCCTATTTCTGGAAAGATCTGCAATAGAACAGATACAGCTCCCACCACATCCTCCTGATTTTCTCCTGTCAGTTGAAAAAATTGCCGCAATAATCCCTGTTCTTCCCTCGTGGCCATGCGCTTCTCTATTTCTCTGGCAGTCCTGATTTCAATTTTGCGAATGGTGCTTTTCATCATGTTCACCCCAACGGCCTGCCCAGTATCCATGCCTGATTCAGCCGCAAGCTGCACTTCTTTGCCCAGTCCTGCAGGATTTTCGTCCTTAAACCATTCAGACGCATATTACAGGGGCCAAAGGCCTGCACGATTTCTTTGTCCACAACTTCGATACAGATAGCAGGCTGTTCGTGGAATGTGGCGCTGACTATTACGGAGGCACCCTTGATGACTCGTTCATAATATGAAGCCACGCAATTGTGATATTTCCTGCCTATCTCTATGAGTTCATCTGTATCCCGTGGCAGAGAAAATATCATTCCATCTACCAAACAATTCCAGCTTTGTACTTCCAGTGCATATGCAATATCCTGACGAGGATAGTGCGACCGAAAATTGGTATGGTTCATATCCTGCACGCACATATCATGCACAGGCCCTGTCAGGCCGTTGCGCAGGAACTCCTGCCGTGTCTCTTCCTCCAACAGCATGCGCGCCCCTCTTCTAAGGTAGTAGAGAGTATCAGACTGCATTCTGGCAGCATTGCCTGCAGGCAATGCAAGCCAGCCACGCCAAAGACCCAAGCCGGGGAATGTTGCACGCATCAATCGTGCTGCAATTGCCTCCCCTCGCTCTTCGCGTAGCCAATTGCACACCTCCAGCTTATCCTGCAATCTGAAATCCTCCTTCTGGTCAAGCAACCTGACAAAACCCTGCTCCTCATCCAGATAGACATCTCTTAATGTGAATCCCAGGAAACTCTGCTCCTGCAGGAACTGACGCATTATATTGATATCTTGGAAACCGGCACGTTGCAAAAGCAGCCAGATTGTAACGGCATATGGATTCTGCAAATAGGCCTGCCTGAGGCTTGGCGGTGGCGAAAGTTTCAACCACTGCATAAAAAGACGATACGGATCCCTGCTCTCACGCGGTACCACTGAAACAAACTTTGCACCCAGATAGCTATGCAAATAGACGATGTTATTGTCAAAGGGTCGTTCTATATAGGCAATGACCTGAGCCTTGCCAGGCGGTTGCTTGCTGGTAACAACAGGCTTCAAGCCCCAAGCAACCCTGTAACTCTCACCTAACACTTCCAGTATAGCCTCCGCAACCGAACTGAGCAAATCATCAGCTCTGCCTGATGGTGCCGCCTCTTGAACTTCGCTGTTACCGCTGCTGTCTTTAGCGAAGAAAAAGCTGTAAGGGCTGGAAGCCATGCGCCTCTCTACTGCCATAGCCGAGAACGTGCGCACTCGCCAGCGGCATTTGGCAATCCCCTCAACATAATCCTTGCCTTGCACAAGCAACTCCATAATATCCAGCCGCACGAGCAAAGGAGCGGCTGGGTGCGCTTGACTGATACGCCAACGAAACGGCACCTCATAGCTACCTTTGCCACACCCAGAAGAATATGAACTTTCACCCGTCTCGCCTATCCGAAAATATCCTGGCAGAAAACTGCGCATTTTTCCGTCTGCCATCAAGAAAAGTCGTTCATCATATAAGTCTAGCACTTCTTGCACAAGCCCCTGCTTCTCATCCCACCAAGAAAAAGCGCCATCCCATTTCAAGTCACCATCACAATCTGCCTCCTGCCAGACAATCCCCGTTGCAAGAGTTTCAATATCCTTCTCCAGAAGGTCAGCGTCAAAACACTCTTGCCAATCCTGCATCTGACAATCATAGATGAACGACTTCATAATCATTATAGTGCCCTCATATTCGAAATCTACTTTCGCTGTACTATAGTAACCCCTGTGTATTTCAGAAGCAGCTGTTTAAACTTATTCAGAGTATCCTTTACGACAAATCTTATGAACTCTCTTGTGGACATCCTCAGCTTTGGAAATGCGGTCTTTGGATTCTCCGCCTCCATCTGCTATCTCAAACGCTTATGCTTCAATTCCTTTTTTCTTCATCCGCTGTCCCCACTGCCATAACTCCATAACACAAAAGAGCTGCCTATTGACCTCAAATCAACAGGCAGCTCCCTTCTATGCTTAAGTATCCCGTGGCTTAGTTCTGGCCAAATCTCTCCTGGAGAACTGCCAAAACATCTGCCGGATTCAGCCCCTTGTCAGCAATGAAGCTTGTAATTTCCTCATTCTTGCTGGCAGCAGCAGCCTTCTCAACCTTTGCCAGCTCTTCCTTCAGAGCCTTCAGCTGTGCGGTCTTGCTCTCGATTTTTGCCTTGATTGCCTCGATTTTCTGATCGTAATTAACCTGACGTGCCATTATTTTTCCTCCCTGTAATGAATGTTTGGTATGCCTTGCGAAAATACTACTTTTATCGCAACTTCCTTTTTTAATTTTACACGCATAATCAGAAAAAAACAAGTCATTTCAACCAGACTTGTGAACCTTTTTTACAATTTTGAGTTAATGTTTATTGAACATTTGTTCTAATTCTTAACTTAATGACATTGACCTCTCCTTAATTTCCTGATATAGCAAAGAACATTTTTCCTTATATAATCGCGAGATTTTTTCAACCATCTCGGTTTCTAAAGGTGATATACTTCCAAGGAACGGGTCTACTGATAAATGGAAAACCACATCCAAAAATCTATCCTTATTCTTCCATTCTGGCATTGATTTAGCCATTTCCATAATTCCGTCCTTAGTGCAACCTTTTAACACTAGTCTCACAAGTTCATTTAATTGCGAATTCTGATCTAACACTGTTAATTTTCCTTCATCCAATTGGTACCGATTGCGTATATCTGTAAAATTTTTTTCACACCTATTGAGAAATCTATCTTCATTAAATTGACTAAAAGCTTCTGGCGGAAAAACATAAGACTAATCAGTACCAAGGTGGAGCATTCTCTCCCGGAGGATGCCGAGGATAAGCAGCAGACTTCAGCCATGGCAGAAGCGGAACTGCTGAACTTGATGATGCAAAAGTAACTCCGCAAGCGTGCTGCTAATGGGCCGGAGCAAAGTGCTTGCACTTTCCTTTGGCCCCATTTCTTTTGATAGGCCTAATTCATATTTATGTATCATTCCATTTAGCATAAACACTGTTTATACATATCATGAAAAACTTGTATTTTTCAATTATGCCTGGGGCTGAACAAGAACTTCAGCCTCTCCCTCAGATTATCGCTGAATCCCTCCAAATCTTCCAGAGTTATAGCCTCTTCCTTCAGCAGTTCGATGATGTGGCTAATCATCATTGACCGGCTCATGTCCTCCAATAATACGGCAGTCTTTTTCTTGTCCCTACGTATGCGCTTTTCCAGCGCCTAAAACTTGTCCGAGGCCTCCCCTTTATCGGCTAGGATTGCTGCATACTCCTTAATCAGCTCCCCCATGTAGTTTTCCTGCCACTCAGGAAGCTTCTTGCGAAATAGTTTCCAGTCCGCCTCCGTAAACAGTCCTTCGCTCATAATGAATGCTCCATCCTCTCTTACTGCTTCATAGCCTTTTCAGTAAATTTACGGCACAGCTCATCTATGCACTCGCCCTTCAACAAAGTCTCCCGCCATTCCTTGGGGATGCTCTCAAAGCCATAAGCCAGCCCTGCCAGTCCTCCGGCAATGGCTGCTATGGTATCCGTATCCTCCCCCAGGTTCACAGCTTTCAGTACACACTCCCTATAGCTTCCGCTATTCAATAGGCACCACAGCACTGCTTCCAGGGTATCCACCACAGTTGCCCTCGCTGTATTCCTTGTCCAATCCCCAAGAGGAAATCTTGCCCTGCCGTTTCAAAAGCCCCAGTGCTCTCTCCTTGGGATACGTCAAATATTATTGTCTGCTTCTATTCTATGCCAAAACGATAGTTCTTTCAACATGACCCACATTACCACTTCCATTACCTCATTGCTCTCCGATATACAGTATACTTTCACTTTTCAATCCCCATTCGGTTGACATTCTCATTTTATGAGGATATAATTTGACCATCAATAACGAGGCAATGAGGCCCCAGAAGTCCATCAGGATTTCTTGGGGCCTTTTGCGTTCATTGACCCATATACTAAAGGGAGTGTATCAGACATGTTCAATTTTCCAACCTTTGCAGAACTTGAAGAAGCTCGCGACAAAATCAATGCTGACTTTCACCGTAATACCAAACCCATTCTCATAGAACGGTTGCAGCACTTCGGCTTTGAGGCTATAAGCGACGATACACCAGGCATCATGCAGCTTGCTGAGCAGGCCACCAACAACAAATACCTGCTGACCATACGCCAGTATGAAATAACAGTGTGCTTCCAGCACATCAAAAACGACCAGCAGATCAAAATCTGCGAAATCAGCAACCTGGCTCTCAGTGCCCATGCCATGCTGGATATTATCATCAAGTCCATTGATTGCTGGCTCCAGTACGGTGTAGTTTACGATTACATCCAGGCTCAGAATATCAACAGCAAAGACTGAAATCTCTTCTTATGCAGAGGGCGACGGATTACCTATAGATGCTCCGTCGCTTTTTGTTTGCATTAGGGCGTGTTGATTAATTCGCTAAGCCCATCTTCACGTATCTTGACTGTCCTTAGTGTAAAATGTTTCTCGAAAGGTTGCTAAAGTAAACAACATAGGTGTTGCAAAATAAAAGGAAGGCCTATATCCTAAAGTATTGTTGCTAGCCGGCAAACAAATACAGTTAGGAGTAGGTCTTCCATGAGTGAAATTGTAGCAGATATTGTCGAAATAATAAAGGGGTCATCAAATAGGCTCCGAGACCAAACCAATCTCGGAGCCTAATTTATATCTTACCACCGCATATTGAACATGACTCTCCCTTGAACAGGAAGTAGTATGGCACATACACAAACAGCCAGCCACCACCTGTTATCAGGCACATCAGGGCCAGGATGAACCAGTTGATGTGCTTCCGTGGCTGTACCTGTTGATTGCAGTACTGACAGAACTTCATGACAATCTCCCTAACTTATCCGCAGATACCTGGGGTGCCTGGCTGTTCTTCCAGAACCTGGCAAACTCCGTGACAGGATTCCTTTATTCTTCTAAGAAACTTTCTGTAATAACCTGCAGATAAGCAAAATGCAGCGATTGCGATTATTGATGCACAGTTTCCCTATTCCAGGCTACGAAGTTTCTCCCTGACATGCATCAGGGCATAGCCAAAGAGATTCCTGCCCAGCCAGCGCTCCGGGTGGGTAGCATCTTCGTCAAGCCTGTCCAGGCCAATGCCACCTGTCCTGTCATAAGGACTGGCTTCGGCCAGGGTAGCATCCCCCGTGCTCAAGAGATATGCCTTCATGTCCGGGTGCTGGCTGAACTTCAGGAAATTGCCTGTGCATGATATGCTGTGGCTGAATTCCTGCCAGACTGCATTGTCCACTCCCTGGATGCGCATACTGATGATCCTGATGTCCTTGGGGTCGGTATTGACCCTAATCTTCCTGAGATTGACGCGATCGCCGAAGAGCATTGCCTTCTGGGCGACAATATACTGTTCCACTAAGGAATATGTCACGCCGTCAGCCTCAAACTTGCGCTCGAACCAGGGCGAAAGACATTCCTCGGCCAGTTTGCCATCCAAACGGGGGCGGCTGCGCCAGAACATCACGAATTTCTCGCCCTCGCCGTGTACAGGCTCCACGAAATCCCAACGCGGGATGCTGTACCCTTTATGCGTAAGCACTTCCATATCCTCCAAGCCTTTGATTTCCACAGCCATGCAAATCACCCTCCTCGTAAAGCTCGACAGCATATATTCCACTTTTTCCTACTTCGCCCCGTCCCAGCCGATTTCCTGCTCTATGCTAAAAATGATATATCGTATTATCCCCCCAAATAAGAGCTTGACCCAAAAATCAACCTCTTAACGAAGATTGCATGGATTAGGTCAGCGGCACAGTGAGACTGGCCAGATGAAATTTGCCATTCTCATCATTCTCCTTCACCACTAAAAGCAGCGTAGCAAAGAACAGCCCCATCGTCACCAGGCCTATAATCCATGCTATCAAAATTATCCAAAATCCCATCTATCTTGTATATCTCTACCTGTAGTTGATGACCGCCAGCCCAATCAGGCAGATGACTACCCCCACAATCTTATTCCAAGCCAATGGCTCCTGATACAGCCAGTATCCCACCAGCAAAAGCGCCGCTGCCAGTACTGAGCTCTGCACAATGAAGGCAGTGCTCACCGGCCAGCCCGCCTTGTAGGCGTATATCCAGCCAGCCTCCAGCCCCACTATTACAGCCCCAAGCACAAACGGTGCCCAGTTCAGCTTTCGATACTCATCCAGGAAATCCACTCTTTCTCCCAACCAGGTGTATAACAAACCAGACATGATAGCTGCCACCAGATATGTTACCGTCAATGAGGCCAGGGGATTAATTTCTGCTGGCACTGACTTTGCACACACCCGATACACCGTATTGCAAAGAATCACCAAAGCAAGAGGCCAAATATATGACAACAACATCGCCCTTTCCTGCTACTGCATCACATATAGATCCAGACTGATAGGGTGCTCCGGGTGTCTTTCGTTGTACGCTGCTATCTTCTGCCTGTTATATGTCTCCATATCCTCACGTTTCGGCAGCAATCCTGCTGCCACATACAGCCTCTCCACTATCCTGGACTCAGGATAGTCCGAGGGCAGGACTATACGCACGTAATCATCAGAATCACCGAAAGTCTCAGACACAGAATCACGTTCACACAAGACCCCCCAAAAAACACTCATATCCTGTCAGCACCATCCTCACTCAACCCCTGGAAAGCTGTTCACATACTTTATCTTGATATCCGGGAAACTCTCCACGAACTGCACCGTGAAGTCCTCACCGTATTCTACAAATTGCCACTCTCCCATGTCATCCGGGAAAGAACTGAGATGTTATGTCATTTTTCAGCATACATTTTTCTTCAGCAGTAAGTTCTTTGAGGATATCTTTGGATACAATAGCCACAAAGGCTTCTAAGGAGATATTTTCCTTTTAGTTATTGAATTCTATCATGTCCATGCTTCTTTACTGCATAGCTTTTTATGTAAGCACCTGATGCTTTTCCCTCAGTGCAGATATAACTCTGTGATAAAGTTCCGCATCTTTTCTTCCACCACGAATAGAACCTGCAAAATATATCTTCATCCTCAGCACCTCACTAGATTCCGTGGACATGCCTGCTCCCCAAAAGAAAACACTCCTCCTGATGCTCCTTAAGATTTCTGCCTGACTCTCAATCTAAGTCATTGATTCCCCTTCTAATAGATGTAGCATTCATCCCTTAGCTTCAAATCCCCAGTCTTAGATAAAACTGTTCATCAATTACCCGCCGATACTGCTTCAGCACCGGACTGTAGCCCAGTTTGTCATCAAAGAACCTCATGTTGTATGCACTCACAAAGGCTGCCTCTGCTGTGAAGGGAATCATTGGATCTCCATCGGCATGGCAGTAGTCGTGATTGATGTCCCAATCCAGCCAATTTTCCTCCCTCTGGTAGGAAATAACCTTCCTATCCCAATTGTAGCGGAACTTAAGAGTAAGGCTGTCTCCCATGGTATATGGCCCACCAATGTAAGTCTCGTGGCTCCGCCAATATTCATCAGAGAATGTCACACTTACCACATTGATAGCCAGCTGATATCTTGGTGGCGCATACTGCTCCACCTGCACCGATGACCTGTCTGCATAATACCCCACCCCCATGCCGCCATCCACCAGCACCAGGTTCCCATTGTCAAGCGTAACGGGATAATTGGCCAGTGCCGTTGCTGCCATGGACAGTATCAGAAGCAGTGCAAGCCATGCAGTCCTCATACACCTTCTCATAAGGCATTCCTCCTCTCAACTCTCAGTTAATGCTGCCTTTGGTGAAATCATACTCGCACATACGAGCAATCTGAGCTCTGGCCTTCTCATCAATGACCTCGGCATCTGAAATAGATGTTGCATACTCCCCCTTGATTTATTCCACCATACTCCCACCTGTATGCAAAGAGAGGGTTCCCCCTGCCTCCACTGTAAGCCCCCTCACTACAACTTTATATTTATATTCTACTTTGTTTTCGCAATACCTCCACAAAGAATGACAATTACAGGGAATACCCATTTTCTTTGATGACCTGCAATATTTGCGGCACATACCTTTTTAGGGCACGCTCCACAAAGGCCAGGGCTTTGAAGCGATATGCATATTTCAAAAATTCACCTGGTGAATTTTCTTTAGCACATTAAAGTATGGTGATAAATTGTTCAGAAAACACTTGAGTTCTTGTGTCAAGCGTTTTTGAAAATGTCCCGAAAAAGTTCAAACATTAGCACCGGTTTCCCGGTGCTTTTTTATGCCTCCAGATAATATTTCTCGGCCATACG
>CACZHK010000016.1 GCA_902780915.1 Pseudoselenomonas ruminantium | reverse complement strand
CGGCAACAACGGGCCGGATGTGAAGACTGTCACGGCCAAGCAGGATCTTAGCCTTGCTGCCAAGGACGGCAAAGTAGTGGTCTATGGCAAGACTTCCACAGAGGTGGGCGATATTTCCATTTCGGCCCACAAGCAGGTCTATACCCCTGGAGAGAATAACCAGTCCTTTATCATCGACCAGAACGGAAAACTGGAAGCCGGCGGTGCCATCCATCTGGATGTGGGCAACGGCGACCTGCATGTTTCTGACCGTATCCAGACCAAGAAAGACCTGGTAGCGGAACTGGAAGAAAAGGGCAGCATTTACTTCGATACCGACCTGAATGTTGATGGTGAGGTAAGAGTCAAGACAGTCGATGGCGACATCAATATAGGCCATGAAGTTCTGGCTGCCAAGGATGTTTCCATGACCTCGGAAAAAGGCAATATCAATGTGGGGAGTGCTATCAAGTCGGCTCAGGGCAGCGTTGATGTACAGGTGGGGACAGGCAATGTCACCATCGGCGACAACGGCCCGGATGTGGAAACTGTAACCGCGCAGGAGGGCATCAAGGTTGACGTGAATCTGGGCAAGATCATGATCTACGGCAAGACCTCCACGAAGAATGGCGATATCGCCATGTCCGCCGGAGACAGCCAGTACAAGCCGGGCGAGCAGAACATCATCATCGGACTGAACGGGATGGTGGATTCCGGACGGGATGTGCGGCTGGATGGAAGGAACGGAGATCTCCATGTGACGGATGCTATCCGGCTCAAGCGGAATCTGGAAGCAACAGTACACAATGGGGGCGGCGTATTCTTCGAGAAAAAGGCAACCATACCTGGTTACGTTTCTCTGGCAGGCAACTTCATCTATGCCGATGATATCACTGCGGACAACCACGGCTCACTGTTCCACTTCACGGCGCAGGGGGCGGTGCCTCAGAAACTCATCAGCGAAGATTTCTACGTCGGCAGCCTTCACTCCAAAGGCGGCACGCAGATGCCGGGGCTCTGGACCAACCGTGGCTACCTCCATGTGGCAGAAGGAAACCTCGCCGTGGACGATGTGCTTTCAGTGGACAAGCTTTATCTGGACAACAAGCATACGAATCTGGCTGTCTACGGACGCACACCCACCAGAGACGGTGAGCAGCTGGCTTACTGGAACAATCTGGGCCTGGCCTACAGCAAGGAACGCTCCTTCCAGCTGTATCAGGACGGCATGCTCGGGACACATGGGGCAATCCTGATTGATGCAGGCAAGAATTACAGGAAACTCTACGGTGACAACCTCAGCGTAGTGGATATGATGCGGGAGCGCGTGACCAATGCACATGGCAAATACACCTTTGACAGCGCATTGCTGACAGAACCCGCCAGGACTTTGCGGGAGCAGGTGTTCCTTGACAAAGCGCCTGTGGAAACTGATTTCCGTCAGAAAAATGCCTCTGACCAGGAAATTGTGATAGAATAGGATGTTGTTAGGAGGAGAAAAAGATGAACAAAAAAGCAGAAGCATTTGAAGGGTATTTGAAAGAGAAAGACATCAAGGTCTTCGAGATGGAGGAACTGGAAGGAGACAGCCAGCACACGGCTGTGTTCCGTTCCCACATCACCGTAGAAGGACAGCAGCTTCCCACCATTGTGATCACGGATGACTCCATCTTCACTATGGTGCGGGTGCAGATTGCTCCCAAGGCGCTGTCGGAAGAGAATCAGCTGGAGCTTTTGAAGCTGGTCAATGAGGAATCCGCCAGCTATAAGCCCTTCAAGCTCTATCTGAACAAAGAAGGGGATCTGATACTGGATGTGTGCATGACCATCGAAGGTGAGCTGAATGGCGACAATCTCTATTCCATGTTCGCCATCATCATCGACTATCTGAATACCAACTACCGCAAGTTCATGAAGTGCATCTGGAAGGGCGAGTAAGATTATTATCCTTGATTGAGTGATAAAGCACAGCCCCCTCAGGATATGATCCTTAGGGGGCTGGTTTTGTGAGGAGGCATCCGGCATGAAGAAAAATTTTTTCCAGCTGATTTTATTCACCCTGGTTTTGATGATGGCCAGCACGGCCTTTGCGGCTAAAGCTACCCCCGAACAGCAGCGCGCGGAACTGAACGAAATGAGCGGGAAGGTCCTGGAGCGCATGTATGAAAAGTATCCTACGTCAAGGGAGGCCGTGCAGGATGCTTATGCTTACTGCACCATCAGCGCCGCCAGTGTCAAGTGGGGGTTCTTTGGTGATGACCACGGCCGCGGCGTAGCTGTGAACAGCCAGACGGGGGAAAGGATTTATGTGAAGATGAAGGAAGTCAGCCTTGGCATAAATTTTGGCGCGAAGGAATACGACCTGCTTTTCATCATTGCGAATAAAAAGGCTTGGGACAGATTTATTTCCGGCAATATTAAATTCGGTTCCGAGGCTTCGGCCGATGCCACGGATGGAGTCAACGGCGTGACTTATGCAGGAGCGTCGATGGCCGCTGAAGGGGTGCAGGTTTATCAGCTTGACAAAAAAGGCCTGGCTATCGAGGCTACCTTCAAAGGGGGGAGAATCTCTCCTTTCAGGACGCTGAATTGAGGAAAAAAATATTGGGCTGGACAAAATCACAGCCTGTTTCATGCAGCAGCATGATGTACTGAAGACCTCGCTCATCTGTAAAATAAGGGGGCGAGGTCTTTTGGCGTTTTTTGGGGGGATACAAGCAGGGGGTGACATTATGGAACCCCTTTCTCAAGCAGGAAAATGCTTTTTGATAGCGAATAAGCCAAAATGGTATAATGCAATCTTATCATATGAACATTTTGCAACAACCAATTTGTACAAGCAGCAGGGAGGATGGCAGATGAAATTTTGCAGGAAATACGCAAAAGCAGCAGTAATGACATTCATGCTATGCAGCGCCTGGGGAACGGCTTCGGCTGAAAGCCTGGATATGACCCTGGCGGACGGGGTGCAGATGGCCCTGGAGCGCAACTGTGACATCGAGGAAAGTGCCGCAGATCTCGACAGTGCCTATTGGGCGCTGCGGGAGGCTCGCAGGCAGACAGGCCCCAAGCTTTCCTGGAATATGGATGCGGATGCCGTGGGCGGCAAGGCTTATGAGGGATGGGGGCACAAGTATTTTGCCAATCAGGGCGCGCTCAGCATGCCTATCTACAGCGGTGGCAGGCTTCAGAACAACATCAAAGCCGCTCAGATGAGCCTTTCCGGGGCGGAGCTGACTTTGGAGCGCACCAGGCAGAGCATCCGCGATACCGTGGCTCAGGACTATTATGATATTCTGAGGTGCAGGAGCCAGATGGGGGTTTACGAAGAATCCGTCGGCAACCTGAAGGCTCACCTGGACAATGTCAACAGCAAGTATGAGGCCGGGACAGTAGCAATGGCAGATGTGCTGAGCTCGGAGGTGTCCCTGGCTCAGGGCAGGCAGAAGCTGGTGTCGGCGACCAATGCTTATAAGGTGGCTGTCGCTACCTTCAACAAGGAGGTCGGACTTCCGGCAGAGACAGAGACCCGAGCCCTTGACAATCTTACCTATCAGCCCTTCAACCGGGAACTGACTGATTGCGAGGCCTATGCCCTGCTTCATCGTCCTGACCTTTTTCAGAAGGAGTACAATCTCCTGTCAAACAAGGCTGCTATGGAGGCTGCCAAGTCTGGCTACAGGCCTTCGGTAGATGCCAGCGCCAGCCGCAGCATTGCAGGCGATGGCCCCTTCAAGAGCAATCTGGACAGCTCTGACAGCTGGACGGCGGGCATCTCTGTCAAATGGAATATCTTTGACAATCAGGTGACCCAGGCCCAGGTGAAGCAGAGGGCGGCCGCTGTGCATCGTGCCGAGGCCGAACTGCGGGACCAGCTCAGCGATGTGAAGCTGGAAGTCCGCAATGCCTATACGAATCTCAGGGCTGCCGAGGAAAATATACATATCATGGCAGAAGTGGTGGGCAAGGCCGAGGAAGATTACAATATCGAGGAGGCCCGCTATCTGGCAGGTGTGGGCACGAACCTGGAGCTTATGGACGCCCAGAATAAATTGGTAGAGGCTAAGGGGCAGTATATCAATGCCCTTTACAGCTATAATAGTTATAAGTCCAGCCTGGAAAAAGCCATGGGCGTGAAAGTGGAGCTGGATGTGGAGCCTTATCGCCAGGCTTTGGAAGAGAAGAATGTGAAAGGGGATAAAAAGTGATGAGAGCATATGGGAAAAAATCAGTGGCGCTCGTTAGCTCACTCATGCTGGCAGCCAGCCTTTTCCTGACCGGCTGCGGCGATGAGCAGGCGGCGACGCCTGGCAAGACCGCCGTCAAGGCCATGCAGCTCGTGAGACAGGATGCACCGGTGGGTTACAGCTTCCCCGGACAGCTCAAGGGCACGGAAGAAGTGCTGGTCTATGCCCGGGTGTCTGGCAGCATCGTGGAAAAATATTTCAGTGGCGGTGACATGGTGCATGCGGGAGATCCCCTCTACCGCATAGATTCCCGTCAGTATGAGTCGGCAGTGGCAGAGGCTCAGGCCAAACTGCACAAGTCTATGGCTACCCTGCGCAACGCCCAGCAAGACCTGGACAGGGATGAGCAGCTGTGGGAGAAAAGGGCCGTTTCTGAGCAGACCCTGACCAGCCAGCGTGCCAAGGTGGCTGAGTATGAGGCAGAGGTGGCCTCTGAGCAGGCAGCGGTGAGAAAGGCCCAGGAAAATCTGGATGATACTGTGGTCTATGCGCCTATGGACGGCCAGGTGGCAGTGGACGATGTGGCGGTGGGAACTTATGCGACGGCCGGCGGCACCACTTTGGTGACTATCGGTACGATGGATCCGCTTTACGTGCAGTTCAGCGTCAGTGAAACGGAATACTTGAACCTTTTGGCAGAAGACCTGGAAAACGGCGTCGCCCGGGACGCCGCCGGTTACGAGCCACCCAAAATCAGGATAACTCTGAGCAACGGCAGGGATTATCCCTACGAGGGCCAAGTTACGACGGTGGACCGTGCCCTGTCCGAAAAATCCGGTTCCCTCACGGTCAAGGCACTCCTGCCCAATCCTCAGAGAATCCTGCTCCCCGGCATGTTCACCCAGGTGAATATCGTGGGTGTAGTGGCGAAAAACGCCCTTCTGGTGCCCCAGCGGGCTGTGCAGCAGCTTTTGGATGAGACTTTTGTCCTGGTAGTGGGCAGCGATGGGAAATCCCATTCCAAGAATGTGAAGCTCGGCGAGAAAGTCGGGAGCTACTATGTGGTGCAGAGCGGCCTGGAAGATTCCGACATGGTTATCGTAGAAGGACTTACCAACCTGCAGGGCGGGACGGACCTTGATGTGACCACGGTGACGGCGCAGGATATGGGCTTCTCCGTCCAGGAAACCTCTGAAATCGTCGATAAATCCTAAGGAGGTGGCAGTAGTGTCACGATTCTTTATTCATCGTCCTATTTTCGCTATTGTCATCGCCCTCATCATCGTCATTCTCGGCACGATCTCGGGCCTCAGCCTGCCCATTGCCCAGTACCCGCAGATCACCCAGCCCACCATCACGGTGAACACCACTTACACCGGGGCCAATGCCAGCGTCATCAATGATACTGTGGCTCAGGTCATCGAGCAGCAGGTCAACGGCACCCAGGGCATGGACTCCATGAATTCTAATTCTGATGATACGGGCAGCTACGAGCTCAGCGTCAAGTTCGAGCTGGGGACCAACAGCGACATGGACTCAGTGCTGGTGCAGAACAATGTTTCCATAGCCAACGCCAGCCTTCCCTCGGATGTGCAGGCTGTTGGTGTCACCACCAAAAAGTCCTCCAACGATATGGCCTATATCTTCTCCCTGTATTCCCCCAATGGCACCTTCAGGCGCACGTTCATCATGAACTATGCGGATATCTACATCATTGACGCCTTGAAGCGCATCAAGGGTGTGGGCGACATCAGCCCCTTCGGCTCCAAATATTCCATGCGCGTGTGGCTGAATCCGGCGCGCTTGTCGTCTCTGGATCTGACTGTAGGTGATGTGGAAAGGGCCATCAGAGAGCAGAATGTGCAGGCCCCGGCTGGTACCATCGGGCAGCTGCCTACGCCTGCCAATCAGGAAAAGCAGTATACCGGCAGCGTGCAGGGGCGTCTTACCACCCCGGAGGAATTTGAAAATGTCATTCTGAAGTCCAAAGCGGACGGCTCCTATGTGCGCATCAAAGATGTGGGACGGGTTGAGACGGGGGCCAAGACTACCTCCATGATCACCGACACCGATGGCACCCCCAGCGCGGGCTTCGGCGTCAAGCTCACGGATGATGCCAACGCCATGGAAACTGTGGCCGAGGTCAAGAAAGTCCTTGAGGAGGCCTCCAAAACCTTCCCGGATGATTTGGTATATAAGGCCCTGGTGGATAACACGGAATATATCAACGAGTCCATAGGCGAAGTGGTGAACACCTTCAAGGAAGCCTTGATGCTGGTTATCGTCATTGTGTTCCTGTTCCTCCAGAGCTGGCGGGCGACCCTCATCCCGGTGCTGGCCATTCCCGTATCTTTGGTGGGTACTTTTGCCAGCTTCGTGGCCCTGGGCTTCACCATCAACACCCTGACACTTTTTGCCATGGTGCTGGCCATCGGCCTGGTGGTGGATGATGCCATCGTGGTCATCGAGAATGTGGAATCCCACATGAAAAAGGATGGCCTGGGGCCGGTGGAGGCCACGGAAAAAGCCATGGACGAAGTGCAGGGGCCTGTGGTGGCCATTGCCTTTGTCCTCTCCGCCGTATTCATTCCCTGCGCTTTCCTGGGTGGCACCACGGGCGTGCTTTACCGGCAGTTTGCGCTGACCATTGCGGTGTCCATGGCTCTTTCTGCCTTCATCGCTCTGACCCTTACGCCCGCTTTGTGCGCTCTCTTGATGAAACCCCATGACCACAACAAGAAGAAAAATGTCCTGGATCGTTTCTTTGACAGTTTCAACGATTGGTTCGAGCGCACTCAGAACCGCTATACGGGCGGCGTGGCCTGGTTTATCCGCCATGCCAAGGTCGGTGTGGCCTCTCTCTTGGTCATCTGTGCTTTGGCGGGGGTATTCTTCAAATTGCTTCCCTCTACCTTTGTGCCTTTGGAAGATTTGGGCTACTTTGTAGTGTCGGTGACCATGCCTGACGGAACTTCCCTCAATCGCACCAATGAAACCATGGATGCCCTGAGCCAGGAGCTGCGTGATATGCCGGGGGTAAAAGGTGCCATGAAGATTGCCGGCTATGACGTGCTGTCCTCCGGCTCCAAGTCCAACAGCGGCACCTTCTTCGTGGCCCTTAACCCCTGGGACGAGCGGACAGACCCCGACCTTGCGGTCTTGTCCTTGGTGGAGAAAGCCAACAAATTGGGGCAGAATCACCCGGAAGCTACCGTCATGGCCTTTCCCACCCCTGCTCTGCCGGGACTGGGCATGGTAGGCGGCTGGAGCATGGAACTGTTGGATATGACGGGACACACGGACAAAGAACTGGATAACATCACCAAGGAAATCCTGGCGGCTGCGAACCAGCGTCCCGAGCTGTCCAATGTATATACCACCTATTCCATTGATTCTCCCATATGCAAATTTGATGTGAACCGTGAAAAAGTGAAGCAGCTGGGCGTGAATCTCTCCGATGTGTTCACGACGTTGCAGGTGAACTACGGTGGCGCCCAGGTGAATGACTTCGTGCAGTTCGGGCGCACCTATAAGGTTGTCATGCAGTCCGATGCCCATTATCGGAACGAGAAAGAGGCCTTGAAGTTCAGCTATGTGAGAAATGCCGATGGCACTATGGTGCCCCTGGACAGCCTGCTGACGCCGAAGATTTCGACTTCTGCTTCTATCATTTCCCGTTTCAACGGCACCAGGAGCATCAGCATCCAGGGCGGTGTCGCTGACGGCTACAGTTCCGGGCAGGCTATCGCCGCCATGGAAGAAGTGGTGCGGCAGACTGCTCCCGCCGGCTTCAATGTTGAGTGGTCGGGGCAGAGCCGCGAAGAAAAGAAGTCCTCCGGCTCCACCGGCCAGGTCCTGGTCCTGTCCCTGGTCTTTGTGTTCCTTTGCCTGGCAGCGCTGTATGAGAGCTGGAGCGTTCCCTTTGCTGTGCTGCTCACGGTGCCCACGGGGCTTTTCGGAGCGTTTTTCGTGCAGTATGGCACGTTCATGCTGGAAGCTATGATGGGACATATCAATCTGGGGCTCTTCAACAGCATTTACATGCAGATTGGTGTCATCATGATCATGGGGCTGGCGGCCAAGAATGCCATCCTCATCGTGGAATTTGCCAAGGTGCGTGTGGATGCCGGCATGGATCCCGTGAAAGCCACCATCGAGGCAGCGGGGCTGCGCCTGCGGCCCATCATCATGACCTCCCTGGCCTTCATCATCGGCTGCTTGCCCTTGGCTATGGCCCACGGTGCAGGAGCCGCTGCCAGGAACAGCATGGGCACGGCCGTGGTGGGCGGCATGTTCTTCGCCACCGCTTTGGGGATATTCCTCATTCCCGTGCTTTATTGCGTCGTGGTGTGGCTGACAAACAAGCTGAAAGGCAACAAGGAAACTGAGGCAGAGACTGCCAAGTAAATGAATATACGAAAAAATCCGTTTCGGCTGAAGCGCTTCCTTTGGCTGAAGCGGATTTTTTATATGGCAAAAGCATGAAGGATTGAAAAGAAATATGTTATAATAATACCGATGAAAGCTAAAAATTATTTATGGAATCGGAAGGGAGAGCTGAATATACATGTTGGAACTGAAGAATATTTCCTTCCATGTGACCGAGGGCAACAGCCAGGTGGATATTATCCAGGACCTGAGCCTCACCGTGGACAACAAGAAGTTTGTGGTCATCACGGGTCCTAACGGCAGCGGCAAGTCAACCTTGGCCAAGATCATTGCGGGCATTGAGCAGCCCACCTCTGGCAGGATATATCTGGATGGCGAGGATATCACGGACAAGAGCATCACGGAGAGGGCGCGCCTGGGCATCAGCTTTGCCTTCCAGCAGCCCGTGCGTTTCCGGGGCCTGCAGGTCATTGACCTCCTGCGGCTGGCGGCGGGGAAGAAGATTTCCCATATCAAGGCCTGCGACTACCTCTCCGAGGTAGGGCTCTGCGCCAATGACTATGTAAACAGGGAAGTGAACAGCTCCCTGTCCGGCGGTGAGCTCAAGCGCATCGAAATTGCCACCATCCTGGCCCGGAAGACCAGCCTCTCCATCTTTGATGAACCGGAGGCGGGCATCGACCTCTGGAGCTTCCAGAACCTCATCCGCATCTTTGAGAAAATGCGTGAAGAAATCGAGGAAAGTTCCATCATCATCATTTCCCACCAGGAGCGCATCCTGCAGATTGCAGATGAGATTGTTGTGCTGGCAGACGGCAGGGTGCAGGAGCATGGGCCGGGGCAGGAAATCCTGCCCAAGATCATGGATACCGAGGTCAGCATGCCCATGTGCAGGAAGTTTCAGTAAGGGGAGGCAGCTCTATGCTAAAGATGGATGAAATACAGAGAAGACTGCTGCTGGAGGTGGCTGACCTCCACGATGTGCCCCAGGGGGCTTACAATCTGCGGGCCAACGGCAAGTCCGTGGGCCGCAGCAGTTCTGCCAATATCGAGATAACCTCCAAGGAGGACGGCTCCGGCATTGATATCCGCATCAAGCCCGGCACCAAGAATGAGAGCGTGCATATTCCCGTGGTCATGAGCGAAAGCGGCCTGAAGGAAACGGTCTACAATGATTTCTACATTGGCGAAGGGGCTGATGTGGTCATAGTAGCGGGCTGCGGCATCGACAACTGCGGCAAGCAGGATTCGGAGCACGACGGCGTGCATCGCTTCTTCGTGGGGGAAAATGCCAAGGTCAAGTATGTGGAAAAGCACTACGGTGCAGGTGATGGCACGGGCCAGCGCATCCTGAACCCCGTCACCGAGGTGACCATGGAGAAAGGCAGCTCTATGGAGATGGAGATGGTGCAGATCAAGGGGGTGGACTCCACCAGCCGCACTACCCGTGCCAATCTCAAGGCCGATGCCAGCCTCATCGTGCGCGAGCGCCTCATGACCCACGGCACCCAGTACGCCTACAGCGAATACGAGGTGAATCTTGACGGCGACAACGCCAGTGCCGATGTGGTATCGAGGGGCGTAGCCAAGGACAAGTCCTATCAGAAACTGGATCTGCGCATCGTAGGCAACGCCGCCTGCCACGGCCACACGGAATGCGACTCCATCATCATGGACGAAGGCCGGATCCTGGCTGTGCCCTCTTTGGAAGCCAACAATGTGGATGCCATGCTGGTGCATGAAGCTGCCATTGGCAAGATTGCAGGGGACCAGCTCATCAAACTCATGACCCTGGGGCTGACAGAGAAGGAAGCAGAGGAGCAGATTGTCAACGGGTTCTTGAAGTAAGGCCCTGTCCGGCAACAAAGATGGCATTGCCTGTCATCTGATGACAGGATATCTATATGGTAAGATATGATTCAAGAGAATAGGGGGAACTATCGTGAAAAATAAAAAACTTTGCGCCGCTGTTCTGGCAGCAACTTTGAGCTTTGGCTTTATGGCAGAGCTCCCGTATACTGAAGCCATGTCGCGGGCAGAAATCTCGCAGATTTCCGTGAATGGCAAGGGCAGCAACTTCAAGTATTGGAACAAGCAGGCTGACTCCTATCAGGCACTTGTTTCCTATGTGAAGGATGTGACCAATCCCAAGAGCAAGAATTTCATTCCCGTGGAGGATCGCATTGCCACCTATGACATGGATGGCACCTTCCTCTGCGAGACAGCGCCTTATTATTTTGACGGCATGCTGTTCATTGAGCGGGCTGTCAAAGACAAGAGCTATAAGGCTTCCCCGGAAGATAAAGAGTTTGCCCTGGGACTGGAGCATTTTATCCGCAGCAAGGACACCGGGGACAAGCTGGGCAGCAGCGCACCTCATCAGGCCGCAGTCTTTGAAGGGATGGGCTATCCTGAGTATACAGCTTATGTCCGGAACTTCATGGAAACCCCGGTGGAGGGCCTGAACAATCTGAAGTGGGGCGAGGCCTTTTATCTGCCCATGGTGGAAACCATCCAATATCTGCAGAATAATGGCTTCCAGGTATATGTAGTTTCGGGGAGCGAGCGCCAACTGGTGCGGGTGCTCGTATGCGATGCCCTGCATATCCCAGAAAATCACATCATCGGCACCGATATCGAAATCAAGGCAGATCATCAGGACGATAAAAATGGGCTGGACTATGCCTATAAAAAGGGAGATTCCCTGGTGCGGGGCAAATTTGTCATCAAAAATCTCCAGATGAACAAAGTGCAGGCCATAGCCAGAGAAATAGGCAAGCAGCCGGTACTGGCCTTCGGCAACTCCAGTGGCGATACCAGCATGCTCAACTATGCGGTGAACAACAACAAGTACAAGAGCGCAGCGTTCTTCCTCCTGTGCGACGACCTGGAACGGGAACTGGGGGACACCAAGAAAGCGGAAAAATGCAGGAAACTTGCTGATGAAAACGGCTGGGTTCCTGTTTCCATGCGGAATGATTTCAAGACCATTTACGGTGAGAATGTAACCCGCAGCGACAAGTGATACGAAAAAAACGGCAAGCGTTTCTGGCAGAAAAGAAACGCTTGCCGTTTTTTCATGGGTGTTTTAGACATTCAACTCACGCATCAAAGCATTTTGCAAGATGTTTGAGAAGTTTAGATTCTTTTTCAGTGCCATGGCATTAAGCCAGGCAGGTATGGAGAGAGTTTTTTTGACAGATTTGGAGTTGTATTTTTTGTCATAGGCCAGTTTGTCGAAAGGCACCATCATGACAAACTGCGGGGAGGTGCAGGAAATTTCGGTGGGGGAAGATGCTGCAGGATAATCAGCCTCGTCCAAGCCCTCCAGCATGAGGCCTATAGCATCTTGAACCATATCAAGTGCTTCTTCCATGGAATCCCCTTGAGTCATGCAACCTGGGATATCAGGGATATAGACAGAGAAACCAATCTCTTCTGGCTCAAAGATGGCAGGGTAAAAGAATTTGCTGCTCATGTATATAACCTCCAGTCATTTCAGTCCGGCTTGTTTCAAAAGGGCCTGCTCAGGTCCCTTTTTCAAGTCTTTGCAGTGTATGGGAACAGAAACAGTAATGTTGGTGACAGGGTTGAAATATTTCTGATGGGAGCCATTATTGCTCTTTATGTGCTTAAAGCCGTTGGCTTTCAGTAGGGCGACCATTTCCTTGGGGGTCATGGGCATGCAAATCACCTCATACTTATTATATTACGTAATATTACGTATGTAAAGAGTAATGCTTGGCAGTGTAAAGATTTTTGCAAAGGATAGATGTAGGACAATATCTCAAACAGTATAATGAGACTATATAATTCATCTCAATCGTAGTTTTTATGTTTATATCACACGCTGTCTTGCAGGGGGGGACAAATGTGCTATAATTCCAATGGCTTATAGTGTATTGAAAGGGATGATAGTGTGAAAATTGTAAAAAGAAAAACAGCAGAGTCTTTTATGAAGGTCATGACCGCCTTGTCGGTAATTACAGGGGCTAATGGCCTGTCTGCGATTGCCGTACCTCAAAATCCGCAGGTGGATATTGATGCAGCAGTGGATGGCTACGCATTATTTGTTCCTAGTGTGGCACATGCTGATTATGACCCCTCGTATGACCCCTCGTATGACCCCTCGTATGACCCCTCGTATAATCCTTCGTATAATCCTTCATCTGTCCCCTCGTCCGTCCCCTCGTCCGTCCCCTCGTCCGTCCCCTCATCTGTCCCCTCGTCCGTCCCCTCGTCCGTCCCCTCGTCCGTCCCCTCGTCCGTCCCCTCGTCTGCCCCCGTGGAACCTTTAACTCCTGATACGGATGAGCTTACAGAGCAGCAGAAGGCCGAAATAAAGGCGGCTACTCAGGCTATAGCCAATGCGCAGACTGTATCGTTGGCAAGTATGCGCTTGGCTAACAATGATCTGCATAAGCGCATGGGTGACCTTCGTGATAGTACAGCAGATAATGGGATTTGGATTCGCGGTTATGGCGGCAAGGGCGAGGTGGATAACAACCTCGACTACACCATGAAGTCTATCCAGGGAGGTTATGACAGAGCCTTTGAGCTGTCTAAGGGCAAGCTTCATGCAGGCATCACTTATCTGCATACCAGTTCGAATTTGTCCGGTGACAATGTGCGGAGCGCCGGAAACGGCAATTTGTTCGGTTTGTATGGAACTTACATGTGGGGCAAGGGGCACTATCTTGATGCTATTGTAAAGTATGGTCATTTTTCCAGCTGGTTTGATGCATATGATTTGACAACAAGGCAGTCATATAGTGGTAAAACTGGAAGCAATGGCCTAAATGCGTCACTGGAATATGGCTATCGTCATAACTTTAAAAAAGAGTATTATCTTGAACCGCAAGTGGAATTTAACTACAGCCGTATGAACGGTGACGAGTTCACTATGAGTAATGGTGCCGTGGTTGATATGGGAGCAGCAACTTCTCTGGTTGGACGCTTGGGCTTTAATTTGGGACGCAAGACAGAACGCGGGAATATTTATCTGACTTGTTCGCTGCTGCGTGAGTTCAAGGGCGATTCCTCAGCTACTATTACCTGGAATGGCAATCGCTTTGGTAGCGAAACTTCTGGCAGTGACACCTGGCTGGAATATGGCATCGGCTTTGACTTCAAGACGACTGCTTCACAGAATCTTTACGGCGAGTTGACGAGAACGGCTATGGCTGACAAAATATCAGAAAAATGGCGTCTGAACCTGGGCTATCGCTGGATGTTCTGATATGAAAGAACAGGCTTTTCATTGTGCCTTCGGTGTTGATGCAAATTATGTGAAATACGCGGGAATTGTCATGACATCAATTGCTTTGCAAAATGTCGGACATCCCGTGGTGTTTCACTTGCTTTGCAAGGGAATACACGAAGATGATATTGATAAACTAGAAAAGTTCGACAAGCTGTATAAGAATACGGAGATTCGTTTATACGAAGTCACCAAAGAATTGGAACAGACAGACCGTGCCTTGGGCAATATAGGGGTAGGACGGCTTAATAGTACTGTCTTGATTCGTCTGATGATTCCTCTTATCATATCAGATGAGGTTGAACGAGTCCTCTATTTGGATGCCGATATGCTGTGCGTCAATAAGCTGGATGCAATATGGGATATTGACATGGAAGGATATCCCATTGCTGCTGTAAATGAGGCAAAACATGAAAGCAGTGCCAAGAGGCTGAATCTGGCCACAGATAATTATCTCAATGCCGGCTGCATGTTGATTGATGTCGCAAAATGGCGCCAGATGGATTTGACCCAGGAAGTGCTGGTGGATTTCAAGAAAAATCGGGCCAGATACGGTCTACTGGAGCAGGATGCCATCAATCATGTCCTACAGGGAGAGTTCAAGATAATCAGCAACGAGTTGATATCTTTGATGGGGGCATTTAATCCATATCAGATCCCTATTAATAAAAAGAATGTATTTTGGCATTTTGTCAATGAGGGGAAGCCGTGGTTTGAATTCGCTGATGAGTCCGTAGCCAAGCCTTATTGGCAGGTGGTCAGGAAGTCTCCTTGGCGTGACATGAAAAAACTGGTTAGCAAGGATATCAAGATATGCTACCTGGCTGGCAAAAATGCAGAAAAGCAAGGGAACTATAAAGCTGCGGCAAAATATCTGGGTGCTGTAGGCGATCGGTTGATGGAGGATTATCTTGACCGAAGCAACATTGGCCGATTCAGGCAGTTCCCACAGTTTTATAGCTACACCAAAGAAAGTCCCTGGGTATCTGTTATCATTCCTGTCTACAATGTTGAGAAGTATTTGGCCAGAGCGTTGGATAGTGCTGTGGGCCAGACGCTCAAGGAAATTGAGATTATCGCTGTGAATGATGGTTCTACTGATGCTTCTGCAGAGATCCTATCTGAATATGCGGAAAAGGATGAGAGAATCAGGATCATATCCAAAGAAAACACCGGCTATGGGCATACTGTCAATGTAGGCATGGATGCAGCTAGAGGTAAGTATATACAGATTCTTGAGGCCGATGATGCACTGGGGTCGGATATGCTGGAAAAGCTGGTAGAAGCAGCAGAAAAAAATCAGACGGAAATAACAAAGGCTGACTTTACACGTTTTTGGGGAGATTTGGAAACAGGCCAGAAAAAATATATCTCGGCAGTTTCTTGCAAAGAATTGTATAACAAGGTGCAGGATCCCCAGAATGTGAATCCCAATCTTTTCCATTGCGCTATGATGAGTTGGTGCGGGATTATTCTGCGTGAATTTATTCAGAGCAACAATATCCGGCATAATGAAACACCAGGGGCTTCCTATCAGGATAATGGTTTTTGGTTCCAACTCATGTGCAATGCAAAGCGTGTGATTTTCCTGAACTTTTCGGGGTATTTTTATTGCAGTGACAATCCTGATTCCTCGGTACGAGCTGACAAGCTGTTTGCCATCAACGAGGAGTATGGGTTTATTTACGGCTATCTGTCCAGCAAAAAGGAATTTGCCAAGTTCCGCTACATTTACTGGAGCAAGAAGTACAACAATGCAACCTTTACCTTGCATCGTATCAAGCCGGAATTCCGTCCTTTATATGTGCAGCATATGCGGGAGGAATTCTTGGTTGCACAGAATAAGGGGGAATTATCTCGGCGGTGCTTCATAGCCAGTGAATGGGAGGATTTGCAATTATTGCTGTCTGATATGGATTCGTACTTAAAGAAATACAGCTAAGCAACATAGTGGATTGGTCAGAAAAGTGAGCGGCAACCCTTCTGATAAAGAGTGGTTGCCGCTTTTTGTCGCATCAGTAGATATGGTACTCTTGTATTTTCCATGTCAGCCCTTTATTTGCAAGGTTTTCCGATTTTTATTTCCCTTCTGTGACCACGTTTTGACCACAAATAAATGCTTTTTCCAGCATGACCGCAACATCACCGGCAGATCCCTCGTACATATGGGAATATACCGACAGGGTAACGCTGGCATTGGCGTGTCCCAGACGGCGGCTTATGGTGGTTACCGGAACATTGTTGTGGATAAGGTAGCTGGCGTGAGAATGTCGCAGGTCGTGGACATGGATGGGAGGAATCTCGGCTTTTTGGGCATAGCGCTTGAGATAGTCGCGGTATACTCTCTGTGAGTAGGTGAAAATCCGCTCAGGTGGCTCCATTAGGTTACTGATGTAGTCCTGAACCTCCTTCATCAGAGCGGGTGGCATGGGCACTATGCGGACGCTGTACGATGTCTTTGGGCTGGTGACTTTCCCTGTGGCGGGCATGAGGCTTTTGCTGATGCTGATAGTGTTGGCTGTAAAGTCGAAATCAGCAGGGGAGAGCGCCAGTAATTCCCCGATACGCATTCCGCTGTAAAAGAGCAGCAGGTAGGCAAGTCTCAGCTCCGGGTTTTCCACTTGGGCAATGACTTTGGAAAATTCCTCCAGCGACCAGAATGCCTGCCGCTTTTGCCTTTTGCCGATGGTATCCACGGCCTTGGTGGGATTCTTGGCAAGGTCATAGTATTTCACGGCGTAGTTAAAGACAGCGTTCAACTGGATGTTTATCTGGCGCAAGGTGCTGGGGGCGTAGGGGCGGTTGTTGTACGCCTGCTTTTGCATTAGGTCATTTTGCCATTGTCTGATATCCAGCTTGGTTATCTCGCTGATTGCACGCCGGCCGAAAGCAGTCCGTATATGCGAGTTGATGATTTTTTCCGTAGCTTTATAGGTGCTGGCTTTCTGATTGACCTTCCTATCCTTCAAATAGGCATCACATAAGGCATTCATTGTCAGCTTGGCCGTGTCGCCGGATTGAGCCTTGAATTCAGCCTCATACTGGAGGGCGGCCTTTTTAGTCTTAAAGCCGCGCTTGGTGGTTTCGTGCTTTTCTCCGGTATAATCGGTATAGCGGAAACGGCAGTACCAGGTGCCACGTGCTTCATCTTTATACGCTGGCATACTATCACCGGCCTTTCATAAAAGATTACCGGATACAGGAGAGCTATATTTCCTCTGTTTTTAGAATAAGTATGTTTAGTTTGTAATAATAAACGTTTTTGATTCTTACCTTCACTAAATGCGCATCAGGTATGGAATCCAGCCTTTTCTGTATGGTAGCTCGGGATTTTTGGGTTATGGATATTAGCTCCTGCATGTTTACACCTTGTCCATAGAAAAGTGCGGCTTGCAGAAGAACATAATAAATATTTTCCGTTAATTCGTCGCCTGAATATATTTCTGACAATTTTTTCTCGAAGCGTTCCAACTGCTCCTTTTTTCTAGCTAGAAGCCGGATGGTATCTTCAAAAGATGTCAGTAGCAATGAACAAAAGCCCTCAACAAAGGTGGTCAAATCTGCGCGATTCAATTCGCTGTCTGTATCTTCAAAGAGCGAATAATATCTTTTGCGATAGCGCTTTATGGTAACGGATAAACGTATGGCTATCAAAGGATGAAAATGTCTGGCGAGGAAATATGCTGTTATGAATCGGTCTGTGCGCCCATTTCCATCATAAAAGGGGTGAATATAGGCAAAAAGATAGTGGAATACGGAGGCGCGGACTAGGAGAGGCATGTTTTCATCATGCAATATGGACAGTGCCTGCGTTAGGGCATTAATGATGGCCGATTCGGGGTATAAACCGCAGTGTATTGTTTTTCCTGTGGCTGATGCTACATCAACGGAGTCATGGCGGAAAATTTTGCCGTCCAATTTGTTTTTGGGATCCTCCTTTATGACTTCCTCGTGAGCAAAGTCATCATAAAAATCGCGTATATCCTGACAGGTAAAAAATGGTATGTCATCTTTTGAAAGCAAGCCCTGATACTTATGGACAACGCTGCTCATACGGTTGCTTGTAGAGGAAACCTCGTCAATAACCATAGATATTTCCCTGCGGGTGCTCTTTACACCCTCAATATCATTGGTTGATTTTACTTCGTCAACAATGCAGGCCAGGGAGAATTGTCGCAGAACTACAGGGGGGACAGTGTTTACTATATACAAGAAATCTTCATATCTCTTGTTGATTTTTTCCTGCAGCATCATCATATTTTCGGTGTAGCACAAGAAGGCTGGGTATGCATTCCGATGATTGTACTGTTTTATATCGAGACCAAGGTGGCGCGTGAGGTCAGAGTGGAAACGCCGCTGATACACTTCTTCTTCGACATCTGGTTGTTTATAATGGATTTTCTTTAGGCTGACATACTCCATAAGGCACCTCCTAATTTATAAAATGTGTTATTTTTAGAAATTGCTAATATCAACTTTTATAAAATCGAGCTTTTTTATAAAAGCAAAAGGTCAATCTTTATAGAAAAGCCGTTTTTTATAAAGTATCTATCGTCCATCCGGGCGGATTATTTTACGGATTGCATCGCTTGCACGGCACGTATCCTGCGGCGATGGCATCATCACGGGTGCTGAACTCAACGAACCTTTCCGGATGCTTTATCGTGGAGCAGCTGGAGTAGTGGAACTTCATCGACTTCGGGTTGCCAAGGTAGTCAGATGCCAGGGCAGGGGTAGCTATTGATACACAGACAGCGGCCAGTGTGGCCAAAGCTATTTTCTTGAACATGGGAATCCTTCCTTTCTATAGCCGTCCTTCGGGGGTGGCTTATTTTTATGTTGATTTAACACGTGTTAACACTTGCAATACGTGTTAATATGTGTTATAATATAATCAAGGAAAGGGGGATAACATGAAGCCAAAAGACCTACTAAAGATTCTTGAAGCAGACGGATGGCAGGTCGAAAGGGTACGAGGTTCACATCATATCCTAAAGCATCCCACAAAGCCGGGGCGTCCAGTTATCCCGATGCATAACAAAGACATGAAGCCGGGAACATTCAACAGTATTTTGAAGCAGGCAGGGATTAAATAAAATCCCTGCCCCCATAGGGGGTTATGATATGGAAAAATTATTTTATCCAGCAGTGTTCCATCCTGAAGAAGATGGAGGATTCTCCGTAGATTTTCCTGATTTGCTGGGGTGTGTAACAGAAGGTGATACATTGGCTGAAGCCATTGAAATGGCGGAGGATGCGCTGGGAATTTACCTGTACACGCTCAAAGAGGATAAAGAGAAGGCGCCTGATCCGTCCAGTCCGGCAGATATAAAAGTTGAGGGCCGTGATTTTGTGTCTCTTATTGAATATGACGAGGTTGCTTACTTGAAGCGCACAGACAGCCATGCTGTTAAAAAGACATTAACAATCCCCGCATGGATGGATGTGCTGGCAAAGGAGCACAATCTGAACTTCTCCAATGTCCTGCAGAACGCTATTCGCCGAGAACTGAATCTCGCTTGACTCTGGCCGTCCCATCTTCGGGGCGGCTTTTTGTTATGGTTTCTTGCGATCTTTGATTAAGGAAAGTTCTTTTTCAAGTTCTGCCATATCATCAAGGTCAGCCTGAACGGCGGCGGGCGGCGAATCTTTTATAGGTGCCTGTGGCAAATTCCATCATAGGCTTTGCCGTCGCTGGCAGTTGTTGCATATTTTTCAACAACTGAATTGTAAATTATTATGTTGTCCATGTATTCTACTTTACTTTTGAGTGTTATAATTATGATAGGAGGAGGTGTTAATGTGAAATCTACAGAAAAAGTTATTGTCAATGTATCCGCTTTCTTGTCGGGGTGTTTTCCAGTAGCTTTGATAGAATGGATTAGAGTGGTGCTATTTAGAACATCTAATAATAATTGGTATGTTGAAATTTTTTCTAAAACATTTTTTACTTTTACGATTGTATGTAGTTTGATCTTTTGGGTATATATTCTGAAAAAATTTAGAGAAGCTAATACAATCGGAGAGATATCTTGCCTAAAAAGGAAAGATATGTTTAGTAGTGGGGCAGTTAGTTATTATATTTTGCCTTTCGTATCTTTCTTAGGAAATGATATAAACAGTATGGTCACATTGATTGTTGTTATAATATTGTTAGCGGTAATATACAATAATAATATGATGTTTATGTACACTCCATTACTAGATTTTATGGGGTTCAAGGTGTTGGAAGGAAACATCAAATGTCAGAACGCGGAATTTTCTAAAGCGATGATATTGGTAAAAAAAGATAAGAATATAGTATTTACTGGAGAAAATAAAGGTAAGTTTGAGAAGATTCAAGAGGGATTGTATTTTTTTATTATGAATCAAGAGTGAACGGAGATTTACAATGCACAATTTCATTATTGAAATTCAAGGCTCTCTTGTGGTTGATTGTATCAAGGAAATCTTTTAATTTTTCATTTGAGCTAATGTCTATGTACCAGTTGCCATTTTCCTCGATAATTGGTAACTGGTATTTTTGTTCAAGCTTCTTCTTGTTACGTTTGTTAATGTTTGACAATTCGTTGATTATTTCATAATCAGGATTTGCTAAAGAACTATAATGTCTTGGCGTTGAAAGATATTTATCGATTATACAGATGTCCGATTCCTTGATTAAATGTTTTTCTAGGATGAGATTTTTAGTTTTTATACTCTCTTTTAGCGAGATATCTTCTAGTTGAAATAACCTTCTGCCAGCGAGAGTGATTATGTAGCATTTATTATCTAGAATAAATGCATCAAAGTGCATAATAAGCCTTATGAATTTATCCGATATTTCTTTGTAGTCTCCTTTGGATAATAATGTGTAGATAAAATTCTTTTTGTTATATGTATTGAATAGTTTTTCTTGGTGATAAAAATATGAGTTGAATTATTAATATCAACCGTAATCATATAAGCGTTGTATTTTTCAGGATTTGTAACATTGGTTTCTGGATTTAGAATTAATTGCTTTAGACTTATTATATCTTTGTTAATCTTTTCATCAGTACACAAAAGCCTCTCAGCATAATCTTTTGGCGTTGCCACGGGGTAATCGTCTAGCGACATTTTGTTATATATATTATTACAAAGATAAGTAATTGTTTTGCTCATAAAAGAACATAACTGTTCATTTGTTAGCTGTACTTTTGTACCAATAAAAGAGTGAGAGTTTCGTTTTATTGCAAAACAATTATATGTAGCTTCACTATTAATGATATTTTTTAGAGATGAAATCAATTCCTCCATGCTATTGAATCCTTTCTGGCTAATCAAAAATATGGTATAATATAATTGCGAACCAATCAAGTTGGGGCATTATAATTGAGAGAAAGGTTTGCGCAAGCCTGGGGCCTTGATTGTATACCAAATTGATTGGTTTGCCTGTATGCAAATTACATAATAATATAGATTACTGCCGTCCATAAGGACGGCTCTTTTTGTTACATGGGTGATTTGTTGTATATTTTTATTGTGTTCCAAGTATTTAAGCAGGTAGATTTGGCTGCGGATAATGCGAGCTGGAAGTCTTGAGGAGGCCTGTTTGCTGCACTTTTGAGGCCTTTGATAAAGTCCGGCAACCAAAACATTTCAGGGAGTATTTTGTATTGATTATCATATTTCTGGTCTTCATACAGTTTCCTAAAAAAAGCGGTGTCAAGGATTTTTAGGTCTTCAATACTGGGAGCACTTGCATGAAAAGCGTTGTTTTTGAATCCTGGGAAGTCTTGTATTTGTTGCTTGAAATTGTTAATGGCTGAAGTAGTGCTGGATGCCATCGATTTCTCCATATCTTCTGGAGAGGGCATTGTGGTGTCCTTTGTTGCTGGCGTTTTCTTTGTTTGCGCTTCGCTGTCCTTGAAGAACAAATCCACAACATTGGTATGGAAGTAAGTGGCTATGCGTTCCGCTTCTGCTGGTGTAGTCAGGACGGTTTCACCCTGCATGAACTTGCCAACGGTAGCAAAGGGCAGACCGGTACCTTGCATAAAGCTGTTGATGTCGCCGGAGGCCTGCAACAGTTTGCTGACATTGTGGGAGAATGTGGCATCTAGCCCTTCCAAACGGCGGATGATTTCGTCCTGTACTAAGGAAGGACGGCGCAGGTAAGCCTGCGTCAACGCATGCATGGGCGAATTATCGTCAAAAGTCATCTTTGTGGTAACTTTGACGGCTCCACCTCCCCAGCCCATAAGTTCTGCGGGGGTGGTATCTAATGCAGAGGCTAATTTTTCTATATTATCTGAGGGGATATTATTGATAACTCCGGATTCATATCTCTGTATGGTTTGTCGACTTACGCCAACTTTTGTTGCCACTTCATCAAGAGTAAGCCCTTTTTCTGTACGTTTGCTTTTTAGATTATCTTTTAGAGCCATTTTAGGCACCTTCCTTCAAAAATCTTTTGTCACTTACTATTATAACAGAAATTACTTGATGGGCAACAAAAAGGTTACACAAAAAGTAAAAAACTTCTTGACCTGTTACGTATTAAGTGCTATTATAATCACGTAAGATGCAACAAGGGGGATACCCTGAGTGGCGAAATAATATAATAAGGAGCTGATACCCAGCATGGTGAACACAGATGCGCTTAGAGGGCTCATAGTCGAAAAAGGCTTGAGTCAATCAGATGTGGCCAAGAAATTAGGGATGACGCCGAAAACCTTCTATACCAAGATGAGTAAGAAAGTTTTCGATTCTGATGAAATTGAGGTCATGATTCAGTTGTTGCAGATTCCGTTAGAGAACTGTACAAGGATTTTTTTTGCTCAAAATGTCACTTATGACGTTACAAAAGGGGATACTAAATGAGCGAACTTATCAAAATCAACAGCGAAAACAAGGTGGATGGCAGAGAACTACATGAGTTTCTGCAAATCGGGACAGCCTATAAGGACTGGTTCCCGCGGATGGTCGAGTACGGTTTTGTGGAGGGCGTGGACTTTTGCTCAAAAATGAGCAAAACCTCCCCGAACGGTGGTAGACCTTCCATCAATCACGACCTGACCATCGGCATGGCAAAAGAAATCTGCATGATTCAGCGCAACGAACGCGGCAAGCAGGCAAGGCTTTATTTCATCGAGTGTGAGAAGCGGCTGAAAGCTCAGTGCAAACCAATGAGCCAGGTAGAGATACTTGCACAGGCCGCCCAGCAACTGGTAGAGCAGGAGCGCGAGCTTGCCCGCCTGCGACTCGATAACGAGGAAATCCGCAAAGAGCAGAAAATCCAGTCATCCCGCATTGATACCCTCAACGGCGTATGTACCGAGGGCACAAAACGGCAGAAGCTTGTGGCCATGATACAGGCATACGCAGCAAAGAACGGCTTGACCTATCGCGAAGGTTGGCATCGCTTCAAGGCGGCATACAATACCGCATTCCATACCAGTATCGGCAATTCTATTTCCTACTATGCGAAGGAAAACGGATTAAAGAAGAAGCCGTCCGTGCCGGAGTTTTTGGAAATCAAGGATTTACTGGATGATGCGCTGCGGATTGCGGATAAGCTGCTCAATGGTGAGCTTGCGGCATGAGGAGGAAGTGTGATGGTGGAAGATGATATCAAAAAAATCCTCGAAAAACAGCTGCAACTGCTTTCCGAGGAGTGAAAGAGAGGTTATATATGATGGATATTCAGTTAGTGAAATTATTGCTTGTTCTCTATGCCGGGATTATTTGCTCGTGCGCAACGACACCGCCACAATTTATCGGAGGAATGTTTTGTGCAATATATTTGTGGTTAAAAATTGTTTATCCAATATGATGCTGCATAGTAAACAATCATCAAGAAGAGAAACGGCAACACAAACGCTCTAAAGAATTCGGAGAAAATGAACCATTTGAACAAATGTTGAAGTTTTAGTTGTTTATGATTGGCTCTATAAATGAATCCTCGTCTAGGTAGCCCTAGTTTTCCTTGTAGGTAAGTTATATCGGAGTCTATACAGGTGCATATTATATCAAAAGACTCTTGGTAATTCTGAGCAGGTGCATCAAGTTGGTCAAGTATTTGGTCATTAACTAATAGCTTATCATTGTTGGCCAAATCCAATAACTGTAGGCGCAACTTTTCAAATGTATCGGGGGCAATCTTTTTATAAAGGTAGGGTTCGATTATAAAAAACGCAGGAGCTACAAAATTGCGAAGTTGTTTTTCATATGATTTACCAATAAAGCCGAATTGAGCACTCTTCAAGTAGGAAAAATATGTTGCCAGAGCAATTAATGCCGCGGGAATGAACGCAATGAGAAATGATTCCGTAAATGTCAAGATTGTCACAACCCTTCTGTATGTTGCTTGTTTGCTTACAGGTTAACACAAATAAGTATCATAATCAAATATATTTGCTCATTTAAGGAGAGAGAAATGAAGTTTTCAGAGTTTATGCGGAAAGCTAGGGGCGATATAAGTCTGTATGAGCTTTCCAAGCGCACCGGCATTACTGCCCAGCAACTCGCCAATTATGAACGGGGGAAGAGTCGGGCAACGGTCGATAAAGCCGCAGCAATATGCAGGGCGCTTAACGTGACTTATACGATTGGGGGCATGAAAGGAGGTGGTCAGCATGTTCAAAAGCACAGTCCTGCTAAGCATAGCAGATGTGATGACGGTCACCGGGTATAAACGCAGCAGGGCGGGCAGTATTGTGGCCAAGGTCAATGCTTATACCGAAAAGCAGGGGTTCATAACTCCCCGACGCGGGTGCTGCTACCTGAAAGCCTTTGCAAAGCTGACAGGGCTCACGAAGCCAGAGATTTTGGAAGCCCTGAACAGAGAGGAGGGGGCAAATGAAAATCTATGAGGATAGCCGTGGCTGGCAGTTCAGTGTGCGGCCGGGACTGGGCGGAGACACGTTCTCGGTGTTCTACCGCAAGCCAGGGAAAAGCTGGCACAGCGTCCGGGCGGTGCCCTGGTACCAGACAGCCGCTGAAGCAGACATGGCGCTGGACGATTATGCTGCAAAGCACAAGATGAAGGAGGCGGCATCATGCCGGAGCTTTTAGAGTACGATGTCACAGTCGTGAAGACGGGGCGCTTTACCATCATGGCCTATGACCTTTCAGAGGCTCATGACAAGGTGGCGGCCATCGAAGAGAACGGGGATCTGGAAAAGTATGTGACAAAATGGGATGAAGCTGAGGTAGATGAGGTTTACTGAAATGGTTAACTATGAAAAAAAGATAGCTCAGCTCAGGGGGATGCTGCGGCTGATGTTTTTCGTCGTTGAAGCATTAACTTTCGGTGTTCTGGTTGGTGCTGCGCTGACAGGAGGATGGCAATGACTAAAACGGGGCTAAAGATAATCGCCGGGGTGTTCGCAGCAGGTTTCACTGCCGGGCTGGTCGTGGGTATTATCGGCTTCACCATGGCGGTTGATATCATGGCGAGAAGGGGAATTTGAGCAATGAAAAAGGCCTTGCGGAGGAGGCAACTCCGCAGGGCCAAGCAAAAAGCGATACCATTGCTTTTTTTATTATCTTATCAGAAAAACAGGAGGTTAGCAATGAACACACTTTACGAATTAAGCTCCGGATTCAATAGCATCATGGATTTGGTGGAAGATGAGACCATGGATTTGGATGCGCTGGAAGAAGGGCTGCAGACCATTGAATGCAGCCTGGAAGAGAAGTGCCTGAACGGCATCGGGCTTATCAAGAGCCTGGAGAACCAGCGGGATGGCCTGAAGGCTGAGGGTAAGCGGCTGGCAGAGCGGGCAAGGGTGCTGGATGGGCGCATCCAGAGCATCAAGGACTGGTACAAGGTGAACCTTGAAGCTATGGGCAAAAGCAAGGTCTCCACTGACAGGGGCATCATGGCCATCCAGAACAATCCTCCATCGCTGAAGATTGACGATGAGCACCGGATTCCTGCAGAATTCCTCGATGTGGTGCCAGAGCATTACGAGGTGGCAAAAGACCGCTTGAAGGCAGCCATCAAGGCTGGGAAGGAAGTCCCCGGCGCTCACATGGAGCAGGGAAAGAGCTTGCGGATCAGATGAGGTGAGAGATATGGAAGAACTGCTGAAATATTACGCCGGCAATCCTAGGGCCGGCAATGCTGAGGCGGCTGAAGCTTTAGGCATTGATGAGACTAAGCTGAGGGTCTATAAGTCTCGGCTGAAAAAACGCGGCTATATTGCTGTCACAGATGCCCACGGGGTTATTGTCCTGAAGGAATATGGCAAGAAGGAAGCAGAGCAGGATGAAATCTTTGATTTCAAGCAGGACACCTATCGCCAGCTGATCGACAGGCTGATGGCTTGTATGGACAAGTCTCTCTCTGTCAGCCAGACTACGGAAATCAGCAGGGAGATAAGGACGATTTTGAAGGAAGTGGTCTGATGTCCAGAGGAATCCTTGTCATTGGCGAATCCGGGGGCGGGAAGACTACTTCCCTCCGTAACCTGGATCCCGCCAGCACCTTCATCTTCGACTGCGACCGCAAGGGGCTGTCGTGGAAGGGATGGAAGGGCCAATACAACAAAGAGCACAAGAATTATGTTCAGACTTCTGACCAGAACATAATCCTGCGGGGGCTAAAAAAAATCAACGATGAGCAGAAGCATATCAAAGTCGTTGTCATTGATACCCTGAACACAATCATGGTAGATGATGAGCGGGCCCGGAGAAATGAAAAGTCTTTTGATAAGTGGTCAGATTTGGCCTGGGCGGTGTGGGATATTATCACGAATATCCATCTTTACCGGGACGACCTGACTATTGTCTGCATGGCCCACACCCAGACAGAGCGGGATGATAATGGGTATATTTTCACCCATATCAAAACCTCGGGGCGCAAGCTGGAGAAGCTGGTGCCGGAATCGAAGTTCACCACCGTCCTGCTGGCCAAGGGCAACGAAGGCAAGTATGTCTTCGAGACAAACGCTAATCACAGCACGGCGAAAAGCCCCATGGGGTGCTTCGAGCCTGTGATAGATAATGATATTTCAATGGTTATCAAGAAATTGGAGGAGTACGAGAATGCTTAAATTACCCAAGAACTGGAACGATGTAAAACCCAATGACGGCTCTTTTCAGGCCCTGCCGGCTGGCGCTTATGACTGCATCATCAAGCAGGCCAAAATCACCAACAGTAAGAAGGGTGATGAGATGCTGGTGCTTTGCCTGGACATTGCCGGTGGCGATAATGCCGGATACTTCACGCAGCAGTTCAACCATCGCCGTGAGCGCAACCCGGAAGCAAAGTGGCCTGCCGTATCCTACACCTTGACCGGGCTGGATGCAGGCAGGGAAGACCCCAGGCGCCAGGGGATGCTGAAGCATGTGATTATGTCCATCGAGGACAGCAACAAGGGCTTCAAGTGGACTTCTGGGGATGAGGGAGAGTTTGCCGGCAAACATGTGGGCTGCATCTTCCGTGAGGAGGAATATGCCTACCAGAAGGAAGGCGAAAACAAGATTGGCGTCAGCCTGCGCTGCGACAGGATTATTCCCGTCAGCGGCATCAAGGATGCAAAGATTCCTGCCCGGAAGGCATTGGACGGGAATCCTCCTGCACCTGCACCTACTAGCGAACCTTCTGTCAAGCAGGATGACCTGCCTTTCTGATTGATTATGAGCATAGATCTGAGACCATATCAAGAAAAATTCATAGGTGATATCAGGCATGAGTTTGCCCATGGCTGCCGCACGGTGTGCGGCGTCATGCCCTGCGGGGCAGGGAAGACGGTGGCAACCGGCTGGATGGCGGGAGAAACTGCCAGACGGGGGAAGCGGGTCGTCTTCATGGTGCATCGGCGGGAACTGATCGAGCAGACCAGCAAGACATTTTCTGCCATGGGCATTCCTCATGGACTGATAGCCAGTGGTGTGGAACCTGTCTATGAGCTCCCAGTTCAAATTGCCAGCGTGCAAACGTTGGCAAGGCGGCTGGGAGATAACATTTGCCCGGATTTGATTATCTGCGACGAATGCCACCACGCTACTGCCAGCACCTATCGCAACATCATAGACACCTGGCCGGAGGCATTTGTGGTTGGCGTGACAGCCACGCCACAGAGGACGGATGGCAAAGGGCTGGGGGATATATTCAAGTCCATGGTCATCGGCCCCACAGCCATGGAGCTGATTGAGTGGGGGAACCTGGCGCCAGAGATGACTTACTCCCTGCCTACAGGGTCAAAAATCAACCGGTCATCTTTCCGGAAGTCTCATGGTGATTATGTGGCGGCAGATGTCGAGCGGGCCATGATGGATGCCAATGTGTTTGGCGACATCGTGGAGCATTATAGGCGGCTCACGCCGAGAAGCCAGGCTATCTGCTACTGCATCACCAGGGAGTACAGCCGCATTCTGACAGAACGATTTGAAGCCGCCGGGATACCTGCTGCCCATGTGGATTGCAGGACAGGCAGGAAGGACCGTGAGGAGGCCATAGAAGGCTTCCGCAGGGGAAGCATCAGGGTGCTGTGCAATGTGGATTTGTTCGGGGAAGGTTTTGATGTGCCTGCAGTGGGTGTTGTGATTCTTGCAAGGCCCACGGCATCGCTCATCCTGCATATCCAGCAGACCATGCGCGCCATGCGTGCGGATCCGAATGAGCCGGGGAAGCGGGCAGTCATCCTTGACCATGTGGGCAATGTGAAACTACACGGCCTGCCGGAAATGGACAGGGAATGGAGCCTGGACGACAGGAAGGCAAAGAATAGCAAGCCGCCTGCCTTGAAAGAATGTCCACAATGCTATCGTACTGTCTCTGCAGCAGTCAGGAAATGCCCTGAGTGTGGCTATGAGTGGCTGCAGGCAGATGATGAGGCAGAGCCTATCAGACAGGCCAGGGAGGACACTTCTGTGGACTTGGAGCTGTATGGCGAATCTGAAATGCTGGAGCAGAACCACGCGGCTTTCATGCGGAAGCTGAGAGTCCCGGAGATGCTCAAGCAGGCCAGAACCATGCAGGACCTGCAAAACATTGCAAGGTATGCGGGCTATAAGCCAGGCTGGGCATATTATCGAGCCAAGGCGATGGGGATAAGGAGCTGATTAAGTGACAGAGCATGAAATACAGAACGAAATCAGGCTGGCCATAGGCGAGCATTTGCCTAATGTGCGGCTTTTCCGCACCAATGTTGGCAGTGGCTGGACGGGGCGCGTAGCCAGGAAGACCTTCGAGGAATTGGTGCTGGTAGATTACAGGGTGTTTTCGACAGGGCTTCCCAAGGGAACCCCGGATCTCATAGGATTCAAGACCCTGCCTGACGGCAAGGCGCAGTTTGCCTTTATCGAGGTCAAGAAACCAGGCGGCCGTGTCCGGCCTGAGCAGGAGCAGATGATAAAGTTCCTGCTTGAGAGGGGGGCGGTTGGCGGCATTGCACATTCTGCGATGGAAGCGGTGGAGCTTTTACGATGAACACTTACGATTTTTTGGAGACAGTCTTTGGATATGCAGACGAAGGCTTGTTTGCACATCTTTGGACTCTGCCTGACAAAATAACCTACTCATTCAGCGTCGCAGACCTGGAGAGCATGGCAGACAAGGCCACCCAGCTGTCAGAGGACGGGAAGGAAGTCTATGTCTGCGTAGGGCTGACTGAGAGCGCTCTGCCAGCGAACTCGAGAACCAGTACCAAGTCTGTGGTCGCTGTGCCTGGGCTATGGGCTGACATCGACATTTTGCATGATGCACATAAAGCCAAAACATTGCCGGGGACGATGGAGGAAGCCAAGTCCATCATATCTCCTCAGTTCCCTCCGAGCGTCCTGGTGCATTCAGGGCATGGCCTGCAAGGCTGGTGGCTATTCAGGGAGCCGGATGCACCGGGAAACCTCTGCGAACGGCTGCAGGCTGTCATGAGGGGCAGGGCTGCCCTTTGCGGGTGGTCGCTGGATGCCACGCATGATGCAGCCAGGGTGTTGCGGGTACCGGGGACAATCAATCACAAGTCAAAGCCAGTGCCGGTGCAGGTCATAGAAGAATCTGAGGTCAGATATACTCCAGAGGATTTTGATGACAGTCTGCCGGAACTGAAAAAGCCTCCTGCCGCCTCTGTGGCTGCTCATGATTTTGAGAGGCTGCCCACGGATGGGCTAGTGGCTGACATCATGGCAAACTGCGAGTTTATCCGGCAGTTCGTGGCAACCATCAAGGACCAGGATGAGCCGCACTGCATGGCTGCCTATACCAATCTCATGCGGGCAAGGGATGGGGAAGCGTTCTGCTGGGGGCTGTGCCAGGAAGGCTTCGGTGAGAAGTTCGATGAGCAGAAAACCATGGAGCGCTTGAGCCATTACATAGACAATGCTCCCATCAGCTGTGACTATATCAAAGAGAAGCTGGGCGGCCCCTGTGAGGGCTGCAGGCACTATGAGATGAAGAACCCTGCCTCCTGGGCACTATCGACCTTTGGGCAATCCCTGAGCTGGTGCAGGGAGATTGAGAAGGTCACGGATGAGATGGTCGAAGACTCCATCTGCAGGGCCAGGCTGTCCTATGTGATGCGGCAAAACATCGCAGAGTGGGACAACGAAATCAAGAAGAAATTCAAGGGCAACCTGAGGCGGTTCCAGAATTTCAGCAAATCAGACCGGGCAGAGGAAATAAAACATAAATTCGATGTCTATGATGGCAGCCGTGAGGCAACGGCTCCGAAGCTGGAGCCAGCACCCATACAGGCAAGCAATTTCGTGTCTGAAGTTTTCCCAGGGGTCACGCCGAATCTTATGGTGCCGCCGGGCTTCACATTCAAAACTACTGGCATCCGCAAGACGACACGCGAGGGGGAACCTGTGCTGGTAACTTCGACGCCTGTCATCATATCCCGCAATCTGGTCAATATCGACACGGGCACCCATGGCATCGAAATCAAGTTTTTCAAGGACGGCAAATGGCACGCCATAACTGCTGCCAGGTCTTCCGTGTTTGACAGTTCTTCCCTCATAAGGTTCGCTGACAAGGGCCTCAATGTTTCCAGCAGCACGGCCAAATACTTGATTGACTGGCTGACCTCGCTGGACGGCCAGGCTGCCATCCCCACGCAGGAAACTATCATCCGCTATGGCTGGCATGGGAACGAGTTCCTCTTGCCAGGCTGCGGCAAGCTGATAGATGAGAATGAAGATGGAGGCATGGGCAAGGCCACGGAGCCGGAGGGGGATTTTGCTGAATGGCTGCAGGTTTATCAAAGCTGCCGGCAATATCTGTCTGTGAGAATCGCTGTGGCCTGCGCCTTTGCCGCCCCCTTGCTGAAACCATTTGGCCAGAGAACCATCTGGGTGCATTTGTGGGGCAAGTCAGGGCGCGGCAAGAGCGCATCCGGTAAGTTGGGGCTGTCTGTGTGGAGGTCTACCAAGGCCATGAAGACATTCAATGCTACCAAGAATGCCCTGGAGAGGGCGGCCAAATATTCCAGCGACCTTATGCTAATGATTGATGAGCTTCAGATGAAGAGCAAGTTTCTGGATGTGGATGACCTTGTCTATACCCTGGTCAATGAGCAGGGGAAGGAGCGTGCCACCCGCCAGGGCCTGCAAGACACTGACTTCTGGCGCACCATCATACTCTCCACGGGGGAGCAGCAGCTGGCTGAATACTCCTCCGGGCAGGGCATGAGGGCACGCACGCTGGAAGTCCAGCTGCCGGAGGATATGCCCCTCACTGAAGCCCTGCGCCTGCATAACTTTGTGCCGGACAATCACGGCACGGCAGGACAGCATTATATTACATGGATGCAGGAAAACAACGGCTGGGAGCTGGCCGGGGATATTCACAGGGAAATAACCGGCCATCTCAAAGATCGGCTGCAGGAAGTCTATGTGGTACATCGTGACAGTCTGGCCTGTCTGCTGACAGCTGACGCACTGGCAAGCATGGTGCTGCTAGGAGCGGAGCGCGGCAAGGCGGTGAAGGGAGCGCTGGAGGAGCTATCCCCCAAAATCCTTGATTGCCTGCCCGGGGATGATGACATTGACGATGTATCCAGAGCCTGGGAGTTTATCCAGTCATGGATATCGAGTGAATCCAAGCATTTTGGCAATGCAGGAGCATCGTCCCAGCTATCCCCTGAATATGGCTTCATCAAGATGGGATATGTCTATGTTCACAGAAGCCATCTTGTGAATGCTTTGAAGGGAGAAGCGTTTGCTTCAAAGATCCTGAAGGAGCTTGTGGATGAAGGAAAACTCATTAAGGCCAAGGATGGCAAAATGACCTGGGTAGTACGTAGGAATGGACGGCTGGTAAGGATGCTGAAGTTTGAAATGTCACAGCAGAATGAGCTTCCCTTCTATGAGACTGATTAGGTGTTCCACCTGTTGCCCCTTTGATACACCTTAAGGGGCAACAGGAAAAATCTAGGGATGGCGGGGCTTTGAGCCTTATATATTAAGAGAGTTACACTTGTTACACTTATATATATAGGGTTCGTGTGAATGGCTTATTTTTTTATTATTTTTATCACGTATATGAAAAATAAAAAAATATATATATACATACACTGTTTATCTAAAAAATGGGGTAACTGTGTAACAGCCTACTGCCACAAGGCTTCGCGGGGTGCAACAGGGGAGTATCAGGAGGTGAAACACACCTATGGAATACAAAAAATGGCCGGATATTTCGACATTATGTTCGCCTATGAGCGAGATTGTGCCCATGGTGCAGAGGGTAGAATTTGCGGCTTTGCAGGAAATCCGCCGCACCGGCACAGAGAAACTGGAAGCATGTATGCCTGATCCCAGGTATGAGGAATGCCCGGAGGACAGTTTTGATTGGATGATGCTCTTCGCCAGAGCCAGGAGGATAGATGCAGGACTGGCAGCAGTTCTCTATTACCTGCGCGGGGGCGGATGCAGATTGTGTGAAGACCCCAAGTGGGGGGCAAGGATTTTATACGAAGGACCATGGAGTGAGGAAGAGCTCTCTGCAGCCAAAAGAGAACTAAGAAAATTCAGCAGTGATATGCAATATCTGCTGGCGGAACTAAGGTGGCCGGGAGGTGTGGAAAATGATGCCGAAACGCAGGAAGAAAAGTGATACCAGCCCGGAAAGCAAATCGCGTAGAGGGGCTATGGACTATCCGATATATTACCCGCTGGAGAAACGGCACATCATGACCAAAGAGGAATTCAGAGAAAGGCTGATGGAGGATTTAGGTTATGAGCACAATGATGATTGACGGAGTGGAGGTCACGGCAGAAAACCTGCCGGACTTCACCGAAGATGAGGCCAGGGCATATGTAGGCTATGCCAGGGAGCATGTAGAAGGGAAACTGAGGACGCTTGCTGTGGCACCAGGCAAAGCGCCGGACATGGTGACGCTATCATATGCAGCTGACAATGTGCGCTTCGAGCGCATCCGGCGCATCACCGGCTACCTGGTGGGCACCATTGACCGCTGGAACAATGCCAAGCAGGCAGAGGAGCATGACCGCGTGAAGCACATAGGGAGGCAGAAGTAATGGCAAGCATAACAAGAAGGAAGTCCAGGGAGCTGCAGCGGAAGATGCAGGGAATGTCGGCAATAGAAGCAAAGGCCGCCCTCACGGCCATGAAAGCTGAGGTGGTCAATGAAATCAGCCGGAACGCCTGCCAGCATGTTGACCAGGAATTTGCCCCTCGCATGGCAGGAGACCTGTTGATGGTTGTCCTAATGTTCCTGAGGTGTCGGCGCGGGTATGGCGGTAAGCGTCTGAGGGACTTCCTGCATGATTTCAACGAATTTACAGCTGATTGCTACAGAGAGAAGCTGACTGCCGGCGTGGTGAAGGAAATCCTCATGGACGAATGTGGTTTCGATGTGGAGGCGGAGTTTGCAAAATGCGGAGAAGCGACACTTTAGACATCATACATGCGGCGAACTACGGGGCGCTGTGCATCGCCATCCTGCGCGCCGCCCCCACATCTGTAGAAGATGCATTCAGCCTCTATGAAACGGGGACTCCACTGGCTGGACCTGGTCGCAGGATGGTAAACCATGTCGAGCGAACACGCGAAATGGCGGCTATGAGGGAGGCGGGCATGTCCTGGGAGGAAATCGGCACGGCCTTAGGGCTTAAAGCGCCGGGATGTTATTTTGTAAGGCATAAGCATTTGCTTGAGGCGGTGACAGAATGAAATACAGGAATCCCCGGACGGGGCACACGATTGCAGTCGAGCTGGTGGTGCTTGAATATGCGGTAGTTGAGCGGGACTGGGAAGGAAAGATTGTCGCCATCTTGGCTGAGGACGAATACAAGCACGATGCCCAGCGCAAGCTGGACAGCCTTGCTAAATCCATGAATTGGGAGGAAGTCTGATGGTCTATCAGAACTTGACCAAGACGAGGTCATTCAAGATTGAGCCTCGGCAGAAAGGATATGCTGTCATGGAGTATCGCCAGGGCAGGAAGCCGAAGGTGATGGCGGTGTATGGGACAAAGGATGAAGCTGAGAGAGAACTTTACCTATTTGCGTATGAAGGGTTTAGGAGGATTGAGTGATGAGTGAGACTAAAGCGGCTTATCCGCAGGATCAGGAAGACAATGAATACCGCTACCTTGACCCAGCCTGGCTAGACGAGGTTGCCAGGGGGCTGACCGCCGGGGCCGTGAAGCATCCCGGCGAGACCTGGCGGACGATTCCAACGGATGAGCATCTTGCCAGGGCGCTCCGGCATATCAACCTCTACCGCAAGGGCGACCGTGATGAGCCGCATCTGATAAACGCCGCCATGCGCGTGATGATGGCCTTCGCCACCAGCAGGAACGAGGAGGGAAAATGATGGAGACATTGCTGGCTATCCTGGCCACGGTGTCCATGCTGTCTGCCGCCGTCATGGCTGCATTCGCATGGAAGTTGAATTCTGATTGGAGCAAGCTGGTTCAATTCATTAAGACCCGGGAGAAAAACAATAATAAATCTGAAGGCCGAGCATAAGGAGTGAGCTGATTGGCAAGGAACAAAATCACTTTTGAGAAGGAGTATGGCGATGACCGCCGCTGGACATACCGCTTCATCGGCAGCCAGCGTCAGCCCACGCTGGACGAAATTGAAGAATTCATCGTGGATAAGAATCTGAATGAAGAGATAGAGGATGAATTCATGGTGTGCGCCATAAAGGGACGGGCGGCTGATGACGGGTATCAGGGATTCTTAGACGACGGGAAGAACACTATTGTCGAGTTTTGGGGCTACAACGGCGGCAGGGGTGATGGCACCTGCCCCATCTGCGGGCATGAAAGAGACATGACCGGCAGTCGGTGCCCGGTGTGCGATAAGCCGTGGGAAGGATGAGGAGTTACGGCGAGTATATAGAGTGTTCCTGCGGTGCCTGGGCAAGGATTATCCGAGCCGAGGATAGACAGCACCGGGACAAGATAGTCTGCGCCAAGTGTGGCAGGGTGACGATTGACGATAATATTCCTGTTGGGCGTAGGGTGGAGCTGAAAGAAGGTGAGGACGATTCGCACTGAGTACGCTATGTACCGTGGAGATAGATTTGTTGACATCGGTACGATGCAAGAGCTTGCTGTGAAATGGGGTGTCAAAAAAAGTGCATTGTATTTTGCATCTTCTCCTGCCGCCCACAAGCGACACGAAGGGCGAAAGATAAGCAAAAATTCGCTTATAGTAATCAAGCTGGAGGACGAGGACGATGACGAAAGCTAAAAAAGATAAAACCCTGCTCATGTTGGCAAAACTCATTAAGCTGCATTGTCGTGAGACAGGAGAGGCTAATTTGGGTGGTGATTGCTGTAACGGCTGTGTATTCGCTCAGGGCGGTTGCGTGCTTAATGCCTGCCCAGAGGAGTGGAGATTGACAGAGGACACGGGGCATGAATACGGCAGTCGATAACGTGATAGATGTTATTAATAAAGTGGCAGGTGTTAAAAATGGCAGAAAATAAATGCTTAAAATGTCTCTGTTATACGTGCCGACAGCGGAAAACAAAATGTAAAAACATATGCAAAGATTGTGTCGGTGGTATGTGGTGCATTACAAAATATTGTCCTGATAGAGAAGAGAGGGCTGACAATGAAGATTAAATACACTATTCCATTTATCGTTTCTCTCATGCTTTACGTGATTTATTACGTGGGAAGATTTGTGGAAAAATTGGATGCTTTGAAATGTTGGGTTTGTAGTGAAAGGAGGGGAAGTAATGATGATAGCGGGCGAATTGAAGTGTCCAAAGTGCGGTTGTGAAATGGTTGCTGTAACGTACAAAGAAAAAGAGTATGATGCTAATTTTTTAGAAACAGGTAGAGTCAGAATCGCAGTAGATAATTTATCATGTCCTAACTGTTTATATGTTCAGTGCGTTGACGGAGATTTTATGGCTACACCGTGGAAGTGGGAGGACTGACGATGACAGAAGTTGAGCTGAAAAGGTGCCCGTTTTGCGGTGGGGAAATGAAAATCGACTATCAAAATAATCAGGACTACGAGCGTGGCTATTACGCTGTGTGCGATAGATGCGGAATTTATTTTGGGTTAGACAGTGAAGCGGTTGACATGGGATATTGTTGGGGCAAGTACGGAAATGAAGAAGCTGTGATTGAAGCATGGAACAGGAGGGCGACGATGACGCTGGATGAAGCAATTAAGAGATTAAAAGAAAATTTAATAGAACTTCCGCACAATGCCATAGACTATGACCGGGGATATATGGCCGCAATTACCGACTTGAAAGATTTGGCTGATGAAGACAAGGAGGGCTGACGATGGCAGATATAACAATGTGTCACGGCAATGATTGCCCGTTGAAAAATAAATGCTATCGTTATACAGCATATGCAGACCCGTATTGGCAATCAATATTTACCGAAATTCATTATAAAGACGGCAAATGTAGTCATTTCTGGGATAACAGAGGTATGCGAAATCGCCCAGAGGGAGAGCCGATGTTTAGGAAGCGTGGTAAAGATGGCAGAGAATAAAATTGAAATCATCGTCAATGGTAATAAAGTTATTGCTAAGAAAGATGGGAAAGTGGGGGTTGTTAAGTGCTCCCCAGAAGATGATTTTGATATTTTCGTAGGTGCAAAGTTGGCATTAGAGAGGTTGGAAGAAGAATACAAACCCTATAGTTGGTTGAAAAAGGGTATTAGGTATTATTACCCTAGTGTATCAGAAGATATTTTATATGGTTGCTTTACTTATAGTAATGACTATATTGATAAAATCATAATAAGTCTTGGTCTTGTCTTTAAAACAGAGGAAGAAGCTGTTGAAGCGGCTAAGAAGATGTTAGCGGCTCTAAATCAAGCAAATGAGTGCTGACGATGGAGGAACATAAAATGGAACAAGATGCGGCAATGAATAATTTTGACAAGTTACTCGGAAGAAACGGCGAATTAATAGAACTTAGAAAAGAACAGGTGTTGGCTGGGGCGATGCGCATTATTCAAAATCATTACGTGAACAAGCAAAATAAAATGGAAGCTGTAGCGGCAATGTTCGGCAAGAAGTTAGGCGAGCGTTTCTGCATTATCCGATACGGCGATAGATACGATGCGAGATTTCTTGAGCGTGGCTTTGAGGTGTACGGACTGGAAAATCCGTATGTAGATATGGACGCTTTTGTGTTGGAGGACTTGTTGACGGGCAGGGCTGAGATTGAGAGTGATGAGAAATGAAAGTGAAAGATTTAATCAAAATGCTTAAAGAATTTGATTCTGAGGCTGAAATAAGGGTTATTGATTCATACGGAGAGGTGTGCGACATAGCGGATGTAGCACATCAAGAGGATGAAGTTTATATCGAGGTGGAGTAATGACGAGGATAGAGAATGAAGCATGGTACTGGTGCGCTGGCGTGCTGTTCGGTGAGTTGCTGGCGTTTAGGTTTGGATTTGATGTTGATTATTATCGACTGTGTTGGCCTGTAGGGTTATTGGCTTTAATTATCTGGGCGATTGTGAGGCGAGGAAAAAATGACGATAAATGCGGCGGAGTTTGTCGAGATGGCGAAGGAGGTCAGAAGCAACTGCCGAAGCCGGAATAATAATTTAGCTGAGTCATGCAAGGGTTGTGTGTTTTCGATTAAGGTTTCGTCTGCTGTCCATGACAGCGTTGATTACTACTGCATGATGCAAGGGTCTTATCCGATGGATTGGGAATTAGACGATGCGTGGGGGACAAAATGACAAACGCCGAGAGAATCAATCAGATGACTGTTGAAGAAAAAGCGCACTGGATTGAGCACTTACAACTTGATAATTGCAGTTGTTGTGCACATTACAAGATGAGCCGTTACAAAATCGTGTGTTGCGAGATTGAGCATGGGCAGGATATTAGCGATTGCATTAACGGGCGCATAAAGTGGCTGGAAGCGGAGGTAGACAATGACTAAAGATGAAAGGGCAGTTTATATTTTCGCTTTGAGATACGCACTGCCAAGACAGACATACGCTTTAGGTCTTGTAGCTGGCGAGATAATGGCACGAATCCATGATTTTGAGACATGGGAAGTCGAGCAAATGATAAATGAGTGCCAGCAGATTTATCCTGAGCATTGGATTGACCAACAGGAAGCAGATAAGTTTATTGCACAACTTCAAAAGGAGTTGGCAAAGCGCAATGGCAAAAGTTTTAGTCAAGAGATTAAGAGAGGGTTAAAGCATGAAAGAGACGATAAATAAACTTACAGTATTTCTCACGTGTTTGTGCGTGGCGTTGGCGATCAGCCTGGGCGTGACTCATTGTCAATTGCAGGAGGCGCAGGAGCAGAATGCAAGGATGGAGCAGCAGCTGAAAGAAATGAGCGCCCAGGTCAATGAGATATGGGTAGAATATATGGGCATGATGAAGCGCCTGCAGCAGCACGGCTGAATGTGTGGATTATGGAGGGACGAGTATGCTGGCTTCAAATGAGGAAGGTATGGCAGTTATCAAGGAAATTGAATCTGACAGGAGGACAGCAGAGAGGTATTTGCTTCATTATCATCAGTTGCTGAAGGAGTATGAGGAAGAACGTCGGAGGGTTGTGGATGGTGAGCCGGTTGTGGATGCGGGGCAGCCTTCTGTGATGAGCGCCTTCCCAGAGGGAGGAAAGGTAGAAAATGTTGGGGGCGGGAGAGGAAATCTACCGGGGAGCCCTACAGAGCGCAAGGCCTTGAAAGCTGTGGCCTACGATGAGAGACAGGAAGCGTACACTTGGCTGAAGGCAGTAGAGATTGTCCAGAGGAGCCTGGGGGAGCGCAAGAATATCTTCATTGAGATTCGCCGGAGTGCAGAGACCAAGGCAATGGAGGTGAAGCTCCAGGGGCGCCCTGGGTGGGTGACATGCTGCCAGATAGGCTTTGGTGGGGACAGATAGTCGGCAGAGTGGCAGATGTCCATGCCAGATTGAAATAAAAATGTTTTAAGGTTACCTTAAAAGGCAGATTTCCCGTGTTACAATAATATCATTGAAAATCTCTCTAAAATACACATCACCAGATAGGGCGTTGCCGAAACAGGCAGCGCCTTTTCTGGTGCGAGGGAAGGAAGTGTGGTGGTGATGTGATGAAATTGACTCCAAAGCAGGAAGCTTTTGTTGATGCGTACATTGAGACGGGTAATGCCAGTGAGGCTGCAAGACAGGCGGGGTACAGTCCCAGGACAGCCTCTAGGTCTGGACAGGAAAACCTGCAAAAACCTGTAATTCAGCAGGCTATTCATGACCGGCAGAAAGAAATCCGCTCCAAACGCACAGCGGATATTACGGAGGTTATGGAATTCCTCACATCAGCACTGCGCGGCGAACTGACGGATGAAAATATAGTGACCGAGGGCACTGGCGATGGTTGCAGCGAAGCCCGGATAATCGAGACACGGATTTCCTCAAGAGACAGGCTCAATGCCGCCCAGCAGCTTCTCAAGCGCTTCCCGCGTCAGATGGATGTGGCAGAACAGGAGGCACGCATCAAGCGCCTTGATTCCGAACTGGAAAGCTTGGAGAAAGCGAACGGCGTGGAATCGGTGCAGATTGTTGATGATTTGAGGGAGGATGACACGGATGAGGAGACACAATAAAAGGCCGCGCTTAGTAGCACAGCCTTTGGGTGGAAATGTGTTAGATGATCTTATCCTTTTGGCGGGAATGGATCGTGCCCATGAGAATCTTTTTGACTGATCTGTCCATTACGATTGTGAATGACTAATTCAGTGCCCTGATTTCGGGAAATTTCACGGGCCCTGTCGATAGCTTCTTGCTTGGTGTTGGTAATGGCGGTGGCGCGACTGTTACCCTCGCCTTTGACAGCCCACCCATTTCCACGCGGAACAACATGCTGATTCGGCATAGTAATCACCTCCTTCCAATAGTCAATTATATCACTGGAGGAAGTATAGTGCAGAAAGTGGTTAGTCTTTTTCAGTGGGAAGTATATACCTATTTCTGGGGAACAGCAGTAAAAGAACGTCGTACAGGTAAGTGGATGGCAGCTTTTTTGAGCCCGAGCGGGCAGGAGATTAATTTAGAGGGACTGAACGTTGAGATTCACGAAAATGGGATTGAGTTTATTGATGAGTAAGGAGGACGACACGGATGACGACGATACGGCTGAGTAATATTGTGGCCAGGTCGTTCTGGGGCGTTCATCAGGATATCAAACGGCATGGCCATACTTATTACTGGCTGAAGGGTGGCCGTGGCTCTACCAAGTCCTCGTATATCAGCATCGAGATTCCTCAGCTGCTGATCCAGAATCCCGATTGCCACGCGGTGGTGCTTCGCAAGGTCGGCAACACTATCAAGAACAGTGTATATCCGCAGGTACAATGGGGAATCGAACAGCTGGGCCTTATGGACAAATTCAAGTACAAGACCAGCCCGCATGAAATCACCTACAAAACGACAGGTCAGAAAATCCTTTTCTTTGGCTGTGATGACCCGCAGAAAATCAAGTCCATCAAATTGCCCTTTGGCTACATCGGGATAGTTTGGCTGGAGGAGCTTGACCAGTTCAGCGGCATGGAGGAAATCAGAAACCTCAATCAGTCGCTCCTGCGTGGCGGTCCCAGGTACTGGGAGTTCTGCTCTTTCAATCCGCCCAAGAGCCAAAACTCATGGGTGAATGAAGAGCAACTGCTGGACGATGCTGCCCGCATGGTACATCATTCTACCTTTGAGATGGTGCCCCAGGATTGGCTGGGGGAGCAGTTTTTCAAAGATGCCGCCAGGCTGAAGGAAAAGAATGAGCAGGCCTATAGGCATGAATATCTGGGAGAAGTCACTGGCACCGGCGGGGCAGTGTTCGACAATGTGGAGGATAAGCGCCTATCTGACGATGATATTGCCGCCTTTGACCATCTGTATCACGGCCTTGACTTCGGCTTCTCCATGGACCCGTTGGCGTATGTGGGTATGCATTACGATGCCAAGAGGGAAGAACTCTATATCTTCGATGAGATTTACCAGCAGAAACTCAAGAACAGCATGGCGGCTGAGATGCTTAAGCCACGGGTGAAAACAGACCGCCTTATTGCTGATTCTGCTGAGCCGAAATCCATTGCAGAGATGCGGGATTACGGCCTGCGCATTACAGGAGCCCGCAAGGGTCGCGACTCTGTGGAGCATGGTATCAAGTGGCTGCAGGACCGGGCAAAAATCTATATTGATAAGCGCAGATGCCCCAATGCCTACCGGGAATTCGTGACCTACGAATATCAGCGGAACAGGCAGGGGCAATTTGTTTCCGCTTATCCAGACGAAAATAACCATACGATAGATGCAGTCCGCTATGGCATGTCTGAAGTCATGCGAGCAGGTGGCATCCGTATTTTCCAATGAGGGAGGTGATTCAGTGGAAATTGAAGCAGCGAAGAAGCTGATTAACAGGCATGTGCAGGGGCATGCGGATTTCATGAGCAGGGCGGCCGAGGGGGACAGGTATTATCGGGTAAAGAACGATATCATCTACCGCCCGCCGAAGCACCGGGAGACTGAGCAGGAAGCAGGGAACCCGTTGCGTAGTGCGGATAACAAAATTCCCTTTTCCTTCTACCAGCTCTTGGTCAATCAGAAGGCTGGCTATATGTTCACGGCTCCGCCTTTGTTCGATGTGGGAAATGATGGCCTGAATAAGACGGTGGCTGAGGATTTGGGCGATAGATACGCCCAGAAGGTCAAAGAGCTGTGCATCAATGCCAGCAATGCGGGTGTTGCGTGGCTTCATTACTGGCTGGATGAAGCAGAGGGCTTTGCCTATGGTGTGGTGCCCAGCTATCAGATTATCCCGGTATGGAGTCGTAAGCTGGACAAGAAGCTGCTGGCGGTTCTGCGGGTCTACACGGACTTTGACGAGAACGGCGATGAATGGGACATTTACGAGTATTGGACAGATACTGTCTGCGAGGCCTTCCGCAAGCGTGGCAGTGAAACCTTTGACGGGCTGACCTATTATCCAATGTTCACCGACTTCTACACGGCAGGGCTGACGGATGCAGATTACAGGTTGCTCCATAATTGGGGCAGGGTGCCTTTTATCCCCTTCTTTAACAACAACATTGCCACCCGCGACCTGGATGCGGTGAAGGGGCTTATCGATACCTACGACAAGACATTCAGCGGCTTTGTGGACGATTTGGAGGATATCCAGGAGGTTATCCTGGTGCTCACCAACTATGGCGGGCAGGACATGAAGCAATTCCTGTCAGATCTCAAGTATTACAAGTCCATCCAGGTGGATTCTGCGGGGGATGGTGACAGGAGTGGCGTGTCCACTCTCAACATTGATATTCCTGTGGAAGCCAGGGACAAGCTGCTGGAGCTTACACGCAAGGCCATCTTCGACACCGGGCAGGGCATTGACCCTCAGCAGCAGGGCATTGACTCCACCAGCGGTGAGGCCATGAAATTCCTGTATGCTTTGCTGGAGATTAAGGCAGGGCTTATGGAAACAGAGTTCCGGATAGGGCTTGCAGAACTTGTCCGAGCCATTTGCAGGGCGCATGGGCAGGAAGCAGGCCAGATTATCCAGACCTGGACGCGCACCAGCATACGCAATGATGCAGAGCTGGCGGGCATGTGCAAGAATTCTGTGGGGATTGTCTCGAAGAAAACCATCCTCAAGAATCATCCTTTTGTGGAAGATGCGGAGAAGGAACTGGAGCAAATCGAGAAAGAGACCCGGGAAGAGATGGAGACCATGAACAGCTATGGCATTGACCTGCCGTCTGCTGATGAGGGAGGTGAAGAGGATGTATGAGCTTCTCTGCTTGTATGCAAAAAAGTTTGGGCAGGATTTCCCGATTTCGGCTGTGATGAAGACTTCCAATGAGAATGGCGTAATTCAGCTGTTGCAGAAATGCATCAATGCGGATACGCCTTTTTTAGTGGCTGATAAGGCCGTGCCCAAGAAGAGAGCTACGAAGACCGAAAAATAATTCCTTTTGGTGGCTAGGTTACCACCGTAAAAACCGGATAGGAGAGAATGAACCATGACAATCAAAGAACTGCTCAAGAATATCGGTGTCGCTGAGGACAAGATGGAGGCGGCAGAAAAGGCTGTGAAGGATTACCTTGATGGGGACTTTGTAACGAAGGCCCGCTTCAACGAGGTCAATGAGTCGAAGAAGTCGCTGACTGACCAGCTGGCAGAACGCGACAAACAGCTCACCGCCCTGAAGAAATCTGCCGGCGATAATGAGGGCCTTAAAAAGGAGATTGAAAACCTGCAGGCCGCCAACAAGCAGCAGAAAGCAGAATTTGAGGCACAGGCCAAAGCCTTGAAGATTGAGACTGCTGTGAAGCTGGCTATTGCCGATAGCGCACAGGATACCGATATTGTGGCAGGCCTTATCGACAAGGCAAAACTCATCCTGGGTGAGGATGGAAAAGTCACTGGGCTTACTGAACAGGTGGAAGCTCTGAAAAAGGATAAGGCATTCCTTTTCAAGAGTGCGCCCGGCAGCAACCCTCAATACAATCCGAATGGCGGGGGCAGCAACCCGCCTGCCACGAATCCGTTCAAGAAGGAAACCTTTAATCTGACGGAGCAGGGCAAGATGCTTAGAGAGAATCCCGAGCAGGCGCGCGCTATGGCGGCCGAGGCGGGTGTGACAATTTAAGGAGGAATTGAATTATGGGTACTACTTTGGCTGATGTTATCGTTCCTGAGCTTTTCACGCCGTACACGGTGCAGAAGACCTTGGAACTTTCCGCATTGTTCCAGAGCGGCATTATCGCTCACTCTCCGGAGTTTGACAGCCGCCCCGGTGCATAACATGCCGTTCTTCGAGGATCTGACTGGTGACTCTGAAAATGTGGTGGAGGGTGCTGACCTTACTGCTGCCAAAATCACCAGCAAGAAGGATGTCTCCACCACTATCCGCCGTGCCAAGGCATGGAGCGCCACTGACCTTTCCGCAGCTCTGGCAGGCAAGGACCCCATGGCTGCTATTGGGTCTCTGGTGGCAGGCTTCTGGGCCCGTGATATGCAGAAGGAGCTTATCAATGAACTGAACGGCGTGTTTGGTTCTTACACGGAGGGCGAGGGCGCAAGCGCAACCACCGTGACCCCGCTGGAAGACCATATCCTGGATATCTCCGGCGAAACTGGCAGCGCCGCCAATATTTCCGCCAGCGCCTTCATCGATGCCTGCCAGCTCCTGGGGGATGCGCAGGGGCAGCTGACGGCAGTGGCTATGCACTCTGCTACCAAGGCATATCTGAAGAAGCAGAATCTTATCCAGACTGAGCGCGATTCCACGAGCGTGGAATTCGACACTTACCAGGGCCGCCGTGTCATTGTCGATGATGGCTGCCCTGTGGCTGAGGGCGTGTACACCACTTACCTGTTCGGCAATGGTGCCATCGCATACGGCAATGGGGCTCCTGTGGGCTTCGTGCCGACTGAGCTTGACCGCGAGAAGCGCAAGGGTTCCGGCGTGGATTACCTCATCAACCGCAAGACCTTCATCCTGCATCCGCGTGGAATCAAGTTCACGAACCTCGTCCGTGCCAACACTGAAACCGTAAGCCGTACTGAGCTGGCCAATGCGAAGAACTGGGAGCGCGTTTACGAGCCGAAGGCAATCCGCATGGTTTGCTTCAAGCACAAGCTGGGCTGATGAAAGGAGCGCCGCGTGAAGAGTTCTGCTTATTGGCAGCGCCGGTTTGAAGAACTCGAAGCGGCGCTTTTGAAAAAAGGCGAGAGGTACAATGCCGATGAGGTCGAAAGGCAGTTCCGGCTGACGCTGGCCGAGATTGAAAAGGAGATTGCCCGCTGGTACAAGCGGCTGGGCGAGAACAATGAAATCTCGGCTGCCGAAGCCCGCAAACTGCTTTCCAGGGATGAACTGAAAGAGTTCCACTGGACTGTGGAAGAGTATATCAAGCGGGGGCGAGAGAGCCGCTATACCGACAAATGGGCAAAGCAGCTGGAAAACGCATCCGCAAGGGTACATATCTCACGTTTCGAGGCCTTGAAGCTCCAGCTCCAGCAACAGCTTGAGGTGCTGTATGGCAATCAGGTGGATGGACTGGACAAGCTCATGAAGGATATCTATACCGAAGGCTTCCGCAGGAGTGCCTTCACGATAGATACCAGCATGGGAGTCCATTACAATCTGGCTGCCACAGATCCTCGGCGCATTGATACTATCGTCAAGAATCCCTGGGCCGCTGATGGCAAGAATTTCTCTGACAGACTATGGAGGGACAAGGACAAACTGGTAAGCACGCTTCAGCAGGAGATGCAGAACGCCGTTGCCCGTGGCGATAAGCTCGATGCGGCGGTCAAGAACATCGCCAGGAGGATGAATGCTGCCAAGTCCTCAGTTGCTCGCCTGGTGATGACGGAAAGCGCCTTCATCAGCGGAAAAGCCCAGCGGGATTGTTTTGCTGACCTTGATGTTGAGGAATACGAGTTTGTGGCCACCCTTGATCGCAAAACCTCGGAAACCTGCCGGGAGCATGATGGCAAGGTGTACAAGGTGAAGGACTATAAGCCTGGAACCAATGCGCCGCCTATGCACTGCTGGTGCCGTTCCTGCATCGTGCCTTACTTTGGGGACTATGAAGGGATAAGCGGCAAGCGTGCAGCGCGTGACCCGGATACTGGGAAGCGTGTCATGGTGCCAGAGAATATGACTTATCCCGAATGGGAGAAGAAATATGTGAACATGGCAAAGGCTCAGGATGAAAACGGCAGTATCCGTGAACAGATGGCGATGCAGGTTAATTCGCTTACGGCTGTTGAGAAGGAAACGCTGTACCGCTACACTGGCTTTGGCGCTCAACGGATAAATAATGCGATATACCAAGGGAAGGTTACAAAGGCGATTCAAAAGGATATTGATATTCTGGATGCTGCCCTTGAGAAATGCGTTATTCCCGAAGACATAACCGTACAGCGGAAAACTAATCTGCAGTACATCATTCCAGGGGCGGGAAAGAAAATTGACCCCAGTGCAGTTACTATGCTGATGGATTACGAGCATACTAATGCTGGGTTTACATCAACCTCATTAAATTCCTTTGATTACCCCGGCAGAGATGTTATAATGAAATTGAAGGTACCAAAGGGTTACAGGGGAGCCGCATATATCGCACCCTTGGCCAAAAAGTACAAGTATCAGGATGAGATTTTGTTTCATAGGGGTATGAAGTATAAAATAGATAACATTGAGGTAAAAGATGGTATCTATTTCCTACAGGGGAGAGTGGTTCCAAATGAGTAAGAGAAAATTCAGCCCTTCTTTTTGGTATGACTGCCCAGGATTCTCAAAGGCGGTTTCCTGTCCCTTGTGTCATGCTTGTAAAAATTACAAGATAGAAACATTGAACAAACAGGGAACGATTACTTTTGAGGTCTCTTGCACGGTATTGCACCAAATTCCCCCTGATTTAAGGGAGCATAAAATTTTCCATTGCGCTATCTGTATGCGTGCTTGAAAGATGGTGTGGATATTGATTTAGCTTCAATAGAGCAATTCAAAGAAAAGACCATCATAAACGAGAAGTATTGGCAATACATTCTGCGGCATTTAGCTGAATGTGGCTATGTCGAAGGTTTACAGGTCGTTCCTATGATAGGCGGCAAGTCCGGCGTAAAGTGTACAAGCGATTTCACGATTACACCAATGGGGATTGAATACCTGCTTGAAAATTCTTTGATGCAGAAGGCCAAGACGCTGCTTTTTGATGCAACCAAAGCTGCCGCAAGCCCAATATTGGGGCATATATTTTCATAACTCAAACTTCCCACATAGAAAATACTAACGGCTCCTTGAAAACCGTATATCTCAAGAGATAAAATCCTCAGGCCGCCTGCAATAGGCGTTGCATGG